>JBGOZF010000097.1:0-15638 GCA_041480065.1 Rhodocyclaceae bacterium
TGAGGCCGACTCCCGGCGTCGAATGGCGCACGCGCGCGATCACCGCATCGACCTTGTAGCCGGGGAGCTGGCCGCCCTCGCCGGGTTTGGCGCCTTGCGCCATCTTGATCTGCATCATGTCGGCGTTGACGAGGTACTCGGCGGTGACGCCGAAGCGGCCGGAGGCGACCTGCTTGATGGCGGAGCGCAACGAGTCGCCTTCCTTCAAGATGAGATCGCGTTCGATGCGCGAGGCGCCGATCAGTTCGGAGAGCTTCTTGGTCCCCTCGACCGGCTTGAAGCGCATCGGATCCTCGCCTCCTTCGCCGGTGTTGGAGCGTCCGCCGATGCGGTTCATGGCGATGGCCAGCGTCGTGTGCGCCTCGGTGGAAATCGAGCCGAGCGACATGGCACCGGTGGCGAAACGCTTGACGATTTCCTTGGCCGATTCGACCTCGTCGAGCGGCACCGGCGGACCGGCGGGCTTGATCTCGAACAGGCCGCGCAGGGTCATATGGCGAACCGACTGGTCGTTGATCAGCTTGGCGTATTCCTTGTAGGTCTCGAACTTGCCGGAGCGTGTGGCGTGCTGGAGCTTGGCGATGACATCCGGCGTCCACATGTGGTCCTCGCCGCGAACGCGGAACGCGTATTCGCCGCCGACGTCGAGCATGTTGGCGAGTACCGGGTCGTTCGAGAAGGCCGCCAGATGGGTGCGCACGGCTTCTTCGGCGACTTCGGTCAGACCGATGCCTTCGACCTGGGTGGCGGTGCCGGTGAAATAGCGGGCGACGAACTCGGCGTTGAGGCCGATGGCTTCGAAGATCTGGGCGCCGCAATAGGACAGATAGGTCGAGATACCCATCTTGGACATCACCTTGTTCAGCCCCTTGCCGATGGCCTTGATGTAGTTCTTGAGGGCATCCTTGGATCCATGTTGGCCACTGAGACCCGCCATCTCCTTGACGGTAGCGAAAGCCAGCCAGGGGCAGATCGCCTCGGCACCGTAGGCGGCCAGCAGGGCGAAGTGATGCACTTCGCGCACCGAGCCGGTATCGACGACGACACCCGTGCTGGTGCGCAGCCCCTTCTTGACGAGGTGGTGATGGACGGCCGCGCAAGCGAGCAGCGCGGGAATGGCAACGCGATCCGCCGCGATACTGCGGTCGCTGAGGATGACGATGTTGTAGCCTTTGCCCACCGAAGCTTCGGCTTCGGCGCAGAGACGAACGAGCGCCGGCTCGCAACCAGCGGCACCTTCGGCCACCGGATAGGTGATGTCGAGGACCAGCGACTTGAAGTGACCCTTGGTCAATTTGTCGATGTCGCGCAGACGCGCGCAATCCTCGTCGCTCAGCACCGGCTGATGCGCCTCGAGGCGAGGCGTCAGGCCCTCTTCGTCGTTGGCGATGCCGAGCAGATTCGGCCGCGGGCCGATGAAACTGGTCAGCGACATGACGATTTCCTCGCGGATCGGATCGATCGGCGGGTTCGTCACCTGGGCGAAGATCTGCTTGAAGTAGAGGTAGAGCGACTTGTTCTTGCGCGACAGCACCGGCAGCGCAGTGTCGGCACCCATGGAACCGACCGGCTCCTCGCCGGTCCGGATCATGGGCTCCATGATGAACTTGACGTCTTCCTGCGAGTAGCCGAAGGCCTGCTGGCTGTCGAGCAATGATGCCTTGGGCTTGGCCGCGCTCTTGCCGGCCGGCAGGTCGGACAGGAAGATCCGGGATTCCTCGATCCACTGACGGTAGGGTTCTTCGGTGGCGATCGTCCGCTTCAGTTCGGCATCGTCGATGATGCGGCCCTGATCGAGATCGATGAGGAACATCTTGCCCGGCTGCAGGCGCCACTTCTTGACGATCTTCTCTTCCGGGAAGTTCAGCACGCCCATTTCGGAGGCCATCAGCACGATGTCATCCTCGGTAATCAGGTAGCGCGCGGGTCGCAGCCCGTTGCGATCGAGCGTGGCGCCGATCTGGCGTCCATCGGTGAAAGCTACCGCAGCGGGGCCGTCCCACGGCTCCATGACCGCCGCATGGAACTCGTAGAAGGCGCGACGCTCGTCGTCCATGAGCGGGTTGCTGGCCCAGGCTTCGGGGATCAGCAGCATCATGGCGTGAGCCATCGAGTAGCCGCCCATGACCAGGAGTTCCAGTGCGTTGTCGAAAGAGGCGGAGTCGCTCTGGCCTTCGACGATCAGCGGCCACAACTTGTCGAGATCCTCGCCCAGCCACTTGGAGGACATCGCCTTCTGGCGGGCGGCCATCCAGTTGATGTTGCCGCGCAGGGTGTTGATCTCGCCGTTATGGGCGATCATCCGGAAGGGATGGGCGAGATCCCAGGTCGGGAAGGTGTTGGTCGAGAAGCGCTGGTGCGCAAGGGCCAGCGCGGAGACCATGCGCGTGTCCTTAAGGTCGAGGTAGTACTCGCCAACCTGGTGCGCGAGGAGCATACCCTTGTAGCCGATGGTGCGCGAGGAAAGCGTCGTAACGTAGAACTGGCGGCCGTCGGTGAGATTGAGGCGGCGCACTTCGTGCTCGACGCGCTTGCGTATGACGAACAGCTTGCGTTCGAAGGCATCCTGATCGGGCGTCGATGCGCCCCGGCCGACGAAGGCCTGGCGCACCACCGGCTCGGCGTCCTTGGCCGCCTGGGCCAGGCCCATGTTGTCGCGCGGAACGTCGCGCCAGCCAAGGAACTCCTGGCCCTCTTCGGCAACGATGCGGACCAGGGCCGACTCGCAGGCCGCACGGCCATTGGTCGATCTTGGCAGGAAGACATTGCCGCAACTGTACGAACCTTCGGCAGGCAGAGCAATGCCGAGTTTGCCCGCCTCTTCGCGCAGGAAAGCGTCGGGCAACTGGATCAGGATGCCGGCGCCATCGCCGAGCAGCGGATCGTAGCCGGTGGCGCCACGGTGGGTCAGGTTGTCGAGAATCTGCAGGCCCTGCTCGATGATGGCATGGCTCTTCCGGTTCTTGATATGGGCGACGAAACCGACGCCGCAGGCGTCGTGTTCGAAGGCGGGGTCGTAAAGGCCCTGTCGCTGGGGTGGGCTAAGAGGTTCCATCTGCAATCCTGAAGCTGAAGAGCGGCCGTCAAAAAAAGCCGGGGTGCGCACTCCTCCCCGGCTTGATTGGTCTTGTTGGGCGAACTGCTAAATATACCCCAGAACCTGCCCGGGACTCAAGACGCCGGCAGCACCGGCTGGTGTTCGACACCGAACAGGCGCTGATGCTCGCGCAGAGCGTAGCGGTCGGTCATGCCGGCGATGTAGTCGGTGACGGTGCGCGGCTGGTCGACTTCCGCGGGCTGGCGGTACTGGGCCGGTATCAGCGCGGGGTCGGCCATGAAGGCCTTGAACAGGTCGCGTATGACGCGGCGCGCGTTGTCGGTCATCGCGATCACCTGCGGGTGCCGATAGAGGTGTTCGAGAAGAAAGCGCTTCAGCGCGAGGTTCTCTGCTTGCATCGCTTGAGTAAAACCGATCAAGGCTGGTCTGCTGCGGACTTCGTCCAGGGTCTGGACACCGGAGCAGGCAATGCGCCGTGCCGATTCCTCGAGCAGATCAGTCACCAGGGCGCCGATCATGCGTCTCACGGTCTCATGCACCAGTCGCCGCTCGCCGATGCCGGGAAACTCGTTGCGCACCTCGGCCGCATGGCGGGCGAATAGCCCGACCTCTCCGAGTTGATCGATGCTCAGGAGGCCGGAACGCAGGCCGTCGTCGACGTCGTGGTTGTTGTAGGCGATCTCGTCGGCGAGGTTGCAGATCTGGGCCTCCAGCGACGGGCGGCCACCGTCGATAAAGCGCCGGGCCACGTCGCCCAGCGTCTCGGCCTTGGCCGGCGGACAGTGTTTGAGTATGCCCTCGCGCGTCTCGAACATGAGATTGAGGCCATCGAAGGCACCGTAGCGCTCTTCCAGGCGGTCGACAATGCGCAGGCTCTGGAGGTTGTGCTCAAAGCCGCCGTGGTCGCGCATGCACTCGTCCAGGGCATCCTGGCCGGCATGGCCAAACGGAGTGTGGCCCAGATCGTGCGCGAATGCGATCGCCTCGGTCAGGTCCTCGTTCAAATGAAGACCCCGCGCCACCGAACGGGCCACCTGCGCGACTTCGATCGAGTGCGTCAGCCGGGTGCGGAACAGATCGCCTTCGTGATTGACGAAAACCTGGGTCTTGTATTCGAGGCGGCGGAAGGCGGTGGAATGGACAATCCGATCACGGTCGCGTGCGAATTCGCTGCGCACTTGCGGCCGCGGTTCGGGATGGATGCGTCCGCGTGAGTTCGCCTCGCTGACCGCGTAAGCCGCAAGTTCAGGCACAGCAGGACTCGATGGCGGCGCGAATGTCCGACTCGCCGACATCGGCATAGGTGACCGCTTCGCCAAGGCGCTTCAGCAGCACCAGCCGCAGGCGGCCACCGATCACCTTCTTGTCGTGGCCCATGAATTCGATGTAGCGGTCGACTCCCAGCTTCGGCCCGCTAACGGGCAGACCAGCCCGGATGAGAAGTCTCTTGACCCGGTCGATCTCGTCCGTCCCTAGCCATCCCAGACGATGCGACAGCGCGGCAGCCATCACGGTTCCAGCGGCAACCGCCTCTCCGTGCAGCCACTCACCGTAGCCGAGTCCGGTCTCGATGGCGTGCCCGAATGTATGGCCGAGATTCAGAAGCGCCCGACCGCCATCCTTCGCCGTTTCGCGTTCGTCGCTGGCAACCACTTCCGCCTTGTTGGCACAGGAACGCTCGATTGCGTAGGCGAGCGCTTCGCCATCGCGCGTCATCAGCCGGCCCATGTTCGCTTCCAGCCATTCGAGGAAGGGCAGATCCCGAATCAAGCCGTACTTGATGACCTCGGCCATGCCGGCGGAGAGTTCCCGGTCGGGAAGGGTGTTCAGGGTATCCGTGTCGGCCAGCACCAGCCTCGGTTGCCAGAAGGCGCCGACCATGTTCTTGCCGCGTGGGTGATTGATGCCCGTCTTGCCGCCGACGGAAGAATCCACTTGCGAGAGCAGCGTCGTCGGCACCTGAATGAAGGGTACCCCGCGCTGGTAACTTGCCGCAGCAAAGCCGGCCAGGTCGCCGACGACGCCGCCGCCGAGCGCGATGATCGTGGTGGCGCGATCGCAGCGACCGGCCAGCAGGCCATCGAAGATCGTGTTGAGCGTTTCCCAGTTCTTGTAGGCCTCGCCGTCGGGCAGGATGATCTCGGATACCCGCACACCCGACCCGCGTAATCGCGATGCCAGCCTGTCCAGATAGAGCGGCGCGACCACCGCATTGGTGACGATGGCAGCGCGCGGGATAGGCAGCGCGCCGGCGATCAGATCCGCCTGTTCCAGAAGTCCCGAACCGATGTGGATCGGGTAGCTGCGGTCGCCAAGGGCGACGTTCAGGGTTCGCATCGGGCTTGCAGTTCCTTCTCGATCTGTTGGACCAAAGCAGCAGCACTGCCATCCTTGCCTTCGACGACAATGTCAGCGACTTGTCGATACAAGGGGTCGCGTTGGCAAAAGAGTTCGGTCAGCTTCGCCAGCGGGTCTTCCACCTGCAGTAGCGGCCGGTTGCGGTCGAGTCGGGTACGTTCGAACAGTACGGAAGGCGGCGCACTCAGGTAGACGACGATTCCGGTGTCGCGCAGGCAGCGTCGGTTCTCTTCCGCCAGCACAGCGCCACCGCCCGTGGCGACCACCAGGTTGGGTTCCCGGCTCAGTTCGGCCAGGACCTGGGCCTCGCGCTTGCGAAATCCGGACTCACCTTCGATCTCGAAGATCACCGGCACGCGCACGCCGGTTCTCGCCTCGACCTCATGGTCGCTATCGAAGAACCGGCGATTCAGGCGCTTGGCCAGGTGGCGGCCGACAGTGGTCTTGCCGGCCCCCATCAGGCCGACGAGGTAGATGTTGGCGCAACGGATCACGACGCGATTCTAGCAGCAGAAACAAAACGGGCCGGCTATGCCGGCCCGTTGATACGCAGTGTCGGATTAGCGCATCGACAGCGTTTCGCTGACGATCTTGGGCGTCAGGAACACAAGCAGTTCGCGGCGATTGTCGGTCTTGTCCGTCTTGCGGAACATGTAGCCGAGGAGCGGCAGATCGCCGAGGACCGGGACTCGCGTCACGTTATTGAGTTCCTCCTGGACATAGATGCCACCGATCACCACCGTACCGCCGTTGTCGACCAATACCTCGGTCTGGACGTTCTTGGTGTTGATGGCCAAACCGTAGGACGTAGACAAGGCCGTATTGACGCTGTCCTTGTTGACATGAACCGTCATGATGACCCGGCCGTCCGGCGTGATCTGCGGACGCACCTTCAAGGACAACACAGCCTTGCGGTAGGAAACCGTCGTCGCACCGGAACTTGATGCCGACCAGTAAGGAATCTCCTGGCCATCCTCGATGGTCGCCTCGATCTGGTCGGCCGTCAGCACACGCGGGCTGGAAATGGTCTTGCCTTTGCCGTCAGCCTCCATCGCCGAAATCTCAAGCCCGAGAAGCATGGTCATCGACTTGTTGAACAGCGTCAGCGCAAATGAGCCAGCCGCATTGGTCGCCGGCAGATTGACTGCCTGCGATTCGTTGAAGTTGGTCGAACCGATCGGCGCCGTATTCTCGAAGGTGATCTTGCCCGGTGTTGTAATCACGCCGGTTACCGGATCTCTTACGGGCGCCGTTACGTCGGTAATCCGCCCGGTCGGAACCCAAGAGGGAGTGGCAGTACCACCGTTATAGCTTACTGGACCGTAAGGCAACAACTTATTGGCATCGGAGTTGGTTCCCGAGATGCCCCAGCGCGCGTTACCCAACTGGTGCCCACCCAGCGCGAGGCCCTTGCCATCGTTGATACCGATTCGCGCGCCCAGCGACTTCGAGAACGTATTGTCGGCCTCAACGATTCTCGCCTCGATCAGAACCTGCCGGACCGGCACGTCGATCTCCGCCAGCAATCGGCGAATCTCGGCAAGCTTGGTCGGCGTATCGGTTACGAAGAGCTTGTTGGTTCGGGTATCAACCAAGGCGCTGCCGCGATCGGAAAGCAGCCGCGTCGGTTTCGCGCCCTGGGGCAGAGTTACTCCCTTGGGCATGCCCCCGAGCAAGACACTGACCAGCACGTCGGCCTTCTGGTAGTTGAGTTGGAAACTCTCGGTACGAACCGGCTCCAAGTCCGCAATGACCTGCTTCGACTCGAGATCGAGCTTCTCGCGGGCGGCGAGTTCGTCGCTCGGAGCAATCCAAATGACATTCCCGTTCTTGCGCATGGACAGGCCCTTCTGCTGGAGGACGATGTCCAGCGCCTGATCCCACGGGACATCGTTCAGCCGCAGCGAGACATTGCCGGCCACTGTATCGCTGATGACGATGTTGAAATTCGTGATGTCGGCGAATACGTGCAGCAGTTCCCGCAGTGGTATGTTCTGAAAGTTGAGCGAGACCTTCTCGCCCTGATAGCCCTGCCGTTGCGAGCCCTGGAATATCTTCGACGGATCCTCCTTGAGCGGCTTGACCTCAACGACGAACTGGTTGTCGCTCTGATAGGCGGTGTGCTCCCAGAGGCCCTGAGGGGTGATGACCAAGCGCGCGTTCTTGCCTTGAGGCAAGGCATTGACCGCCGTCACCGGGGTAGCAAAATCGGTCACATCCAGCTTGCGACGCAGGCTGTCCGGCAACTGGACGCCCTGGAAGTCGACGATCAGGCTCTGGCCCTGCTGCTTCACATCGATGCCGGTGCTTGGATCGGAAAGGTCGACCGTGATGAGGCCCTCGCCCGCCTTGCCCCGCCTGAACTTGATATCGCGGATGGAAGGCACCTCGGCGGTCTTGGCCACCGTCGCCGGGAAGTGCTGGACAGTCGGTGCCAGCGCCGCCTCGCCGGTACTCGGCGCCAACGTCACCACAAAGGCGTTGCCCTCCGCCTGACCTTGGAAACTGCCGGTCTTCTTCAGATTCAGGACCAGACGCGTGCGATCGCCCACCTGAACGATGTTCAAGCTGCGCAGGTCACCTTCATTGACTTGCTGCACAGTGCGGCCCAAGCCGTTCGCAGTACTCGCGAAATCGAATACCACCCGGGCAGGATTGGCGACGCTGAAGCTGGACGGTGGCGCAGCGAGCGGCTGCTTGAGGACTACCTTGATGATCGTATTGCCACTTTGCTGGGTTACCGACAGTGTCTCAATACTGTTCCCCGCCACCGCTTCGGTGGCGGTGCTGCCGGAGGCGGTCTGTGCGTGAGCAGTGGCGCTCAAGAGTAGCGCGGCAAGAAATTGGACCAACAGGCCAAAATGTCGAGATTTCATTTCCTAGTCTCCTTCTGCGGCTCCGCGCTTTCCTGCAACTGCAAGGTTGACAGCCGCTCGACCCAGTCGGCCGTCTGGCCGCTGGGATCCTGAACCAACTCCTTGACTCGGACTTCCGCATCGGTAATTGCGGTCACCGCGCCGAAATCCTGCCCCAGGTGGTTGCCTATCTTCACCTGGTGCACCATGCCTCCCGCCTGGATCAAGGCATGAAGCCCGCTCTTGCCACGAACAACTCCGACCATTTTCAGGGCTTCGAGCGGGAAGGCTTCCAACGGTTCTCTTGGCCGATCGAAATCCGGCTGGACGCCGCCACCGCCGGCACGCTTCTCCGGCACGACCTTGGCGGGACTGAACGGGTCGATCAGGTCGCCGGCGTCATACGAGACGATGGGGAAGGCCTTGATCTCCGGTATCGGCTGGACCCGACCGCGCATGTCCTTGCTCGAATCCGCCATCCATTGCTTGATGTCCTGGTGCTCTTCACCGCTGCAGGCGACCAGAACGAGGGGAAGCAGGAGTATCGGGAAGCGGCTGCGCATGCTATTTGGCCTCCGCCTTGGCTTTCATGGCCGCCGCCTTTTCCTTCTTCTGACGGGAGACTTCTTCCTCATCCAGATAGCGGAACGTCTTCGCCACTGCGGACATGGTCAGTCCCCCATCCTTGGCAGGAGAAACATCGATGTCGTTCAGCGTAACAATGCGGGGCAGCTTGGCAATGTCGCCCGTGAAAGCGCCGAAGTCGTGATAAGTACCGCTCACCTTGACGGTAATCGGCAACTCGGCGTAGAAGTCCTTGAGCGCTTCGGTACCCGGCTTGAACAGTTCGAACTGCAACCCGCGGCCGAGCCCTGCCTGGTTGATATCGACCAACAGAGACTCCATCTCGGACGCATTGGGCAACTGCTTCAGCAGCACGCCGAAAGACCGATTGATCTCAGCCAGTTGTTTCTGGTATTCGTCGAGGTTGACGGCCTGTTGCTTCTTGTCCAGCCATTCGGTCTTGAGCTTGTCTTCCTCTTGTCGCTTCGCGTCGAGATCATCCAACTGAGTCCGCCAGCCAAGCCACCAGCCAACTGCAAGCAAAACCAGGAAAATGCCAAGCAATATGATGAGGCGCGGCAGAATGGGCCACAGCCCAGGATCTTTCGGATCCAGGTTCTTGAAATCGCTGACCAGCGTTCCAAAGTCGACGGCCGGCAGGCCGACATTCGGCACCATCGGCTTTTTCACGGTTTCTTGTCCTTTTGAGCAGCGGGACCGGGCGCGGCGGCGCCTGGTTTCTTGGAGCCGTCGGCAGTCTGCCGGGTGAAGAAGACATTAAGCGTAAACTCGTTCAGGCGCCGCTTCTCCACTGTCACCGCCTTGACCTCGACCAGATCGGGCCTCTCCATCAACGGTGATTCATCGAGATTGCGCATCAGGGTCGACACCCGTGCGCTTGACTGGGCGTAGCCATTCAACGTTATCTTGCCCCCGGCCTGCTTGATCGACCGCAGGTAGATGCCGGCAGGAACCTGTCGCGCCAGTTCGTTGAACAGATAGACGGTTTCGGCGCGATTTGCCTGCAACGATTCGATCACCTGTTTGCGGGAAAGCAAGGCGTTGGTCTGCTCCTTGATCTTCTTGATTTCGTCGATCTGTTTGTCCAGTTCCGCAACTTCCTTTTTCAGGAACGTATTCTTCTCGTCCTGGGAACTGATCAGGCTGCTGATCAAGGTATAGCCGAGCAGCCAGATCACGCATGCCAACAGCAGCACCAAACCTGACAGAGCGTAGAACTGCCGGCGCCGCGCCTTGCGCTTCTCTTCCCGATGCGGCAGTAGATTGACGCGGATCACTGATCGAACCTCCGCAAGGCCAGGCCGCAAGCGACCATCAGCAACGGCGCATCGGCCATCAGTTGCCGCGGCCGTATGCGCGACGACGGCACCATGCCGGCGAACGGGTTGGCGATCACCGTGGGAACCTGGGTTCGCGTTGCTACAACCTCATCGACGCCGGGAATCGCGGCACAGCCGCCGGCCAGCACGATGTGGTGCACCTGATTGAACTGCGTGGATGTAAAGAAGAACTGCAATGCCCGCGATACTTCCAGAGCCAGATTCTCGACGAAGGGACGGAGCAATTCGGGTTCGTAGTTCTCGGGAGCCGAACCTGAGCGCTTGACCGACTCCGCTTCCTCGAAGCTCATGCCGTAGGCGCGCATGATTTCCTGGGTCAGTTGACCGCCGCCGAACGCCTGCTCGCGCGAATAGACCGGCTGATCGCCGCGCAACACCATGACCTTGGTGGCGACGGCGCCGATGTCCACCAATGCGACGATCTGGTCCTTGCCCTCTGCAGCGAGTTGAGGCCGTACCAACTCGAACGCAGCCTGCATGGCGAAGGATTCCACGTCCATGACGATCGGTTTCAGCTCCGCCGCCTCGGCGCTGGCAACCCTGTCCTCGACCTTTTCCTTGCGCGACGCGGCAATCAGCACCTCGACTTCGTCCGGACTCGACGGTGCGGTCCCAAGCACCTGGAAGTCGAGATTGACCTCGTCCAGCGCGAAGGGTATGTATTGATTGGCCTCCGACTCCACCTGCACTTCCATTTCCATCTCGCGCAGATTGGCCGGCAGAATGATCTTCTTGGTGATCACGGCCGCGGTAGGCAGTGACATGGCAACGTATTTCGTCGACGTGCCAAGGCGCGTCCAGCAACGGCGAACCGACTCGGCCACCGCCTCCAGGTTGGCGATGTTTCCGTCGACCACGGCATCTCGCGGCAGTTGCTCGATGGCGTACCGCTCTACGCGATAGGCATCCTTGCCGCTCTCCGTCAACTCGACCATTTTGATGGCGGACGTGCTGATGTCCAAACCGATCAAGGGGCGAGCCTTGGGGTTGAAGATCGAGAAATCGACCTGCAAGAATTTCCCCTTTCAGAACCTTAGCTTAGGTGGGTAACGGATAATTTACTTGAGATGCTATCAGCAACAATATCGGATGTAAAGGATTTTTCTTGAGGCCTTTATCTGCTTTCCCTGGCTGTGTGCCGGCACCCGATATAATCGCCTGCCGATATCGACACCGAGTCCGCCTTGCCTCTGCCTTCTCTTCGTATTTATCGCTGGATCGCCTATCCGATCGGGCTTCTCGCCGGCGCGTGTCTGGTCGCACTCGCGCTGGCCGGGATTTTCGTCGTCATGGCCTATCCGCAGTTGCCCTCGCTGGAAGTATTGACCGACTATCGGCCCAAGATTCCGTTGCGCGTCTACTCGGCCGACGGCTACCTGATCGGCGAGTTCGGCGAGGAACGGCGCGACGTGGTACGCATCGGCGAGCTGCCCGTCACCATGAAACAGGCGATTCTTGCCGCCGAGGACGAGCGCTTCTACCAGCATCCCGGGGTCGACTTGCAGGGCATTGTGCGTGCGGCTTTGTCGAATTTCACCAGTGGCGGCAAACGCCAGGGCGCCTCGACCATCACCATGCAGGTGGCCCGAAACTTCTTTCTCTCCTCGGAGAAGACCCTGACCCGAAAGCTGTACGAGGCCCTGCTGTCTTTCAAGATCGAACATAACCTGTCGAAGGACGAGATCCTCCAACTCTACGTCAATCAGATCTATCTCGGCCAGCGTGCCTACGGCTTCTCTGCCGCCGCCCAGATCTATTTCGGCAAACAACTGAAGGACGTCACGCTCGCCGAAGCCGCCATGCTCGCCGGTCTGCCCAAGGCGCCGTCGTCGTTCAATCCGGTCGCGAACCCGAAGCGCGCCCGGCTGCGCCAGTTGTATGTTCTGCGGCGCATGCAGGAGCTTGGCTATATCGACGACAAGCAGCACAGCAGCGCCCAACAGGAGGCATTGCACGTCAAGCACGAGATCAACAGCTTCGGCGTCCATGCCGATTATGTCGCGGAAATGGCACGCCAGATCGCCTACGAGCAATATCAGGAAGACGCCTACAGCACGGGACTGCGCGTCGTCACCACCATCGTCCGTGCCGACCAGGAAGCTGCCTATGCCGCCCTGCGCCGCGACGTACTCGATTATGACCGTCGCCACGGCTACCGGGGAGTCGAGGCCTATGTCAACCTCGCCGACATCAAGACCGAGCAGGACGAGGAGCTCGAAGACATCCTTCAGGATTTCGAAGACGCCGACGACCTCAAGCCGGCCATCGTGCTGGCCGCGGACACCAGGCAGATACGAATCTTCTTGCGCGGCGGCGACATCGTCACGCTGACGGGCGACGCGCTCAAGTTCGCGGCCCGGATGCTCGACGACAAAGCGCCGGCCAACAAGCGCATCCGGCGCGGCGCCATCATCCGCGTTGCCAAGGACGAAAAAGGCGCCTGGCAGATCACCCAGATACCCGACGTCGAGGCGGCCTTCATCGCCGCCAGCCCGAAAGACGGCGCCGTACGCGCGCTGGTCGGCGGCTTCGACTTCAACCGCAACAAATTCAATCATGCCACTCAGGCCTGGCGCCAGCCCGGCTCCAGCTTCAAGCCTTTCATCTACTCGGCGGCGCTGGAAAAGGGTTACACACCCGCCTCCGTGATTCCCGACGAACCCATTTCCATTTCGGCGGAAGAAACCGGCTCCCAGGCCTGGGAGCCGAAGAACTACGACGGCAAGTACGAAGGGCCGATGGCCCTGCGCACGGCACTGGCCAAGTCCAAGAACATGGTCTCGATACGGCTGCTGAGGTCGATCGGCACGCACTATGCGCAGGATTACGCCACCCGTTTCGGCTTCGATGCCGACAAGCACCCGCCCTACCTCACGCTGGCGCTGGGCGCGGGATCGGTAACGCCATGGCAGCAACTGACGGCATATTCAGTCTTCGCCAACGGCGGTTACAAGATCGAACCCTACGTGGTCAAGAAGATCATCGACGACAAAGGCAATGTCCTCGCCCAGGCAGAGCCTGTGGTTGCCGGCGACGAGAACCTGCGGGCCATCGACGCCCGCAACGCCTACCTGATGGACAGCATGATGCACGACGTGGTCCGGCGCGGCACCGCCGCCCGCGCCGGCGCCATACTCAAGCGCGGCGACCTCGCCGGCAAGACCGGCACCACCAACGATTACATCGATGCGTGGTTCTGCGGCTACCAGCCGACCGTGGTTGCGATTGCCTGGATCGGCTTCGACCAGCCCAAGCGCCTCGGCAACGGCGAGACCGGCAGTTCCGCCGCACTGCCGATGTGGATCAGCTACATGGGCAAGGTGCTGAAGGATGTTCCGGAAAGCCAGATGGAGAAGCCGGAAGGCCTGGTCGGCATCTCAGCCACCGATCCCGCCGGCAAGGGGCCGGCGGACGAATTCATCTACAAGGAACACTTGCCGCCGCCGGCTCCGGCCGCCGAGGAGGGCAAGCCAGCCGGCCCGCCCCCCGCGCTCGGCGGCGGTTCTACGCCCTAGTTCGCCAGTTCGCGCCAGGAAACGCGGCGGACGCTGTTGCCATAGCTTGGGATATTGAGCGGGATTGTCTGGATCCCGCCGGCAGTCGTGCCGACCTCGACGATCCGCTGGCCACTCTGGGCCGTCAGGACCGTGATGCCAGCGCCCATGGTGCTGCCAAGCGATATCCAGGTGTTGGCCGCCTCGGCGTTATGTGCGCTTGCCGACTGAGTTTCAAGGACATAGACCCAGCCGGTGCCGCCGACTGCGCACTTGTCACTTGCCGGGACATTGGTAAGCACCGCCAGGGTGTTGTTATCGAGGAGCTCCGGCTTGACGGTTATCCGCTCGCCGGCCTGTGCAGGGAAGTCCCAATACCAGCCATAGCTGTTGGTCGTCACGTTGTTGTAGGTCATGGTGCCGCTTCTGTCCCCGGTCGCCAGCTTGATCGCCACGCTCTTGAAGTAGGGATTGCCGACGTTGCTCCTCGGAACGGTCCCCGAATCCCGAATCGCGTACAGCGATTGCAAGGCGTTTATCGGGTAGTAAGTCGAGCCGGCCGGGCATGGTATCGGGTAGGGCGTAGGGTCGATATCGCAATATCCCAGGTAGCGCCCGGTACCGACATAGACGACGCGCTGATTTTCATCGTTGGCGAACGTGCCCAGAGCCACCCGGCTGGTGACAGGCTGAATCGACGCGGCGCCTCCCAGCGTGGTCAGCAGCGTCGCCGTTTGCCCCACGATGTCGAAGCGCCAGACGCGCCCGCCCAGGTCGCCGGAATAGACATGCTTCACCGAGCTGTCCTTCATCTCATCGATGGTCCACCCCTGGACCCAGCCGATGCCGGAAAGCAGCGGGTCGCTGCCGCCGGCGGTAACGATTTCCTCCATCTTGACGCCCGTCTTGACATCGAGCACGTACAGGCGCCCCTGACCGTCGCCGGGGCCGGTATTGTTGTAGCCCGACGCGAACGCCGCCGCCCACTTGCCGCTATTCGGCCCGCCATCGAACTTGTGCACCTGGGCGCCATCGGGGGTGTAGCCCATGTCGGCGTCGAAAGTCCCGGTGGCTGTCGCCGAAGCCGCCGAAGCGAACTCCCAAAGCATTTGCGGGCTGTTCGGATCGGTCACGTCGAGCGCGTAATAGGCTCGTCCGCCCTTGCCCAGACCGCCGATCAGCACCGTATGCCAGTCACTCCCGCCGCCACCGAAATTGACATCGGCGATGGTGATCCAGCCATTGACGTAGTAACGATGCTTGACGTTGTAATTCTTGTCGGCCAGCTTGTAAAGGTTGGGCATTACGGCCGTCGGCACGAAGGCCCATTTCTCCTGGCCGCTCGCCGCATCGAAGACATGCAGCATGCCATCGTTGGCCCCGACATACACGACTCCCTCCCGGCTCTTCATGTTGGTCTTGAATGTTTCATAACCGCTGTCCAGGTAGTCGAAAAGGGATTCCTTGATATAGACCGGCGGCGAGTTGACGATGTCGCCCAGCACGTGGGTCCGTGCGCGGTACAGCTTGGTGACGTCGGTAATGGTCGTGTTGTTGCGGGGAAGTCCATGGATGTCGACATCCTCGAGACCCCGCGCGCCGCGGATATACTCGATGATGCTCTTCGCATCGGCCGCCGTAATCTGGTCGGCGGTGAAGAACTGGTATTGCTCCAGGGCGCCGTTGGGATTCGTCGGTCCGGCATCGAACCAATGGTTGGCTTTGGCCGTCGTCAGATTGGCGTCTTTGAAATCGACCAGCGTCGCCCCGCTGGCCATGTAGATCTTTCGACTGTCGGTGGTCCGGGCATCCAGAAGTGCCTGCGCTTTCCAGTCCGCCACGGGCGAAACGATACCCTTCTTCTCATCGGCGAAGAGGTATTTGCCAAGTTCGCCAACCCATTCCTCGGTCTTGAATTCCGACCGGTAAACAGCACCGCCGGCCTGCA
>JBGOZF010000098.1:0-15064 GCA_041480065.1 Rhodocyclaceae bacterium
CATCCAGAAATTGTCCGAGGCGTAGCGCGCGCCCTTGTTGTCGCCGATGCGGATGCAGCGCTCGGCCGGCACACCGATCTGCTTCGTCCAGATGTCGAAGGCCTCGTCATCCTCGGAATAGACCGTGACCCAGAGCTTGTCGGCCGGCAGCTTGAAGACGCCCGTCAACAACTCCCACGCGTACTTGATGGCGTCCTGCTTGAAGTAGTCGCCGAAGCTGAAATTGCCCAGCATCTCGAAGAACGTGTGGTGCCGCGCCGTGTAGCCGACGTTCTCGAGGTCGTTGTGCTTGCCGCCGGCACGCACGCATTTCTGCGAAGTCGTCGCCCGGTTGTAGGGCCGCTTGTCGAAGCCGAGAAACACATCCTTGAACTGGTTCATGCCGGCGTTGGTGAACAGCAGCGTCGGGTCCTCGTGCGGCACCAGCGAACTGGAGGCAACGATCTGGTGGCCCTTGGCGGCAAAGAAGTCGAGGAAGGCCTGGCGAATCTCGGAGCTTTTCATGGGGGGTGCGGTATGCAATGTAGTGCGCTGATTTTACGCGAACAATCAACCGAAAACCTCTGCTACGGACATAGCCGTACCAACCACGCGAACGTAGACCGAGCCTTGCGCATGGTCTATAAACAGCGGAAGCTGACTCCGGGCAATTCAGACAGGGAGGATCATCGTGCCAATATTTCGCATGCCTAAGGATCCAGACCCGGTGATTTTGGGTGTTGTCTGGGTTGTCATCAGCCTGTTCATCGTCTTGTTCTCCGTATCCTCTTTGTTCGGCAGGTAGATTCGGCCGACAAGCAGGTCTCCGACAGCATCTTCTTCGCGTCGGATCGAGAATTCCGGATTGGCTGGCCTCACTGTCTCCCCAAAGCTCCAAATGGCGGAGAGTACGCTCAGCGCGTCCGCTCAAAGCACCGTTGCATAGATCAAATCAACGTCCTATGATTGAGTTGTTAGCGTTTGTACGTCGTAACTCACATAGGAAACATGATTAGTGCCTCCCAACTCAGGGCTGCCCGGGCGTTGCTGGGGATGGATCAGCGCGCACTTGCGGAAGCCTCTGGGCTGTCGTTGCCGACCATCCAGCGGATGGAAGCGAGCGACGGTGTCATCCGGGGGCATGTGGAGTCTTTGATGAAACTGATCGCTGCACTGGATACGGCGGGCGTCGAGCTCATCGGTGAAGGGGCGATCAGCGAGAAGGGGGGGCGCGGGGTTCGACTCAGGCCGCGCTGATATTTCCAGCCGGTCGGGGTCGCTCGGCATCGCTCCACCCTTGCAGAAGAGGGTAGCGAAACGGTGGCTGTGACAGTCCTTCTGTTATGCGTTGGAGCCTTGCTCGGAACCAGTCTGGCTGCCGTGGCGGGTGCCCGCAGACGCGCCACGACCTTGTTCGTCTATTCACTCGCGCTCGCTGTCAGCATGGTTGCGCTGGGCGTCGCTTGTTGGGTACTGATCACCGATCCCCGTTCGGTGCATTCGATACGGTTACCGATCGGCCTGCCGTGGCTCGGCGCGCATTTTCGTCTGGATTCCCTGGCCGCGCTGTTTCTCATCGTCGTCAATCTCGGCAGCCTCACGGCAAGCCTGTACGGTCTCGGCTACGGGCGCCACGAAGAGACGCCCGGCCGCGTCGTTCCGTTCTTTCCCGCTTTCCTGGCGGGCATGAACCTGGTCGTCCTCGCCGACGACGCGTTTACCTTCCTGCTGACTTGGGAGTTCATGTCGCTCACCTCGTGGGCGCTGGTTATGGCACACCACAGGCAAGGCGATAATGCCAAGGCAGGTTACATCTACTTGCTGATGGCAAGCTTCGGCACGCTGTCGCTACTCCTCGCCTTTGGTCTTCTGGCCGGTCCGGACGGGGGCTACGCCTTCGATGCCATCCGCAGCGCCGTGCCCGCCCCGGCGCTGTCCGCCACCGTGCTGGCCTTGGCGCTCGTCGGGGCCGGTTCCAAGGCCGGACTGGTGCCCTTGCACGTCTGGCTGCCGCTCGCCCATCCGGCGGCGCCGAGCCACGTGTCGGCGCTCATGAGCGGCGTGATGACCAAGGTTGCCGTGTACGGATTTGTCCGCATCGTCTTTGACCTGCTCGGCCCGCCCCTCTGGTGGTGGGGCGCCGTGGTCCTGGTGACAGGCGGCATCACCGCTGTCCTGGGTGTGCTCTACGCGCTCATGCAACATGACTTGAAGCGGCTGCTCGCTTATCACACCGTCGAGAACATCGGCATCATCTTCATCGGCCTCGGTCTGGCGCTGGCCTTCCAGGCCAACGCCATGGGCTCGGCCGCGGCGCTGGCGCTGACGGCCGCCCTGTTTCACGTCTTCAACCACTCCGTCTTCAAGAGCCTGCTGTTCTTCGGCGCCGGCGCCGTGCTCACGGCGACCGGCGAGCGCGACATGGAGCGCCTGGGCGGTCTGATCCACCGAATGCCATTGACCGCCTTTGCGTTCCTGGCTGGCTCGATCGCGATTTCCGCGCTGCCTCCGCTCAACGGATTCGTCTCCGAGTGGCTGACCTTCCAGGCGATTCTGCTGAGCCCGAAGCTGCCGCAGTGGCTGCTCAAGTTCCTGGTACCGGCGGTCGGCGGCATGCTCGCACTGTCGGCGGCACTCGCTGCCGGCTGCTTCGTCAAGGCGTTCGGCGCCACCTTCCTCGGAAGGCACAGAACCAAGGTGGCAGAGCAGGCGCAGGAAACCGATGCCTTCTCCCTGGCCGCCATGTTCATTCTTGTACTCCTGTGCCTGCTGGCCGGAGTCCTGGCCGGATATTTCATCGATGCGCTTGCTCCCGTGACGCAGCAGCTTCTCGGCGCGCGGCTGCCGCCGCAGGAGGACTTGGAATGGCTCACGATCGTGCCGATTGCGGAGAGCCGAAGCTCGTACAACGGTCTCCTGCTGTTCCTCCTGATCGGCGCGGCGGCACTACTGTGCGCGCAGGTCCTTCATCGCTGGGCATCGCACGCGGTAAGGCGTTCGCCGGCCTGGGATTGCGGATTTCCCGATGCCAGCCCGATGACCCAATACACGGCCGGCAGTTTTGCCCAGCCGATACGACGCGTCTTCGGCACCTTGGCGTTCCACGCCCGCGAGGAGGTCGATATGCCATGCCCCGGGGACACGCGGCCCGCAACATTCCACGTGCATCTGCGCGACCTCGTCTGGGATGCGTTGTACGCACCGGTCGAGCATGTCGTCGGCTTCGGCGCCGACCTCCTCAACAAGGTGCAGTCCTGGACCATCCGTGCTTACCTGAGCCTCGTATTTTCCAGCGTCGTGATTCTCCTGATCGTGCTGACGATATGGAACTGATCCGCGATGCAGTGGTCCAGTTCGTCCAGCTCCTGCTGGTGCTGGCCCTGGCGCCGTTGCTGACAGGCTACATCCGCTGGGTCAAGGCGCAACTGCTGCGCCGCCAGGGTCCTCCCATCGTGCAGCCCTACCGCGATCTGCTCAAGCTGATTCGAAAAGAGGTGGTGCTGGCCGAAAACGCTTCATGGCTGTTTCGCGTCGCGCCCTACATCATTTTCGCCACCACCCTGATCGCGGCGTCGCTGGTCCCCACCTTCGCCACCGGACTGATATTCAGCTCCGCCGCCGATCTCATCGCCATCGTCGCGCTGCTCGGCGCCGCACGCTTCTTCCTGGCCCTGGCCGGCCTCGACGTCGGCACCAGCTTCGGCGGCATCGGCTCCAGCCGCGAAATGATGATCGCTTCTCTGGCCGAGCCGGCGATGTTGATGTTCGTATTCACCTTGTCGCTGCTGGCGGGGTCGACCCAGCTCTCCTCGGTCGCCGATTTCATGCAGCGGCCCGAGGTCGGTTTGCGCGTGTCCCTGGCCATGTCGCTGCTGGCGCTGATCATGGTGGCGATCGCCGAGAACGGCAGGATTCCGGCGGACAATCCCGCCACCCATCTCGAGCTGACCATGATTCACGAGGCCATGATCCTTGAATACTCCGGACGGCATCTTGCGGTGATCGAGGCTGCCGCCTCGCTCAAGCTGCTGCTCTACTTCTCGCTCATCGCCTGCGTATTCGCACCCTGGGGTCTCGCCACCGGCGGCCAGGACTTCGCCGCTTTCGTGATCGCACTGGCCTGGTACCTCGGCAAGCTCGTCATAGGTGGTTTCCTGCTCGCCGTGTTCGAGACGGCGACGGCCAAGATGCGGGTCTTCCGCGTTTCCGATTTTCTCGGCGTTGCGCTCATGCTCGGGCTGCTGGCAACGCTGCTTCTCTTCGTTTCGCGCGCCTCGTGATGGATCGCCTCGCCCTCGACGTTGCCCACAGTTTCGCCGGCGGACTCGTGCTGGTGAGCTTCATGCTGTTGTACCAGGACCGCATGTTCGGCCTGCTCAATACATTTGCCCTGCATGCATTCGTCGTTTCGCTGTCGGTCGCCTGGCAAGCCTACATCCAGGTCGCGCCTCATCTCTATATCACGGCCGCCATCGCGCTGGTGGTCAAGGCCATCATCATTCCGGTATCGCTGCACCGCATCATCGTCCGCCTGGGCATCCATCGGACCATCGAGACCATCGGCGGCATCGGCCTGACCATGCTGGCCGGCATCGGACTGGTAGCCCTGTCGATCATGGTCATGTTGCCGATCACGGCCGAGGCCGGGACGCTGACGCGCGAAGATCTGGCCTTTTCCCTGGCGGTCATTCTGCTCGGCCTGCTGATGATGATCTCGCGCCGAAACGCAGTCAGCCAGATCATCGGCTTCATGTCGATCGAGAACGGACTGATCCTGGCTGCGACTGCCGCCAAGGGCATGCCGCTGGTGGTCGAGATCAGCGTCGCCTTCTCCATCATCGTCGCGCTGATCGTGGTCGGCATCTTCCTGTTCCGCATTCGCGAGCGCTTCGACACCATGGACGTGCATGCGCTCGAACGGTTCCGCGGGAGCCATCGATGAACGAGTTCGGCCCGCTTCTGGTCGCGGCGATTCTCGTCGTGCCGGCCGGCAGTGCGGCACTGCTGGCATTGCTGCCGGACGATCGCGCCGCCGGTCGGCTCAACGCAATTGCAACTCTCCTGACCTTCCTGGCCTCGACCTCCCTGCTGATCGTCCGGCCCGAGCCGACTTCGTTCCTGATCGTCGATGACGTCAATGTGGTGTTCATCCTGCTCAATACTTTCGTCGGCTTTACCACCAGTGTCTTCAGCGCCAGCTACATTCCGCACGAGATCGAGACGGGGCGCCTGACGTCGGCCAATCTGCGCTTCTACCACGCCCTCTACCAGGTGCTCATGCTCTCGATGAACCTGGCGCTGCTGGCGAACAATGTAGGACTGATGTGGGTCGCCATCGAGATCGCGACGCTCACCACGGTCTTGATGGTCGGCGTCTACCGAACCCCGGCAGCGCTCGAGGCGGCCTGGAAGTACTTCATCCTGGGCAGTGTCGGCATCGCCCTGGCGCTGTTCGGCACGATCCTCGTCTATCTGGCGGCAAGCTCGGTGGTCGGTGAGGGACTCGATGCGATGGCCTGGAGCGTGCTCGTCAGGCGCGCCGCGGAATTCGATCCGCATCTGCTCAATCTCGCCTTCGTCTTCCTGCTGCTGGGCTACGGCACCAAGGTCGGCCTGGCCCCGCTTCACGCCTGGCTGCCCGACGCACATGCCGAAGGCCCGACGCCGATCTCGGCGGTGCTGTCCGGGCTGTTGCTGAACGTGGCGCTGTTCGCGGTGCTGCGCTTCAAGATGGTGATGTCGGCCAATCCTGGCGCGCTGGCGCCGGGACCGCTGATGGTCACGCTCGGATTGCTGTCCGTTCTGTTTGCCTCGTTCATGCTGTATCGGCGCCACGACATCAAGCGCATGTTCGCCTACTCCTCGATCGAGCACATGGGGATCATCACCTTCGCCTTCGGCATGGGGGGCGCGCTCGCCAACTTCGCCGGCTTGTTGCACATGGCCTATCACAGCCTGACCAAGTCGGCCATCTTCTTTTCCGTCGGCCATATCGCCCAGATCAAGGGCACGCAGATCATGTCGGATATTCGCGGGCTCACGGTTTCGCATCCGCTGCTCGGCTGGGGGCTGGTCCTGGGCGTGATCACGATCGTCGGCCTGCCGCCGACGGGCATCTTCATGAGCGAGTTCTTGATCATCACGTCCACATTCGCGCGCCAACCGGCGCTGGCGGTGGCGCTGGCGGTCGGCTTGCTGGTGGCTTTGGGTGCATTGTTGCTGCGGCTCAACGGCCTCGCCTTCGGAGATCCCTATGGCAAGGATGCTCCGACGCAGGCTTCCTTCATACCGATGTTCGCGCATCTGGCTCTGGTCCTGGCCGCAGGCATTTATCTTCCGCCCGCGCTCGTTTCCTGGTTCCAGCATGTCGCAGGTTTGCTGGGCTGACCCGGAGCGATTGCGGACATGACACCATTGCGCGACCTCATGGCTGAAGGGAAGTTGGTGCCGGCGCATCGGCCCTGGCCGCGTGCCGTCGTCGGCCGCGACGGCTGGCAGCATGCGATCACCCTTCTCCAGAGAGAACGCTGCACCCTGCTCGGGCTCTGGGGCGATCAGCCGATGGTTAACCTCGCGCTGGTGGACGCAGAGGGCAAGCCCGGAATTCTCAGCTACGCCTGCAAGGACAACCGGTTTCCATCGGTGGGGTCGCGCCATGCGCCCGCGATCCGACTCGAGCGTGCGTTGCAGGACCTGTTGGGACTCGAGCCGGAAGGTCTCGCGGATGTGCGCAACTGGCTGGACCACGGCACATGGCCGCTACACCGCCCGCTCGGGCAGGCGAAGCGCGTATCGGCCGCCCCCAGGTCCTATCCATTTCTTCCGGCTGAAGGCGAGAGCCTGCACCAGATTCCGGTCGGTCCAGTTCATGCCGGCATCATCGAACCCGGCCACTTCCGTTTCACGGCCAGCGGCGAGACGATCGTCCGTCTCGAGGAGCGCCTCGGCTACACGCACAAGGGGATCGAATCGCTGATGGCGGGCCAGACAATAGACCGCGCCGCAGTCCTGGCCGGACGCGTCTCGGGCGACAGTACGGTGGCCTATTCGTTGGCGTTCGCGCGCGCAATCGAGGCGGCGCACGGCATCGAGGTTCCCGGCCGCGCGATTTGGCTACGGGCGCTGATGGCGGAACTGGAGAGGCTGGCCAACCACTTCGGTGACATCGGCGCCATTTGCAACGACGCCGCATTCGCGATGCTGCACGCGCAATTCGGGATTCTCCGCGAGCAGGTGTTGCGCGTGGCAGACCGTTGTTTCGGCCACCGCCTGATGATGGATCGAATCGTTCCCGGAGGAGTACGCGACGACCTGCCGGACGATGGGCCGCAGACGATCGTCGGCCTCCTCACCGAGGTGCGCACGCGCTTCCCCGAACTCGTCGAACTGTACGACAACACCGCCTCGTTGCAGGACCGGACCGTCGGCACCGGGATCCTGTCGGCCGAGCTCGCCCGGCAATTCGGCGCCGGCGGTTACGTCGGCCGGGCCTCCGGGCGCGCTTTCGACGCCCGCCGCACACCGGGCTATCCGCCCTACGACCAGTTGCAGTTCGAAGTGCCGGTGCTGGAAGAAGGCGACGTGGACGCCCGCATCTGGATTCGCATTCGCGAGGTCGAACAGAGCATGGCTATCATCGACCAGATCCTGCCGCAGCTTCCGTCCGGACCGGTGAGAACCTCGCTTGCCGCGCAACCGCTCGCCGAGGTGCAGGAAGGCGTCGCCATGGTCGAAGGCTTCCGCGGTGACGTGCTGGTCTGGGTCAGCACCGGGGCCGACGGCCGACTCCTGCGCTGCCACCTGCGTGACCCATCCTGGTTCCAGTGGCCGCTGCTTGAGGCCGTCGTCGAGGGCAACATCGTCGCCGACTTTCCGCTCTGCAACAAGTCTTTCAACTGCTCCTACTCGGGGCACGACCTTTGAGGATGCGCGCATGCGCCGACTGCTGTTCAAGAGCCTGTTGCACGGACCGCTGACCGAGGCGGCACCGCTCAGGGACGATGCCGCAGCGGCCGAACTGGCGGCGCAGGTCAACCGTGTCGCGCGCGTGCGCCTGGGTCGAACGCTGGCCATCCGAGAGGTCGATGCCGGCTCGTGCAACGGTTGCGAACTCGAGATCCACGCGCTCGGCAACGTCCTCTACGATCTCGAGCGTTTTGGCATGCGTTTTGTCGCCTCTCCGCGCCACGCCGATATGCTGCTTGTCACGGGCCCGGTGACCACCAATCTGCGCGAAGCCCTCGAACGCACCTACCAGGCGACCCCGCACCCGAAGTGGGTCGTCGCGGTGGGCGACTGCGCGCGCGACGGCGGCGTGTTCGCCGGCAGCTATGCCTGCGTCGGCGGCGTTTCTTCAGTCCTCCAAGTCGATTTGCACATCCGCGGTTGCCCGCCGGCACCGATCGCGCTGCTCAAAGGCCTGCTCGCACTGCTCGAGTGTGTCGAGCACGGCAGCACCGGCAATGTCGATGGCAAAGAGAGCGCCTCCGCGATTCCGGATGCATCTTCTTAGGGAGCGAGCGAAAGGTCATCGTAGGCTACGTGAGTTGTGCCTCAAGGGAATCTCGGGGCATGATCTGACGGGGCTATGCGTCTGCGGCGGAGTAGGGAAATCGACCGACAACCAGCCTTCCAGGAATCAATTCGAGCGCGGCCGGCTTCTGCGTGGGGTTGGTTCCCGCGCAGCGGCGGTTGGGATTCTGCGCGGCCAGCCTGGCCTTCCTGCCGTTGCCATGCCATGCCATGCCATGCCATGCCATGCAGCTACAATGCGACGCTTCGCGGAGGGCGCTCGATGCTGTTCGACCTGCTGGTTTGCTTGCTTTGGATGATGGAATAGGTTGCGCGCCGCTTCGGACGCAAGCGGAAGTCGGGAACGCGGCGGTCGAGGAAGGCAAAGCCGGCCTGCCGGCGAACGTGCAAGCCTGCGTGGGTGCGGCATGAGGTGATGCGCCCGAAGGCGCTCATGGCCGATGCCGGCTGCCGGCGCATCGCGGACACCTTCGATCGGCGCTTCGCGCGCCCCAAGGAAATCAGGCGGCGGGCGACGGTCGGCAAGTCCTTCGTCGCCGAGACCATCCGCAAGCATCAGTACGAGATCGCAATCCTGCGGCGCACGATCAAGCACCGCGTACCATCACCCGTACCCAGCAATCTCGTCTGGGCAATGGACTTGACGGGCAAGGTCGACGCGATGGGACAGGTGCATTCCATCCTCGGCCTGCTCGATCACGGCAGCCGCGCTTTGCTCAAGCTGACGGTGCTGCCGAACAAGTGTTCGTGGACGTTGCTCGGGCACTTGTTTCTGGCGATCGGGAAATACGGCAAACCCATGGCGCTGCGCACGGACAACGAATCGGTGTTCGTCTCACGCTTGTTCCGCACCGTGCTCTGTCTGGCGGGCATCCGCCATCAGCGCGCCGATCCGGGTTGCCCCTGGCAGAACGGACGCATCGAGCGGCTGTTCCTGACGCTCAAGTAGAAGTTGGATCGAATCGAGGTCGAGAGCTTCGAAGCCTTGAACTCGGCGCTCGGCGAGTTCCGTTTCTTCTACAACTTCGTCCGTCCGCATCAGCACTTGCAGGGACAGACGCCCGCCGACACTTGGGCGGGCGTCGATCCGTTTCGGCAAGCGGTGAAGCGGGAATACCGGTTCGAGGCGTGGGAGGGGTTGCTGTGCGGATACTACTTGCGCAGGTGATTGAGCGGCGTAGTCAAGCTGTCCGCAACGGCGATCCCTTTCGGGAGGGAGGCGTTCACCAATGCCATACGGCCATGATCCGAATGCACTATGAAAGAATGTCTATGGCGTAACCGGATCGAAACGGAAGCAGGCCATCGCCACCAATCGGCAAGGCGACGAAGCAGAAAGACGGCGGGAAACGTTGCGGTTTCGGTCGGCGGACACGCGGACGGGGCTCCGGTTGGCTGGCGGCCGCGTCGGCCCTTTGCTCAGGAAGGCCCGGTGGACAGCGGCGTGTCCACCGGGGCCGCATCTACTTCTGCGCGGACGGCTGCTTTTCCGTTTCCTCTAGCCGCCGCACGACTTCGGCGCGGTTCGGCTCGGTGGGGTGCTTCTGTTGCATCTCGCGTGCGAAATCCAGCGGTGTTCTGCCATCTGCATCGCGCACATCGACTCGGGCGCCGTGCTTCATCAACAACGTAACCCGCTCGGGGCTACCCTCCATAGCGACGGTGTGCAGTGCAGTCCAATGCCTTGTCCTTTCGTCCCCGGCGTTGATGTCGACCCCGTGAGCAATGAACAAGGAGAGCATTTCTTCTGCTGTCGTAAGATTGTCGGACAAGACGGGGTACAGCGCTCCGCCTTCGTGGTTCAACTGCGCTATCTGATCCGGCGTAAAGCTGTCATGTAGGAGGATTTGCCTAGACGTCCACGCCGTTAGGGGCGGGTCCGCCTGAATGTGCGCTAGCAAAGTCATCGGATCTTCTTGGTGAAGTGTCCAAATGAGCTTCCCGTAAACGCCAATCACCAGCGCTGCAATAACGCCAGCCGACCAAGCAATCAAACGCTCAGTTTTCATGGCGGCAAGACTAGACGAAAGCCATTGTTACGAAACCCCGTCTGAATGCTATCCCGCCTAAGAAGCCGTCCATCGTGGTCCTTTGGCGAGACATGATTTGTATCCGTACATACTCATATATCTGGACATCGTCCAGGTCCCGTTGCCGAGTATGTTGCCACCAGTGATGGATGAAATTACGCGCGAGCCGTTGCGCCAATTGGCCAATATTTCGATTTCTATGGGTGACCGCCATGAACAATCCCTCAATGCATCCATAAGCATACGAGGCATCGATCGCCGCAATCAACATCTGCTGTGCAAATCGACGTACATCGTTGTTGATTGCCAGGTCGTCTATGCTGTCCGCGTAGTGCGGCCAGAAGAACTTCAGAATTTGCCGCGTTTCGTCTTCATTGTAGATGAGGTTGGCGTCCGGTATGTCCAGTATGTTGATGATGTACGATCCCACGTCTTTCCTTTCTGCAAGCGGTTTGGAATCATGACGAACAGTTTTTCATCTTACCATCCAAGCATACTCGGGGCAATATCTTCCGAAAGGAATATGGTCTATCAACGGCCAAGGGGAATCGAGGCGCAACGGCGAGGGGAGCGCGATCCTGCCATGGCCGCGAAATGGGCGGCCAATCGGCTGCCCTTTGTTGCCAGAATGCCGGGGGCATGCCTGTGGAATGTTCCGTTAGCGTAGCCGAATCGTAGCTACGCGCCGCCGCAGATGATGGATTTGACGCTATCTGGGGCTACGTTTGAATCGTGCGGGCGATGCAAGGTATTGAAGTTAAAGGGCTGCAAATCCAAACCCAATTCTCAGGATCGGCGGGGCGGGCCGCGAACTTATAGCTTATACCGCCTGCGCGTAACCGGCGTGGCGTGGCAGCGTGACGCGGAACAGCGAGCCCTTGCCCGGTTCGCTGGTCACCTCGACATGCCCGCAGTGTTTCTTGACGATCCGGTATGACAGCGACAGACCAAGCCCGACGCCTTTGCCGCCAGGCTTGGTGGTGAAGAAGGGGTCGAAGATGCGACTGAGGTGCTCGGGCGCGATGCCCTTGCCGGTGTCCGCCACCTCGACCCAGACCCTTTCATCATCCGCGCCGGTGCGCAGGGTGACCCGGCCGCGTTCTTCGATAGCCTGCGCCGCGTTGAGCAGCAGATTCATGAAGACCTGGTTGATCTGCGAGGGGACGCATTCGATTTCCGGAATGCCGCCGTATTCCCTGATCACGTCGGCCTTGCACTTGATCTCGTTCCATACGACGTTCAGCGTGCTTTCGAGCCCACGCTCCAGGTTCGCCCACTGCCACTCGGCACCGTCAACATGCGAAAACGCCTGCAGATCCACGACGATGCGCTTGAGCCGGCGCAGACCGTCCGCCGATTCAGTAAGCAGGGTGTCGATGTCCGCGCGCAGGAAGGTCAAATCGAGTTCGCGCCTGAGCCGGTCCACCTCGGCCCGTGCGCTTTCCGGCACTTGGTTCTCGATGCGCTCATAGGCTGCCAGCAACTCCAACAAGTTGTCGACATAGCGCGCCAAGCTGGTCAGGTTGGATTTGACGAAGGCGACGGGATTGTTGATCTCGTGAGCGACACCGGCGGCGAGTTGTCCGATCGACGCCATTCTTTCCGATTGAAGCAGTTCGCTGCGGGCTTCCTGGAACTGCTTGATCAGCGCGGCCTGCCGCGTCCTCTCCTCGACCAGCGCGGCGTTGGCGGCCAACAGGTCGGCAGTGCGCTTGCGAACAGTCGGTAGCAGCGCCATTGAACTCGGTCGTCCGTCCATCACGCGACCTCTATCTGCATCTGCGGCAGGAATTCGGATCTGGGCAACCAACGGCCGCGGTATTCAAGACCGACTCCCTCAAGACATTTGCCGTTCGCCAAGATGGAAGTAAACTCTTCCGCTGGAAGCGGCTTGCTGAAGTAATAGCCCTGGAAAGCATCGCACTTCTGTTCCAGAAGGAAATCCAGTTGCGCCCGTGTTTCCACACCTTCGGCAATCACGCCCAGTTTCAGATTGCGCGCCAGTGCGATGATCGAAGCCGCTATGGCGGCGGCGTCCACATCGGTGGTGACGTCCCGGACAAAGGACTGGTCGACCTTCAGCACGTCGATGGGAAAGCGCCTCAGATGACTGAGGCTGGAATAGCCGGTACCGAAATCGTCGAGCGAGATACGCAGGCCCATCTCCTTCATCAGCCGCAGGATTCGCAAGGTGTTTTCCGGGTCTTGCATCACCATGCTCTCGGTCAGTTCTATTTCCACGCTTACGGCATCCAGCCCATGGGCGCTCAGGCTTCGCTCGACAGCCGCCAGCAGATTCTTCTGGCGGAATTGACGGGGCGAGAGATTGATCGCGACAGACGACAACCCGCGTTCCATCCAAATCCACTTCCTGGCCTGCGCACATGCCGTGTCCAGCACCCACTCGCCGATAGGCACGATCAGTCCGGTTTCTTCGGCCAGCGGTATGAACTGGGCGGGAGACACCATGCCCAGTTCCGGGTGGAGCCAGCGAATCAGCGCCTCTGCCCCTACCACCCGGCCAGTTTCCAGACTGACTTGCGGTTGGAAATAGAGGAGGAATTCGCCCCGTTCCAACGCCTTGCGTAGACCAGTCTCTATGCTCAAGCGTTGGGTAATGGTGAATTGCATTTCGTCGGTGAAGCCCTGATGGTTGTTCCGTCCCAGATCCTTGGCACGATTCATGGCGATGGCCGCACGCCGAAGCAGAACCTGTCCATCGCCGCCGTCTCGCGGATGAACGCTCGTGCCGATGCTGGCGCCGAGGTAGATTTCTTCGCCGGCAATGCCGAACGGGCTGGCCAGAATGCTCAGTACCCTGGCCACCACAGGTGCGATGCAATCTTCCTGTTCGACCTCGTTGAGAAGCAGGACGAATTCGTCGCTGCCCAGCCTGGCTACGGTGTCTCCATCCCGCAAGCAGGTTTGCAATCGTCTTCCGACCTCTTGCAGTATGAGGTCGCCGGCATCGTGCCCCTGTGAATCGTTGACAATCTTGAAGTGGTCGAGACCCACCAGCAGCACTCCCACCTGGCGACCGTGTCTGCCAGCCGCGGCGATAGCCTGCACCATGCGGTCATGGAGCAAGATGCGATTCGGCAGGCCGGTAAGCGCATCGTGGTTGGCGTTTCTGATCAGCTCTTCGTCCTGGCGTCTGCGCTCCGTCACGTCCTTGAAGACGCTGATGGTGTGGGTGATCTGCCCGGCCTCGTCGCGGGCCGGGACGACCGAGAGTTCGTTCCACCACAGTCCGCCGCTCTTGCGGCGACAGGGCATGACGACAGAACCCTCCCGATGTTCCCGCAGCAGTCGGCACAGAGCTTCCCTCTCCGGCCCACCGGTTTCCTCCGCCACCAGAAACCGTGCGTTCCTGCCGATCAACTCTGCGGCGGCGTACTCCGTGATGCGTTCGACGGCGGGGTTGACATAGACGACCGGATGGTCCGCGGCGATGGCATCGGTGATCATGATGCCTTCGTCGGCCGACTCGAGTGCCCTGTCGCGCAATCGCAAGGCCGCCTGGGTTTCGAGGCGCTCGGCAACGTCGCGGCCGATGTCGGGTTGAAGCAATCGGCCAACGATCGCGCAGTATTTCCTGGCTAAGCCACGCATGATTGGATTCCGTTCATTGCCGTTCTTGATCCAGTCGGAGTCGGCCGATAGCATTCGCAGGCCCAGCGCCCTAGCGGAAGGCAGGTCCAACTAGTGTCTTGTCGACGCTTCCGGCCGACGGGATGCGGCTCAAGCGGCCGCCATCGGCGTCTCCCCGCGTCCCATATTGGCTACGACGGCGACTTCATCCACCAACAGAACCCGATTGACGTCGAGCATGACAACGAACTTGCCGTTGATCTTGCCCATGCCCTTGATGAAGTCGCTGCGGATGCGGGCGCCGAACTCCGGCGGCGGTTCGATGTCGCCGTGGGAGATTTCCAGCACTTCGCTAACAGCATCGACGACCACGCCCATTTCCTGGCTGCCCTTGGCCGACTCGACTTCGACGATGACGATGCAGGTGCGCTTGGTGTTGTCCCGTGCCTCGCGGCCGAAGCGCACCGCCAGGTCCACTACCGGCACCACGGCGCCGCGCAGGTTGATGACCCCGCGGATGAACGGTGGCGTCATCGGTACCTCGGTAACGAAGCCGTACTCGATGATTTCCCGGATCGACAGGATGCCGATGGCAAACATCTCATCGCCCAGAAGGAAGGTGAGGTATTGCTGCTGTTCCTCCGCCTCCAGGACGGCGTCCCTGATGACCGCCGCATCTCGTGCCGATCGTTCAGTCAGTTGTGTTTCCGTTGCTTGCATGGCGATCTCCTAGAAACGGGTGAACTCGGCTTCATTGACTTGGCCGGCGCCGTTGTGCTTCTTGGGCGCGAAAGCGGCGGCATGGATCACAGAGGGCAGGACACGGCTCTTGGCGACAGCCGGCTTCGCCGCTTGCCTGGTCCCGGTCCCGGCTGCGGTCCCGGCGACGGTGAAGAAGGCCATGAGTTCCTGGAGGTTGCTGGCCTGGCCGG
>JBGOZF010000099.1:0-14854 GCA_041480065.1 Rhodocyclaceae bacterium
ACCCTGCCCGGTCGACTGCATCATCATGAAGCCGATTCCCGAAGCGGTCGAGAACTGGAAGTGGAAGTACCCGGTCTTCGACATCGTGGCGAGGCGCGCAGCATGAGCCGAAAGCTGTTTGCCTTCCACGGCGGCGTCAAGCCTGCCTACAACAAGGAACCCTCGCTTACGGAGTCCATCGCCGTCGCACCCTTGCCCGCGGAGTTCGTCATTCCGCTCCACCAGAGCGTCGGCGGCCCGCCGCACCCGCTGGTCAAGGCAGGCGAGCAGGTCAAGAAGGGCCAGTTGATCGGCGGCCCGGACGGCAATGTTTCATCCGCCGTGCATGCCTCGACCTCGGGTACGGTCAAGGCCGTCGAAATGCGCCTGATGCCGCACACCTCGGGCCTGTCGGCACTGTGCGTGGTCATCGAGCCTGACGGCAAGGACGAATGGATCGAGCACGCCCCCATTCCCTGGCAATCGATGTCGCCCGGCGAAGTCCGTGACGCGCTGCGCGACGCCGGCGTGGTCGGCCTCGGCGGCGCCGTCTTCCCGTCGCACCTGAAAGTCAATCCCGGCAAGCAGGGCCATCTCGACACGCTGGTCATCAACGGCGCCGAATGTGAGCCCTTCATCACCTGCGACGACATGCAGATGCGCGAGCGACCCGATGGCATCATCAAGGGCGCCGCGATCCTGCGCGACCTGACGCAGGCGAAGCAGGTGCTGATCGGCATCGAGGACAACAAGCCCGAAGCGATCGCCTCCATGCGTGCAACAGTGGAACGGCTCAAGGCCGAGCGCATCGCCGAGCGTATAGAAATTGTGCCCGTGCCGACGCGCTACCCCGCCGGTGGCGCCAAGCAGTTGATCCGCGTACTCACCGGCATCGAAGTGCCCCACGGCAAACGCTCCACCGACTACGGCGTGCAATGCTTCAACACCGGCACCGCGCACGCCATCCACGACGCACTCGAACTCGGCCGGCCGATGATCTCGCGTATCGTCACCGTCGCCGGCAATGTCGAGCGGCCGCGCAATTTCGAAGTGCGCTTCGGCACGCCGATGAAAGATGTCATCGCACTGTGCGGTGCCAAGCCAGACACAGACCGCATCATCATGGGCGGCCCGATGATGGGCTACCGGATGCCTGCCGATTCCGTGCCGGTGGTCAAGGCCGCCAACTGCATCCTGGTCGGCTCGAAGGCGCTGTTCCCGCCGCCGCCGCCCGAGATGCCCTGCATCCGCTGCGGCGAGTGCGCCAAGGCCTGCCCGGCCGATCTGGCGCCCTTCGAGCTCTACTGGTTCTCGCGCGCCAGGATCTTCGGCAAGGCACAGGAATACCACCTGTTCGACTGCATCGAATGCGGCAGTTGCGCCTATGTCTGTCCCTCGCACATTCCGCTGGTCGATTACTATCGATTCGCCAAGAGCGAGATCTGGGCGCACGAACAGGAAAAGGAAGCAGCCGACGGCGCCCGCGAACGCTATGAGTTCCGCCTTGCCCGCGAGGAGCGCGAGAAGCAGGAAAAGGCCGCCCGGCTGGCCGCCAAGGCCGCCGAGACGAAGGCGAAGCTGGCCCAGCAGCAGCCCGGCGCAGACGCGAAACAGGAACTCATCGTCGCCGCCATGGCCAGGGCCGCCGCCGAGAACAAGACCAATGCAGAATAATTCGCCATTCTTCCGCCAGCCGGTCAGCGTCCGCAGCGTGATGCTGAAGGTGCTCGCAGCCTTGCTGCCCGGCATTGCCGCCTACGTCTGGTTCTTCGGCGCCGCCATCCTGATCCAGATCCTGCTCGCCTCCGTGGCCGCGCTGGCAGCCGAAGCCGTGCTGCTGAAGATACGCGGCAAGCCGCTGGCGCTCTTTCTTACCGATGGCAGCGCGCTGGTCACCGCCTGGCTGATCGCCCTCACCTTCCCGCCCATTGCGCCCTGGTGGCTCGTGGTGACGGCGACCATCCTCGCCATCGTCGTCGCCAAGCACCTCTACGGCGGCCTCGGCCAGAACCCGTTCAACCCGGCCATGGTCGCTTTCTGCATCATGATCGTCGCCTACCCGCAACTGATGTCGCAATGGCCGGGAGTGGGCTTCACCGACTTCGCGGCGCAGATAACGGCCATCTTCGGCGAACGTCATCTCGACGCCATCGTGATGGCGACGCCGCTCGACGCCCTGCGCACCGGCCTGCATACCTCCGAGGCGCACGCCACCGTCACCGGCATCTTCGGTTCGGGCGCCGCTTTCGGCAACATCGGCGGCAAGGGCTGGGAATGGATCGCCGCCGCCTACCTGCTCGGCGGTCTCTGGCTGCTGCAACAACGCGTGATCAGTTGGCACACACCGGCCGCCTTCTTCGGCACGCTGGCACTGGCCGCCGGCACGGCCAGCCTGCTCGGTCCCGACCGCTTCGCCGGCCCGCTGTTCCACGCCTTCACCGGCGGCGCCATGCTCGGTGCCTTCTTCATCATCACCGACCCGGTATCGGGAGCCACGACGCCGAAGGGCAAGCTGATCTTCGCCGCCGGCGTCGCCCTGCTGACCTGGATCATCCGGGTCTTCGGCGCCTATCCCGACGGCATCGCCTTCGCGACCCTGCTGATGAACATCTGCGTGCCCTTGATCGACATGGCGACGCAGCCACCGGTGTTCGGCCACAAGAACGGCGGTAGCAAGTCATGAGCGACCTGCCCACACCCGATCCGATCGAGGTACCGCCGCCCGAGGCACCTTCGATCTTCAGCATCTCGGCGCGCACGGCGACCGTCCTTCTGCTGTTTACGCTGGTGTTCACCGCCCTGATGGCGGCCACCTACTTCGCCACCAAGCCGACCATCGAGCAAAGCGCCCGCGCCGAGAAGATGAAGCTGATCGGCGAGGTACTGCCGCACGATACCTACGACAACGATCTGCTGGCCGATGGTGTGACCCTGCCGCCGGTCGTCACGCTCGGCCTCGACGACGACTCGAGCATCTACCGGGCCCGCAGAGGCGGCCAGCCCGTGGCCCTGGTGCTGGAGGCGGCCGCGCCGGACGGCTATTCAGGCCATATCGGCCTATTGCTCGCCGTCGGCATGGACGGCCGCCTGCTGGCAATGCGCGTCACCCAGCACAAGGAAACGCCCGGTCTCGGCGACTACATCGATCCGCGCAAGGACAAGAACAAGACCACCCCTTGGATCGGCCAGTTCGACCACAAGGGCTTCGACGACGTCAAGCCCGAGCAGTGGAAGGTGAAGAAGGACGGCGGCGCTTTCGACGCCCATGTCGGCGCCACCATCTCTGCCCGTGCCGTCACCAACGCCAGCGGACGCGCGCTGGCCTGGACCCTCGAACATCGCAACAAGCTGTTTGAGCTGCCCACGGGTGGCCGCCTGGAGGAAAAGCCATGAGTGCCTACAGCGACATCGCCAGGAACAGCTTGTGGAAACAGAACCCGATCCTGGGTCAGGTGCTCGGTCTTTGCCCGACGCTGGCGATCACCACGACCTTCATCAATTCCTTCAGCTTGGGTCTGGCCACGACGCTGGTCATGGCGATGTCGAACTTCGCCGTCTCGGCGCTGCGTTCCTTCATCCCCTTCGAAGTCCGCATTCCGATCTTCATCCTGATCATCGCCGCCCTGGTCACGGTAGTCGATCTGGCCATGAATGCCTGGCTGCATGACCTCTACCTGGTGCTCGGCATTTTCATTCCGCTGATCGTCACCAACTGCATCGTGCTCGCCCGGGTCGAGGCCTTCGCGGCCAAGAATCCCATCGGCACCTCGACCTGGGACGGCGCCATGATGGGCATCGGCCTCACCGCCGTCCTTTCCGTGCTCGGCATCGTGCGCGAATTCTTCGGCCAGGGCACGGTGCTCGGCGGCATAGAGATGATCGTCTCAGGCGCCAAGGCGCTTCAGGTGCTGCCGGAACAATATCCCGGCTTCCTCGTCGCCATCCTGCCGCCCGGTGCCTTCTTCGTCCTCGGACTGATGATCGCCGCCCGCAACTGGATCGACGCCCGCGCCAACGAGCGCGCCCGCGAACGGCTGGTGCAGGTCCAGGCGCCGGCATAGCGCTCCCGTCCCTGGCGGGCCGGTAGAATGCGGCAATGAACTCCGCCCGTACCAGCAGCGCCATCTTCCGCACCGCAGGCATCCGTGCCGTCGAGCAGCGTTTTGCCTCGACCGAGCCGCCGCTGATGGAACGCGCCGGCGCCGCCGTGGCGGAACTGGCGGCGAAGATGCTCACCGGCAGCAGGCACCCGCCGCTGGTCGTCGCCGGGCCGGGCAACAACGGCGGTGACGGCTTCGTCGCCGCCCGTCTTCTCAGGGAACAGGGCCACGCGCCCCTGGTCGTTCTTGCCGGCGATGCGAAGCGGCTGCCGCCGGACGCCAGAGCCGCATTGGAGAAATGGCAGGCGATCGGTGGCAAGGTGCAGCAGGCCCTGCCGGCCGGGCCTTTCGGCCTCGCCATCGATGCCCTGTTCGGCATCGGCCTGACGCGACCGATAGAAGGCCAGACAGCAGAACTCATCGACTGGATCAACGGTCTTGCCTGCCCGGTACTGGCCGTCGACATTCCCAGCGGCCTCGACGCCGATACCGGCCGCGTGCTCGGCCGCGCTGTTTGCGCCGAGCGCACGATCACTTTCATCGCCCTCAAGCCGGGCCTGCTGACCGGCGAAGGGCCTGATCATTGCGGCGACATCACTGTGCGCGACCTGTCGCTCGACGCTGGAGCGGTCGAGGGAAAGGCCGTCGGCACAGGCCTCTTCCGCGACTGTCTTCGCGCTCGGCCGAGGGCCAGCCACAAGGGCAGCTTCGGCAGCGTCGGCATCGTCGGCGGTGACCGCGGGATGGCCGGCGCCGCCTTGCTGGCGGGCAGAGCGGCGCTCAAGCTCGGTGCCGGCCGTGTCTACGTCGGCATGCTCGATCCGCTGCCGGTGGACCCGGTACAACCGGAACTGATGTTGCGCCCCGTGGCAGGCGTTCCCGGTCTCGCCACCGTGCTCGCCATCGGCCCCGGTCTCGGCCAGTCGTCTCAAGCCGTGGATATCCTGCGGCGAGCGATCGACTCGCAACTGCCGCTGGTACTCGATGCCGATGCGCTGAACATACTTGCGGCGCATCCGCTGCTGACGAAACACATTGCCCGGCGCGAATCGCCGACCATCCTGACCCCGCACCCGGCCGAGGCCGCCCGACTGCTTGGCATCACCACCGATGCGGTGCAGGCCGATCGCGTCGATGCGGCGCTGGCGCTGGCCCGCCGATGCCGCGCGCTGATCGTGCTCAAGGGCTGCGGCAGCATCATCGCCGCGCCGGAAGACCCCTGGTTCATCAACACCAGCGGCAATCCGGGGCTTGCCACCGCAGGCAGCGGCGATGTCCTCACCGGAATGATCGCCGCCTTGCTGGCGCAGGGATGGCCAGCCCTGGCGGCAACGCTTGGCGGCGTGCATCTCCATGGCGCCGCCGCCGATGCGCTGGTCGCCGCCGGCGACGGCCCGGTCGGACTCACCGCCGGCGAACTGATAGTCAGCGCGCGTACCCTGCTCAACAGATGGATCGCCAATGCCTGAAGCGCGCCCCCTGACCGGGGTGGCGCTGATGCTTGCGGCCCTGTTCTGCTTTGCCCTGCTCGACGCCACTTCCAAGCATCTGTCGCAGATCTACTCGGTGCCGCTGCTGGTCTGGGCGCGCTATACGCTGCACTGCCTGATGATGGTAATCGTCCTCGCACCTTCGATGCGCATGAAGCTCGTTGCGACCAGGAAACCGCTGGCGCAGGTGGTACGGGGCACCTTGCTGGTGGCAGTCACAGGCTTCGCGATGGCGGCCTTCCGCATCATGCCGCTGGCGGAAGCCACCGCCCTGCTCTTCGTCGCGCCGCTGTTCGTGGTCTTGCTGGCCGGCCCGCTGCTCGGCGAGCGTGCCGGCCCATTGCGCTGGCTCGCGGTTCTGGCCGGTTTCGGCGGCACGCTGCTGATCGCCAGGCCCGGCAGCAGCCTGTCGTTTACCGGCGTCGCCCTGGCATTGACTGCGGCGGCCTGCTACAGCATCTACCAGATACAGACCCGTCGTCTTTCGGCAACCGAAAGCACCGTAACGATGCTGTTCTATACCGCCCTCATGGGCACGGTGGTCATGACTGTGGGACTGCCTTGGTTCTGGGGCGGCCCGATGCCGACGGCGCTCGACGCCCTGATGATCGCCTCGCTCGGCCTCTATGGCGGCACCGGCCATTTCCTGCTCATTCGCGCCTTTCGGCATGCGCCCGCGTCGACCCTGTCGCCCTTCCAGTACACCCAGTTGATCTGGGCCACGCTGCTCGGCTGGGGCATTTACGACCAGTTGCCGGACACCCTCTCGATTGTCGGCATGGTGATCGTCGTCGGCAGCGGATTGCTGGTCGCACTCGCCGAACGACGACAGCCGGCCACAGCGGCGCGGTAGAATCGGCGCGAAAGGGGACCTGACATGGATGCTTCGCTGCAGATCGTCGCCGAAATCGAACGCAACGTGCTCGCCGCCCTGATGGAGGATATCGGCAGCGGCGACCTGACCGCCCAACTGACACCTGGGGGCCACCAGGCGCTGGGCACGGTAGTGAGCCGCGAGGAGGCCGTGTTGGCCGGCCAGGCCTGGTTCGACGCCTGCTTCCAGCGACTGGATCCGAATGCCGAGATTCTGTGGACGGCCCAGGATGGCGATCGCATAGACGCCGGCCAGGTCTTATGCGAAATCCGCGCCGAAACCCGGACTCTGCTGACCGCGGAACGGGCGGCGCTGAACTTCCTGCAACTGCTGTCCGGCACCGCCACCACCACGCGCCGCTATGTCAATGCCGTCGCCGGCACCGGCGCCCGCATCGTCGATACCCGCAAAACACTGCCGGGATTGCGTCTGGCCCAGAAATACGCCGTTCGCTGCGGCGGCGGCACCAACCACCGGCTCGGCCTCTATGACGGCATCCTGATCAAGGAGAACCACATCCTTGCCGCCGGCGGCATACCGCAGGCGCTCGAACGCGCACGCTACCTCGCCAACGGCAGCGCCTTCATCCAGATCGAGGTCGAGAACCTCGAGCAATTGGCCGAAGCCCTGGACTGCGGTGCCAAACTGATCCTGCTGGACAACATGGATTTGCAGCAGATGCGCCAGGCGGTCGGCCTGACCGCCGGCCGGGCGGAGTTGGAGGCCTCCGGCGGCATCCGTCTCGATGCCGTGCGCGCGATCGCCGAGACCGGCGTGGACCGGATTTCCATCGGTGGCCTGACCAAGGATGTGCGCGCAATCGACCTGTCATTGCGCCACGTGGAAAGATAGCCATGTTAGAATTCGCGCCTCGCCGACTTGGTCGCTGCGGAGAGGTGGATGAGTGGTTTAAGTCGCACGCCTGGAAAGCGTGTTTGGGATAACATCCCAACGCGGGTTCGAATCCCGCCCTCTCCGCCAATAGCCAACTGACAAGGCAAATAAACCCGGGAGATTGTCGAGATGTTGTTCATCCTCTACTACATCGTCGCCATCACCATTCTGGTCATGCATTTCACCGGCTTCCTGGCGCGTCACCGCCTCGAATGGCTGGTTCTCATCCTCGCGACGACGGTTTTCCCCGCCGTCATCTACCTCTGAAGTCGTCGGCCGATCCGATTCGTACCGGCCACCAGCGCAAATCCCCGATGTAGCAACCCGCGCTATTGTTCGCGGATCGCGGACTTGTGTTCGACCGCGAACACCGCGGCCTCGACGCGTGAAGTGAAGTTGAGCTTGGACAGGATGTGGCGGACGTGGAGCTTGACGGTATCGTGGCTGATGTCCAGCGTACGGGCGATGGCCTTGTTCGAGAGTCCCTGGGCCAGGTAGTCGAGGATCTCCTTTTCCCGCGCGGTGAGCTGCTTGAGTGCATCGGCCTTTTCCGACGCCGGGGCGCCGCCTTGCAGCAGGCGCACGAGTTTCATCGTCATGGTCGGTGCGACCACGGTCTCGCCGCGCACGGCGCGCTGGACCGCGTCGACCACGTCGTCGGGTTCCATGTCCTTGAGCAGGTAGCCCTGAGCGCCGGCGCGCATGGCATTGGCGAGGTCTTCCTCCGCATCCGAGACGGTGAGAACGAGCACCGGGCCACGCCAGTTCTCGGCGCGGATCCGGCGCAGCAGCGCCAGGCCGCCGACCGGCAGCATGTTGAGGTCGGTGATGACGACGTCGGGCTGGGTCTCGTTGAGCAGCCGGATCGCCTCCTCCGGGTTGCCGGTGATGCCGGAAACGGTAATCTCGCCGCGCTGTTCGAGCAGCTCCGCCAGCCCCTTGCGGAACAGGGTGTGGTCGTCGATCAAAAGGACGCGAATCTTCTTGTCGGTCATGCTTTTCTGACGGCCATGACGGGAAAGGTCACGCGCACCCGGAAGCCGCCTTGCGGCAGATTCGCGACCTCGACGTGGCCGCCGATCTTGTGTGCACGCTCGCGCATGATGGCCAGACCGAAGTGGTCGCGCAGGCCCGGGTGTTCCTCGAAACCGCCCGTGCGGTTGGCGATGGCGAAGAAACCCTGGCCGCCGCGGCCATTATCCTCGACGGTGGCGACGTAGTGGTCGCCGGCGCCTTCCAGCATCAGCTTGGCCCGGGTGGCACCGGAGTGGCGGGCGACGTTCGCCAGCGCCTCCTGGATGATGAAGAAGACTTGTGCTTCCTGATCGACCGACAGGCGCAGGTCGGTCGCCCGGTTGTTGTACTCGAGGATGATGCCGGTACGATCGTGAAAACTCTCGGCGAGATCTTCGAGCGCATGCAGCAGGCCCATCGGGTCCATGCGACTGCGGAATTGCGTCAGCAGTTCGCGCAACTGGCCGGCGGCGACATCGAGCGCCTGGCCGACGTCCGATGCGTACTTGCCGGCGCGTTCGGCTTCGCCGTCGCGCAGCGCATCATCCAGCAAGGCGACGCGCATCTTCATGTAGGCACAGGTCTGGGCCAGCGAGTCGTGAACCTCGGCGGCCATCATCGCCCGCTCGTTCATCAGCGCGATGCGCATGTTTTCGCGCTTGAGGCGCGCGTTCTCCAGCGCCATGCCGAGATGCTCGCCGATCGAGCGGAACAGGACCGCGACTTCCTCCGGCAGGTTGAAGCGCTCGGGCAGGAATAGGCTGTAGGTACCGAGCAGGCGGCCGCCATGTTGCAGAGGCACGACCACCATGGCCTGGCACTCATGGCCGAAATAGTCGTTGCCGGTACGCTCAGCACAGTATTGGAGGTCGATCTCGTAGTGGCTGCGGTTGTCGCGCACGGCAGTGCCGCAATGGCCGCAGTCGATCGGCACCAGCCGTTCGGCCTCGACCAACTCCGGTGGCAGCCCGCGGGCGCCGACCAGGCGCAGGTGACGGCCATCCGTGGTCAGCACGCGCACGGCGCCGGCACTGGCATGCGCAATCCGCAGCATGGTGCCGAGAAAACGACCAAGCATCTCCTCGACGTCGTCCTCGTCGGCGAGGTTGGCAGAGACTTCGGAGATGATGGCAAATGCCTGCAGCTTGGTGTCGTCGTCGACCTCAAGCTCGATACCCACCGGCAATTGCGGCGTAGCCGCCGTTTCCATCCTGCTCTCCTGCTTTGTCGGGGTGCTGATTCTACGCCGGAAGCGGCCAGGCGCCGCTCAACGTCTTCTCGGCCCACATCAGGGCGGTGATCGTCTTGGCGTCGGTGATTTCGCCGTCGCGCACCGCCAGCAGCGCATCGTCCAGGCTCAGCTCCATGACATCGAGAATCTCGCCGTGATCGAGTGCCGCGCCGACGTAGCTGAGGCCATGGGCGTAGAAGATCTCGATGCGTTCGTTGGAATAACCGATGCAGGGGTGCATCGTGCCCAGATGCCGCCAGGTCTTGGCCTTGTAGCCGGTCTCCTCGCGCAATTCGCGGCGCGCGGTATCGAGAATGTGTTCGCCCGGATCAATCTTGCCCGCCGGCAATTCCAGGAATACCCGCCTCAGCGGATAACGGTACTGGCGCTCGAACAGAAGGCGGCCGTTGTCCAGCCTGGCGACGATGACGACGGCGCCGGGATGGGCGATCCATTCACGGATGCTCTCGTGGCCATCGGGCAAGCGTACGGCATCGCGATGAACGTGAAGCAACTTGCCGGAAAAGACCTCTTCAGTTTCGAGGGTTTCCTCATGGAACTGCTCGTCATCCATACTTTTCATAGGGAATTGATTTGACTTGAACTTCGGCAAAGCGATGTTATCTCATCGTGACCATCCCCAACACCCCAAAGGAGGCTGCCATGTCCGGTTTCATCCCAGGTTTCGACGCTGACGGCGTTGTCACGGTCAACCGCGTCCTGCTCAAGCCCGAGTACTCGGTCGAAGACCTCGAAGAACGCGTCGCGCTGCTGTGCGAGAACGTGAAGACCTACCACTCCGACACTGGGTTCATCGGCGGCATGGTGGTGTTGAACAGCGGCATGATCTCGAACGAGGGCAGCACCGTCGGACAGGCCGTCGCCAGTCCGCTCAAGGAGCGCGAAGCCCTGATCATCACTTTCTGGCGTTCCTTCGAGGAGCACGAATCCTCGCACCGCAGCCCGACCTTCCAGCCCCTCTTCAGGCAGGTGCTCGATCTTTGCGAGAATGGAAACGAGGAAATTGCATGCCGCATGCTGTGGTCGGGAAAGGCTTATAGCCCAGCCGAAGCTGCGGAGGCTCGGGCGGCAAAGCAGCGCTACGCGAAGGCCGCGTAGCCACCGGACAGATCCACGCCAATCTCGAGCGCAGCGAGCCAAACAGTCGCCTCCCCCGAGAGGGGGAGGACGGGAGGGGGTGGGGCTATATCAGCGTTTGACGCGGCGAAGTCCGCGTCAAGAGCGCATCAGCGTCGCCGAACACAGCCACATCAGTTGGTCCGGGAAGATGCCGAGCAGTGCGACGGCCAGGCCGTTGGCGGAGAGCAGGAAGCGCAGGTCCATGCCCGCTTCAAGGGGCGAACTGTCGACCGGCGGGTCGAAGTACATCAGTTTGACGACGCGCAGGTAGTAGAAGGCGCCGACCAGCGAAAACATGACGGCGATGACGACCACGACCAGGTGGCCGGCCGCAACGGCGGCCAGCAGCACCGCGAACCTGGCGAAGAAGCCGACGAAGAACGGAATGCCGGCCATGGAGAACATCAGGATGGCCATCATTGCAGCGAACCACGGGCTGCGCTTGTTGAGGCCCTTGAAGTCCTCCAAGCTCTCGGCCTCGTAGCCCGCGCGCGAAAGCAACAGGATCATGCCGAAGGCGCCCAGCGACATGAGCACGTAGGCGATCGTGTAATACATCGCCGAACTGTAGGCATTGAGCACCATCATCGAGTCGCGCTGGCCGGCGACGACGCCGCTCATCAGCGCCAGCAGCATGAAGCCCATGTGCGAGATGGCGGAATAGGCGAGCATGCGCTTGATGTTGGTCTGGGCGATGGCGGCCAGGTTGCCGATGCCGATCGACAATATGGCCATGATCAGCAGCATCAACTGCCACTGGTCGGCGAGTCCGAAGGCGCCCGAGACCAGTAGCCGCAGGGCCATCGCGAAGGCCGCCAGCTTGGGCGCCGAGCCGATGAACAAAGTGATCGCCGTCGGCGCGCCGTGATAAACGTCGGGAATCCACATGTGGAAGGGCACGACGCCGAGCTTGAAGGCGATGCCGGCGACCAGGAAGACCAGGCCGAACACCAGCACGGCCTTGTTGCCGGCGCCATCGTGGATAGACTGAGCAACCCCGCCCAGTTCCAGCGTGCCGGTGGCGCCGTAGATCATCGACATGCCGTACAACAACAAACCCGAGGCCAGGGCACCCAGTACGAAGTACTTCATCGCGGCTTCGGTCGCTCGCGCGGAATCGCGATCCAGCGCAACGAGCGCATAGAGACACAGCGACATCAGTTCCAGGCCCAGGTACATGGTCAGGAAGCTGTAGGCGGAGATCATGACCATCATGCCGAGCGTGGCGAACAGGATCAGCAAGTAGAACTCGCCCCGGTCGAGATTGCGCGCCTCGAGGTAACCGCGCGAGTAGATGAGCACGGTGATGACCGAGACGTAGAGCAGCATCTTGAGGAAATCCGCCGTCGGGTCGTCGATGAAGCTGTTGCTGAACGTCAGCACCGGCGTGCCGTCGAAGGTGGCAAACGTAAGCACAGCGCAGCCGACCAGCGTCACCAGCGTCAGCATCGCGGTCAGCCAGCGGCGGGCGGGACCGGCGAACAGGTCGATCAGCAGGATCAGGCAGGCCGCCGCGGCGAGAAACAGTTCCGGCAGGGCCGGATACAGGTCGGGCATGACGAAGTTATTCAGCATCGTTGCTCTCGCGCCGGGTCAAAGCTTGCTAACCGCCACATGCTTCAGCAGGTCATCCACTGAGGCATGCATGATGTCGGTGAAGGGGAAGGGGTAGATGCCCATGGCCAGCACGGCTGCCGCCAACAGGCCAAGCACCAGCAACTCGCGGGCACCGATGTCGGTCAGCTTGGCAACGTGGTCGTTGGCGACGGCGCCGAAGGCGACCCGCTTGTACATCCAGAGCGTATAGGCGGCACCGAGTACCAGCGTCGTGCCGGCGGCAAAGCCGACCCAGAAGTTGCTCTTGATGGCACCGAGTATCACCATGAATTCGCCGACAAAACCGGAGGTAGCCGGCAAGCCGCAGTTGGCCATGGCGAAGAACATGAACAGGGCGGCGAACTTGGGCATGGTATTGACGACACCGCCATAGTCGGCGATCTGGCGCGAATGCATGCGGTCGTACATGACGCCGATGCACAGGAACATGGCAGCCGAGACGAAGCCGTGGGAGATCATCTGCACAAGCGCGCCTTCGACACCGATGCGGTTGAAAATGAAGAAACCCAGGGTGACGAAGCCCATGTGCGAGATCGACGAATAGGCGACCAGCTTCTTCATGTCCGTCTGCACCAGCGCCACGAAGCCGATATAGACGACGGCGATCAGCGACAGGCCAATCATCATCGGCGCCAGGTAGTGGCTGGCATCGGGCAGGATGGGCAGCGAGAACCGGATGAAGCCGTAGGCACCGAGCTTCAGCATGATGGCTGCCAGCACCACCGAGCCGCCGGTGGGTGCCTCGACGTGGGCGTCGGGCAGCCAGGTGTGCACCGGCCACATCGGCACCTTGACTGCGAAGGCAATCAGGAAGGCGACGAAAATCAGAATCTGCGGCGCCATCGCCAGCTTCAGTTGATGCCAGTCGAGCAGGTTGAAGCTGCCGCCTGCCGCCAGGAACAGGTAGAACAGCGAGACCAGCAGCAGCAGCGAGCCCAGCAGCGTGTAGAGGAAGAACTTGAAGGCCGCATAGACGCGGTTCGGTCCGCCCCAGACGCCGATGATGATGTACATCGGGATCAGGCTGGCTTCGAAGAAGACATAGAACAGGATGGCATCGAGCGCGCAGAAGATGCCGTTCATCAGACCGGACATGATCAGGAAGGCGGCCATGTACTGGGCGGCCTTCTCTTCGATCACTTCCCAGCCGGCCAGCACCACCAGGATGGTGATGAAGCTGTTGAGCAGGATGAACAGCACGGAAATGCCGTCCACACCGAGGAAGTACTGGATGTTGAAGCGCGAGATCCAGGGTGCCAGTTCGACGAACTGCATGCCGACGAACTGGCGGTCGAAATTGGCGTAGAGCGGCAGGGTGACCAGAAAGCCGGCGATGGCGACGGCCAGCGACAGCCAGCGCACCGCGTCGCGGCGTTCGGAACCGAGGGCGAGGATGGGTAGCGCGCCGAGAATCGGCACCCAGATCGCGAGGCTCAACAGGTAGGAACTCATGCGCGTGCTTTCCTATGTCCGACCGAACCAGAGCGTCAGCAGGACGAAAACGCCGAAGATCATGGAAAAGGCGTAACGGTAGATGTGGCCGCTTTGCAGCAGGCGCACGATACCGGCGATGAAGCCCACCAGCCGGGCCGAACCATTGACGGCGACGCCGTCGATCAGCACTTCGTCGCCGGCCTTCCAGAGGCCGCGGCCAAGCGCGCGAGCGCCGCCGGCGAAGAACCAGTCGTTGAAACGGTCGAAGCCGTACTTCTCTTCCAGAATCATGGCCGGCAAAGCCAGCTTCTGCTTGATCAATGCCGGCAGTTCGGGTTTGACGATGTAGAGGAACCAGGCGCTCACCGCACCGGCCGTCGCCAACAAGAAGGGCAGCGAGGTCAGGCCGTGCAGGATCATCGGGATGACGCCGTGGAACTCGTGGGCCATTTCCTCCAGCCCGTGGTGATTCTCGCCGATGACGATGGCGTCGCCGAAATAGCCGCCGAACAGCATCGGTCCGATCAGCCAGCCGGCCGCGATGGCGGGAATCGCCAGCAGGACCAGCGGCACGGTGACGACCCAGGGCGATTCCTGCGGCTCGACCGGCCCGTGGTGACCGTGGTCGCCATGGTCATCAGCATGGGCGTCATGGCCGTGATCGTCGTGCGCGTGGCGGAAGCGCTCCTCGCCGTGGAAGGCGAAGAAAACCAGACGGAACGAGTAGAAGCCGCCGACGAAAACGCCCGCCAGCAGCGCCAGGTAGGCGAAAGTCGCACCGGGGATGTGGGATAGCTGAACGGCCTCGATAATCGAATCCTTGGAGAAGAAGCCCGCGAACGGCGGCAAACCGGCGTTGGCGATGGCGCCGATCAGCACCGTGATATAGGTGATGGGCATGTACTTGCGCAGGCCGCCCATCTTGCGCATGTCCTGCTCGTGGTGCAGGGCGATGATCACCGAGCCGGCACCGAGGAACAGGACCGCCTTGAAGAAGGCATGGGTCATCAGGTGGAAGATCGCGACCGAGTAGGCCGAGGCGCCCAGCGCTGCAGTCATGTAGCCGAGTTGGGAGAGCGTC
>JBGOZF010000100.1:0-14817 GCA_041480065.1 Rhodocyclaceae bacterium
GGCACAGAATCGGGGCAGCCTGACAACGCGCCCGGTCGCCAGCGCCGGCGGCAGCATCGACAGTCGCGCACGGGAAGGACTGCTTGTCGACGGCCAACTGTCAGGCGCCGGCGGCGACGCCTCGGTTGCCGGCGGCAGCCTCAACTTGGTCCTCGATGGCGAAGACGTCGCCGGCCCGGCCGGCTCGCCGAACGCGGAAAGGGACCTCGTGGTGTTGCGCCGGAAGCCCCATGCCGGCACCGCAGCAGAGTCGATCGTTCCACCCGCACTTCACGCCGACCAGGCGATCGACAGCGCCTTCGAAGGCAAGGGCTATGTCCTGGCCAGCACCTTGAATGCCGGCGGTTTCGACCGCATCCGTTTGAAGAGCCAGAACAAGGTGAGCTTCGACGCCGCCGGCGGCGACTCGGCGCTCTCGGCGCGAGCGGAAGTTGCTATCGACGCGCCGGTACTTGCCGCCAGCAATGCTGCCGGCACCAGCACGATCCGCATCGGCGCCGACCACGTATCGCTCGGCAATACCGACTGGCGTTACCAGGCGGACGGCGCGGCAGCCGCCGTCGGCGACGGCGCCACGCTCGCGGTGAATGCAACGACCATCGACGTCACCGGCAACAGCGTGTTGCAGGGCTTCGCCCGCGCAGACTTCACGGCAACGGCAGACATCCGCCTGTCGGGTGTGGTCGCGCAAGACCTCTCCCTCGATGCCCCGGTATCGCTGCCGGCCATCCATGCCGTCGGCAGCCTGATCGCCGCGGGCGACATGAACCTGACCGCGGGGCAGGTCTACCCGACGACCATGAGCGAATTCGCCCTGACGTCGACCGGCAGCGGCAGCACCATCCGCTTCCGGCGCAACGGCGCGACTCCGTCTGCGCCGCTGTCGGCGGCGGGCAGGCTGGCCATCAACGCCGACCACATCGTCCAGGCCGGCGTCGTGCGCGCACCCTTCGGCAGCCTCAGCTTCACGGCCGCCGATACGCTGAGCTTCGGCGCCGGCAGCCTGACTTCGGTGGCCGGCAGCGGCAGCGTGCCGCTGGGCCGCATCAGCAACGGCCGCAACTGGCTCTACGACTTCGGTAACGGACACACCGTCACGCTGAATGACAGCAAGGCCAGCAACAGCGTGACCTTGCCGGAAAAGCAGATCGTCACGAACGCGCCGGCGATCGACGTGACCAAGGATGCCGAGATCGACCTCTCGGGCGGCGGCGACTTGTATGCCTACGAATTCACTGCCGGACCGGGCGGCTCGCGCGACGTGCTGGCAAAGACAACGGGAGCCAGCGCGGCGACCGTCTTCGCGATCCTGCCCAACTATGACAGCAGCACCGCCCCGCTCGACTTCCAGTACCAGCAGGACGGCGGCCTGCAAGTCGGAGACCGCATCTATCTTTCCGCCATCCCGGGCCTCGCCGCCGGCTACTACACGCTGCTGCCAGCCCATTACGCCCTGTTCAAGGGCGGCTATGCAGTGACATTGGCGAGCGGCACGCGCGACATGTCGGCCGCCGTCAACCGGGCTCGCACCGACGGCACCTGGGTCGTCGCCGGCTATCGTGGCTCTGCGGTCGCCAGCGACAGCCGCTGGTCCGGCTTCCTGGTGACGTCGAGCGACCAGGTGCGCTTGCAGTCCGAGTTCACCAACTACTCGGCCAATACCATGCTGGCCGGCACAACTGCGATTCTGCCCAAGGATGGCGGCCACCTTGCTTTTGCCGCCAGCCGTTCCCTGACCCTCGACGGCCTGATCAAGCTCGGCGCCATGCCCGGCGGCAAGGGCGGCATGGCCGATATCTCCGCGCCCGACATCACGATCGTCGCCGACAAATCGAAGGCCGGCGGCAGCGGCGTCAAGCTGGACGCCACGGAGCTTGCCGCGCTGGGCGCCGACAGCCTGATGCTAGGCGGGATTCGCGACATCCAGGCGGACGGCACCCACGTCGCGGTCGGTGCAGACACCGTGACCCTGGCCAACGACGCTGCGCATCCTTTGACCGGCCCCGAAATCATCCTCGCCGCCAAGGACGAAGTCCGGCTGACGGGCGGCAGTGCAATCAGCAGCAAGGGCACGCCCGGCAGTGCCGGCGGCGATCTGATCATCGATGGCAGCGGCGCTGCCGCCGACGGAGCGCTGCTGCGCGTCAGCGGCGACGGCCAGGTTGCGGTGGTGCGCGACGCGCCCGCGGGCAGCAAGGGCACGCTGACCATCGAAAATGGCGCGACGATCGGCGCCACCGGTTCCATGAACCTCGACGCCACCAAGACGTTCAACAACAAGGGCACGCTGGCCCTGGGTACCGGCGCCGCCCTGGGGCTCGGCGCCAACCGCATCAGTTTCGGCCAGGCCGTACCCGCCTCGGTCGACGGGCTGCGCTTCGACAACGCGGCGCTGACTTCGCTCAATGCGCTGTCCAGCCTGTCGCTGACCAGCTATACCACGTTCGATGTCTACGGGGCCGCCAACCTCGGCAGCGCCGCGACGAAGATGCTGAGCCTGCGCGGCGCCGGCATCCAGTCCTACGGCGGTGCCGGCGACACGGTCAGCCTGACGGCGGAAACGGTGCGCTTCGACGGCGGCGGGACCTACACCTTGTCGAGGCCCGCTACCGGCGCCTCCGGCACCCTTTCCGTTGCGGCGACGGATATCGAGATCGGCAGCAAGAGCTTCGCCGTCAAGGGCTTCGCCAATGCCTCCCTGACTGCCCAGCGCGAAGTACGCGCCGTCGGCAAGGCAGGCGGCCTCGTGGCCGAGAACGACATGACCGTTGCCGCCGGGCGCATCACCGCCACCAGCGGATCGGATGCCGGTGTGCAGGCCGGCGGCAAGCTGACCTTGACGCGCGTCGCCAATCCGCAGGCACCGTCGGCGACCGACTCGCTCGGCGGCAAGCTGCGGTTCACAGGCAATTCGATCGTCTCGGATGCCGACATCGTCGCCCATGCCGGCCAGGTGGCGTTCGCGGCCGCAAACGGTCTGCACGTCGCTGGCGGCACCATCGACGCCAGCGGCTCTGCCAAGACCTTCGGCAGCACGGTCGCCTACGCGCCCGGCGGCACCATCACGCTCGACGGCGGCAACGGCAACGTCACCGTCGACGCGGCAGCTACGCTCGACGTTTCGGCCACGGGCGCCGACGCGGGCCTGATCGCCGTCACCGCCACCAACGGCAGCAACGGGCAGGCCACAATCGATGGCACTCTGAAGGGCAATTCGATTGCGGGCGTCGATCGCACAGAGCATGCACAGGGCCGCTTTGCGCTGGATGTCGACAGTCTGGGCGCCGCCGCCAAGTTCGCTACCCTCAACGACAAGCTGAACGCGGGGGGATTCACCGAATCGCGTTCCGTGCGCGTCCGCCACGACGACATCGTCGTGAACGACAAGCGCGATGCCAGTAACGTCCAGCTCGACGCCATCACGGCGCACCAGGTGGTCCTCGCGGCCGACAACGGCAATGTCACGGTAGGCGGCAGCATCAATGCCGACGGCACCAAGGGCGGCTCCATCGAGATCTATGCAAGCCAGGCCGGCAATCACGGAGGCTCGGGCAACGTCACGCTGCAAAGCACCGCCGTGCTATCGGCCAAGGCAACGCAGGCGGCCGACGGCGCCGCCGGTTCGACCGGCGACGGCGGCCGGGTCGAGATCGGTACCGCTACCGCCGACGGCACCATGGTCGCCACGGCCAACAACAGCAGCATCGACCTGCAAACGGGCGCCAGGATCGATGTCTCGGGCAACGGCGGCCAGGGTGGCACCGTCACCCTGCGGGCGCCGCGCGTCGGCAGCGGCGCCGGCAGCGAGGTCGCCATCGCGCACTTGGGCGCCACGATCAAGGGCAGCCGCGAGACCGCGATCGAAGGCTTCAAGACCTACACCGGCAACCAGATCACGGCGGCGGCCGACAGCGCCACCAACCTGAATGTGGGCACCGGCGGCAAGATGTACACCGATGCATCGACTTTCGCCGGCAACTCGGCGACGATGCTCGCGCGTCTCGGTGCCGGCGCCGACGTCAAGCTCCGCGCGGGTGTCGAAGTCCGCTCGCCGGGCGACCTGCTCGTGTCGGTCAATGAATCGGCGGCCAACGCCCAGGACCGCGGCTGGAACCTCAACGCCTGGCGCTTCAACGGCGAACCGGGGACCCTGACGCTGCGCGCGGCCGGCAACCTCAACGTCCAGGGCTCGATCAGCGACGGCTTCGTCAGGCCCGCCACCAAGGTGGCCATGCCCGGCTGGCAACTCGACAGTTCTGGTGGCGCCTCGTCGAGCTACCGGCTGGCCGGCGGCGCCGATCATGCCGCAGCGAATCCCCTGGCCGTCAAGGCCAATAGCAGTACCGGCGACGTCACGCTGAACTTCGCGCGTACCGCGAGCGTCGCCAACGACCAGCCGGTCGCCTTGATCCGCACCGGCACCGGCAACATCGACGTCGCCGCCGGGCGCGACGTGGTGCTGGGATCGACCACGGTCGACATCCCGGACCCTTACGATTCATCGAAGACCGTGTCGGCCGTGCTAGGCGCCACCATCTATACGGCCGGCCGCTTTGCCCCGCTGGACAGCAACTTCCTGGCGCCCAAGAACCAGACCGTCAACCCGATCTACACCAATGGCGCCAAGGTCGCCACGACTGCCCGCTTTGCCGAATACGGCGGCGCGATCACCGTTGCGGCAGCGCGCGACGTCATCGGCGCCGTCACGCGGCAGGACGTCAACGGCTGGCTGTTCCGCCGCGGCAAGGTCACCACCGATGCCGCCGGCAACACCGTATTCTCCGGGCCGCTGACGACGGACGGGAATACGCCGACGACCCGATACGAAGCGGTCCTGAGCACCGGCTGGTGGACGCGCTACGACTACTTCAACCAGGGTATCGCCACCTTCGGCGGCGGCGACATCTCTGTCAGCGCGGGACGCAATGCGGAAGATCTCTCGCTCAACGTCGCCACCAGCGGCCAGTTGCCGGGCACCGCACCCGGCCAGTACGCGCTGGTGGAACGCGGCGGCGGCGACATTTCCCTGCGCGCCGGCGGCGATGTTCGCGGCGGCAGCTTCTACGTCCAGAAGGGCGCGGCCAGCATCAGCGCCACCGGCGCCGTCGTGGCCGGCAAGAACACGGTGCCCGACGAGGAACTCGGCACCGTCACGCTACGGCCAATCTTCGCGCTCGGCGACGGCAGGATCGACGTCACAGCCGGGGGCAATCTGGAAATCGAGACCGTCTATAACCCGACCCTGGTGCGGCAGAGCGTCTACAACGCCTCGACCAACACCAGCCTGAGGCGGCAGTCGCCCCTTTCCTGGTTCTCGACTTACCAGGATGACGGAGCGGTGACGCTGACGTCCACTGCCGGCGACGTGGTGTTCGGCAATCATCCGCTGGCACTGAGCACGGCTGCTGCCCCCTGGATATCGGAGCTCGACGCCACCTACCTGGTCTATCCGTCGTCCCTGCGCGCCGTCGCGATGCAGGGCAGGATCAGCTACCAGAACGGCTTCAGCCTGTGGCCGTCGGCGACCGGCCAACTGGAACTGCTGGCGGCGAAATCCGTGACCGCGGACTTCCCGAAACGCGCGCTCGGCGCGCTGGCCGGCCAGAACATCGCCGGCACGCAGCCGATCGCGATGATCGACGCCTCGCCATCCTCACTGCCGAATATCAACGCCCCCGTGACCGTCATAGACAGCGAGGGCGACATCCTGAATCCGGCAACCAACAAGGACGGCCTGGCCTACCACACCAACGGCGGTCTGCATACCGGGGACACCACAGGGCCGGCGCGCATCATCGCCCTGACCGGCGATATCGTCGGCGAAAGCTACTTCGGAACTTCCAGCCTCGACGACACGCTGATCTTGGCGAAAGCGGCCGAAATCATCGCCGGCAGGGATATCGTCAACCTGGGTTTCCGCATCCAGCATGTCGACGCCAACGACGTCACGACGATCAGCGCCGGCAGGGATTTCGTCGACTCCACCTATGCCGGGCTCAGTCCCGTACGCCATAATTTGTCTGGCCCCGGCCGGCTGGACATCACCGCCGGGCGCAACATCGATCTCGGCACCAGCGGCGGCATCGTCACCCGCGGCAATCTCGACAACCCCTATCTGCCTGACAGCGGCGCCAGCATCAATCTCGTTGCCGGCGCCAAAGCGGACTACGCCAGGTTCGTTGCGACCTACCTGACCGCCCAGGACTTGCCGGCGGCGGATCAGGCCGCCCTCGTGCGCTACATGCAGGCGCTCGATGCCTCGCTGCCGGCCGGCCTCGGCACGGCGGATGCGCTCACCCTGTTCAAGGCGCTGCCTGCCGCCCAGCAGACGCAATTCCTGAGCACCCGCAAGCCTCTGCTCAACGACATCTTCTTTACCAAGGTGCGCTTGGCTTTGGGCTCCGGCAGCAGCGGCGGCTATGACCTGGCCGCGTTCGATGCGGTGATCGAAAGCCTCTACCCGGCGGCCGACATCTCGGGCGGCGACATCAACGTCTTCGGCAGCCAGATCAAGACCACTCGCGGCGGCAGCATCAACATGTTCGCGCCCGGTGGCTCGGTGCAGGCCGGCCTGGCCGAGAAGCCGGCCTGGGTGAAGGCCAAGTTGAACGAGGACAAGTCCTTCGAGTCCAATCTCGGCATCTACACGATTGCCGGCGGCAACCTTCAAGCCCTGGTGCGCAACGATTTCCTGGTCAACCAGGGACGCGTCTTCACCCTCGGCGGCGGCGACATCTCCTTGGTGTCCCAGTACGGCAACATCGACGCCGGCAAGGGCGCCAAGACGGCGCAGTCGACACCGCCGCCGGTGATCAGGACCGACGAGAAGGGCAACACCATCGTCGACATTTCGGCGTCGATTTCCGGTTCCGGCATCGCGACGCTGAAGACCAACCCACGTGCTCCCGCCAGCAGCGTCCATGTACTTGCGCCACGCGGGTACTTCGATGCCGGCGATGCCGGGGTGAGATGCGGCCTCGAATGCGATATCCGGGCCCCCGAACTGCGGAATTCCGGCAACATCGTCGCCGGCAGCGGAAAGTTCAGCGAGTCCAGTACGCCGACCATGTCTGCCGCCACCACGAGCGCTCCCGCCAGCCCGCCGCCCACGAATACCGAGGCCCTGGCAAAGACGGATGCCGGCGACCCCAACGCTGCGACGAGCCTGAGGGTCGAACTGCTCGGCTACGGCGGCGGCGACAGTCAAGCCCCCGTAACACAGGATAGTCAGAATGGCCCACCCGCGAGGGCCGATGATGACCGCAAAAAGAAACCTTCACCGTGACCGCTGAATTCTTGCAAATGAAACCCATGACTCCATTGCGCGCCGGCCTCACGGCCCTCCTCTGTTCGATTGCCCTGCTGGCCCATGCCGGTGATTGGTCGCACAAGCAAAAGATCTCGCTCGACACTACCGCCGAGGGCGCCGACCTCAAGCAGGAGGTGGTCCAGATCCCGGTGGCGGTGCGCCTGCACAGCGGCAACTTCACGTTTGCCGACGCCAAGCCGGATGGCGCCGACCTGCGCTTTCTCGCCGCCGACGGCAAGACGCCGCTGAAGTTCCACCTCGAACAGTTCGATGGACCCAACGAGTTGGCCGTCGCCTGGGTGCAGGTGCCGAAGCTGCCGGCCAACGCCAAGAGCGCCGCCTTCGTGATGGAATGGGGCAACGCGGAAGCGGCTGCCTCCGCCAATGCCAAGGGCAGCTACGACGCCAGCCAGATCTTCGTGCTGCACCTGTCGGACAAGGAAGGCGTGCGTGACGCCACCGGCAACGCCAACCACGCCCGCGAATCGACCGGCAGGCCCGTGTTCGCCGGGCCGATGGGCTCGGCCGTGGAATTCGACGGCACTCAGCATATTGTCCTGCCGGCGTCGCCTTCCTTACAGATCACCGCAGCGGGCGGCTTCACATTCACGGCCTGGGTCAAGCCGCTCGGCACCGACGGCGGCAAGCTGTTGAGCATCGGCAGCGGCCCCGCCTCGTTGACCATAGAACTGGTGTCCGGGGCACCCGTGATCACACTCGGCAAGGCGCAGGCCAAGGCCACCGCGCCGCTGAAACCGGGCGTCTGGCAACACCTGGCGGTGACGGCGGCGGCCGGCAAGCTCAGTGTTCTAGTGGACGGCAACGAGGTCGGGGGCGGTGACTTCATCCTGGCCGACGTGAAGGGCGATGCCGTGCTCGGCGAAGGCTACAAGGGCGAGCTCGACGAAGTGACCCTGGCCGGCGCGGCCCGGTCTCCCGCCTACGTCAAGGCCCTGGCGGCCAGCCAGGCGGCGGAATCTCCGCTGCTGAGCTTCGACGAAGAAGGCGGCGGCGAAGGCCTTTCCTACATCAGCATCCTGCTCGGCGCGGTCACCGTCGACGGCTGGGTGGTGATCGGCATCCTGATCGTGATGTTCGTCATCAGCGTCGTCGTCATGGTGAGCAAGACGCAATTCCTGTCGCGCACCAAGAAGGGCAACGAGGAATTCCTCGATCGCTTTCGCGAGGCCGCGGCCGAGATGCTGACGCCGGGCCAGCCGGCGGCCGAGTCGCAGGCGAACGATCCGGCCTTGAGACACTCCTGCATCTCCCGCCTCTATACCATCGGCATCGGCGAGATCAGCCACCGCTTCGAGACGATGCGCAAGGCAGACAGGGAACTGGCGTTGTCCGCGGCGGCGCTCGACTCCATTCGCGCTTCGCTCGACGCGGCGCTGGTGCGCGAGAACCAGCGTCTCAACAACCAGATCGTGCTGCTCACCATCGCCATTTCCGGCGGCCCTTTCCTCGGCCTGCTCGGCACCGTGGTCGGCGTCATGATCACCTTCGCCGCCATCGCCGCGGCCGGCGACGTCAATGTCAATTCGATCGCACCCGGCATCGCGGCAGCCCTGGTGGCGACCGTGGCCGGTTTGGCCGTCGCGATCCCGTCGCTGTTCGGCTACAACTGGCTGGCGTCGCAGATCAAGAACGTCTCTGCCGACATGCAGGTATTCGCCGACGAGTTCGTCACCAAGGCGGCCGAGTTGCACTCCCGGTGAACTGAGCCATGCAGGTTCAGGAGGAACTCCAGGCCTACGACGACATCAACGTCACGCCGATGCTGGACCTGGCCTACGTGCTGCTGGTGATTTTCATCATCATGACCACGGCGGCGGTTCAGGGTGTGCGGGTCGATCTGCCCAAGACCAGGATCGCCGCCAGCCTGTCGAAGCCGGGCACCAAGGCAATCACCATCGCCGAGAACGGCGACGTCTTTTTGGACGCTTACCCGGTGACCATAGAGCTGCTGGACGCCCGCGTCGGGCAACTTAAGGCCGCCAACCCATCCCAGCCCATCGTGGTCAAGGGCGACGGCCGCGTGCACTACGCCAAGGTGATGCAGGTGCTCGAGATGCTGAAGCGCCACGACATCACCGACGTCGGCCTGGTCACCGTGAGGGCGAAATAGCATGCATGTGCAGACCGAAACCAAGCCCTACGACAGCATCAACGTCACGCCGATGCTGGACCTCGCCTACGTGCTGCTGGTGATCTTCATCATCATGACCACCGCTTCGGTGCAGGGCCTCAACATCAGCCTACCGAAACCGAGCAACAAGCCGAACACCGAAAAGAAGGAAATGCGCATCGTCCAGGTGATGCCGGGCGGACGCCTGCTGCTGAACGGCGCCGGCGTCACCTTGAAGGAACTCGAGGGACACCTGACCTCGCTGCACAGCCGCGAGCCGGACTTCTCGCTGGTAGTCAAGGGCGACCCCGAGGCGGACTACGCCCACGTGGTGGAAATCATCGACCTCGCCGGCCGCCTCAACATCGCCAACCTCGCCCTGGTGACGGCCAGGATCGGTACTTGAAATGAACCTGGAAACAGCAGTTGCACCGCCAAGGACGCAAAGGACGCCAAGGAAAACAAGCCCTTCAATATCTGGGCGGCCTCACCTTCCCTGTGACACATGCATCGTCTCAAGATCGCCTTCCCTTGCGTCCTTGGCGTCCTTTGCGGTGAATGAACTGAGGTTTGTGGGATGAAGGGCGATCTACGCGAAAACCGTCGCCGCGTGGTGTTCATGGCCCTGGCGGTCATCGCGATCCTGGCCCTGGTCGGCTGGGGTCTGAAGAGCATGCTCGGTGGACACGGCACCGCGGCGAAGAAGCCGCCGAAGATCTCGTTGCTGCCGTCGACACCGCCGCCGCCTCCACCGCCGCCCAAGGAGGAGAAGAAGCCGGAGCCGAAGGAACAGAAGGAAGTGAAGGTCGAACAGGCGGAGAAGAAAGACCAGCCGCCGGCCGATCCGACGCTGAAGATGGAGGGCGCCGCCGGCGACGGCGCAAGCATGTTCGGCGCCGGCAAGGTGACCAACGAGGACTTGAGCAAGCTCGGCACCGGAACCGGCGGCTTGACGAATCCTTTCAACGTCTACGCCGGCTCGATCAAGGCCGAGTTGCAGCGCCACCTCGCACGGCGATCCGAGTTGAAGCGTCGCCAGTACCGGATCGAGGTCCGCGTCTGGGTTGCCGACGATGGCCGCCTGAAGAATTTCGAGTTGCTCGGTACCACCAACGACGGTGATACCGACGAGGCGATACGCAGCGCGCTGGCAGCGCTGCCTGCCTTTTCCGAACCGCCGCCGCCGAAGATGCCGCAGCCGATCCGGCTGCGCATCGTCGCCGGCGGCCGGGTGTGATCATCTTTTCCGAGAGACCAGCGATGCAAACCATACAAACCCCCTCCAACGGAATCGCGGCCGCCGTCATGACGGCGATGGTGCTGGCGGGTTCGCCGCTGACGGTGCACGCCGAAGATGCCGCGCCGGCTTCGACGCTCATGACGGATGAAGCGCGCAGCGAAATGCGCGAACAGATCAAGCGCGAGTTGCTTGCCGACATGAAGGGCCAGATGGCCGAGGAGATCCGCCGCGAACTGGTGGCCGAACTGAAGAGCCAGATGACCGAGGAAGTCAAGCGCCAGCTCATGGTCGAAATGAAGAACCAGATGGCGGAGGACATCAAGCGCCAGGTGCTGGCCGACCTCACCGGCGCCGGCAGCGCGGGCGCCGCCACGGCGCCGGCCGACAAATCGAAGTCGCGCGTGGTGCGCGTGCCCTACGTGCCCGAATCGATGCGGCGCGAGATTCGGGAGCAGGTCAAGCAGGAAGTGCTGGCCCAGGCCAAGGAAGAACGCTGGGGCAACCCCGGCGCCCTGCCGGGCTGGATCGACCGCTTCCATTTCGTCGGCGACGTGCGCGTGCGTGCGGATTCGTTCAGGTTGGCAAGAGACAATTCGGCTCCCGGGAGGGCCAATTACATTAGTTCCGATGGTAACTTGACCCGCGCGGCCGATCTGGTGGGCACCAGCGGAAACATCTCCGGAATGCCCAATGGGAATACGCAAGACGATTTCAGTCGCACGCGCCTGCGCCTGCGCTTCGGCAGCACTATCAAGGTCGCCGACACCGTTTCCGCGGGCTTCCAGATCAGCACCGGCAACACGACCGGCCCGACGTCCACCAATCAAACCATGGGCCAGGGATTCAACAAATACACCCTGGTACTCGACAGGGGTTACGTCACGGTCGCGCCGTCGCCCTGGCTCAGCCTGACGGGCGGACGCATGGGCAATCCCTTCTTCAGCACCGACCTCGTCTGGGCCGACGACCTCAACTTCGAGGGCTTCGCGGCACGCTATGCGCGGCCGCTGACGCCGGACTTCACCGGGTTCGTCACTGCCGGCTGGTTCCCGCTGCGAACCGACAATCCATTGCAGAGCAGCTCGCGCGATCTCAAGGGCCTGCAGGCGGGCTTCAACTGGCACTTTGCGCCGACGGCCGACTTCAAGCTCGGCGCCGCGATCTACCACTATCGTGGACTCGAAGGCCAGCTCGAATCCGACGATCGCCACGGCCCACCCTCGGCCTCCGACTACGGTACGCGCTACGAATATCCCAACGGGCTACGCCAACGCGGCAACACCCTTTTCATCACCAATGCGCTCGCCGATTCCCTGGCCGGCACCACCTACTGGGGCCTGGCCTCCGACTTCCGCGAATTCAACCTGACGGGTTCGCTCGACCTCGCCAAGTTCGATCCCGTCCATGTCGTGCTGACCGGCGACTACGTCAAGAACCTCGCCTTCGATCGCAACAAGATCGCCGAGCGCACCAGCTCGACGATCGTCGACGGCAAGGACTACGGCTACCAGGCCAAGCTCACGGTCGGTTACCCGGAGATGACGCGCTGGGGCGACTGGAACGTTTCGCTGGCGTATCGCTGGCTCGGCAGCGACGCTGTGCTCGATGCCTTTACCAACTCGGACTTCGGCATGGGCGGCACCAACAACAAGGGCTACATCCTCGGCGGCAGTTACGGCATCGACAAGAACGCCTGGATCTCGGCGCGCTGGATGGCCTCGCAGTTGATCGACTCGATGGCGCCGGCGATTCAGGGCTCGACGACCGCGCCGACCAAGCTTAAGGTCGATCTGTTCCAGGTCGACCTCAACGCCAAGTTCTGAGCCGCGTAACGTCATGACCAAGCTTGCACAACATCGCAAAGGGCTGATTCTCGGTCTCGTCGCCGCCCTGCTCGCGCTGCCCGTCCTCGCCGCCGACAAGCCGGGCAAGGATCAGACGCGGCGCCTGGAGCAGCAGTTGCGAGCCGCGCAGCAGGAGAAGAATCGCCTCACGCAAGAAAAGACCGACACCGAGAACAAGCTCAAGGACGTCGAGGGCAAGGTCACCGAGGCCGAGAAGCGGGCCGAAGGCGCCAGCGCCCGCAGTGCGCGCCTGAACAAGGAGCTCGATGCCGCCAAGGCCGACATTGCAACGGACAAGGCGGAGAAGGAAGCACTAGCCGCGAAGCTCGCCGAGAGCGAACGCAAAGTGACCGAGCTGCGGAACGAAAAGCAGCGCGTCGAAGTCGCTCTGGCCGGCCACAAGAAGGCGCTGGGCGACTGCCAGGCTCGCAACGCGCGGATGTACGACCTGGGCAACGAACTGCTGGACAAGTACGAGAAGAAGGGGTGCCTGGATTCGGCGCTTCAGGCCGAGCCTTTCACGCGGCTCAAGCGGGCGCAGATCGAGAAGATGGTCGAGGAAGACCGCGAGAGGCTCGACAACGAGCAGCTCCTGCCGCCGCGTGGAGCCGGAGCCGCCGAGTCTGCTCGCTGAGTTCGTGCGGGCGGTCTACCAGTCTTGCAGTTCCTGCTTGGCCCTGTGCGCCAGCACGGTCAGTTCGGCACCATCGTCGGGCCTCATCCAGTCTTCGTGTTCGTCCTCGGCGTCGGCGTATCGGTCTAGCCCCTGGGCGACGATTTCCGCGGCCAATGCCTCATCCGGCAGGTTGGCGTAACCGGGAAACCCCTGCTCCAGTATCTTCTGCAGCCAAAGCGTGCCCCGGAAGCTGTCAGCGCATTCCACTCCGTGGATCACGAGGAGCTGGATCATCTCTTCCCGCGTCATCTTCTGCTCCCTGTTTGCGTATCAGCGATACGCTAGTCGCGGCATGTTCCATTGTCATGACAGTTCCGTGATCCGGCAATGCTGTTCGCCGCAACGAAAAGGCCCGCCGCATCCTCCCGATCGAGGTCCGCGCGGCGGGCCGGCCGAGATCAGCCGCTTACTTGGCGGCGATACGGCGACGGGCGACAAAGCCCATCAGGCCGAGACCGGCCAGGAACATGGCGTAGGTCTCGGGTTCAGGCACGGCGGCGACGGCGAAATTGCCCGACTCGATGGCGGACAGGCTGACGTTCGCCCAGGCCTTATGCGTGGCGGCATCGAAACCCATGCCGGTACCGGCGTCTTGCCAGACACCGTTGACCTTTCTCATCAGACGAACCGGGCCGTCACCCGTGTAGCTCATCTCCAGCGTCACGGTGTTAGCCGAAGTATTGGAGAGGTCGCTGACGCCCCACATTGTCAGTTGGTCGCTGCGTAGCGCGGCATCGCCCAACTCGCCCTTGCTGGTCCAGCCGGTGTTGACGTCGGCGACGGTGCCACGACCGTCGTAGAGATTGACGTTATTGCCATTGACGCCGGCGGTGAAGCTCATGGCGGTACCGAGGAAGCCGTTACCGGCAGCGATGCTGTCGTTGATGCCCGTGTAGGATGCACCGGCCGCGACCAGGAACTCCTTGCCGTTGAGGCTGTAGCCGAAGGTCTCCTGCTTCGTATAGGTCAGATTGGCGGGCAATGCCTTCAGGTCGCAGTCGCCGTTGCAGCCATTAGGAGACGAATAGAAGTCGACCGTAACCTTCGGGCCGTCCACATTGACGAGGTAGTAGCCGACCGTGAACATCTGCTGCGAGATTGGGGTTTCGCGGGTTGGGCTGTCGTACTTCACGTCATTGATGTTGGCGCCGGTCTGGGGAACGTAGAACTTGTAGCTGTTCGACGCGGCGGTGATGTCCTGGACCTTCGACAGACCGTCGGGGCTTGTGATGACGGCCCGGTTGTCGATATGGTCGTGGCCGCCGAACAGGTAGTGGACACCATTGTTGGAAAGGCTGCTCATGAACTGGTTTTGCAGCGCCGGTGCGGCGGCCGGGTTGGCACCGAACAGCGTATCGGTATGGTTCTCCGTGATCAGGCCCTTGTGGGTGAAGACGAAGGCGTTGCTGCTGGCCGATTTGCTGGTCAGGACACCGTTGACCCAGCTCACCTGTGTGCTGTCCAGGACCGACTGCGCAGTGCCGTTGGGCCGGGTGAACTGGTCCATCATGACGAAGGTGGCGCCCTTGTTGCCGGCGGCGTGAATCCGTAGAAATCTGGTGGCAAGAAATGGTGGCGAAATTTGGCGGCGAGAAATGGGGGCGGAGTAGGCGAAAC
>JBGOZF010000101.1:0-14714 GCA_041480065.1 Rhodocyclaceae bacterium
TCATCCGCCGGAAGCCCTGCGGGCGGCAAACCATAAAACCAGCATATTCATGCCTGGCATTCAAAAACCAAAATCACCCCACTGATTCACCGCGTCTGTCCGTCGACGCCAGATTTCTACGCTGACTGCAAACCGCTAACACCTTGCACAATGAAATACATGGCGCGGCTGTTGACCGTCTCTTGGTATGCCCAAGCTCGCGTGATCCAATCATCGCTTTCGAGAACGAATAGCGCACCGGGATCCAGACGCCCAGTATTACGGATTTGATGGAAGACATCTGAGCATAATTCAGATAGGACCACAAACACCTGCCAGGCTGAGCTGTAGATTTCTCCCATACTTCGTAGGCATGCAATTCGAGCAGGGCCTTCAGCTGGAACACACAGTGCATCGATCCACAACGCCCGCGACGCTTTGAGCGCCGCAGCCCGTCCCGCCTCCTCTTTCTGCGGATCGCGGGCGTGACTAAATTCCACATTGTTGGCCCAGTTCTCTTGTGACTGAGAAACGCAAAGGGTCGCCTTGATGACAGGTATGGTCCTAACCGACATCGACTGATCACCGTTAAACAGATTTTCCGTTGTGTCCCGCCCCCAGGCGTAGGAAACGCAACTGAACACAGGTGCATCAGATATTTGCGCGTACTCGGTAAGCACCCACCGTTTACCGCGTACGTCAATAGATGGCGAATCCAGCGGCGTGAAGTCCGTCGCAGGTTCAAGCAATTTGAATGTGCATTTTGACGTGTTCATAACTATTCGTCAGATAGCAGTGTGACCGCTTCACCCGGCCAACGGCGTCGCCTGAGATATGATCGTTTGCCGGGTCTAGTGGCCGGCATCCTTGGCAGCTTTCTCTACCCAGTCGCCCAGCTTGTTGTAGCCGTCGTCGCTGTTCCAGAGGTAGAAGTCATAGCCGGCAGGGATCTTTCCGCAGCGCTCGCTGGTTTCCCCTTTGAAGTCCTTGATCTTGCTGATGTCGATTCCCAGCAATCCGTTGCCTCGCTTGATGCTCTGGTCGATCTCATACTTGACCCACCGGCTTGCGCACGTCTCGGCACCGACGAGGACTGCCGTGACTGTGGTTCCCTTGAGTTGTGCGTCGATCCAGTTCTTGATAGCTTGATCACCTTGTTTCTTGATCTTCTCAAAGTCTGCCTTGTCGACAAATCCGGCCGCTTCCTCGCCCTTCGTGATGGCGCTATTGCGGACCACCATCGCCCGGGAGACGTCTTCGTACTTGAAGCTGAAGAATACCTTTCTTGCCATTCTTTGGACTCCTACTTGTTGATGTGTTCACTTCCTCCCTTTGGCCGCCTTAGTGAACGATCAGGCACTTCATCAGTGCATCGTCATGCCACTTGATCACGCGGTTCGCTGAGATCAACACCCAGTTCTTGGCAAAACATTCGGCCGAAGTCGATGCGGTCATTAGACTGACCAATTCGATCAGCGAGTCTCGCCGCTGCGCCGCCAGGCGAACAAACAGCCAGGACTTTTGCGGTGGGGTGCAGGTGCCGAAACATCTGATACTCATCGAGCAGCCCTTCCATTCCGCCGATGAAGACCGCTGCATCGAACGAGCCCGTGAGCATCTCGGTCCTCATCTGTTTTAAGCTCTTCCCGCGGTTGTTCTGAACCGCGTTCACGTACACCACATTGGCGAAGCGCTTGTTCTCTTCGGGGAAAGAGTCGCCGAATAGGCGACTCTGGTACAGCAACACGGCTTTGGCGTAATCGACGCCAAGGTCTTCGCACACCGCCCAAACCATCGGAGTTATGGCGGGATGGCCTCCCCAAACGATCAAGCGCCTGCCAAGGCACACCGTCAACAGTTCTCGGACGGCAAATTGGATCAAAAACGGGCTAGCGTTCTCATGAAAAGTTCCCCGACCCGGCACCGGCACGCTAGCCGAAAGAAAGAGGCGTCTCTTCACCTCGCCTCCCACCCTCCGAAGTCCCAAGCCGCATCCGTCGACTTGATCCACTTAGCGCCCTTAATGTTGCTGGCAAGCCACTCCAGATGCGACTGCCAGGTGCGCTTCAATCCAATGTGGTCGTACACAACAGCACACTCAACTGACCCGGCTCGTTCAAGCGCGTCTTGAAGAGCCAGCGCCGTTGGAACCCCAATGGTCGGTTGCACAACCAATCTCCGACCGGATCTCAGCGTCAGGTGCATAGTTCGGTTTGCACCGACACCATCCACTCGGCCCTCCACTCGCTCGATTGCATCTTGCACGGCGTTGAGCATGCTCAGTTGGCGTGTGGCATGGCTCAGACTTCGAACATCCTCAAGTTGTGTGCATATCCGCTCCACGGCGCCATCGGCAAGCGTCCCAGCTGCGTCGAGTTCTCCCGCCAATACTTCCACCCGACTAGCCGTGCCCGTAGTTGAGGACGGCGTTGAGTCGGGCCATTGCACTCTAAGAACGCCAATACCCTTCGACAGGGCGCGACCGTACTCGGCGCTGGTCCAGCGGCTCGCAAAGTAGTTCGGGGTTTCCAACATGACAAGAACATCAACGTCGCAAAGTTGATGCCACAATGTCTCCTGGAAATCCACGGCGGGACCGATTCCGTGCGTATCAAGGAAGACCTCGAACCGCCTTGCTGACAACTCGGCGAACAATTGAATCGCTGCCGTTGTCGCCTCGTTCCTACGATAGCTCAGGAACACACGTCGCTGCCTCGGAAGTAAGCCAACGCATTCAAGCAGCGCCGAGAAGATTTGATCCATTGAGGCTTTGTCGCTGAACATGCAGTTCAGTGAGCGGAGGGCAGGTGGAATCTCGACACTGATAGCAGCGCCGGTAGACGCGATTGGGAGGATCGGCATGCTTTGTCGGTCGAGCACCTCGGCAAGGTCGCAGCCCACAATGTCCGTTCCGCCGAAAAACACCGCGGCAGCAGCTACCCTGTTGTTCGGCCTGAACTCAGCAGGCAGAATCACCAAGGAAATGTCGTCCCCAATCCGCAGCTTGAACTGATCGGCGGCTATCGCAAGGCGCTTCTTCAGCGCGTTTACCTGATCCTCGCTTGGAGCGCCGAGGATCGCAAGCTCATACAGCGCCACGTTCAAACCCTCTTATATTGTTGCTACTGAACCGCTCCTAGCGAACGTACCACCCCGAGGCTGACCGCCCGGGAGCCCGGCTCTGTACACGGGGCTACACAGGCATGAGCATTCTTACCGTTCAGTCCCAGGTGGCCCGCCAACTTCAACTTTGCGATTCTGCGGCGAATCAAGTGACATAGCAAGGGAAGAGGGAAAGACCGTGGGGTCACGATCGATATCGTCACGATCCGCACGGAGGCGGAGGCTCGAAATCGAGACCGCCACGTTGCTAATCGTCGTTAGCAGCATACGGGTCTCGCCCATCTTGATGCTTGTGGCTAGCCTGCTCCGGCCTCCTCCGACACTCCTGGAGCGCTCTACGCCGTGGGCAGGCTCTCACGATCGTTACAGGTTCTGCCGCAGCGAGAGAACAAGATCTGTCGCTGGGCATGCTTAACTCGGGGACGTCCGGTGAACGCATTACGGATACTCTTCATTTCTTTTGGTAGCGGCGGTACGCGGCAGCGCTGCTCGTTTGAACCCGCGATCCCGCGCCATGAACGCTTCGAGCATGTGCGGGATCAGCGTGGCGGCATCAATCGGCTCGCCGTAGGTCTGAGCATGTAGCGTGGCGTAGCGTTCCAAATCGGCCTTCAACGCGGTGGTGAGCGCAATGGTGACTTTGACGGTCGCGGTCTTGGGCAGCGGTCCCAGCCGCAGCTTGCTGGTGGACATGCTCATTGCGACGATCCCCTCTGGAAGAACAGCGGCTGGTACGGCCGCAGGATCAGATCCTTGTTCACCATTACCCGCATCGGGAAGCCAGGCCGGATAGTGAGCGTCGGCTGGACGCTCACATTGCGTTTGGTGATCTCCTGACCGACCTGGTTCACCGTGTCCTGCGCGCTCTGGCGCGTGGCGATGATGACCTTGCCATCGTTGTTGCCGCGATCAGGCGCAGCCAATTCGGCACCGACTCCGAGCAGCGTGGACAACGCAGCACCAGCGAGGATGCGGTCCCAATGCCAATCGACGCCATCTTCCAGTCCGGCATAACCCGCCGGGTCGATGCCGGGCAGGCGGTCGAGCGAAATGGATGAGGTGTCGGGCAGGATCAACCGCGTCCACACCAGTAATACGCGCCGCTGACCGAATGACACTTGGCTGTCGTAGCGGCCGATCAGCCGCGACCCCTGCGGAATCAGCAGGAAGCGACCTGTGGCCGTGTCGTAGACCGCCTCGGTGACGGTGGCGATGACCTGTCCCGGCAGGTCGGAGTTGATGCCCGTCACCAGCGCTGCCGGAATGATGGTGCCCGCCATCACCTGGTAGGGAGATGCCGGCAGTTGCAGGCTGGCCGGATTGCGGGTGGCGCCATCGTTGGTTGGGCCGCCATTGGTGACAAACGCCTGCTTCTGATCCTGCCGGTTTTGCACCGCTGTCGGGTCAGTCGCCTGCACCGACGCGACGGCAGATGCCATCGGATTGAATGGCTGGTTGCCTGATACCGGCTCGGGCATGGCCGTACTTGCAGTGGGCGACGGTGCCACCTTCACCGCACCGCTGCGAAAGAAAACCGCTGAGCGTGCTGCCTCCTCGGCATCACCTGGCTGTGCAATGCGCCCAGTCTGCGCGGAAGGGGGGTATGCGCCGGCGTTGCGCTGCGCATGCACGATGGCTGGACCCAGGTCGCCCGGCAATGGCTCGCCCAAAGCGGGTACCGGCTTCGCAGCCACCGGCACCTTGGAATAGTCCTTGGGCAACTGGTCGAGGTTCTCGGCATGCGAGACACGGTCCACGTTGTACAGCTCGACAACCGCGTTGCGCTCGCGCTTGTGCGATTGCAGCGACCACAGCGTGCCACCCAACACGACCGCACCCAGCGTTCCCGCCAGGACGGCCAGCATGCGCCGGTTCAACCGGGTGACCGGGCGCGGCGAAGCGCGCAGAGCCAAAGTGTCCGGGTCGGCCTTATTCGGCCCGATTGGTGGTATCTGGGGCGTGGCGGACGTGCTCATGCTTCAATGCCTCCGTGCCGTGCTGCCCACGCCATCGGTGCGCTCGATGCGAACAACGGCGGCCTTGTCAGCGCCCAGCCGCAACTCGGCCGCACCGAACAACCGATCCACCACGTAGTAGGGTGAGCGGAAGCGATAGTTCACGAGCTGGCCATTGCCCTGCGGCCCGATCACGAACAGCGGCGGCAATTCGCCCTGCGCGATGCCGGCGGGGAACTGGATGTAGACGCGCTCGCCATCGTCGAAAGCGCGCAGCGGCTTCCACGGCGGGCTGTCGCCAGTGATGGCGTAGCGGAACTTGATCTGCTCCAGGGACAAGCCAGAGTCGACCGGCGCTGCCGTCTGAGCCTGCTGCGCCTGCTTCTGCAAGGCCAGTAGGCGGTCCTTCGGGTAGTCCCATGACGCGGATGCCATCCACGCCTGCGGCGCCGAAGACAATTCGAGCAGGTAGGTGCGGCGGTTGGTGGTGATCACCAGATTCGTCTTGAGTCCGATGCGCGTCGGCTTCACGAGAATGTTCACACGCAGGCTGGTGCCCGCACCGCTGGCCGTGTCGCCGACGATCCAGCGCGCGGTGTCACCGGCCGAGACCGTCACCAGTTCTTCGCCCTGCTGCAACGCGATGACAGTGACGCGGCCCGGACTCGTGTAGACCTGATACAGCGCGCCGTCCGCATAGGGCCAGACCTGGATGGCGTTGATGTAACCCTCGCGGCTGGGTGCCACGCGCGCTTCGGCATTGGCGCGCGCCACACGAGTTCTTTCGTCGGGTGACTCAGCCACCGGCTTGTCCTCGGGTGCGTTCCGCAAGGACTTCAACTGCTCGGGTAGTGGCAGCAGTTTCGGCATTTCGACTACCTCGATGGGTTTGGGTGGCTCGGCCAACGCGTGCGCCGCGACAGATTCATCCAGCGTGATGTCAGGTGGCGGTCGTCCATGCGTGGCGCAGCCGGTGATGGATGCCAAGGCGACACTCAGGATCAACGGCAAAGCGTAAGTGCGGATTTGAGGTTTCATGGTTTCTTCACTCCTTCGGTCGCGTCGAGTTCACGGCTCCAGGACAGGCCGTTGACATAGATTCCCAGCGGGTTTTTGCGTAGTCGCTCTTCGGTGCGCGGCGGCTGTAACACCATGGACAGCATGGCGGTCCAGCGCTCGGTGCCCGAGGGCGAACCGTTCGCGTAGTTGCGTTCGATCCAGCGCACCTGGAACGAGGATTCGCTGGCGCGAACCACACTGGTGATTTCCACGGCCGTCGACGTCTGGCCGATGCGTGCGAATGGATCGTTGGTGCGTGCGTAGTCGTTCAGCGTGGCCGCACCCTTGTCCGTCGTGTAGTCGTAGGCTTCGAGCCAGTTCTGCCGTACCACGATCGGATCGATCGACAGCGAGCGCACGTCGGTGAGGAAGCGCACCAGGTGGTAGGCGATCTGCGCGTCGTTCGGCTTGTACGGCGTGGCCGCTTCGCCGACCGTGCGCACCTGGCCGCCGGCGGCTACCTCCACACATAGGGCGTGACGATGGATTGTGCTGAGCGCCACACCAGAGCACCCGCCATCAGCAGTGCCAGCGAGAGACAGCCAAAGGCCATCAAGCGCCAGTTCGTCGCCTGCACGCGGGCACTGCCGATACGCTGGTCCCAGACCTGCGCGGCGGCCTGGTAGGGGGTAACAGGCTCGGGCGTTTCCGAGTAGCGCACCTGGGGTCGTTTGAATCGCATGAATCTATCTCCTCAAGGATCCGAGTCAGGTATTGGAGTCATCACGCAGGCTCGGGCTGGCGCCACTGCCACCGTGGTCCCCTGAGCGCAGCGTGTGTGCCGCCGTCGAGACCGCATGGCTTGCCTGCTGTTTGCGCCGCATTTGTTTGGCCCAAGCGGGCTCGCCCGCACGAGAGCTGGCTCCGGCCGATTCGGGTGAACCGGCTGCCGCCGCAGGCGCAGCAGCCGCGGCGACGAAATTCGCTACACCGTCCTTGACCGCTTTCGCACCGGCGGCGAGGCGCTGGCCGACAGCGCCGGCACCGCTCTTGGCCACATTGGCGAGGCCCGCGCCGGCGGCACGAACACCGCTACTACCCGATGCCGCAGCACCGGCCTGGTAGGCGGACCTCGCACCGCTTGCCATCGAGCTGGTCGCGCGGCCGGCCGATGCGGCACTACCGATGGCGGCGCGTGCGGCACCCGGCACCATGCGCGCACCCGCCGCGACCGCTGCGCCACCTGTTGCGATAGCGGCACCACCGGCTACCGCCAAACCAGCCGCACCCAGCGCCGTTCCGGCCGCAGCGCCGGCGCCGAGCTGTGGCGCGCCTGACACCAGCCCGGTCGCAATACCCGGCCCGAAGATTCCCAGTCCCAGCATCGCCAGCGAAGCCAGCATGATGGTCAGCGCCAGGTCGATGGATGGCTCGGTGCCGGGCGGCACCTGAAACTGCGCAAACAGCCCCGTGCCGATGCCAACGATGACCGCCAGCACCAGCACCTTGATGCCGGACGACACCACGTTGCCCAATACGCGCTCGGCCAGGAATGCCGTCTTGTTCCACAGCGCAAACGGCACCAGCACGAAGCCCGCGAGTGTGGTCAGTTTGAATTCGATCAGCGTGACGAAGAGCTGCACCGCCAACACGAAGAAGCTGACGATCACTACCAGCCAGGCGAGGAACAGCACCGTGATGACATCGAGGTGCGCGAACACTTCCGGGAAGCCTGTCATGTCGCTGATCTGCACCATGATGGGCCGCGCCGCATCGACGCCGACCTTGGCCAGTAGACCCGGCCGCAGAAACTGCGCTTGCGTCAGCGTGGAACCCGACGCCACCAGCCCGAGCCCGGCAAAGGAGCGGAACAGAATGCCCGCCAGATTGTTGAAGTTGCCGATGATGAAAGCGAAGGCACCGACGTACAGCGTCTTCTTGATCAGCTTGCCGATTACCTCTTCGCCGCCCATGGCCCAGAACAGTCCGGCCAGCGTCATGTCGATCACCACCAGCGTGGCGGTGAGAAACGCCACCTCGCCATGCAGCAACCCGAAACCCGAGTCGATGTAGCGCGAGAAGACATCGAGGAAGCGGTCGATGACCGACAAGTCGTTCATGGCTCAGTCCTTCGGCGCGGAAGGTGGCGTAGCCGGTGGCGCAGGCGTGTACGGCGTGCCGTTGCCCATGAAGCGCTGCCGTGTGGCCTCGGCCGCCATGTTGCATAGCGCATCACCAGCCTTGGCGTGGTCGGCTTTGCACTGGGCACGAACATCCTTCAGTCGTTCGGGATTGGCCATCAGCGATTCGACGGACTCGGTGGGTGCCGGCTTGCTGCACGCGGCGAGTAGCAGGGTGCAGGCGGCAACGGTGAGAAGGGTTTTCATGGTCGAGTTCTCAGTTGCCGTAGTAGTTGACGGTGGTCGGCGTGTAGGGCGTGCCGTCGCCCTGGAAGCGTCGACCCACCTCGCGGGCACGTTCCTGCACTGCGACCTGCCGCGCCTGCTCCAGCGCGACGGCCCGATCCTGCGTGATCTGGAGCTGCTGCGCCTGGATGGCTTGCCGGGATTGCAGCGCCAGCAATTGGTTCGTCGCCTGTGTGGCCTGAAGTGCGCCGGCGGCCGACTGGCTGCGGTTCACGAGGTTGGTCAAGGTCTGTTCGTCGGAAGCAAAGTTCTGTACTGCTTGCGACTGCACCTTGGTCGCCGTGCGCAGCGCCTCCAACGAGTTGCGCCAGCGCGTGCGGGCGTCGGTTGCCATCTGACTACCCGACGTCGAGGCTGAGTAGGCATCGGGATAGAGTCGCGCGAACTCGGCTTCCATTTGCGACACATTGAAGGCCAGCCCTTGCGCTTGTTGAATGAGCTGGTTCGTCGCGGACAGTGCTGCACGTAGCTCATTGAGCGCGCTGAAGTCCAGACTGGTCAGATTCTTGGCGTCATTTATCAGCATCTGCGCCTCGTTCTGAAGCTGCTTGATCTGGTTGTTGATCTGCTCCAACGCTCGGGCGGCCGTCATGATGTTCTGCACGAGGTTGGTCGGATCGATCACCACCCACTGCGCCTGCGCAGTGGGCATGGCGGTCACGAGAACGGCGGCGGCGACGGCAATCAAGGTCTTCTTCATGGCTGCTTCTCCTGGGTTGTGAAGGGGGACGACGGGTAAGAAGGGATCAGGTCGGCGGCCCAGTCCAGGCCCCGATGGCGCAGCCAGGCGGCTGCGAAGTCTGCTGGCGGCACCGACGCGGAAACGGCGTCGATGGCGCGCTGATCTTCGGGTTTCGATGCGCCAGCAAACGCCAGCGTCACCGGTCCGAGTCCCAGATCGAAGACCCGGTTGCCCAGCCGCGACTGGTAGTAGTAATCGCGCTTGGGTTGGGCGGTCGCCACGATATCGATCTGTCGCGTATTGAGGCCGAAGCCTTCGTAGATTGAGCGAATCTGCGGCTCGGTTGCCTGCGGGTTGGGCAAGAAGATACGGTTCACGCAGCTTTCGACGATGGCGGGTGCAATACTGGAATCATTGATGTCCGCCAGCGATTGCGTGGCGAAGATCACGGACACGTTCTTCTTGCGCAACGTCTTCAGCCACTGGCGAATGCGCGCGGCGAACACCGGGTCGTCGAGGAACAGCCAGGCTTCATCGAGGATCAACAGTGTCGGGGCGCCATCAAGGCGTTCTTCGAAACGCGCGAACAGGTAGCGCAGTACGGCCAGCGCAGCCGCCTTGCTATGCATCAGCTCTTCCATCTCGAACGCTTGTACGTCGGCGAAACCGAGTTGGTCATGGTCGGCATCGAGCAGCTTGCCGTGTGCACCACCCAGCACATAGGGTTGCAGGGCTTGCCGCAGCGCGTTCGATTGCAGCAGCACGGACAGGCCGGTCATGGTGCGCTGATCGAGCGGCGCGCTGGCGAGACTGTTCAGCGCCGACCACACCGCGTCCTTGACGTCCGGCCCAACCGCCATGCCCTCGTGAATCAAGCGGCCTTCGATCCACTCGGCCGCCCAGGTGCGGTAGCTGTCCTGGTCGATGCGGGCCAGCGGCTGGAAGGCGATAGCACCCTCTGCGCCCAAGTCGTAGTGCTCGCCACCGAGTCCGAGCACGGTGGCGCGAATCGAACGCCCCATGTCGAACGCGAAGATGCGCGATCCGGCATAGCGGCGGAACTGCAATGCCAGCGTCGCGAGCAGCACCGACTTGCCCATGCCGATGGGGCCGACCACCAGCGTGTTGCCCACGTCGCCGATGTGTGTGACCAGCCGGAACGGCGTCGCGCCATCGGTGCGGGTCACGATCAGCGGTGGGCCGTCAAGATGCGCATTACGCTCTTGCCCGGCCCACACTGCCGACACCGGCAGCATGTGTGCCAGATTCAAGGTTGAGACTATTGGCTGGCGCACGTTGGCGTAGGTGTGCCCGGGAATCGACGACAGCCAGGCATCGACCGCGTTCAAGGTTTCAGGGATCGTCACGAAGCCGCGGCCCTGGATAGTCCGTTCCACCGCGCGCAACTTCTCGTCGGCGGCCGTCGCATCGGTATCGAGTACCGTCACGGTGGCGGTGACGTAGCCGAACGACACCTGGTCACTGCCAAGCTCCTGCAGCGCTGCATCGGCATCTGCTGCCTTGTTCGACGCATCGGAATCCACCAGCGGGCTTTCTTGCTGAAAGATGGTTTCGCGCAGCAGCGTGACGATGTTCTTGCGCTTGGCGAACCACTGGCGGCGCAAGCGTCCCAATTCGCGCTCGGACTCGGCTTTGTCGAGGCACAGGAAGCGTGTGCTCCAGCGGTAGGCAAAGCCCAGGCGGTTGAGGTCGTCGAGCAGGCCGGGCCAGGTCGACGTGGGGAAACCGCGTACCGACACAACGCGCAAGTGCTGATTGCCAAGCATCGGTGCAAGCCCGCCCATCAGCGGTTCGTCGGCCACCAGCGCATCGAGGTGCATCGGCACGTCGGGCACGGCCACCGAATGTCGGCGCGTGGACACGCAGGCATGCAGGTAGGTCAAGGTCTGACCATCGTCGAGCCAGGTGATCTCCGGCATTACGCCTTCGAGCAAACCGAAGAAGCGTTCGGTCTCCGACACGAAACCCGCCAGCCGTTCGCGCCAATCGACGCCTTCGACCTTGGTGTTCTCGTACAGCAGCTTGGCGGCGCGAGCCGTCGATTCCTCGGGCGGCAGGTAGAGCAGCGTCAGGTGGTACGTGCTCTCGAAGTGGCTATCGGCTTCCTCAAAAACGGCGCGGCGCTCTTCATCGACCAGCCACGACAATGGCTCGGGAAATACCGATTTCGGGTAGTCCGCCGCCTCGCGCCGTTCGGCCTCCACGAACAGTGCCCAGCCGGAACCGAACCGGCGCATCGCGTTATTCAATCGCGCCGACGTGGCGATCAGTTCACCCTGCGTCGCGCTGTCCAGGTCCGGCCCGCGAAACCGCGCCGTGCGCTGGAACGAGCCGTCCTTGTCGAGTACGACACCCGGTGCGACCAGCCCAGCCCAGGGTAACCAGTCTGCCAGCAAGGCAGGGCGTTTGCGGTATTCGGCAAGGTGCATCATGGTCTTTGCCTCAGACGTCCAACAGCGTGCGGTGCTTGATGTGCCGAGCGAAAACCGCCATGAACTGCGCATCCAGCCGCGCGCCCCACACGGCCAGCGAGTGCCCGACAATCCACAGCGCCAGCCCGGGCAGCCAAAGCTGCAACCCGAGACCGATCGCAGCGGCCAGCGTGCCATTGGCAATCGCCACCGTGCGCGGCGCGCCACCCAGCAATATGGGTTCGGTCAACGAACGATGCAGCGGCACTTCAAACCCAGGTGCGTCACCGGGCAGCGCGTTCATGCGATTACCGCTCCGCCGGCGAAGCTGAAGAAGGTCAGGAAGAACGAGGACGCGGCGAACGCGATCGACAGGCCAAAGACGATCTGCACCAGCTTACGGAAGCCGCCGCTGGTGTCGCCGAACGCAAGCGCCAGGCCGGTGGTAATGATGATGATCACTGCGATGATGCGGGCCACAGGTCCCTGGATGGACTCCAGCACGGATTGCAGCGGTGCCTCCCACGGCATGTTCGAACCCGCTGCGTGCGCAGGCAGCGCCATGCACAGCAACAGCGCCGCCAAGACGATGATCTGCATGGCGACCTGAAGCCGGGCGTTGTCCAGAAGCGGATTTACGGAAGTGTGCAAAGGTGTCATGACGGTTCTCCGGGCGTTGATGAAGGTGAGGGGGAAAAAGGCATCAGCTCAGTGCTGAGCTGGTAGCCCTGGCTGTCGAAGCCGGTGATGCGGGCGATTTCCTGCACGCGGCGCGCGTGGCCGCGACCGGCGATGTAGACGATGACGTTCACGGCCTCGGCGATCAGGGCACGTGGTGCGGTCACGGCGACTTCGAGAATCAGTTGTTCCAGGCGCAGCAACGCGCCCGCTGCGGAACCGGCATGGACGGTCGCGATGCCTCCCGGATGGCCGGTGCCCCAAGCCTTGAGCAAGTCGAGCGCTTCGGCGCCACGCACCTCACCCACGACGATGCGGTCCGGCCGCAGCCGCAGGGTCGAGCGCACCAGCTCGGCCATGGTCACGACACCGGCACGGGTGCGCAGCGGGACGTGGTCCTGTGCCGTGCATTGCAGCTCCACCGTGTCTTCGAGCACGATCACGCGGTCGCCGGTGGCGGCGATCTCGTCGAGCAGGGCATTGGCCAGCGTGGTCTTACCGGTGCTGGTGCCACCCGCGATCAGGATGTTCTGGCGTTCGCGCACGGCACTGCGCAGGAAGGCCGCCTGAGCCTCGGTCAGGATGCCGTCGGCCACGTAGCTGTCGAGCCGGATCAGGCTGACCGCGCGCTTGCGCAGCGCGAAGACCGGCCCCGGCGTCACGGGCGGTAGCGCACCCTCGAAACGTTCGCCCGTTTCGGGCAGTTCGGCGGATAACAGCGGCTTGCCTGCATGCACTTCGGCATGCACATGGGCGGCGACCAGTCGGATGATGCGTTCGCCGTCGGCGGGCGTGAGGCTGACGCCCAGCGGTTCGCGCCCACCGCTCAACCGATCGATCCACAGCGAACCGTCGGGGTTGAGCATGACTTCCACTACGTCGGGGTCGTTCAAGGCCTTGGCGATGTCCGGCCCCATCGCCGTACGCAGCATGCACACGCGACGTTCCAGTGCCAGCGAGGCCGACAAGCCCTGATCGCGCGGCGGGTTGCTCATGACGGCGCTGCCCCGGACTCGTCCGTAGGCGCTGCGGCACGAACGGTTTCCGGCGGGCGGAAAAACTGGCTGGGGTCGGGCTGGATCTCTTCGATCACATCCTTGACCAGGCTGCGCCCGCGCAGCAGATGCCGACCAAGCTGTTCGATGAACTGCTCGAAGCGTGCGCGGCCCTGAGCGCGCGCCGCCTCCTGATGCGCCTCCGGCACCGGGGTGCTGACGGTGAGGAAGTAGCGCACGTAGAGCGCCAGCGTCTCGATGAGAATATTCTGATCCCGCTCCAGCTTGTCAAACTGGCGAGACAAGCGATCCAGGCGTTTGGCGATGGCGGCTTCGCGCTGGTCGCCGGAGTCGGGTGACAGGAACGAGGCCAGTGCGGCGGCGACGATCGAGGACTTGGACAAACCCTTCATGGCCGCCAGCTCGTCGAGCCGCTTGGCGTGCTCGTGTTCGATGAAAAGGTTCAGGCGCTTACGTGAATAGCCTTGGCTCATAGGGATATCCCGTCATCAGGGTCGATGGCGGCCAGCCGCGCCGTGCGTTGCAGGCGTGGATCGAGTTGGGTGAGCAACGACAAGTCGTCGTCATCGCACAGGCCCAGGTCGTCCACCGCGTGTTCGGGCTCCGGCGTGAATACGACTTCGGCCAGTTCCGGCTGCTGCTGGTGGCCACCGTCGTCGATAGACTCGCCGTGTGCGGGAAGGACCAAGCCGAGAATCGGTGCGGCGGGTATCGCCAGTGCGGTCCAATCGTCCGGCCGCAATGGCGGTGCATCGGCATAGTGCCCAAGCAACAATGGCGGCGGCGCCTGCATGCGCGTCTTGAAATTCGCATCCAGGTAGTAGCGAATCTTTTGCGCCTTGATCGGTGGATGGCCAGACACCATCACCACCTCGTCGTCGGGCGACAGTTGCATGACCTCGCCGGGTGTGAGCAGTGGTCGTGCGGTTTCCTGCCGCGACACCATCAGGTGCCCGAGCCAGGGGGCCAGCCGATGGCCCGCGTAATTGCGCTGCGCGCGCAATTCGGTTGCGGTGCCCAATGCTTCGGAAATACGTTTTGCGGTGCGTTCGTCGTTGGTCGCAAACGCGATCCGCACATGGCAGTTATCGAGGATCGAGTGGTTTTGACCATAGGCCTTGTCGATCTGATTCAAGGACTGGGCGATCAAGAAGGCGCGCAGTCCGTAGCCGGCCATGAAGGCCAAGGCAGACTCGAAGAAGTCGAGCCGACCCAGTGCCGGAAACTCGTCAAGCATCAACAGCAGCTTGTGGCGGCGAGCAATGCCGTCCGAACCATCGAGTGACTCGGTCAAGCGTCGCCCGATCTGGTTGAGGATCAGCCGGATCAGCGGCTTGGTGCGACTGATGTCGGAGGGCGGCACCACCAGGTATAGCGATACAGGATGATCGGTGTCGATCAAGTCGGCGATGCGCCAGTCGCAA
>JBGOZF010000102.1:0-14512 GCA_041480065.1 Rhodocyclaceae bacterium
AAGGACGGCCAGACCGCGCTGGCGCTGCAGGTGGTGCAGGGCGAGCGGGAACTGGTATCCGACTGCCGCAGCCTGGCCCGCTTCGAATTGCGCGGCATTCCGCCGATGGTGGCCGGGGCGGCGCGCATCCGCGTGACCTTCCAGGTCGACGCCGACGGCTTGCTGTCGGTGGCCGCGCGCGAGCAGACCACCGGCCACGAGGCGCGCATCGAAGTGAAACCGTCCTACGGCCTGACCGACGACGAAGTGGCGGCCATGCTCAAGGATGGCTTCAGCCATGCCAGCGACGACGCTTTCCGCCGTGCCCTGCGCGAAGCGCAGGTCGAGGCCCAGCGGCTGCTCGAAGCGGTGCAATCGGCGCTGCGCGAGGATGCCGACCTGCTGTCGATGCTCGAACGCGCCCATGTCGACGCCTGCATGGCGAAGCTGCAAGCGGTCATGATGGGCGACGACCGGCGCGCCATCGACGACGCCATGGACGCGCTCAACAAGGCCACCGCCGAGTTCGCCGCGCGGCGCATGAACCAGAGCGTGCAACGGGCGCTGTCCGGCAAGAGCATCGATCAGGTCGGCCTATGACTCGGATCGTCGTCCTGCCGCATCACGAGCTGTGCCCGGAGGGCGCGGTCATCGAAGCCGAGCCCGGTCAGTCCCTTTGCGATGCTCTCCTTGAGAACGATATCGAGATAGAGCACGCCTGCGAGAAATCCTGCGCATGCACCACCTGCCACGTGGTGATCCGCGAGGGCTATGCCTCGCTCGGCGAGGCCGATGAGATCGAGGAAGATCTGTTGGACAAGGCCTGGGGCCTGACGCCGACCTCGCGGCTATCCTGCCAGGCCATCGTCGGCGATACGCCGCTGGTGATCGAGATTCCCAAATACACGATCAATCAGGCGAAAGAGGGAGCGAGGTGACCCCCTTCCCCCCAACCCCCTTCCCGAGGAAGGGGGTGACGGTGGTTCGCGGGCGTTGCCCGCTCCGGTTTATTGAACTGCCGCCTCCTTGGGGCGGCCCTGCGGAGGCGGCAAACATGAAATGGACCGACGTCAGCGACATTGCCATCGAACTGGCCGAAGCGCATCCCGATGTTGATCCGACGCATATCAACTTCGTCGACCTGATGAACTGGGTGCTGGCACTGCCAGACTTCAAAGACGATCCCAAGCATTGCGGCGAGAAGGTGCTGGAAGCGATCCAGCAGGCTTGGATGGACGAGGCCGATTGAGGCCGTAATGCTCATAGATACCCACTGCCACCTGGACGCCGCCGAATTCGACGCCGACCGGGATGCGGTGGTCGAGCGCGCCGACCGGAGTGGCGTCGGCATCATCGTCGTGCCCGCGGTCGAGCGGGCGAACTTCGGCGCCGTGGCCAGCGTCTGTCGCGACTACCCGGGCTGCGTGCCTGCCTACGGCATCCACCCGATGTACGTCGCGCAGGCACGGGATGAGGATCTTGACCATCTTCGCGAGACACTTGGGCGCGAGCGGGCCGTCGCGGTCGGCGAAATCGGCCTCGACTTCTTCGTCGCCGAACGCGACGAGGAACGCCAGCAGTTCTACTTCGCGGAACAGTTGAAGCTCGCACGCGAACTGGGTTTGCCGGTGCTGCTGCATGTGCGCCGTGCCGTCGATGCGGCGCTGGCGCAACTGCGCCGCATCCGCGTGCCGGGAGGCATTGCGCATGCCTTCAACGGCAGCCGCCACCAGGCGAACGAATTCGTCAAGCTCGGTTTCAAGCTCGGCTTTGGCGGTGCCATGACGCATGAGCGTGCCACGCGCCTGCGCGACCTGGCCGCGACGCTGCCGCTTGAGACGATTGTGCTGGAGACGGATGCCCCCGACATCCCGCCGCATTGGCTGAATGGCGGCCGCAACGAACCCGGGGAACTGGCGCGCATTGCCGAGGTGATGGCACAACTGCGCGGCATGCAGACCGCCGAGGTGGTCGCCGCCACCGGAGCGAACGCGCAGACCGTGCTGCCACTCTTGCATTAGCCCTTGGCGGCGAGCCATCGGGTATCCTAACGCCCGTGCTTGCGTACATCGTTCGGCGTCTGCTTTACGCCATCCCGATCCTGATCGGGGTCAATCTCATCACCTTCGCACTGTTTTTCGTGGTGAACAGCCCCGACGACATGGCGCGCATGCAATTGGGCGTCAAGCGGGTGACGCCGGAGGCCATCGAGCGCTGGAAGGCCGAGCGCGGCTACGACAAGCCGCTGTTCTGGAACGGGCGGGCCGCTGGCGCGGACAAGGCGACGAACACCATCTTCTACACCAAGTCGGTGCGCATGTTCGCCTTCGAGTTCGGCCGCGCCGACGATGGCCGCGACATCGGGCGGGAGATCAGCATCCGCATGGGGCCGTCGCTGGCTGTGGCGTTGCCCGTGTTCGTCCTCGGTCTGTTCGCGGCCATTTCGTTTGCGCTGCTGCTGGTGTATTTCCGGGCCACCTACCTCGACACGGCGGGGGTCGTCATATGCGTCGCCATGATGTCGATTTCGGGGCTGTTCTACATCATCGGCGGCCAGTGGCTGATTTCGAAGATATGGCACTTGGTACCGATCTCGGGCTACAGCGGCGTCACCGCGGGCAAGTTCCTGGTGCTGCCGGTGATCGTCAGCGTCATCGGCGGCATCGGCGCCAGCAGCCGGTGGTACCGCACCATCTTCCTTGAGGAAGTCAGCCGCGACTACGTGCGTACGGCCCGGGCCAAGGGACTTTCCGAGCGCCTGGTGCTGTTCCGGCACGTGCTGCGCAACGCCCTGATTCCCGTTCTTACCGGTGTCGTGGTGGTGATCCCGGCGCTGTTCATGGGCAGCCTGGTCATCGAATCCTTCTTCGGCATCCCGGGCCTGGGCAGCTACACGATCGACGCCATCAATGCCCAGGACTTTGCCGTCGTACGGTCGATGGTCTTCATCGGCTCGTTGCTGTACATCGTCGGCCTGCTGCTGACCGACATTTCCTACACGCTCGCCGATCCGCGGATTCGCTTCCAACGATGATGTTCAAGCCGGTGATCCTGTGGTCCGATGCCTTGTTTCTGCTGCTGCTCGTCGTGGCGGCGCTCGGCTTCTGGTGGGGCAGGCGCCATGCGCATCTGCGGGCCGGCTGGGCCAAGGTGGCGCGGCGACCGGCGGGCATGGCGGCGGCGACCTTGCTCTCGGTATTCCTGATCATCGGTCTGCTGGATTCGCTGCACTATCGGCCGCAGTTGGCGCAGGAGAACGGGAAGGCCGCCGCGTATTCGGTGGAGGTGCTGTCGGCGCTCGATGCGCTGCTGCTGCCGCTGAAGACGCATACCGAAAAGACCTATTCGGCACCGCTGTCCACCAACCTGTATACCAAGGAGACTGTCGAGGGCGATGGCGCCGTGCTGCGCGAGTATCCGCGGCTCAAGTTCGGTGGTGCGCAACTCGGCGACGACCTGGGCGGTTACGACAGCGACGTCGCGGGACTGGCGCTGAAGGGCCTCGGCTGGGGGCTGGGCACCTGCGCGCTGGTGGCTCTCGCGGGCTGGCTGTGGCTGCGGCGGCGGCAGCTCGCGTGGCGTTCCGTGCTGGCGACACTGGTCGTTCTCTCGGTGCTGGCAGGGCCGGTGGCAATGCTCGCCACTGGCTATCACGTCTTCGGCACCGACAAGGTGGGCCAGGACGTGCTCTACCTCACCCTTAAGAGCATCCGCACCGGCTTGCTGATCGGCACCTTGACCACGCTGATCATGCTGCCGGCGGCCGTGCTGCTCGGCATCGTCGCCGGCTACGTCGGCGGCTGGGTCGATGATGTCATCCAGTATCTCTACACGACGCTGAACTCGATTCCCGATGTATTGCTGATCGCTGCATCCGTGCTGATGATGCAGGTCGTGATCGACATCCATCCCGATTGGTTCCCGTCCTCGGCGGAACGCGCCGATGCGCGCCTCCTCGCCCTGTGCGCGATTCTGGGCGTGACCAGCTGGACCGGGCTGTGCCGACTGCTGCGCGGGGAAGCCCTCAAGTTGCGCGAGATGGATTACGTCCAGGCGGCACAGGCGTTCGGCGTTTCCCGTTTCGGCATCATGCTGCGCCACATCCTGCCGAACGTCATGCATATCGTGATCATCTCGATGGTCATGGACTTCTCGCACCTGGTCCTGGCCGAGGCGGTGCTGTCCTATGTCGGTGTCGGCGTCGATCCCAATACCATCAGCTTCGGCACCATGATCAATGCCGCGCGGCTGGAACTGGCGCGCGATCCGATGGTGTGGTGGTCGCTGGCGGCGGCCTTCTGCTTCATGTTCGCGATGGTGCTGGCGGCGAACCTGTTCGCCGATGCCGTGCGCGACGCCTTCGATCCGAGGGCAGCGTGACACTGCTGAACGTCCGTGATCTTGCCGTCGCCATCGGCCGCAACCGTCCGGTGGATGGCGTTTCCTTCGACATCGATGGCGGCGAGACCTTCGCGCTGGTCGGCGAATCCGGCTGCGGCAAGTCGATGACGGCGCTGGCATTGATGCGTCTGCTGCCGCCGGTGGCCAGGATAGCCGGTGGTGCGGTCGGCTTTGACGGTGGCGATCTGCTCGGCTTGAGTGAGTCGAGCATGCGGGGAATCCGTGGCGGCGGCATGGCAATGATCTTCCAGGAGCCGGCGACCAGCCTCAACCCGGTGATGACCATAGGGTCACAGATCGGCGAGGCGCTGGCGCTTCACGGTGGCGGCGCGGCGGATGCCCGGATTGTCGAACTGCTGTCGGCCGTGGGTATTCCGGACCCGGCGCGGCGGGCCGGCGAATACCCATTCCAGATGTCCGGCGGAATGAAACAGCGGGCCATGATCGCCATGGCACTCGCCGGCACGCCGAAGCTCCTGATCGCCGACGAGCCTACCACGGCGCTCGACGTTACCATCCAGGCACAGGTGCTCGATCTGCTCAAGGAGCTCCAGGCACGCCAGCGCATGGCGATGATGCTGATTACGCACGATCTCGGCGTCGTCGCGCGCATGGCCGACCGTGTCGGCGTGATGTATGCGGGCCAGTTGGTCGAAGTGGCGCCGCGCCGGCAGTTCTTTGCCGCGCCGGCCCATCCCTATTCGCGGCGTCTGTTCGCGGCGCTGCCCGACACGGCGCCGCGCGAAGGCCGCCTGGCGACGATTCCCGGCAGCGTGCCGCGGCTCGATGTGGAATTCTCAGGCTGCCGGTTCGCCGATCGCTGTGCGGAGGTGATGCCGGTGTGCCGAAGCATGGCGCCGGCCTGGCGGGATCTTGGCGCCGGACGGCAGATGCGCTGTCATCTCGAAGGCGAGGTCCGGGCGTCGGCTGTCGAGGTCGAGTCGGGCGCGGGCGACGAGCGGACGGAACGCGGTCCGGCGTCCCTGTTGGAGGTCAGGGATCTCCAGGTTCATTTCCCGATCCGGCGCGGCGTATTCCAGACCACCGTCGGATACGTGAAAGCGGTCGACGGTATTTCGCTGGCTGTATCGGCAGGACGCACCGTGGCGCTGGTCGGCGAATCAGGCTGCGGCAAGACGACCGCAGGCAAGGCGATCCTGCAACTGATTCCACCGACCGCCGGCCAGGTGCGCCTGGACGGGCGCGAACTTACCGGTCTGGCGGCGCGCGATATGCAGATGGTCTTTCAGGATCCGTTCGGCTCGCTCAATCCGCGCTTGCGAGTCGGCGACACCATCGCCGAAGGCATGAGGGCGCAGGGCACGACGGGCGACATCGATGCAATGCTGCAACAGGTGGGCCTGTCGGCCGACATGGCTACTCGCTACCCGCACGAATTCTCCGGCGGTCAGCGCCAGCGCATCGCCATTGCCCGCGCCCTGGCGGTGAATCCACGCCTGCTGGTCTGCGACGAGCCGACCAGCGCGCTCGATGTCTCGGTGCAGGCGCAGATCCTCAACCTGCTGAAGGACTTGCAAACGAGTCGCGGCCTCGCCTACCTGTTCATCAGTCACAACATCGCGGTGGTCGGCTATCTCGCGCATGAGGTCGCGGTCATGTACCTCGGCCGCATCGTCGAGCGCGGCACCGTCGAGGAAGTGCTGCAAACCGCCCGCCATCCCTATACACAGGCGCTGCTGGCCGCGGTGCCCAGAATCGATGGCATCGCCGGTGGGCGACTGTTGGTACCCGGCGATCCACCGTCGCCGGCGAATCCGCCGCCGGGCTGCCATTTCCATCCGCGCTGCCCGCAGGCAATGGACGTCTGCCGGCAGGCCTACCCCGGTGAAACCGTGCTCAGCGCGACACATGTCCTTCGCTGCCACCTGTTTGGTTAGACAGGTCGGCTGCCGTTGCCATGCTTGTGATATGGAAGACGTCGGGATATCATTCGCCGGCCCGGGGGGACGGGTACTCGAGACAACTGTATTCGACCGGTAGCGCCTCAGAAAGACTCCACATGTTCGGCCGTGAATCAGCAACCTGCCCCAACTGCGAAGGGGGGAACGTCCGCGCGTCGAAATGGAATTCGCACGGCGAGAAAGCGCGCAATCCGGGCCAGCGACCTGTGCGCTGCGGGGACTGTGCCACCCGCTTCATGGTTCCGGTGGCGGACGATCTCGGCAAGGTCCGCGTCGCGCTTGGTGCGGGGGTTGTATTGGTGATTCTGGTCGTGGCCCTGGCAGCCCTGGACCGGAGACCGGAGCCGCGCGAAGAGACGGCGGCAGGTGTCTCGATCGCGATCACGGCTGCGGCCATGAAGGCCGCGGAAGAGGGCGATCCCGAGGCGGAGTTCTCCGTTGCCACTTCGATGCTGGCCGATCCTGAACTCAATCTGGCCTATTCGGCGAAAGCCGTCGACTTTCTCCAGCGCGCCGCCGAAGGCGGCCACAAGCGGGCAATGCTGCGCTTGGGCCTGCTTTATCGCAAAGGGGTCGGCGCCCTTCAGAACTATGCGCTGGCGGCGAAGTGGATCGAGCGCGCGGCGAAGCGCGGCGAGCCGCAGGCGATGCTGGAGTTCGGGCGCCTGTATCGCGAAGGGGTCGGCGTGCAGCGAGATCCGGTGCGCGCGTATGTCTGGATGAATCGGGCGGCGGCGGCACGTGATCCCGATGCCGTGCGCGAGCGCGAGGAGGTGGCACGCATCCTGACTGCCGCAGAGCTCAAACAAGCGCAGGATGAATCAGTCGCTGCCGAGCTTCCGGTCGAGGCCGCTTTGAAGCCTGCGACGGAAATTGCCGCACCGCGCTAGCGGCGCCGACCTTTGGCGGTTGGTCTGGCCTTGCCTTTGGCTGTGCTCTTCTTGTGGCCTTTGGCGCTCGTCTTCTTCTTGCCGTGACGGCCCGCTTTTCTGGGTTCGGCCGGTTCCTTGGGCAGTTGATCGAGCAACTGCTCCGCCAACTGCGCATCGGGGCCGGGCACCAGCAGATTGATGCCGGGGCGGACCTTCGTGCGCGGCCCGATCCCGTTGAGCCTTTTCAGGCCGGCCAGGGAAAGCTTGTAACGCTTGGCGACGTCGGCCAGGCCCTCGTGGGGTCTTAACTGGTAGGTGCGCCAGGTTGCCAGCGGTTTCGACTGGTCGGTGTGGGTCTTCAGGTTGGCGTTGAAGGTCTCCAGCTTGTCCTGCGGCAAGACCAGTTGGCTGTCCTTGGCGCCGTGGATCATCGGCCGCTGGTAGGCGGGATTGAGCGCGATGAAATCTTTGACGGGCATTTCCGCCAGTCGTGCCGCCAGGGCGACATCCATGTCGCCGGGCATGCCCACGGTGCCGAAATAGGGACGATTGGCCAGCGGATCGAGCAAAAAGCCGAACAGCTCAGGCTGGGCGATGATGTTCTTCAGCGCCTGGAGCTTCGGTACGTAGTAGCGGGTCTCGGTGGGCATCGACAGGCTGGCGTAGTCGGTCGGCAGGCCGCGGGCGCGGTTCTTGGCGATAGCACGGGCGACGGCGTTTTCACCCCAGTTGTAGGACGCCAGAGCCAGGTGCCAGTCGCCGTGCATCTCGTAGAGGTTCTGCAGATAGTCCAGGGCAGCGGCCGTCGACGCGATGATGTCGCGCCGTTCGTCGCGCCACCAGTTCTGATCGAGCTTGTAGTTCTTGCCGGTGGACGGGATGAACTGCCACATGCCGAGCGCCCGCGCACTCGAGTAGGCCATCGGATTGTAGGCGCTCTCGACCATCGGCAGCAGGGCCAGTTCGGTCGGCATGCCGCGCCGCTCCAGTTCCTCCACGATGTGGAAGAGGTACTTGCGGCTGCGTTGCGTGATCAACCTGAGCATGTCCGGCCGATTGAGGTAGTAGGCCTCGCGATCGGCAACCAGCGGGCTCGAAAGATCGGGCATGCCGAAGCCGTTGCGCATGCGCTGCCATAGATCGACTGGGGGTGTCGTCAGGTCGAGCGTGGGCACCGGCGGCAGGTCGTCGCGGATTTCAGGCGCCGCGTTTGGCGGCCAGTAAGGCTCGGAGCTAGGCGCCGACGTCGGGATCGCGGGGGCCGGGGTGTCGGCAAACGATATCTGCTGGCTCAACTGCAAGGGCAGCGGATGGTCCTCGACCGTCTCGGCACGGGCTGTCGGCAGAATCAGCAGGCAGGCCGCTATGGCCGGAAGGGATCGACAGGCAAACATCGGCGCCATTCTACGGGGCTAGCCCCGCCGGCTCAATGGCTGACAGATCAGAAGTTATCCCGCCACCTTCTTAGGACGGTGAACGCCTCCAACTCGTTTGCGGGCTTGTGACCCCGGCGACGCGCCACCGCGGCCACAACGGCTGCTTCGTGGCAACGCAGGAATGGGTTGGTGGCCAACTCGTCGGCAAGCGTGAAGGGCACGGTCGGCAGTCCCCGGCCGAGCCTTTCGGCCACTTGTTTGCCGCGTATTGCGACGGCGGGATTGTCAGGTTCGATGGCACCGGCAAAGCGGATGCCCGAGGCCGTGTATTCGTGGGCGCAGTAGATGAGGGTATCGGTCGGCAGCGCCGCGATTCTCGCCAGGGCTGTGTGCAACTGGGTCGCACTGCCTTCGAAGAGCCGCCCGCAGCCGCAGCCGAACAGCGTATCGCCACAGAACAGTGTGCCTCGGCGATAATAGGCGACATGTCCGCGGGTGTGTCCGGCAACGTCGATGACTTCGAATTCGAGGCCGAGCGCCGGCACCTCGATGCGGTCGCCGCCGGCGACCGGGCGGGTGACACCGGTGATGGCTTCCGCGGCCGGGCCGAAGACGGGAACGGGGAAGCGATCGACCAGCGCCGCAATTCCGCCGGTGTGGTCGGCGTGGTGATGGGTGATTAGGATGGCGCAGAGCCGTTGGCTGGTCTTGGCGAGATGTTTCAGCACCGGTGCCGGGTCGCCCGGATCCACGACGGCGATGTCGCCGCCGCGGTGCAGGCACCAGATGTAGTTGTCCTCGAAAGCGGGCAGACAGAATATTTCGGATTCCATAAGGCGCGATTCTACGCATGTCGATACACGGTTTTGCCGAATGGCTGGAAACGCCTCAGGGGCGTTACGTGCTCGACTGGGAACAGACCCGGCATGACCAACTGGTGGCGGACATTTTCGGCTTCAATGCGGTCCAGATCGGCTGGCCGGGCCTCGAGTATCTGCGCGCCAACCGCATGCCCTACCGCTGTCTCTGCGACGACCGCGACGAGCGCGTTCATCTGCGCGCCGATCTCCACCATCTGCCGTTCTCGGGCAACAGCGTCGATCTCGTCGTGCTGCCGCATATCCTCGAGTTCGACGCCAATCCGCACCAGATCCTGCGCGAGGTCGAACGCATCCTGGTGCCGGAGGGCAGCGTCGTCGTCACCGGCTTCAATCCCTACAGTCTTTGGGGTGCGCGCCGGCGCTTCGCACGTCCCAATCCGCAACCGCCTTGGCGCGGCAACTACATCAGCGTTGCGCGCCTGAAGGACTGGTTCGCGCTGCTCGGCCTGGAACCGCATGCGGGCGCCTTTGGCTGCTATGCGCCTGCCGTGACTCAGGAGAAATGGCTGCGCCGTTTCCGCTTCCTCGACGCCGCCGGTGACCGCTGGTGGCCCATCGGCGGCGCCGTCTACGTAATCCAGGCAATCAAGCATCAAGCCGGCATGCGGCTTATCACGCCGGTCTGGCGCGATCGCAAGGCGCGCGCCAAGGCCCTGATGCCAGTCACCCAGAAATCGGATCACCAATGACAGAAACAGTGGAGATATTCAGCGACGGCGCGTGCAGCGGCAATCCCGGCCCCGGCGGCTGGGGCGCGGTGCTGCGCTACAACGGCCACGAAAAGGAGTTGTTCGGCTTCGACGCGGCGACCACCAACAACCGCATGGAACTGATGGCCGTCATCGAGGCCTTGCGCTCGCTGAAGCGGTCGCTGCGGGTGCATGTCCATACCGACTCGCAGTATGTGCAGAAGGGCATGACCGAGTGGATACACGCCTGGAAGAAACGAGGCTGGAAGACCGCGGGCAAGGAGCCGGTGAAGAACGAGGACTTGTGGCGCCTGCTCGACCAACTGGCCGCCGACCATGAGATCGAATGGCACTGGGTCAAGGGCCATGCCGGCCATGCCGAGAACGAGCGGGCCGACGCGCTGGCGCGCCGCGGCATCGAACTGAGAAGAGGAAACTGAAATGCGCCAGATCGTGCTGGATACCGAAACCACCGGCCTGTATGCCCGCAACGGCGACCGCATCGTCGAGATCGGCTGCGTCGAGCTCGTCGGGCGCAAGCCGACCGGACGACGCCTGCACCGTTACATCAACCCCGAGCGCGATGTGCCGGTCGAGGCCCAGCGCATTCATGGCCTGACCGACGAGTTCCTGGCCGACAAACCCAAGTTCCGTGATGTCGCCGCCGAACTGGCGGACTTCATCCGCGAAGCCGAGTTGGTGATCCATAACGCCAGCTTCGACATGGAGTTCCTCAACAACGAGTTCGGCCTGCTCGGCAATGCCGAAATGGAAAATGCGGAGCGGATCTGCGCCGGCATCGTCGATACGCTGAAGATGGCCCGCGACATGCGCCCGGGCAAGCGCAATTCGCTCGATGCGCTGTGTGGCGAGTACGGGATCGACAACTCCAATCGTCAGTTCCACGGCGCATTGCTCGATGCGGAACTGCTGGCCGAGGTCTACCTCGCCATGACCCGCGGCCAGGAAAGCCTGGTCATGGACCTCGAAGCGCCGACACCCGAAGCCGGCGGATTCTCGCTCGCCAACCGACCGCCGCTGCGCATCGTCAGGGCCAGCGAAGTCGAACTCGCCGAGCATCAGCGGGTGCTGGCCGAGATCGGCAAGGAGAGCAAGGGCAAGTGCTTGTGGCTGGTGGAAGCAACTTCGAGTATTGCAGGTTAGGCAAGTACGCGCGCATAATGCGCCCCGGAATTCAAACGACCGATGCAATTAGTTGGAGTTGGGGCTATGAAGCGTACGTTCCGTCACTCGGTATATATTGCCGCCGCCGTTGCCACGTTCTGCGGTACCGCCGGGCTTGCAGCAGAGGGGATCGAGCGGACATTGCCGGTCGGGCTGCCGGCAATGTCTTTCCCGACCAATAATCCCGGCAGCCCGCTCGCGATCGAGCTTGGACGCCGTCTCTTCTTCGATCCGCATTTGAGCGGCAGCGAGCAGATCAGTTGTGCCAGTTGTCACATTCCGGAGAAGGCTTTCACCGATGGCAAGGCTGTTGCCCAAGGCATAGACGGGCGCGAGGGTACCCGCAACACGCCTACGATCCTGAACGCCGGATACAACGCCGCCCAGTTCTGGGACGGGCGGCGGGTCACCCTCGAAGAGCAGGTTCTCGATCCGTTCTTCAATCCGAAGGAACACGGTGTTCCCGACGAGGCCGATTTGTTGCGACGCATCCGGCGGGATGCCGCCTATCTGCCGATGTTCACGCAGGCGTTTGGCGTCGAGTCGACGGAAATCAAGTCAACGCATGTCAGCCGTGCGCTGGCCGCGTATGTGCGCAGCCTGATTGTTGGCAACAGCCCGGTCGACCGCTACCTGTATGCCGGCGACAAGGCTGCCCTGTCGGCCGACGAGCTGCGCGGGCTGGAACTCTTCCGCGGCCCTGCCAAATGCACGACCTGTCATGCAATAGGCGAACGCACGGCGCTTCTGACCGACAACGACTACCACAGTATGGCCATCGGCTTCGATCGTCTGGCACCGAGACTTACAAGCATTACGCGCCAGGCGGCCAAAGCGACACCCGAGGAACTCGGCCGTCTCATCCTGGGTGATGCCGACGCCGCAGCCGCTGGGCGATTCATCGTCACCCTCGATCCGCAAGATATCGGCAAGTTCAAAACGCCTTCGCTGCGCAACGTGGCGCTGACGGCCCCCTACATGCACGACGGCAGCATTGCGACGCTCGAAGAGACTGTCAATCACGAGATCTACTACCGCGGCCAGGCCATGGGCCGACCGTTGATCCTCACGCCAAACGAGAAGGCCGATCTCGTCGCTTTCCTCAAGGCCCTCACCAGCGTCACTCTTCCTCGCTGACGACCTACCCGATCGGCCGCCGGCCGTCGCGGCCAAAACGGGCCGATTGCCCGAGTAGAACAGTAGCCTTTCGGCGTTCCTCGCCATTGCCCATGAGCAGATCATGGTTTCCCTGCGTCGATCTATGACGAAGTAGATATGTCCAATGCGATATTGCGTTGGAATAGGAAATTCATGTAATCTGCCGTCATTTTATCGACCTGCGCCGTGCTCGCGGTGACTCGGTTTCCGAGTGGCTCGCGGGAAGTGGTGTCGGCGACCCATAACATAAGCATTACCGGGAGGTTTAGATGGAAGCGAATGCCGTCAGAATGGCGCAGGTTGGCGCAGGGTATAGTTTTGGCTTTCGTTCTCCCGTGCGGTCCGTACTTCGCTGGATTCTCTCTTGTTGCATGGCGATCCTTCTCGCCGGTTCCGTCAACGTCGCCCGGGCGGACATCCAGTACGTCTACGACGAGGTCGGGCGCTTGGTCGAAGCCATAGACGGCGCCGGCAACAGCGCTCAGTATCGCTACGACGCGGCCGGCAACATCACCGGCATCCAGCGCATCACCACCGGGCAACTGGCGGTAGCCGAATTCACACCGGATTCCGGCCCGGTCGGTACCTCCGTGACGATCTACGGGGTTGGGTTCAGCGCCACACCCAGCAGCAATACCGTCAAGTTCAACGGTACCCTGGCGACCGTTTCCTTGGCATCGACGACCAAGCTTACCGTCTTGGTACCGACAGGGGCGACAACCGGATTCATTACCGTTGCGGTGGCCGCAGCGACCGCAACCAGCGCCCAGAAGTTCACCGTCACCTCCGGGCCGGTGACCCCGGCACCCGTGATTACCAGCTTTACGCCAATGGTGGGGGCGGCCGGTACCGCGGTCACGATCACCGGCCAGAACTTCGACCTTAACGCGAGGAATAACGCGGTGAACTTCAACGTCACTGGTGCTGCCGTAAGCAGCAGCACCGCGACGCAGATCCGGACGACGGTTCCGGTAGGCGCCACCTCCGGGGCGATCGAGGTTCGTACGGCCTATGGGTCTGCCGTCAGTACTACGGACTTTATCGTGCCGCCCGGAACTTATACGGCAGCCCAGGTTGGAGTCACCGGGCGTCTTGTGGTAAATGGAGCCGCGAGTACATACAACAATATCGGGGCGAACGGCAACATCGCAGTCATTCTGTTCAACGGCGTCCAGGGACAGAATCTTGGACTAGGCATCAGTCCGGCTGCTTTCACATCTGGTAGCTCGGTAGCCTTCTACGTCAAGACGCCAACCGGTACCGACCTTGGCGGTCAGACGACCGTATATGGGGCGACGAGTTTCAATTTGCCGCCCCTACCCAGCACGGGCACGTACACGATATTTGTCGTTCCCACTACTTCATCGACGCTCAACGCAACCCTCACGCTGTCGACCGATCTGACGGGGACCTTGACGGCGGGTGGGGCGGCGCAGGTCTTCACGACGGCGCGGGTGGGCCAGAACGGACGCTACACGTTCAGTGGCACGGCCGGACAGAACCTGAGTCTCGCCTGGAGCGGGGCGACCTTCCCGGGGAGCAACAACTACGTTTATGTGTACAAGCCGGATGGCAGCCAGCTGACGTCGACCTATTTCGGCAGTTCCACACCTAGTGGCTCGATCGATCTACTGAACCTTCCGGCGACGGGGACCTACACGGTGTTCGTGGACCCGTATCAGGCGAGCGTAGGGACGGTGAAGCTGCAACTCTTGGCGGATGCCACGGCGGGGCTGACGGTGGATGGCGGCTCGCTGAATGCGAGTCTCGTGGCTGGGCAGAACGGTGATTACACCTTCAGCGGGACGGTTGGGCAGCGACTGGGGCTGGGCATCAGCGCGCTGGCGACGACGCCGGCAGGCGGCTATGTCACGGTGACGGTCTATGGTCCCAACGGCACGGTGTTGGCGAACTGCTCCGGCTACTACGCGCCGGGGGGCAACTGCAACCTGCCGGTGCTGCCGGCGACGGGCACCTACACGGTGAAGGTGGATCCGAGCGGCACCTCTGCGGCGAGCTTCACCCTGACCGTATCGAACGATGTCGCGG
>JBGOZF010000103.1:0-14033 GCA_041480065.1 Rhodocyclaceae bacterium
GGTCTTCTCGCCAACCATACAGTTGTCATCCCTCTCAACCGCAAGCCCGCTCTTCTCCGGCAATAGCGGTGACGAGCGCGGTATTCCTTACTACAGCGAAACCGTGTTGGCGGCCGGCGCGGCCAGCTTCTATGGAATCGGCATGACATCCGGGATCCCGTACGTAAGCTCCCAACCCGCGCCCAACCGAAGCAATGCGTCCAGTTTCCTGGCGCTCGGGGAGTCCCCTGGCAAGGTCTGGATCAACGCGACCGGCATCGGCGTCAACTCGTGGCTTGAGCGCGAGTACCAGTCCCGCTTCTATCTCGGCGACCCGGGCGCAACTCGCCACGCGACAAAGTCCGTCACGGTTGGATCGGTCCCCGGGGATGGAGTCTTCCGTCCTTACGTGCCCCTCGCCGGCGACGTCTTCAGCGTCGTCTTCAAGCTCGTCGCTGCGCCTTAGGCGCGGCAGCGCAAGCCAACTCGATGCGCCGACGGATTGTTCGGCGCGCCCTGCCGGATCCAGAAGTCGGGTTCCGGCGGCTCGCCGAAGCCGCCGGCGCCGTCATCAAACCCGCAACCGATTGCCGGTTCATCCGGCACCGCGTCCAGGGAGCTCACGGGCGCCGGTCCGGGATCGCCGCCGACAGACGGGATTTGGCACACTTACACGGCAGATCTGACTCCAGCCGGCTGGACGGGAAATCTCGGTGCTGCAATGACGAATGTCGCCGGGATTACCGTGATGCTGGAGTTCAACGACATCATCACTGAAACCGCAGGATTCGACAATTTCCGGATATCGCCGGTGCCCGAGCCCGAAGCCTGGGCCATGCTGGCTGCGGGCCTCGGTCTGCTCGTCACCACGATTCGTCGAAGAAGACCCCAGGCGGACTGACCGGCTCGCCGTAGCGTCGGCGACGAACCCGGCCGACCGGCCGGGGTTCTTTCCGCTTTGACGATCCCTTCAACGATCCCCTTCGAGCGCCGCGTGGCCGCGGTCGATCAAGTTGGCAATGTCTTCCTCGGTCAGACCGAAGTGATCCGACACCGCACCTGAGACCTCTGCCCATACCGCATCATCGAGGTGGCCCAGCCACCGCTGCTGGATGTGCTTGGCCAGATGGCCGATGCCGACGAGGTTGCGCACGCTGCCCGCGGTACCCTCGTCCCCGAAGGCAGCAACGTCATGATGGATCAGAATCGCCTGGGGTCGGGCAGCATCCATGATCGGGCCAGGAAACACCCGAGGATGGCATGATTGGTCCCCGTCTCCTCTTCGTCCGTCTTGGTCACCACGACCTCGGAGTGTCGGGCGGCGCGTGTCAGGGTTTCCCGGTGACTCGGAAAGCGCTGGACGGACGGCCTGCGGCACGCTCGACACCGTGCGCGACAATCCGAAAAACGGAGAGTTGGCCGAACGCAGCAATTCCGCCGCCGGCTGCCCGGTGCGGCGCAACAAAATTCCCGCCAAGCCGGTCCCGGCACGTGTAATATCCGCAGCCGAGCTTATCCTGCCATTTGCATATCGAATGCCGAAACCAGGCATCCCGACGGGGGCTCGAAGCCGGAGCGCACGCGCTTCGGCCACCCAGCGAGAGAACAACAAATAGGTCGTAATCAATCGCTTGGGAGAACAGCATGACTGCTTCAACGCAACACCACGTTGTCGCTGAGACCAAGATCGTGATGGCCGATCCAACGGCCCTCGGGGTCTTCGGCCTGGCCATGGTGACCTTCGTCGCTGCATCGCAAAAGATGGGCTGGACCAGCGGGTCCGCCTACATCATCCCGTGGGCCATGTTTCTCGGCTCGGCTGCACAGATCTGGGCCTCGACCGTCGACTTCAAGAAGAACAACTATTTCGGCGCCATCGTCCTCGGCGCCTATGGTCTGTTCTGGATGGCGGTGTCGATGCACTGGGCGATCGGCCAGGGCTGGTTCGGCCCGGTCGATCCAGCCAAGGCCGATCCGACGCAACTGGCTTTCGCCTGTTTCGGCTATTTCATCTTCTCGATTTTCATCATGATCGCCTCGTTCGAGGCCAACAAGGTCTTCGCCGCGATCCTGGTGCTGATCAACGTGCTGCTGCCTTCGCTGGGGCTCGCCATCCTGAAGATCGCGCCCGAGATCTTCGCGCCGGCCGCGGCCTGGTCGGAACTCGGCATCGCGCTGCTCGGCTTCTATGCCGCCGGCGCGATCTTCCTCAACAACTATTTCGGCCGCGCCGTGCTGCCCATGGGCAAGCCCTTCGGCTGGATCCGCAAGGGCCCGGCGCTGCCGAAACAAGCCGCCCCCACGCAGTTGAAGGCCGCCTGACAAGGCGCCTTGCACTTTCCGCCGGGTGGACGGGGCCATCAGTCCCGTCCGTTCCCGCGGATCATCCCCTGCCGTCAGACGTCAAGCCGGCAAGGTCTCCATGTTCTCGGTGAGCCCGATCTTCCGGTCCCCGGACAGGAAGCTTCCCGTCAGCGTACCGCCGCTGAAATCGAACTGGAAGCCCATGCTGGTGATGCGCTGGGTCACGCTGGCGAGCCACGCATACGCCTGGTCGAACTTGCGCGGGTCGGCATCCACGGCAGCGCAGACCTGCTCCGCGGCCGCCCCGATGCGTTGCATATAGGCGGCATTCGACGCTGCCACCAAGATGTTGCGCAGGTCGCCGTTCTCGTTGACCATCGCCTCCAGTTCGGCGTTCCTGGCACCGCCGCCTTCCACCGAGATCGTGCCGTCGGTGTTGAAGGTGAGCGACACCTTGGCGTTCGCCGGAATACCCAATTGGCGCATGGCTTCCTTGAGCCCGGCTTCGGCCATGCCCTTGGCTTCGGCGTAGCCGAAGATCGGCAACGGTTTCAATCCGCCTGCTTCCGACTTGAATGTCCACAGGTCGTGCCCCGGATTGACGACATCGCTGACCGCCTGATTCATCGCCCGGCCGGCGTCGGAGATGGTGACCTTATCCACGGCTGCCGCCGCCTCCTGAAAGGCCGGCGTGTCCGTACCGTATTTCTGGGCAAGGCGACTTTCATAGCCGATGTTGTGCGTGTAACCAGTAGCCTGGATCAGCATCTGGATTCCCCCTGAGAGTTTGTTGTTTCCCGCCACGGCTCAAGCCCCGGCGACGCGGGAGATGCGTTGCAATTCCCATGCCGCTGCGCGCCCTGCGCACAAGGCGGTTGCCGGCGGCTTTTCCGGCCAATTCCGGCAACAGGCTGCCGGGGGCAGCGGCAGGGATTGCCGGCAAGCCGCTCAGAACTTGAAGGTCTTGACCGCTTCTTCCCAGTTGCGCCCGTCGAACGGCCGGATCTCGATGTTGGCCTTCTCGGCCTCGAAGTCGTCAAGGCAACGGATGTTGACGGCATACATGTCCGGCGCCGCGCGCGCGTTGCTGAACGGGTGGATGCCGCAGTGCTTGCAGAACCAGTGCTTGGCAATCCTGGAGCCGAACTGGTAGAGCGTCAACGAGTCCGCGCCGGACAAGAGCTTGAAGCGCTCGGGTGCGACGCGGTGATGCAAGGCTCCCTTCTTCGAACAGATCGAACAGTTGCATTCCGTGACCGTGGCAAGGTCCGTCTCGATCTCGAAGCGGACCGCACCGCAATGGCAACCGCCCTGGTAGGTCTTCATCGTCACTCCTTCTCCCCGTGACCGCGTTCGATCACGCGATGGATTCTACCCAGCCAAGACCGCATGGCCGCGATCACGCGCCAGCGCAACTCAGACCGGGTAAGGCGAGTATTATTGGCCGGCGCCTGCCTGTTGCATATGTCCTTCGATATACACTCTGGCAGGCCTGAAGCGATGCGTTCGCACGAGCGCTGCCGGCTTTGGCCAGGTTGGTCGGCTCAATCGTTTCCGCCTGCACGCTGGCGCCTTGCCCCCTATCACCGGAGAGAACAAGAAACATGTGGACCAATCTCAGTATCGGAAGGAAACTCGCCGTCGGCTTCGGCGCCGTTGTGCTGTCGGCAGTCCTGCTCGGCCTGATCGCCTGGACCAAGGTCAAGGAAATCGATTCCGGCTGGATGAGCTTCGAATCCGTCACCCTCAAGAAGCGGGACGCCGTCGGTGATGGTCTGATGGGCTTGCAGGAAGGCATTCACCATTTCAAGAATTACGTGTTGCGCGCCGGCGATTACGATCAGAAGTTCGAAGGCGACATGGCCGCCATCGGCAAGAGCGTATCCGCTTACCGTCAGGCGGGTGGCCTCAGCGCCGACGAAGAGAAGCTGCTTGCCGATATCGAGCGCGGCGCCCAGGCCTATCGCAACGCCATGGCCGAGGCCGTCAAGGCGCATGCAGCCGGACAGGGGCCGAGCGAAATCGACCGTTCGATCAAGGGTGCCGACAAGCCGGTCAATGAGGCACTGAAAGGCTTGCTGGCGATTAACGCCGAAAACACCCGGGTGGCCTCGGCGGACTTCAAGCATGTCGTCGCCTCCGCCGCGGTCTGGCTCGCGGCCATCTGCGCGGCCATCGTCGTTCTGGCGACCACCATTGCCGTCAAGGTCACGCGCGACATCGTCCGGCCGCTGCAAGCGGCGTTGGAGGTTGCCGACCGGGTGGCCGCCGGCGACCTGACGCGCCAAGGCCTCGCCGGAAGCGAATCGACCGACGAGATCGGCAGGCTGCTGGCGTCATTGCGCAGGATGCGCGATGAACTCGCCCAGACGATCCAAGCTGTCATCGCCGACGCCCGGCGCGTAAGCGACTCCGCCGACCAGTTGTCGGCATCGGCACAGCAGGTGGCCGCCAGCACGGAAAGCCAATCGCAGTCGACCTCGTCGGCGGCCGCGGCGGTCGAACAACTCACCGTCAGCATCGACCACGTCGGCAACAACGCCGACGATGCCAGCCGGCAGGCCGTCGAGGCCGGCCAGATCGCTGCCAGCGGTGGCGGCGAGGTCAATACGGCGACGCGGCACATCGGAGACGTGGCGGTCAGCGTGGACAATACCGCCAAGGACATTCAGGCGCTGTCCGAGCAGGTGCAACGCATCGGCGGCATTGCCACCGTCATCAAGGAAGTTGCCGATCAGACCAACCTGCTCGCCCTCAACGCCGCCATCGAGGCAGCCCGCGCCGGCGAACAGGGACGCGGCTTCGCCGTGGTTGCCGACGAGGTGCGCAAGCTGGCGGAGCGAACCACCCATTCGGTGCAGGAGATTACCTCGATGATCGGCGCCATCCAGGTGGGAGCGGACTCCGCCGTCGCCAGCATGCAGAACAGCCGCAGCGTCGTCGCCGAAGTGGTGAGCACCGCCGAGACGGCCGCGGCCTCGATGGCGGGCATTTGCGGCGCGACCGATTCGGTGCGGGAATCGATCGGTGAGATATCCACCGCCTTGCGCGAACAACGATCGGCGTCGACGGAGTTGGCACGCAGCGTCGAGACCATCGCCCAGATGTCCGAGGAAAATGCGGCGGCCGTCAACCAGGTGGCCCAAACCGCGCAGAACCTGGTCACCGTGTCGGCGAGCCTTTCCGGCAGCGTATCGCGGTTCCGGGTATAGCAAGCGCGCGAGGCCGGCTGCTGTTGGGGGTTAACGCTCATGGCTCCGATGGACCACCCCGCGTCATGAAATACGCGGACTTCGTTGCGCCTCAAGCTGGCAAATGCGCCCTCCCCTCCCATCCTCCCCTCGCGGGGAGGCTATTGATTGGCTCGCTGCGCTCGATCATCACTAGGCGCACTGACCAATGTCTTTCACGCTAATCGGGGCGGTTGAGGATTGCCACATTCCCTTCCCCGGCGCGGCAACCCAGCGCGATGAAGCCCACTGCCGCAGCGACTGAGAGGTTGTAGCCGAGCGCCATGCTACACGCCGCCGACCAGGGCCAGAGGCACCGAGAGCAAGACGATCAGCGTCTCAGTCAAACGCCGGAAGTTCAGGTACAGCAGCACGAAGATGGTCAGCAGCGCAGACAGATAGGCCGTGGAAATATTGGTGGTCCATCCCTGAACGCCTCTGCCAGGCGACAATCCGCAACGCCGGCGAATTCGCCAGGCGAAGACCAGCAGCCCTCCATCCGGCGCAGGGCTGCGGTGCAATCTGACCAAGTCACCGTGATAGATGGTTCTTTACAAACACTTAAACGGATACTACGTTTAAGGGGATTCCCCCACCGGAGACAGCGATGAAGGCAACCATAGAATCGACGCGGTTCGGCGCTTTGGAAGTTGACAACGACAAAATGCTGACTTTCCCCAATGGCTTGATAGGTTTCGAGAACTGCAAGCGGTTTGCGATCCTGCATGAGGACCATGGCGCGCCGGGACGCAGCGGAGACGGCCAGAAACGGGAATTGAGAGAGGAAAAGCATATCGTGCACTATCTCCAATCCCTCGACGACCCGGATCTGAGCCTTCCGGTGGTGGATCCTGTCATGTTCGGTTTCAATTACGACATGACCTTGACCACCGAGGACCTTGATGCACTGCGGGTCAAGGGCGGCGATTACGTGGCGGTCTTGCTGATTGTCAGCAAATACCCGGCGGATCGTTATCGTGAAGACCTGGCGATCTGCCAGAACATCAGCGCCAACATTTCCGGTCCGATCGTAATCAACACCCGCAGCCGGATCGGAATGCAGAAGGTTCTGGAAGGGCTCACGTACAACGTGACGATCCAGGAACGTCAGAAGTTGGGCACAGTATCCGCGCCAGCTCGAATCTAGTGTCACCCTCCATTTGCGCCGCCGCATCGTCGCGGGCCTGGGTCTGTTGGGACAGGCGCCAATGAAGGATAGGAAACTCAACGGCACCTCCGGAGTATCTGCAAGCCTGGCAGGCGTAGTAGATCCGGAATTTCGTGCCGAGAGCCGCTGGAACTTCGCAGGTCCGAACGAGCGGCAGCGCCAGACGAGCCGCCAGGCGCTCAATCATTTCGAGCGGCTCAGGTGCCACTCCTTCACCAGAGCGTAGATCGCCGGAATCACCGCCAGGGTCAGTACGGTCGATGAAATCATGCCGCCGACCATGGGTGCGGCGATACGGCGCATGACCTCGGAGCCGGTGCCGGTGCTCCACATGATCGGCAGGAGTCCCGCCATGATCGCGGTCACGGTCATCATCTTCGGACGCACGCGTTCCACGGCGCCCGCCATCACCGCGGCATAGAGGTCGGCAACTGTCGGCCGGCCGGCCGTCTGCGCCGCCGCCCAGGCATGGTCGAGGTAGATCAGCATCACCACGCCCGTTTCCGCCGCCACGCCGGCCAGGGCGATGAAGCCCACCGCGGCCGCCACCGAGAGGTTGTAGCCAAGCGCCCACATCAGCCACACGCCGCCGACCAGCGCGAACGGCACCGAGAGCATGACGATCAGCGTCTCGGTCAGGCGCCGGAAGTTGAGGTACAGCAGCAGGAAGATGGTCAGCAGCGTGAAGGGCACGACGATCTTCATTCGCGCGGTCGCGCGCTCCATGTACTCGAACTGGCCGCTCCAGGTCGCGTAGTAGCCAGCCGGGAACTTGACCTTGTCGGCCACCGCCTTCTGCGCCTCGGCGACATAGGAGCCGATGTCGCGCTCGCGGACATCGACGTAGATGTAGGCCGAGAGCAGCGCGTTCTCGGTGCGGATCGCCGGTGCCCCTTTGACGATGCCGACCTTCGCGACCTGGCCGAGCGGGATCATCGCCTGCGAGCCGTTCATGTCCGCCATCGCCGGCACCAGCACCTGGCTCGCGATCTGTTCCGGACTGTCGCGCAGCTCGCGCGGGTAGCGAACGGTGACGCCGAAGCGCTCGCGGCCTTCCACCGTCGTCGTCACCAGTTCGCCGCCGATGGCTGCCGCCACCACTTCCTGCAATTCGCCGGAATTGATGCCGTAGCGCGCCAAGGCCGTGCGGTCCGGCACGATGTCGAGGTAGTAGCCGCCAGTGATGCGCTCCGCGTAGGCGCTGCTGGTCCCGGGCACCGCCTTGACGACGGTCTCGATCTGTCGGGCCAGCTTCTCCATTTCCGCCAGATCCTTGCCGAACACCTTGATGCCGACCGGCGTGCGGATGCCGGTAGACAGCATGTCGATGCGTGCCTTGATCGGCATGGTCCACGAGTTGGCAATGCCGGGAAATTGCAGTGCACCGTCCAACTCCGCGATCAGGCCGTCGACAGTCATGCCCGGCCGCCATTCGGACTCGGGCTTGAGGTTGATCACCGTCTCGAACATCTCCAGCGGCGCCGGGTCGGTCGCCGTGTTGGCGCGGCCGGCCTTGCCGATCACGTCGGCCACCTCGGGGAAGCTCCTGATGATCTTGTTCTGCGTCTGCAAGAGCTCGGCCGCCTTGGTCACCGACATTCCGGGCAGGCCCGTCGGCATGTAGAACAGCGTGCCCTCGTTCAGCGTCGGCATGAACTCGCTGCCCAGCCGCGTGGCCGGATAGATCGAGACGGCCATCGCCACCAGCGCCAGGAGGATGGTCAGCTTCTTCCAGCGCATCACGGCGGCGATCACCGGCCGGTAGAGCGCGATCAGCACGCGGTTCACCGGATTCTCGGCTTCGGAGCGGATGTGGCCGCGGATGAACAGCACCATCAGCACCGGCACCAGCGTCACCGACAGGATCGCCGCGCCGGCCATGGCAAAGGTCTTGGTGTAGGCGAGCGGCGCGAACAGCCGCCCCTCCTGGGCTTCGAGCGTGAACACCGGCAGGAAGGAGACGGTGATAATCAGCAGACTGAAGAACAGTGCCGGTCCCACTTCTTTCGCCGCGGCAACCATCGCCTCGGTACGCGATTCATCCGGCCGCAGACGCTCGATATGCTTGTGCGCGTTCTCGATCATGACGATGGCGGCGTCGACCATGGCGCCGATGGCGATGGCGATGCCGCCCAGGCTCATGATGTTGGAGTTGATGCCGAGCCATCTCATGGCGACGAAGGCCATCAGCACGCCGACCGGCAACATCAGGATCGCCACCAGCGCACTGCGCACGTGCAACAGGAACAGCACGCAGACCAGCGCGACGATGATGCTTTCCTCGATCAGCGTGCCCTTCAGCGTCTCGATGGCGCGGTGGATCAGCTCCGAGCGATCATAGACGGCGCGGATGCTCACACCTTCGGGCAGTCCGCTCTGCACTTCCGCGAGCTTGGCCTTGACGTTGGCGATGACGTCGAGCGCGTTCTGGCCGTAACGCGCCATGGCGATGCCCGACACCACCTCGCCCTCGCCGTTGAGTTCCGTGATGCCGCGCCGCTCGTCGGGCACCAGTTCGACGCGGGCGATGTCGCGGATCAGCACCGGCGTGCCCTTCTCCGCCTTGACCACCAGCGAACCGATGTCGTCGATGCCGCGCAGGTAGCCGCGGCCGCGCACCATGTACTCGGTCTCGGCCATCTCCAGGCTGCGGCCGCCGACATCGCGGTTGGAATCGCGTATCACGCGCGCCACGGTCGACAAGGCAATGCCGTAGGCGCGCAGCTTCACCGGATCGACCGTCACCTGGTACTGCTGAACGAAGCCGCCGATGCTCGCCACCTCGGCGACGCCCTGCGCCTTGGTGAGCTGGTAGCGCAGGTACCAGTCCTGCAGTGTGCGCAGTTCGGCCAGCGACTTGTTCTTGGCGAGTACCGCGTACTGGAACACCCAGCCGACGCCGCTGGCGTCCGGCCCCAGCGTCGGTGTCACGCCTTGCGGCAGACGCCCAGCGGCCGCGTTCAGGTACTCCAGCACCCGCGAGCGCGCCCAGTAGATGTCGGTGCCGTCGTCGAAAATGACATAGACGAAGGAGGCGCCGAAGAAGGAAAAGCCGCGCACGACCTTCGATTTCGGCACCGACAGCATTGCTGTGGTCAGCGGATAGGTGACCTGATCCTCGACCACCTGCGGCGCCTGGCCCGGTACCTCGGTGTAGACGATCACCTGCACGTCGGACAAGTCCGGCAGCGCATCGAGCGGTGTCCTGACGACCGCATAGACGCCCGCCAACACCGCCGCCAGCGTGCCGAGCAGCACCAGGAAGCGGTTCCTGGCCGACCAGTCGATGAGAGCACTGAGCATCTCAGTTTCCCTTCTTCTCGACCTTGGTGATCACCCACTCGCCCGGCTTGCGCTCGACGAACTCGAAAGCGATCGCGCTGCCCGGCTTGATGTCGGCGAACAGCGCGGCATTGGCCGGCACGAACTCCATGGTCATCGCCGGCCACTTGAGGCTCGCCACCGGCTGGTGCTTGATCGTGACCGTGCCCGCCGCAGAGTCGACCGAATCGAGCGTGCCTTCGGCATGGTGGCCGACGCCGGCGCTCTTCGCCTGCTCCATGCCACCCAGCGCTGCCTTGAGATTGCTCTCCGAATCGATCAGGAAGTTGCCGGCCGTCACCACGCGCTCGCCTTCCTTCACGCCCTCGATCACCTCGACGTAGGACTCGTCGCGGGCGCCGAGCTTCAGTTGGCGCGGCTCGAAGCGGCCTTCGCCGGTTTCCACCAGCGCCACCTGTCGCGTGCCGCTGTCGATGACCGCGGAGAGAGGCAGCACCGGCACTTCGCCGCGCGCGCCGCTGCCGGGCAGTTCCACCTGCGCGTACATCGCCGGCTTCAGCAGACCGCCCGGGTTCGCGAGTTCGATGCGCACCGGGATCGTCCGCGTCTGCGCATTCATGGTCGGGTAGATGTAGGCGATGGTTCCCTCGAAGCTGCGATCGGGATAGGCATCGACCCGCAGTTTCGCGTGGGCGCCGGTCTTCATGCGCCCGATGTCCTGCTCGGCGACGTCGGCCATCACCCACACGGACGAGAGATCGGCAACCTGGTACAGCGATTCGCCGGGGCCGAAGCGCATGCCCTGCACGGCCTTCTTCTCCGTCACCACACCGGCCACCGGTGAACGGAAGGTGAGCGTGCGCCGCGGCTCGCCGCCGGCGGCAAGCACCTTCAGTTGCTCGTCGGAGATGTCCCAGTTGCGCAAGCGCACCAGCGCCGCTTCGGCCAGTTGCCGCATCGCCGCCTGCGTCTCGGCAGACGCACCCGCCATGCCTTTCGCCGCGATGGCGTATTCGCGCTGGGCCGAGACGAGTTCCGGCGCATAGACCTCGAACAGCGGCTGGCCGCGTCCCACCGGCTGGCCGGTCGCGTTGACATGCAGGCGCTCGACCCAGCCTTCGAACTTGGGCGCCACGGCAAAGGTGCGCCGCTCGTCGATCTCCACCCGGCCGCTGGCACGCACCACACGATCGAGCGCACGCCGCGCCACGACCTCGGTCTTCACCCCCAGCTTCTGCACCCGCTCGGGACTGACGCGGATGCCGCTGTCGGCCGCGGCCGGTTCCTCCCCCGCATAGACGGGAATGTAGTCCATGCCCATCGGGTCCTTCTTCGGTACCGGCGAGGTGTCGGGCTGGCCCATCGGGTTGCGGTAGTAGAGCACCGTCTTGCCGGGCACCTGCGTGGCGACGGGCGCAGCCTGCCGCGCACCGCCCAGCCAGTAGCCACCGCCGGCAGCCAGCGCCACCAATACGATTACTGTCACGATCTTCGTGTTCATGTCGAAAACCCCAGTTCGTTCACTGCCTTTACCCGCCTCATAGATCTTCCCCGATCAATCGTTCGATGTCGGCCAGGCGTGCCTGCTGCTCGGTCTGCGCCTTGATGACGTTGAGCTTCGCGTTGCGGATCTGGCGCTGGGCGTCGAGCAGGGTCGCGAAATCGACGCGGCCGTTTTCGTAGCCCGCGAGCGCAGATTGGAAGGCGAGTTCAGCCTGCGGCAGAAAATCGGCGCGCGCCAGCTTCTCCAGTCGCTGCGCCGTTTCCAGCGCGGCAAGGTTCTCGCCGAGTTCGTCGAGCAGCCGGTTGGCGCTGGCCTCGCGGCGGGCGCCGGCGGCTTCCACCATGCGTTCCGCTTCACGCTCCTGGCTGCGCCGGCTTTCCTGTTGCAGCGGGATGTTCACCTCGACCATCAGTTCCCACTCATTCACTCGGCGCCGGGTCTGGATCGGCGAGATGCCGAGCGCGAAATCGGGGTAGCGGTTGCGGTAGGCGAGGTCGCGATTCTTTTCCGCTGCGCGCACGGCCGCCGCATCGGCGAACAGTTGCGGGTTGCGCTCGCGCAGCCGCGCTTCGAGCGCCGATATGTCCAGGCGGGCGGCCGGCGGCAGCGGCCGCAACGACTGCGGCGCGGCCAGCGGCGCTTCGCGCGGCCGCGCCAGCAAGGCGTTCATGCGCAGCATCGCGTGATGGTGCTCGGTCTCCAGTTGCACCAGTTCAGTCTGCAAGGACGTGCGCTCCACCCGGGCGCGGACGGCGTCGGCCTGCGGCGCCAGGCCGCCGGCGTAGCGCGCGCGGCTCACCGACTCCAGCCGCTCGACCAGATCCATAACCTCGCGCGTCAGCGCCACCTGCCGCGCCAGCGCGTAGCCCTGGGCGAAGACGGTCTTGATGCGCGCCGCCAGGTCGTTCCAGCCGAGGCTCGTCCGCCCGCGGGCGGCATCGGCTTCGGCCGCCGCCGCGTCATGCTTGAGATCGCGCTTGCCCCAGAACGGCAGCGGCTGGATCAACGTGTATTTGGTGCTGCCGACGCGATCCGGCAATACGCTGGGCGCGGCGTCCGTGCCGCTGTTGGTGACGTTCTGAAGTTCCATGCGCAAGGTCGGATCGGCAAGCGCGCCGGCCGGCTGCACGCGCTCGGCGGCAGCCTCGGCGTCCAGGCGCAAGGCGGCGAACTCGGGGCTCTGCTGGCGGGCGATGGCGAGCAGCTCCTCGACGCTGGCGCCGGGCACCGACTCGGCCCGGGCGACCAGCGCGAAGAACAACAGCACCAACGCCAGCCCATACGTGGCCGGCTTCATGGCCGCTATCTGGCCGGTTCGATGCGCTCGACGACGATCTCGCCGCCGGTCATCACGGCCTGGAAGCGGACCTTGTCGCCGACCTTGAAGCGTGCCAGCGACGCCGGATCCTTGACCGCGAACTGCATGGTCATGGCGTCCATGCCGACGCTCTCGATCGGGCCGTGGGCAAGGGTCACCGTGCCCTTGCCGATCTTCTTGATCGTACCCTGGGCCCAGGGCACCGAGGGTTTGGCGGAATCCGCGGCAGCGGGCTGGGTGGTGGAGCGGTGATCATGGTCGGCCGCGAAAAGGGCGACCGGGAACAGCAGGGGCAAAGCAATGACAAAAGCGTGAAGCCTCATGGCAACCTCCGTAACAAGGATGAATGACACGGCCGTCAAGGCCGCATCGACGAGCAAACGCGCCGCGGTAACGAACCGCGGTTGCTGTCAGGCCGCGCGTTTAGGCGGGCGTTGCGGAGGTTCGGGGATGTTGCTGGATGGAACGGACAGCGCGGCACCCGCAAAGACGCGGTCCGCCGGCACCACCGCAGTCGCGCGCTCGGGACCGCTCATGAAGCCGGCTGCCGCGAGATGGCAGAAGCCGCACTGGTCGCAGCCCAGGCCGTGATCCTTGTCGCTGGAGGACGGCGCCGAATCGTGCGCGCCGTGGTGCATCGGGCAATCGACGGCCATGGCCATGTCGGCATCGTCGGCCACCGCCGCCTGCATCGCCAGGGTCTGCCGCGTCTGGCCGTGATGGCAGAACGACATCGTCTGCGCCGCCACGGCCTGGAACGGCAGCCACAGGGCGGCGAACAGCATCAGCACGAGGCGGAAACGGCGAAAGCGCATGGGGTGGATTGTAGGAAGCCTGCCTTCGGACCGCAAGGGCAGCGATCGGTTCCCCGCCCTCGAATAGCCACAACTCGCCGAAGGGGATTGCCGGGCGCCGACGGGCCTGATAGGCTGCCGTCATTGCATGGCGAGGGAGACGCCATCATCCGCAAGCTCAAGCATTGCTGCCCCTGGCCGACATCGCTCGGCGGGGCTGGCTATCCAGAATTGGATGTCGGCGCGTATCCACTGATCGACGCAAGGCTCCGCCTGCGGAGAGGAATTCCCATTGGTGGAGACGACTCTGTGTCGTCTACTTCACGTTGAACTAAACCGCTGACGCGGTGGTGGGGCGATCCACTGCCGCGTTTTGCATTTCAGGTGTTTCAGTTGTTCGATCCTGTCCTTCGGGAATGTTCCCGAATTGACGAGGAGAACGACATGACTGAAC
>JBGOZF010000104.1:0-13942 GCA_041480065.1 Rhodocyclaceae bacterium
TCGCGGCTTCACGAACCATGAGCATCTGGATACGCTCGGGTTGATCCACATGAATGCGCGGGTCTATGACCCGGCGATCGGGCGGTTCATGAGCCCGGATCCGATTATTCAGGATCCTTACGATCTTCAGAGCTACAACCGCTATTCCTATGTCAGGAACAATCCGCTGCTGTATCTGGATCCGAGCGGGCATAACTTCTTCAGCAGCCTCGGCCATTCGATCTCCCACGCATGGAAGAGCGTTTGGAACAGCACCGTCGGCAGAATCGCCATCACGGTGGCGGTGGCCTACTTCACGGGGTATTACGACTGGGGCACATCAGCCCTTGGCAGTGGAACATCCTACGTGGGTGTGTTTGGAACGGCCGGCGTCGGAAACAGCGTGGCTGCCGGATTTGCTGGCAGCTTCGTAGGATCGGGAGGCAACGTCCAGGCAGGGTTGCAGGGCGCCTTGACCGGCGCGATGTTCTATGGCGTCGGTAGCGCCTTCCCCTACGGATCGGATCCCGTCATGAATGTCGTGGGGCATGCAGTGGTCGGCTGCGCCTCCGCCTCGATGTCTCATGGAAACTGCAGTAGTGGGGCAATATCTGCAGGGTTCGCAGATATTGCTTCGAACAACATGCCCGGGTTCATCAAAGGAGACCAGGCGCTAGAACTAACGTATGTTTCTGTGGTCGGTGGCACCGCTTCCGTCCTTGGCGGCGGCAAGTTCGCCAATGGGGCAGAGACCGCAGCGTTTGGGTACCTCTTTAACGACGTCAGTCATTGGAAACAGGAAGAACGTGCCTCGGCGCAAGTAATGCGAGACTTTGGATATCGCGTAGAAGAAGGGGTCAAATTGCTAATCCGCAACGCCAATGGGGAGCTGATCACAGTGATTGCTGATTCCATTGGAGTCAAGGACGGATTGGTTGTAATCACGGAGGTGAAGGACGGCTTGGGCGCAAAACTATCACCTGGTCAAAAGGCTCTGTTTAGTGAGGCGGCTAGAACTGGAAGTGTAATGATTGCCGCTGAAGATCGCGCGGCAGCGCTTGGCCTAAAGGCCGGCGTCATGATGATAGACCAGGCCGGTACTGTGACACGCCTAGCCATTCGCCTGGATGGAACCTTGGTTGGACGGGCGGCCGGTCAGGCGATAAGAGCTGCAGGAACAGATGGTGTCGCGAGTATGGTACGAGTAATTGGGTCGGCTTCGTTCTTTGTGGCTACCGAGTTGCTCTTGCATATGGGCGCAGCGCAATAAACAGAATGTTGAGGCAACCTTGCTTGGAAATCTAGAATTTCGTAATCCGAGAGGCCTTTCAAAGTGCTGGGGGTCTTCAAGGCCACCGGAACTGGAGGTTGTCTTTGCGCATCTGAAGGCTCGTGGCTTTCTAGGTCCTCTTAGTTGGACCAATCCACTCAACTTCTCTTTTGACCGTGCAATTGATAGCGACCTATTCGTCAGGGCCGTTGTCAACAGGGTAGGTGAACATCCGGCTAGGGTATTCAATTTTGATACGACGATCCTTGTGTGCTCGAAATCCATCGCAGAGATTGAGTGCAAGCTAGACTTGTGGGAGCGTCGTGATGTTTCGGTCGACTATGAGGGGAACAGCCGTTACTCTGCGCTGTTGTCTGTAACGCTGAGCCATTTGAAATGGAATGCCGTCCAAGGGGCGAATCCAAAGTGGAGCGTCATGGCTTCTCAGTCGGACGCGCCTGCTGAATTGACCAAATGGGAAGCTGATTGGGATGCCTACGGTCAACCGTTCTTGGATCAGTTCGCAGACGCAGAAAGCATCGCTAACTTCCTCTTTCACCTGGATAGGTGGAGGAGGTCACCTTGGGTAAAGTCGGACGGCCCACTATCCGCCGCGAGATATGAATTTGCGGCGATCCTTCTCTATCGGATCGGGATGTCGAAGGACGCTGAATACATCCTAACCAATGTGCTTTCGCAGATTACTACGGCGATGCAGCGCGTTACTTCCACCGATGCAACACGATTTCTTGAAAGAAGGTTAAACAAGATATTGGATTGGGGTAGAAGTATCTCCGTCCAATGACGGCAGCGATATCTGGGCGTGATTGTTGGGTCTCTTTGGCAACAAAGGCGGACAATCGGGGACAGGTTCGAAATTTCTTCTACGCGCACAATCAGGCGCGACGCGCGGCGCGATCCCGACGAGCGATCTGAATCTCCGCTTTGATCTCGTCATCGGAGAGCAGCGGCAGCTTCAGGGCATCCAGTCTGGCCAGCGATCCCCCAAGGCGGGCGCCAGCGGCAGCGCGCTCCTCGCGGGCGGCCAGGAATTCCACGAAATCCCTGACTTCGGCCAGACGCTGCGGCGGCAGTTCTTGCAGATTCTCGATCAAGCTCGGTTCGATCGTAGCCAGGGCTATCTCCATTCAAGGCCCCCTGCTCGGCGACTCCGCCGCGATACATCTATGCTCCGGCTTCATCCCAACCGCTTGCAACGACAAGCAGCATGCTCATATCCTGGTCCGTTGCGGGTGCGCGATTGAATCTACCGCACAAGGCGGAATTGCGACTGAGCGCGGCTTTGCGCACGCGAGCTCATGGTCCGCTCAGGCCGCCAGCAGTCGACACCGGGAAATGCGCGCAAGGGTCTCGCCCATGGCCTCGCGGGCGATCGCAGTGTCGTAGTTGGCCTGTCCTCGCAGCCACCACCCATCGCTGAGCCCGAAATACCGGCAGAGCCGAAGGTCGGTGTCGGCGGTAATGGCCCGCTTGCCGGCCACGATGTCCCCGATTCTTTGAGGGGGGACGCCGATGTCCTTGGCCAAACGGTATTTCGTCAGGCCGAGTGGCTTCAGAAATTCTTCTTCCAGCATCTCACCGGGAGAAACAGGAGGAACGGTGCGCATGGTCAAATTCCTTCAGTGATAGTCAACAATCTCAACGTTCTTCGGGCCCTCTGGGGTCCAAACAAAGCACACACGCCACTGGTCGTTGATGCGAATGCTATGTTGGCCCTTGCGACTTCCCTTCAAGGCCTCCAACTGATTGCCCGGGGGGACACGCAGGTCTTCCAGGACAGCGGACCAATCAAGTTGCTCAAGCTTGCGGAGGGCAGGTCGCTCAACACTCACCCAGCGACGAACACGCTTGCCGAGGAAAAGCGCCTCGGTGTCCTTGCACTTGAAGCTCTTGATCGCCATGCGTGAACATTAACGCGCCGCAGACATAACGTCAAGCGTTAATATGGTTCGATTGGTCGATCGGGCAACGATCAAAGGGTTCGTGAGCGCGCGGGCGCCGCCTTGCCTGCCTCGACAGCGTCAAGGGGACGGGCTCGACCCGGCTTGCGTCGCACCGGCCTTCACCTCCACCGGCCGATACGCGAACACCCAGTCGCTGTAGTGCTGCTTGCCCTCGAAGTCCGCCCAGTCGAACGCAAACCCTGAGACCTTGATCGGCGTCGCATCGGAGAGGCTATGAATCCCCATGATGCCGCCTTCGGGCGCCGTCACCAGCCCCCATTCGCGTGACCCGGTCATCGGGTCGATGTAGATCTGGCGCAAGTGGCGGCGCACGCCGAGGAAGCGGTTGTCCTTCAACAGTTCGTCCAGCTTGGCAGGGTAACGCTTGACCAGGCCGGGCGAGCCTTGGTAGTGGGCGGCGATGGCGGCGCGGAACTCGGCGCCGATCGTCAGCAGTTCCGCCTCTTTTTGTCGCTGCCTTTCGGTCGACCACAGCACGCCGACGGCCGCCAGCAGCACGCCTGCGATCGCCACCGCGAACAGCAATCCAAGATAGGTGAAGCCGCGCTGGGCCACGCTCACGCCAAGCTGTTCGCTACCAGTCACGGTAAACGCTGCCGTCCCGGCTCTTGCCCGGTGCGCCGCTCTTGACGTCGAAGACCGCGCCCTTGAGCGGCTCGGGCGGCGGCACCACGATCCAGGTGCGCGGGCTGTCGGTGATCGGGTCGGACGGGATGCGGCGCAGGTAGCGCTTGGTCACCAGGTCGTCGAGCGTCATCGGGTAGGCGCCCTTGTCGGCATAGTGCTTGTCGATCGCCTCGCGCAGGGTGGCGAGGTTCTCGCGCAGTACGTTCTCCTTGGCCTTGTCCACGCTGCCGATATAGCGCGGCGCGGCGATCGACAGCAGCGTGCCGATGATGGCCAGTACCACCAGCAGTTCGATGAGCGTGAATCCCCGCCGTTTCATCACCATTCCCGGTACGGGACCTCGTTGAGTCCGATGCCCGGCGCGCGCGAGTAGACGTCGAAGATGTCGGCGCCTTCCTGCGGTTCCTCGTGGCTCGACGCATAGCTGCGCTTACCCCAGGATTTCCCTGGGTCCGGCGCCTCGGCATCGAGCGGGTCGCGCGGAATCTGGCGCAGGAAGTAAAGCTTGGCGCCCTTGGGGCTCTTGGCGTCGGGCACGCCTGCCATCAGTTCTTCGAGACTGTGCGGATAACCCGACTCGTCCGCCTTGCGGGCGATGCGCCCTTCGTCGCCGGCGCGCTTGTAGGCGTCGATGGCGCTGCGGATCTCGAACAGGGCTCGGCGCAGATCCTGCTCCTTGCTTCGTTGTACCGACAGTTCGGCCATGGGGATGGCCGCGCTGGCGAGGATGCCGATGATCACCAGCGTCACCAGCAATTCGACGATGGTGAAACCGGCGCTGCGGTTAACAGTCATGGCGCGCCGGCGATGGACTGCGGCGCCGGCAGCCCCACGGCGGGCGCCTTGTCGCCGCGCACCACGGGCGTCGCCGCCAGCAGCTTGATCTCGCCGGGCAGCTTCAGTACCCGTAGCGTAACGGTGGCCAGCGTACCTTCGCCGACAGCGCCATCGACGTCGGAACGGCTGAGGCTCAAGAACAGCTTGCCCGCAGCGACGTCGACGTTTTTCGATAGTGTGGTATTGCCGTTGTTCTGGTTGAAGAAGTCGCCTTCGGCGACATCCAGGACCTGGAATGCCTGGGCGTCGAAACCCAGTTGCAGGTGCAGGCTGTTGATCTCGCCATCGGCCTTGATGCGTACCGGCAGCCGAATCTCGTCGCCCACCTTGGCCTGTGCCGGCATCCGCCAGGCGAGGGCGACCGATTGCGCCGCCTGTCCGGCTTGCCGGGGTGCATTGGACAGCGACGCCGATTCCTCCGTGGCCGTCGTCGCCGGCCCTGAAGCCTGAACCGGCCTGGGCGCCTGCGTCAGGCTCACGGGCCTGGTGCGCAGGTTCGCTTCCGTCCCCGACCAGAACTCGTCCAGCGGCGCGACGGGTCGGTTGAGGTTGCGGATCAGATGCGGCGTGATGGAGAGCACGATCTCCGTCTTGGCGCGATCATCTGAGGTAGCGCCGAACAGCCGCCCCAGGATCGGGATGTCGCCGAGGCCGGGCACGCGATTGGCCGTGCTGCGGTCGTTGTCGTTGATCAGCCCGGCCAGGATCTGGGTTTCGCCGTCCTTCAAGCGCAGCACCGTCGACGCCGTGCGGGTGCCGATCTGATAGGCCAGGTTGCCGTTGGGCGTGGTCACCTGCTTGACGATATTGCTCACCTCGAGGCCCACCTTGATCGACACTTCGTCCTGGATGCGGATGTCCGGCTGCACGTCGAGCTTGAGGCCGACGTCGAGGTACTGGATGCTGTCGGAGACCAGGCCGGTCGCGGTCGTTGTCGTCGTCACCGTCGGCACCTTGTCGCCGATCAGGATCTTGGCTATCTCGCGGTTGCGCACCCGCACGCGGGGGTTGGCCAACAGGTTGGCATCGGTCACCTGCCGTTGCAGGTTCACCACCGCGCCGGAGATCGAGGCGCCCAGACGCTTGGCATCGAGGTGCTTGAGGTCTTCGAGCGTCAGCGAAGTGCCGCCCGTCGCGGACAAGGGCGTCAGGGACAGTTGGCTCGGCCACTGGATGCCGATATTGTTGAGCTTGTCCCGCTGCACCTCCAGCACTTCCATTTCCAGCATCACTTCCGGCTCGGCGAGGTCGTGCAGGGCCACCAGCTTCTCGGCCAGGCGGATCGCCTCCGGCGTGTCGCGCATGACGATCAGGTTGAGCTTCTCGTCGATCACCATGTCCTTCGTCTTCAGCAGCGTCTTCAATGTGTTCTGCACCTGCTTGACGTCGGCGTTCTGGAGATAGAAAGCCTTCATCACCAGTTCCTGGTATTCCTTGAGCTTTTCCGGCGTGTTGGGATAGATCAGGACCGTGTTCCGATTCAGCACCTTCTTCTGCAACTGGCTGGTCTGCAGGATGAGGTCGACGGCATCTTCGAGCGACGACTCGTGCAGGAAGACGGTGGTGCGCAGATCGGGCCGTACGTCCTTGTCGAGGATGAAGCCGATGGCGGTGGTGCGCGCCAGCACCTCGAAGACCATCTTGACATTGGCATCGCGGAATTCGAGGTTGATCGGCTTGCCGTAGACGCCGCGCAGGTCCTGGTCGCTGACTTGGCGTTTGCTCTGTATCTCGCTCGCGTCGCGCATGAGCGTGCGCGCTTCGCTGTTGTCGCCGTCGCCGGCCAGGATGGCTGCCGCCAGGACCTGGGCGCGATCGGCATCGCCCGCCTTGAGCGCCTCCTTGGCGAGGACCAGGCTTTCTGACGAGCGGTGGCTGCGCGCGATCTGCTCCAGCCCCTCGCGTGCGCGCCGGTTGGGCGCGTCGAGCGCCAGCACCCGGCGGTACAAAGCTTCGGCCTCGTCCGCCTTGCCGGCTTGGGCTTTCGACTGCGCGTCGGTTAGCAGGCGGCTGACGACGTTGTCGCGGCGCAATTCGTAATCCAGCCGAAACTGGACATTGTCGGGCTCTTCCTTCATCGCCTGCGCCAGCGAGGCGAGGCCCTTCTCGCTTTCGCCCTCTTCGACGAGCTTGACGCCTTCGCTGTGATATCGCTCCCCGGCACAGGCCGAGAGCATCAGCGCCAGCAGCGCCGTCCAGATCAGTTTCTTCATTTGGCGTGATCCATGGCAGTCATTCTCTTTGCAACGGCAGCGTCTGGCGTATTGCCAGCGGCAGGTAGGTGAAGACCAGCACGCCGCGTTCGAGGCCTTCGAATCGGTATTGCCCATCCAGGGTGTCGCCGGGCTTCACCGAATAGGCGTCGTTGCCCTTGGCAAGGTAGATGACGGCCTTGCCCTTGTCCTGAGCGTCTTCGAACTTGCCGACGTACTGGAACGGCAGCGGCGGCGCCGTCGGTTTCGGCGGCGGTTCGGGGGGGGGCGCTGGCGGCGGCACGTACCAGGTCTTGGGAACGAAAGGATCGGCATCGGTCTTGACCGGCTCGCGCTTGCCCAACTGGTCGAGCGCCAGGGTGGCGGTGCCACTCGCAGTTTCCACCGGCGCTGCGCCCGTCTGCGCTTCCGGCTGGCGCACGGCGGCCGGTTCGGCCCCATCGCCTTGACGCTCGTGCGTCCAGATTGCCAGGCCCAGCGTCGCGGCCAATACGGCAAAGAGCAGTTGTTTGCGCGTGCTCTTGCTCATTCCCGTCCCCGCAGATAGAGGGTCAGGTGCAGTTGGGCCTCGACGCCGATCTCGGCGGCGGTCTGGCGGTTGAAGCTGATGCCGTCGAGCACCAGGTTCTGGTGTTCAGTGAGTATCCGCGCCAGGAACTCGCGCATCTGGCTGTAGCGGCCCTTGAGCGGAATGATCACGTCGTAACGCGACAGCTCGCCCACCGGTTCCGCCGCCATGTGATATTCCGCATGCTCGACGCCGAGATTGGCCGCGCTGGCGGCGTCGAAGATCGCCTGCAAGGTATCCGGCACGGTTTCCGGCGCCGGGAAATGCCGATAGAACTCCTGCAACTGGCCGGCGGGATCGGCCGCCTCGCGTGCCGTCAGTCGGGTCGCCATCTTGCTGCGCAGCGCTTCCGCATCCTGCCTGACGCCTGCCACCGAATCTTCGAGCGGCAGGACCAGCCATCCATACGTGGCTACGGTCGCCAGCACGGCGAGGCCGATCGCCGGGGCTTGCCAGCCGATGGCACGCGCGGCGCGGCGCAGGCGCCAGACGAGGGCGGCAATGGGTAGCCGGGTCATGGTTGCGCTTTCGGGACGGCCACGGGCGTCGCACCCGGCTCAGAAGGCGGCGGCGCCTCTGGAGCCGCAGACGCAGCCGCGGGTAGCGGCGGCGCTTTGGACCACTTGGCCAAGATGCTGAAGCGCACCGGCCGTTGTGCGTCCTGAAGGCTGACTTGATGCTCGGCCAGCGCCGCGTTCTTCAAGGCCGGGGTGGCGCGCACTTTCTTCAAGTAGTCGAGCATGCCGGCGAGATCCTTCGCCTCCGCCGTGAGGCGCACCTCGCGCCGTTCCGTGTCGGGCTCGACGGCCAGCAGCGTCGCCTTGTCGCTGCGGGCGGTATCGACGGCGGAGAAGAGATCGTCCCAAGGCCGGTTCAAGGCGTCAATGACGCGGTTGGCGAGGCGCAGTTCGGTTTGCAGGCGTTCCTTGTCGGCCGCCGAGCCCGGTGCCCGCGCCGCCGACTCGCGGCGCGACAGCCGCTCGCGGTCCGACTGCCAACCGTCGAGTTCCGATTGCAGCATTGTGTGGCGCCAGGCCATCCAGGCCCAAGCCGACACCAGGACGCATGCGGCGATAACCAGCCCGGCGCGTCGGTGTGCCAGGCGCGGCCAGGCGAAATCGATGCGCAGCCTGCTCATCGCTGCGCGCCGCACAAAGCCATGGCGACGGGCGCCGAAAGATCATCGTCGTCCGCCAGCCGCCGTAGCGGGGACGACAGCGCATGCCTGCCCAGGCCGGGCGCCAGCACATGACACGGCGGCGTTTCGGCAAATCCCTGGAGCAGACTCTCGCGCGCCAGCAGGGCCGGCAGCGTTTCCGCATCGGTTTGTCCGAGCATTGCGCGCAAGCCGCGCCAATACCACTGCTTGCCTTGCCCCTCCAAGGCGCCCAGCACGATCGAGCCCGATTCAGCGACGGCGAACATTGCGGGACCTGATTCGATCTGTCTGCGCCAGCGATTCCAGCCGGCGACGAAATAGGGTTGCAGGCTGCGGCAGGCGATGCGTCGCCGCTCGAAACAACTCTTCAGTTCGTCGACCAGCGCGCGCTCGACCGCGCTGGCGAGTGACGGCTGGCCGTAGCGGCCGGGATCGATGCCGAACGTCCAGCCCCTCATGTCGCCGTAAAGTTCGCGGAAGCGCGCTTCGACCAGTGCCTGCTGTTCGCCGGTATCGAGGTCGCCGTTCCACGGCAGCCAGGCGAAGCGCGCGTAGCGGTTGGAGAGCACAACGTCAGCCGTGAGCTTTCCGATTCCGGCTGTTTCCAGCCATCGATCCAGGGCCTCGATGGCCTCACGCCAAGTGGTACCCGCGACCGATATCGCCTGCCGGTCGACCACCCTGGCGCGCGGCCAGCCGGCCAGCCGCACCACGCCGACCTGGCCCGGACATAGGGCGATGCCCAGGCGTTCAGTCGGCAAAAGTGACACGGTTGATTTCCTCTAGCGTGGTCATGCCCCGCGCCGCCGCCGCGAGCGCGGAGTCGCGCAGGAAGCGGGTGCCGTGGGCGCGGGCCGCCTCCTTGATCCTGCGGATCGGCGCCCGGGTGGCGATCAGTTCCCGCAACTCATCATTGAGCCGCAGCAGCTCGGCAATGGCCTTGCGTCCCTTGTAGCCCGTACCCCGGCAGTGGCCGCAGCCGCGGCCGCGCATGAGCTTCAGGCTACGGCCTTGTTCCACGGGGATGCCGGCTTCTTCGAACTCGGCGTCTGTCGCCACATGCGGCTCAGCGCACTCGGGGCAGATCACGCGCACCAGCCGCTGCGCCAGCACGCCGTTGAGCGCGGAAACAAAGCTGTAGGTGTCGACGCCCATGTGCAGGAAGCGGCCGAGCACGTCGAAGACGTTGTTGGCGTGGACGCTGGTGAACACCAGGTGGCCGGTCAAGGCCGACTGGATGGCGATCTGCGCGGTCTCCGGGTCGCGAATCTCGCCGACCAGGATCTTGTCGGGGTCGTGGCGAAGGATGGAGCGCAGGCCGCGCGCGAACGTGAGGCCTTTCTTCTCGTTCACCGGGATCTGCAAGACACCCGGCAACTGGTACTCGACGGGATCTTCGATGGTGACGATCTTGTCCTTGCCGTTGTTGATCTCGGTCAGCGCCGCATACAGCGTGGTGGTCTTGCCGCTGCCGGTGGGGCCGGTAACCAGCAGCATGCCGTAGGGTTCGCGCGCGAGGCGGCGGATGCGCACCAGTATCTCGGCATCGAAGCCGAGCAGGTCGAGCCGCAGGCCCTGAATCTGGTCGGTCAGCGAGCGCTTGTCGAGTATGCGGATCACCACGTCTTCGCCGAACAGGCTGGGCATCACCGAAACGCGGAAGTCGATCTCGCTGCCGCCGATGGAAAGCTTGAAGCGGCCGTCCTGCGGCACGCGCCGCTCGGAGATATCCAGTTCCGCCATCACCTTGACGCGCGACACGACCTGATCCGCCGTTTCCAGGCCGGCGAACTGCGCGATGTCCGACAGCACGCCGTCGATGCGGTACTTGACGTGCAGCCCCTGGGCCGAGGTCTCCAGGTGGATGTCGCTGGCCGCCGCCTTCATCGCATCGAAGATGGTGGAATTGACCAGGCGCACAACTGGACTCGTGTCTTCGGCGATGGAGGCGAACGAAATGTCGTCGGCCGCGGCGACTTCCCCGGCCCCGCCGGTCATCGATCCCAGGACGCCGTCCATTGCCCGCAGCTTCTTTTCATGCACCGAAAAGTAGGCGGCGAGATCGGCCGGGTGTGCCAGGTGCCAGGCCGGCGCTTGATCGAGCCGGGTCTCCAGCCATGTCTGTAGCGAAAGGTCGAAGGGGTCGGTGAGAACCACCACCGGCGGCGAGCCCTTGACCATGAGGCAGTGGCGGCGCACCGACTCGGCGTAGGGCAGCGCCTCGAAATCCGGCTCGCAGGCGCGCAGACCTTCCATGTCCAGCGTCGCCATGTCGAGCGTCGCACCCAGGCGCTGGCGGCAGAGCGCGGGCGAGAGCGACAGGCGGTCTTCGAGCGCATCCCAGAGGCTGCGCCCGCCTTCGCGGGCGAGGCCGCGTATCGCGGCGAGTTCCGCCCCCGGTATGGTCTGTACGGCGATGCGTGGCGGCGCGTTCATTGGATGCTGCCCGCCAGTTCGAAGATGGGCAGGTACATGAGGATGACGATGCCGCCGATGACGAGGCCGATGGCGATCATCAACAGCGGCTCAAACAGGCGCGAGAACCATTCGACGCCGCGGGCGATCTCCTCGTCGTAAAAGGCAGCGATGCGTTCCATGACTTCGCCCAGCTCGCCGCTGCGTTCGCCGACCACCAGCAGCCGCGCGCCGACCTCGGTGGCCAGCCCTTGGGCGGCGAAGGTATCCGACACCGGCCGGCCTTCGCGGATGACGCGCCTGGCTGTCTCCAGCCCGCTCCTGAGCGCCGGTTGGCGCAAGAGGTCGCCGGTCATGTCGAGGGCGGTGACGAGCGGTATTCCGCCCTTGAGCAGCATGGCGACGGTGCGGGTAAAACGCGCGAGCTGATAGATGCGCAGATATTCGCCAAGTGCCGGCAGGCGCCAGAGCCGTTGTTCCAGCGCCGCGCGCGTCGCCGGCCGGCGCAGGAAGTAGACCAGGCCCGCCAGCACCATCAGCGCGGTGCCGGAAATCGCCCAGGCATGCTCGCCCATCAACTGGCCCCAGTTCATCAGCCAGCGCGAAAGCAGCGGCAGGTGGCCGCGGCCGACGTCTTCATAGATGCGGGCGAAGCGCGGCACCACGTACATGAACAGGAAAGCCACCACCAGCGCGCCGATGACGATCAGTAGCGCGGGATAGACGGAGGCGGCGACCATCTTGTCACGCACCGCATTGAGACGATGCTGGTACTCGAGGTAACGGCGCAGGGCCTCGGCGAGATCGCCGGTGCGCTCCGACGTGCGCACCGTGGCGACGAACAGCACGGGAAAGCTGCCGGGTGTCGCCTCCAGCGCCTGGGAGAAGGCGCGCCCTTCGCCGACCGCGCGGCGCACGTCTTCGAGAATGCGCCGGGTTTCCGGCTGCCGGGCCTTGCGGCAGAGAATGTCGAGCGACTCGACCAGCCCCATGCCGGCTTCGAGCAGGGCCACGAGTTCCTGGCAGAACAGCATGACGGAGAAGCGCTTGCCGCCCGGCAAGGCCCCGCCCAGGAGGCCCTCGCCGCCACGCGCCGAGAGGACGGTGTAGCCCTGGCCCTCGGCCTGCCGCCGGGCCTCGGCCCCGTCGGCAGCATCAAAAGACAGCGAAACAACGCCTTCCGCTTCGCGGTAAGCCTTGAGATCGAAACGCATGAAATTGGGCAGCTTGGCCTCTTATCCCTGAAGGGCGAAGCTTACCAGTTGACGATGTGGGCGTCATTGACTCGAAGGGCTTGTCTTTGGGCGCCAACGCAGGCGCGTTTCATTCTGTTAAGGGTCTAAGTCTCGATTCCGAGCAGACTCCACCAGTCGCGTAGGCGTCGTCGCTCCCGCGCCAGCAGAATCGTTGTTCAATTCACCTAAGACTCTTTACCCAACGCCTGCCGTTGGGTAAACTACACCAACTGCTTTGCCCAACGCTCATGCCATGCTTCGTGCCCGTTTTTCTCTTGCCAGGATTCCGCTGGCCACGCACAACCTGCTGGTCAATGCCGTCGAGATGGCTCGAGGCCAGACCGCAATCAACCGGCTGCCACCCGGACACATCACGGTGGAGTCGCGTGAGCGTGGCGGGCGCTATGCCTATTGGCTCCGCTACGCAGATGGCAAGCTTGTGCGCAGCTACATCGGCGCGGAGGAGAGCGAGGCGCACCGCGCCGCGGTCGCCGAACTCGCGCAACTGAAACAATACCAGGCCGCCGCGAAAGACCTGCGCAAGCTCGGATTCGAATCGGTGGAACACGATGCCGCGCTGGTGCTGGCCGAGGTGTTCAACGCCGGCGTGTTCGCCGGGGGTGGCGTGCTCATCGGTACCCGTGCCTTCGGCGCCTTGTTGAACTCGCTCGGTTGGCGCGCGTCGCCGCATCTCGGCACGCGCGACATCGATTTGGCGCGCCCCAAGGTGCTGCAACTGGCATCGCCGTTGCCGGCCGATGGCTTTCTCAAGCTGCTGCAAAACACCGGGCTGCGGTTTGCGCCGGTGATGGGGCTTGAGCGCCCGCCGGGGCCAGCAACCTCATTCAAGGTAGTCGGCAAGGATCTGAAGGTGGACCTGCTGGTGCCGAGCCGGGCAAGAGCCAAGCCTTATCAAACGGTGTCCGTTGCTGAGTTGGGCGCGCATGCGACATCGCTGCCCTTCCTGGATTACCTCGTTGCAACGCCCTGGGAGTTACTCGTGATCGGGCGCGATCATCTGATCCCGGTGATGGGCCCGTCGCCGGGCCGATATGCGCTGCACAAGCTGGTCGTGGCTGACTTGCGCTATGGTACGGACAATCCGAAAGTCGAGAAGGATCTCGTGCAAGCCGGCATCCTGGCTGCGATTCTCACAACCGATGCGCCGGACGAGCTGATCGAAGCGGCAGATGCGCTGACGCCGGCCATGCGCAAACATGCCCGCGCCAGCTTGCCCAGGTGGCAGCAGTTGATGGGCGAGCACGGGTCGGTCGTTGAACTGGCCAGATCGCTGATCCACTGATCGAGTGCCGCCGGTCTTGCTTACTGCCAAGACCATGGCGGAGGCAGGCAAAGGCTCATTGCAAGGGGCTTGACAGAATATTCGTGGTCTGTCCCCTATTATTACCCCTATTATTACCCTATTATTAGGAAATCCGCGTCAGTCATGGCTTTCAGAGATTCGACCGTTCATTTAACCGGACAGCAGTGGTCTGTCCCCTATTATTATTTCATTATTCTCCCTTCGTTCAACCGAAGACGAATTCGCCGCTCTCGGGAAGATGAAGGACACCGCTTGCGCACTCAAGACAATCGATGTGGCCGTCTTTCAGCCAAACCAAGAAGAACACATCACCCCCGATGTCCGGATGCA
>JBGOZF010000105.1:0-13893 GCA_041480065.1 Rhodocyclaceae bacterium
CGCTGGCATCTGGCGAACCGCTGGACCCTGGATCCGATTGCGGACGACACCGGCGGGCCGGGCCGCTACTGGCGCGTTGGCGAGACCAGTTGCCGGCTCGCCTTCATCACGCCGATGAGCCACGGTTTCTGCGCCACCTGCAATCGCGTCCGGGTCACCTGCTCCGGGCGTCTCGTGCTCTGCCTGGGCGAACGCGGCGGCGTCGACCTGCGCGCCGCGTTGCGCGGATCCGAGGCCGACCAGCGGCTGCTCGAAGCCGAGATCGTCGCGGCGATCGCCAGCAAGCCGGCAGGCCACCGCTTTGGCACGATGGCGCGAATGAGGGACCGCGGGCTGCCGGCCGGGGCGAGATCAAGCGAGGGCCGCGAGACAGCCCGCGCTCGAAGACCAATTTCGATTCAGTCGGTAATCCGGTTGAAGCCTCTGTTCATGCCCATTACCGTCACTTCAAGCGGGCGGCTGGTGAAACATCCGGGCTAGCCTTTGGCGGAACCGCTTCTGCCGCCGGGAGAGCGCGCCGCTGCCAGCAAGGCCGCCTCGGTACGGCTACGGACCTGCAGCTTCTGGAGAACAAGCGTCACGTAGTGCTTCACCGTCTTTTCGGACAGATGCAATTGCTCGGCGATCTCGCGGTTGGTGAAGCCACGGGCTATGCCATCCAGGACGGCGCCTTCCCGAGCCGTCAGTTCACTCACCGGGTCCTTCCGTTGCGGGCGGGAAAACTCGAAAATCATCTCTGCCGCAAGCGCCGGCGTGATGAAAGTTTCGCCGTTCGCGACGCGCCGGATCACGGAGCGCAATTCGGCGGCGGAGATCCCCTTCAGCGCATAGCCGTGAGCGCCCGCCTTGAGCGCGGCAAGCAAGACATCGCTGTCCTCGGACACGGTCAGCATGACGATGCGCACGCCCGTTTCCTGTGCGGCGATTTCAGCGGCAGCGGCGACACCGCCCATCGTCGGCATCGAAACATCGAGTATGACGACGTTCGGTCTCAGCCGCTTCGCCAGTTCGACCGCCTCCTCGGCACTGCTGGCCTGGGCGACCACCTCCAGATCCGCTTCCGCTTCGAGAGACATGGCTACGCCGTCGCGGAACATGGGGTGATCGTCCGCGATCAGGATGCGGATGGTTTCAGGCATTTGCGGTTTCCTCGGAAGACAGCGGCAACCAGGCCTTGATGCGCGTACCTCTGCCAGGGCCGGAGTCGATATCGATCTCTCCGCCCAGAAGTTGTACCCGTTCGCAGAGCAGGGCCAGTCCCAGCCTGCCGGACTCGGTCGCGCGCTTGACGTCGAAGCCGGCTCCCTCGTCGCTCACCTCGACGGTGGCCTTGCCGTCGGTGAAACCGACGCGTACATGTTGAGCGCTGCCAGGAGCATGCCACCAGCCATTGGTCAGGGTTTCCTGGATCATGCGATAGCAGGTGATCTTGACGGCCATCGACGCGGCATCGGCCGTGTCGTCGGCTGCGATATCCAGCGTCACCTTCTGTTCGAACTTGCGCTCGAAGTCCCGTACCGCCCGCTTCACGGTTTCGGCCAGCGACAGCCGATCCATGCCGGCCGGGACGCGCAGGTCCGAGGCAATGGTCCGTAGATCCTCCAGCGAAGAATTCAGGGCGGTACGCAGGGCCGCGACGTCCTTGTCACGCTTTTCATTTGCCAGGCTGCAAGCATTGCACGGTTCGGCAATGCTTTCGAAGCGCAGCAGGGCCAACGCCAGATCCTGCGCCGGCCCGTCATGCAGATGCGCGGCGGTCCGCTGCACGAAGCTCTCGTTGAGCGCGGTGGTGCGGGCGCCAGCCTCGCGCAGGCGTTCCTGCATGCGCTCGTTCTCGGCGAGCATGATGTCGCGCTGAGCCAACTGGGCGTGCAGATCGCGTTGCTGGGCGACGATCGTATTGTTGACCCGGCGCACCAGACCGTGCAGCAGCAGCCACATGCCGGCAGTGCCGAACGCGACCACGTACCAACTGCGCTGCCGAGCGTCGCTGATATCCCGGTTGATCTGGTCCATCGAGTAGTAGAACTCGGCGACGGCGGCCACCTCGTCACCTCCCGCAGTGCGTACCGGCACGAACACCTCAAGAAGCTGCCGCCCCAGTTGGCGTTCGCGTTCGTGATTGCTGTCGGCCAGACTGCTGACGTTGCCGGAAACCTGACCGCGGAAAGCGGCCTCGAGCGCGGAATCCATCTTCAGGCGCTGTCCGATTTCGCCATGGTCGTTGCTGTAGAAGATCGTCCCGTCGCGGTGCCAGAACTTGAAGCGGACCACGCTGTGCTGCAAAGGACCAGTCAGGAACAAGCGGTCGAGTGCAGCATGGGTGGCGTCATCCAGCGCCATCGACCAGTCCCTTTCCTGTGCCGCCAGCATGGCTTCCACATACAGTGCCGCCATCGAGATTGCCCGGTTGACAAAGCCGGCCTCTATCTGACGGCCGACCCAACCGCCGATCACTGCCATTCCGACGACCAGGACCAATGCGATCAGCAGGAGAAACTGCTTGGTCAGACTCAAACGCTCAAATGGCCGTCTCAGTTTCGATGCGTAGGTCAACGGTCGGGCTCCTGGGGTGGCGGCGGATTCGGCGGGCGGCAAATGGTAGCACGGGGTGTCGAACCCCTATTCGACCAAGGTCCGAACACATCGCTCCCTTGGTCGCCATCTTCTCCAGGCATAGGTCCGTAGTCGCCCCCGAAGGTTGCATGGAGAATTGCAGGGGTCGCCTCCAGGCTTGATCGAGGCCCCATCAGAATCAATGATGCAGGCATCCGCAGTACCGGTTATCGCGTCGACATCGCTGCCGGGAGTGGCTGTCGGCGTGCGGGCGACGCGATGCACAGGTTTCCGCTTTCCGGAAGTCAGCGGCCGCCTGAATGCACTCATGCGCAACAACGTGCCAAGCCGTGGCGTTCGATTTGTTCGCACGCCTGGCGCAAGAACTATTTCGACAAGGACGAGAGTATATGCGTAGCCATTTATCCCTTTCCATCATCCTCGGCGTACTGATCGGCACCGTTGCCGCATCCGCCTTTGCTGTCGATGCCGACGCCGCAAAGGCCCTGGCCAGGCAGAACAAGTGCTTCGATTGTCATGCCATTGTCAAGGACAAGGACGGTCCCGCGTATCACAAGGTCGCCGAGAAGTACAAAGGCAAACCGAATGCCGAGTCGCGCTTGATCGAGCACCTTACAACGGGCGAGAAGGCCAAGTTCCCCGACGGTCACGAGGAAGACCACAAGATCATCAAGACTTCGCCGGCCAAGGACATGGACCAGATCAAGAATCTCATTCAGTGGGTACTCTCGCAATAACCGAACGTGTTGGACGATAGAGGGGGATTGAATATGGTCTCGGTGCAGAAGCTGGTGGCCGCTTGCGTCTTCGCAGGCGGCATGATTTTGGGCAACGTGGCCATGGCCGCGGATGCGGCCCAACCGCAAGACAAGGCGAACATTGCCCCCGTATACAAGGGCGATGCGGTCTGCACTCACTGCCACGACGAGTTGGCGACCAAACCGATTCTGTCGATCTATCAGACCAAACACGGCGTCAAGGGCGATGCCCGCGCGCCTGGCTGCCAGTCCTGCCACGGCACCAGCGACAATCACCTGAAGGACAAGCATCTACCCACCGATGTCACCTTCGGCGAGAACAAGTCCGACGCCAGAGCGCAGGACGCCGCATGCCTGAGCTGCCACAAGACCGGAAAGCGCACACGCTGGCAAGGCGGTCAGCATCAGGCCAATGAAGTGTCTTGCAGCAACTGTCACGAGATACACGCACCCGTCGATAGGGTGCGCAACAAGAAGACGCAGACCGAAGTCTGCTTCACGTGCCATAAGGAGCAGCGCGCGGACAGCCTCAAGGTTTCGACGCATCCGATCGACGCCGGCAAGGTGGTCTGCTCGGACTGCCACAACCCGCATGGCTCGGCTGGGCCCAAGTTGATGAAGAAGAACACGGTCACGGAGACGTGCTACTCCTGCCATGCCGAGAAACGCGGCCCCTTCCTTTGGGAGCATCAGCCGGCCAGCGAAGACTGCACCAACTGCCACACCCCGCACGGTTCCAACATTTCGCCGCTGCTGAAGTCCCGTGCTCCCTTCCTCTGCGACGAATGTCACGATGGCCCACACAACAGCACGGTCCCCTATGGACGTGGTGCCGCAGTCGGAAGACCTGGGGCTACCTTCCCCCTCCCTGCGCCAAATGATTCCGCTGGATATGGAGATCGAAGCGCAGCGGGTCGCGCGTGCATGAACTGTCACAACATGGTTCACGGTTCGAATTCACCGTCCGGCGCCTTCTTGCACCGCTAATCCAGGAAGAGAGGATTCGATTATGAAAACGATCAAGGAATATCTTGCTGTCTCAGCGCTGACTTTGGCGGTCCAAGGAGCGTTGGTTGCGATGTTTGCAGTACCGCTGACAGCGGCTGCAGCGGACGAGGAAGTGGACCCTGCGACCTTGACGCAGCCCACCAATTCCGTCGAAGTCGGCGTCGAGGGCGTGTCGAAGAAGTCGGCCAAGTTCGGCGAGTACAACGGTCTGAACAAGTCAGGCGCCGAGTTGATCGGCAACTTCAGCGTGCGTGGCGGCGATGCCTACAATTCCTTCGATGGCGGCAACGGCGTTACTCGCTGGGAAATCAAGGGAACCGACCTTGGCACGACTTCCCGTGAAATCGGCGGGACGGTGAGCAGCCAGGGGCAATGGAACCTGGGCATCAGTTACGACCAGCTGCGACGCCACATCACCGATTCCTACCAGACGCCGTTTCAAGGATCCATGGGGGGTAACAGCTTCACCATGCCGGCCGCATTGGGCATCATCGACGCAGCCCATAGAGGCCCCGCCGGCTCCGGCACGCAAAGCATGACCGCCGACCAACTTGCTGCCTTCCGCACCGTGGATGTTTATACCGACCGCAAGAACGCCAGTTTCAACGCGGGCTACATCTTCAATCGGCAGTGGAGCGTCCAGTTCGATTACAACCGCCTCGATCAAACCGGTGCGAAGCTCATTGGCGCTGCATTCTCTCCCGATGCCCTTGGCTTCGGTGGCGGCGAGAATAGCGGCACGTTCATGAATCCGACCAACTACAAAACGGACACCTTCGACCTCGCTCTCGATTGGGCCGGCGATCAGGGACACCTGAAGGCAAGCTATTTCGCTTCGATCTTCAAGGACGGCTATAGCAATCTGTCCTGGTCGAATCCCTTTGAAAACAATGGCGGCGGAACTACAGGCAATGCTCCGGCCAGTGGCGGCGCCTTCCCGGTAAACACTTTCGCTACCCCGCCCAGCAACAACTTTCAGCAACTGAACCTGACCGGGGGATACGACTTCACCTCGGCGACGAAACTGGCCGGAGGGCTGTCATATGGCCGCAACACCCAGAACACCAGTTTCATCAACGATCCGCTGATGGTGTCGGCGCTTCCCGCGGCGTCCCTCAATGGTCTGGTGATAACCAAGCACGCAGACCTGAAGTTGACCAATCAGACGACCAGGGACTTGACGCTGTCCGCCGGCTTCAAATACAACGAGCGCGACAACCGGACGCCATCGAATACGTATGGCCTCTTTACGTCTGTTGCCGGCGATCCTTGGGGCGCGGTGAATAATGCCCCGGTGAGCAACAAGAACTCCCAGTTGGAATTGACCGGGAATTATCGCCTCGACAAGAAGCAGAGCGTCCGCCTGGCTTACGAATACGAGAACATCAAGCGGTGGTGCAACAACTCGCTGGCCAATTCCGCACCGCTCGTGGATCCGGCGGTCCTGGCGGCGGGGTTGTCCGATGTGGCGACGACCTATCCCGGTTATTACACCAACAGCGCCTGCGTCCAGAGTCCTGAAAGCAAGGAACACAAACTCTCGGCCAACTACAAGTTGAAAGTGACCAACGATGTCGGCCTCACAGCGGGCTACACCTACGCCAAGCGCCGCGCGGAGATCAACAGCTCTTACTACAACCCGATGCAGACCAGCGCCGAAGGTTTGCAAAACCTTGGTTTCGTGCCCTTCTTCGACGCGACACGTCGAGAACAGTTGGTCAAGGCGGGAATCAACTGGCAGGCCAGCGACAGACTGAACGTGGGGCTGAACGGTCGCTATGTCGACGACAAGTACGACGCGGTCCTAGGGGTGCAGAAAGGCCACACGTGGGGCTTGAACCTGGATGGCGCCTATAGCTACGCGGAGAATGGCACCGTTTCTGCCTATCTGAGCGTGCAGCGGCGGCAGCGGGATTTGCTGTCCTCGTCGGATAAGTACCCGGCGGTGCCGGTCAACCTTTGGAGCAACCGGCTGACTGACGACACCAACACCATCGGCATCGCGGCCAAGCAAAAGGGGCTGTTGGGCGGAAAGCTTGAACTGGCCGGGGATTTGTCCTATTCGCTGGGCAAGACAGCCTATTCGACGCAGGTTCAGTACGCGGATCCGCTTTGCAGCACCTACGGCATAACGTGCGGCGATTTGCCCGACATCAAGAACGAGATGCTGAGGCTGAAACTCACCGGCATCTATCAGGTCGACAAGACCAGCAAGGTCGCCCTGAGCTACATCTACAAGAAGCTCAAGAGCGACGACTATTACTACAGCGCCTATCAGCTCGGTTCCACGGATGTCACGGTCCTGCCGACAAACCAGCAGGCGCCGAACTACTCCGTCAATGTGCTCATGGGATCCTACATCTATAGCTTCAGGTAACTTCTGCGGCATGCATTGCATGGTGTTTCGGGGGCCGGCACTTTCGGCCCCGTTTCTTTTCTGACCAATTTCCCCGGAGCATCCCAGCATGGAAAAGCCCAACGCACTGAAAGGCTTCTGGTCCGTACTCAGAAAGCCGACTGCAAAGTATTCACTACTGACGCTGCTGGTCGTCGGCTTCTTCAGCGGCATCATCTTCTGGGGCGGTTTCAACACCGGCATGGAAGCCACCAACAAGCTCGAGTTCTGCATCGGTTGCCACGAGATGCGCGACAATGTCTATCAGGAATACAAGAAGACCATCCACTTCAGCAATCGTACCGGCGTGCGTGCGATCTGTTCCGATTGCCATGTGCCCAAGGACTGGACGCACAAGATGCTCCGCAAGATCCAGGCGAGCAGAGAACTCTGGGGCAAGGCGACCGGCTTCGTCGATACGCCGGAGAAGTTCGAGGCACACCGCATGGAACTGGCAACCCACGAGTGGGAGCGCATGAAGGCTTCCGATTCGCGCGAGTGCCGCAACTGCCATAACTTCGACGCCATGAGCGGCGATATCCAGAAGAAGACGGTCTTCGACAAGCACATGAAGGCGAAGGCCGAGGGGCAAACCTGCATCGACTGCCACAAGGGCATCGCCCACAAACTGCCCAAGGAATACCACGATCCCAATGAGGATGAATGATTCGGCGCTCTCGAGCAGGCGTGAAATGGAGCAATGCCGCAAGCCGCAAGATAGCCGGAGTGCGGATTGAATCGTCTACCGCGCGTAGAAATGGTTACGTGGCGGTAACATAAATTTACATAGGGACATTTTGTTACTGAAAGGTAACAACAACACCGCAACCTCAGAGTGGCGCCTGCCCTTGACTCGATGTTGCCGGCATTAGATTTCCCATCATCATTCGATGCTCCCTGCGCAAAACGGGGCGCATGTCTTGTGGCGTCAAGGCAAAGCGGGCGAGTAAGCGAGAAATGTCTGGAGAAGGCTATGCCGCGATGCACCATGTTACCGATTAGGAACATCGCCGCCCGGTAACCTCCCGGAGCCGACACGACTTGCGCTAGTTGTGTGACGAAGTCTCCCTTCTGTGGCCCTGATGGAATTGGCTAAGCCGCGAATTACTTTGACCTTTCCTAACGGAAGGTAATTCTGGATCTGTGCTTGTGAAATGGCACGCGTCTTGCGGACACGGAGGGCGTGCTCGGCGTCAGGTCGACGGATTCGCCCCCGGAGACTTCGCCCGCCGAAGCGATACTCGAATGGAGAAAAAGATGCGTAACCGTCCAGCCATTTCCAAGTTGTTTGGAAGTCTGATCGCCATATTCTGTTTGACCGCAGCCACCCCCAGCCTCAGCGCAGACGAGGACGCCGTCAAGGCGTTGCTGAAGAAGAACGATTGCTTCAAGTGCCACGCAATCGACAAGACCAAGAAAGGTCCGTCCTACAAGAAGATCTCCGCGAAGTACAAGGAGAAGGACAAGGCGGCCGACGCCGAGCAGAAGATGATCAAGCACATGACCACGTCGCCCAAGGTCAAGCTCGAAGACGGCACGGAAGAAGAGCACAAGATCATCGACACCAAGGACCCGGCCGAGCTGAAGAGCGTCGCCCAGTGGATTCTGTCGCTGTAAGAGCTTGCCCTCCCTCCCGGAGGGCAACGGCTTCACGAACGTTAGGGGGTTCAAATGAAAGTACTACGACTTGCGGGCATCCTTCTGGCGATGCTCTGCGCGGCGGCATTCTCGATGTCGGCGCAAGCCGCGCGCGAGGGTAATCCAGAGGCGAAGGATCTGGTGCTCAAAGGCGACGCCAAATGCACCGGCTGCCACGACGAATCGGACGAGCCCCTTCCGAGCATGCTCGAATTGCATCCGAGCGTATTGGCCATCGCCAAGACCCGCCACGGCGTCAGGGCGGACGGACGCACCCCCACCTGTACCGATTGTCACGGCGAAAGTGACAAGCATCTTAACTACAAGGGCAAGGACAAACCCCCGAAACCCGACCGCTACTTCACCAAGAACACGGCGACACCGGTCGAGGCTCGCAACGAAGCCTGCCTGGCTTGCCACAAGGGCGGCTTGCGTTCGCACTGGGAAGGCAGCCAGCATGCCAGTCGCGATGTCGCCTGCACTTCCTGCCACGGGATCCACGTCCAGCAAGACAAGGTGCTCAGCAAGGCGACTCAGTCCGAAGTCTGCTTCGCGTGCCACAAGACCGAACGTGCCCAAACTCACCGCATCTCCACGCACCCGCTCGACGCCGGCAAGATGAGCTGTTCCGACTGTCATAACCCGCATGGCTCGTTCGGACCGAAGCTGCTGGTCAAGAACAGCGTGAATGAAACCTGCTACACCTGCCACGCCGAGAAGCGCGGGCCGTTCCTCTGGGAGCATTCCCCGGTGGTTGACGATTGCACCAACTGCCACACGCCCCACGGCTCCACCAACACGCCGCTCCTGAAGGCCAGAGCGCCCTTCCTGTGCTCGGAATGTCACAGCGGCGACCATGGCAAGAACATCTACAGCGGCGGCAATCTGCCGAGCGGCAACATCACCAACGTCAACGGCATGCTTCCGGCCGGTAGCCAGAGTCCACCGGCTCAGTTGAATTCGAGGTCGTGCATGAATTGTCACTCGCTCGTCCACGGATCGAACCATCCTGCCGGCGCGAAGTTCCAGAGATAACGAATGGGAGCACATGACATGAAAACGAATCTGACTCGATTTTCCGTCCGGATCTCTGTAATGGCGGTGCATGGGGCACTTATGTCGATGGTCTTGCTGCCGGCGGCGGCTTTTGCCGAAGGCGATGCCACCGTCGCCGACCTGACGACGCCGACGAACACCATCGAAATCGGCGCCACTTACACAAAGCCGACCAACAGCGACAATCGCAGCAACCTTATCAACAATAGCAATGGCAACGATACTTCCTACAAGTTCGGCGAATACAACGGACGCCAGGAGAGAGGCCTTACAGGGGACCTGAACTTCGACGTGCGGGGCGGCGGCTACAACGACAGCGAAAATGCCACGCGCTTTCGAATCACCGGCACCGATCTGGGCCTGGAAACACGCAGTCTTTCCGGGGAATACGGCAAGCAGGGTTCTTTCCGGATCAACATCGGCTATGACGAGTTACGGAGAAACCGTTCCGATACCTTCATGTCCCCGTACGGCACTGGTGGAGCAAGCGGCGGCGCTTACAACTTCACCCTGCCGTCAAGTTGGATCGCGCCGATCGTGCCGCAGAACCATGCCACGAATGCAAACTTCCGCGCGTTCGATCCGGTCACTGGAACGGCGAATGCTCTGGTATTCGGTGTAACGACCCCCGCCTCGGCCGGAAACCTGACCACCTTGGCCAATATCCGTGCCGCCGATCTGCCCGCGTACCAGAACGTCAATCTCCACACCAAGCGTGAGAGGACCGATGGCGGCCTCAGTTTCAACATCAACGCGCTATGGGATATCAAGGCCGGCTTCAAGCATGAAGAGAAGACCGGCTTCAAGCCCTTGAGCGTCGTCTCCTCCCGCAACACGGAGTTCGGTGCCACGCTCGCGGACCCGATCGACCAGACCACCGACCAGTACAACCTGAGCCTGAATTTCAAAGGCGACAAGGCGTTTCTGTCGGCGGAGTACTACGGCTCGCTGTTCAAGAACGATATCAAATCGGTCACGTGGAACGACGTCAGAAATCTGACGAACACCACCACCTATGCCAGCGCACCAAGTAACCAGTTTCATCAATTCGGCCTGACGGGCGGTTACTATTTCACGCCGACCACCAAGCTGGCCATGAATGGCTCGTATGCCCGCAACACGCAGAACGACAGCTATGTGACGGCCGGGGAGAACGGCCAGTTCCCCCTGGGCCTGCCGACCTCGTCGTTGAACGGACTTGTGGTGACCAAGGCGTTCGGCCTGAAGCTCACGGCAAAACCGATCAAGGATCTGGGTTTGACCGCCCAGTACAAATACAACGATCGCGACAACCGGACTGCAGTCAACACCTATTACTTCCACGACGCCAATGAGCCTGCCGGCAGCGGTTCTTTCGCTTTCGGGTCGATGGGTGGCCTGACCGTCGCACAACTGGGAGGTAACCTTAACGCCTACGCCAACCGGGCCTACAGCAAGAAGTCAAACCAGTTGAACCTGGATGCCGATTATGCAGTGGCAAGAGGTCAGGCCGTCAAGCTCGGTTATGACTACGTCAAGATCGACCGTGGTTGCGACTCCTGGTACAACTGCGCCGACGCACCGACGACCAAGGAAAACACGCTGCGCGCCGAATGGCGCGGCAAACTGGCCGAAGAGCTGTCCGGCAAGGTCGGGTACGCCTACTCCAAGCGCACGGTCAATTACGACGAAAACGCCTTCCTGGCCTTCTTGCCGTACGCGAACGTCGTTCCCACGACCGGTGCGGGCGTCGGAGCAACCATGAGCGCTTATCAGTGGATGGTCAGCAAGGGGCTGACTGGATTCGGTGTCCTGGCGGGCTATGGTGCTACGGCCGCCGGTAACGACACTATCTTTGGCGCAAACAACAACGTCGTTCCCCAGGCTCTCTACGGCAGCCGCAACGTCGTCAGCGAGCTGATCGGGATGAGGCGGTTCAACATGGCCGACCGCAACCGCGACAAGTGGCGCACATCGCTGAACTGGCAGGCGACCGAGAAGCTCTCGCTGCAGGCCGGCTTCGATTACGACAATGACGACTACAAGAACTCCGTTTATGGGTTGAAGAGCTCCGAGGCCGGTACCCTGAACCTGGATGGCACCTACGCGGCCAGCGAGGACTTCAGCGCCACCGTGTTTTACACCTACGAGGATAGACGCTCCAAGAGCGCGGGCGATGCCTTCGGCAGCAACAACAATGGTACCGGCAACAATGCCACTGTGTCGGTGAGCGGCACCCCGACCGGCGCTACGGCGGTTAGCGGCGGTTGCTACGCGACTGTGGCGCTGAAGAACCAGAACGCGAAGATCGATCCCTGCCTGCAGTGGTCCACGGATATGCGCGACAAGGTCGATACGCTCGGCGTTACGCTGACGCAGAAACGCCTCATGGCCGGCAAGCTCGATCTGAAGGGGGATCTGGTCTTCAGCCGCGCACGCACGGATATTGGAGTTACTGGTGGGAGTTACATCCAAAACCCCGCACTCATTGCCGCTGGCGGACAAGCAGCTCTCGTTGCTTTCTATTACATCCCCGCCTCGGCCCTGCCTACCGTGACCACCAACATCGTCGAGCTGAAGCTCAACGGCAAGTACCAGATCGACAAAACGGCGGCCGTGCGTTTGGGCTACACCTACACGCGCTTGAAGGCTGTAGATTGGGCCTACGACGGCATGCAGTTCGGGACGGGCACCAATTACCTGCCGACCAACGAACAGGCGCCGAACTACACCGTGCATACGATTGGCGCGGCCTATATCTACAGCTTCAAGTAATTGACTGCATGGTGGACGTATAAGGGGGCGGAGGTTTCGCCCCCACTTTTTTTGCGACGGCTGCAATCCACGGATTCAACATCCGTCGCCTGATCAAGGAAGAATCGTGAGTACCTGGACTGTTGCATTTCGGCTGGTGGTTGGCCTCGCACTTTCGTCAATACTGGCCACGAATGTTCACGCTGCCGAGAAGCTCGACAACGCGACCTGCCTGACCTGCCATGCCGATTCGAGCCAGAAGATCAAGGCTCCCGGCGGCGAGAGCGGCGAACGCACGCTGAACTCGATCAGGCCCGAGAAGTACGGCAAGGGCGTGCATTCCGAGATGCAATGCGTGGCCTGCCACAAGGAAATCACCGACGCCACGGCGCCGCACAAGAAGGATGCAGCGGCGAAAGTCGCCGGTTGCGCGCAATGCCACGAAGACTTGTGGAAGAAGCTTCAGCGCGAAGGCAAGGCCGAACCCGGCGCGCGCCTGGGCGTCGTCGTCCAGAACGTTGAAGCCTACAAGAAGTCCTTCCACGCCCGGCCGAACAAGGAGGACAAGTCGCACGTCAACGCCACCTGCTCCGACTGTCACGACACGCACACCTTCGACGTTCCCCCGCGCGGCACCGTGCGGCGCGTCGACTGGCACATGACGGTGCCCAATGTCTGCGGCCAGAAATGCCACACCGACGAACTCGAGGAATACACGGAGTCCGTGCATGGCAAGGCGATCCTGGAAGATCACAACACGAAGTCGGCGGTCTGCTCCGACTGCCACACCACCCACGACATCGGCAACACCTCGGCCGAGCCGACCAAGCTGGCGATCACGCAGAACTGCGGCGGCTGCCACGAAGACAACCTGAAGACCTACCAGTCCACCTACCACGGCCAGGTCAACCAGCTCGGCTACGCCTACACCGCCAAGTGTTTCGACTGCCACGGCAGCCACGACATCCTCAAGGTGGACGATCCGGCGTCGAAAGTCAGCCCCAAGAACCGCCTCAAGACCTGCCAGAAGTGCCACAGCGACAAGAAGGCCGGCATGCACGACGCCACACCCGGCTTCCTGTCCTTCGGCCCGCATGCCAACGGCCACGACCACAAGAAGTACCCGGAGATGTGGATTGCCACCAAGTTCATGGTTGGCCTCTTGATCTTCGTGTTCGCCTTCTTCTGGGCGCATTCCGGCCTCTGGTACTACCGCGAGTGGAAGGACCGCAACCTCGGCAAGCCGGCGCCGCACATCGACCTCAACGGTCTGCACCTGGATGAGCGCAAGCACTTCAAGCGATTCCCCTGGGGCTGGCGAATCGCCCACCTGATCTTCGCCATCGTCACCATGACACTGGTGCTGACCGGCACGACAGCCCTGTTCGCCCACAGTTCATGGGCGCCCACCGTGGCGGCGACGCTCGGCGGCCCGCGCGTACTCGGCCTCATACACCGTGTGGCGGCCACACTGTTCGTCTCGATCTTCATGATCCATTTCATCTACGTCATGCAGAAGCTGCTGCGCAGCAAGGACTTCAAGTGGTTCGGCGCGGATTCGCTGATCCCGAACTGGAAGGACTTCATCGACTGCTGGGGCATGTTCAAGTGGTTCGTCGGCAAGGGGCCGAAGCCGCTGTTCGACCGCTGGACCTACTTCGAGAAGTTCGACTACTGGGCAGTGTTCTGGGGCGTCAATATCATCGGCTGGAGCGGCCTGATGCTGGC
>JBGOZF010000106.1:0-13578 GCA_041480065.1 Rhodocyclaceae bacterium
GGTCCGCCTCCAGGCGCTTGGCGGCCGCGCGGGCGCGCAAGACGCCGCCGACGTCCGGCGACACCACCATCAGGTCGTCGTGACGCTGACGCCAGATGTCGCCGAGCAGAATCGGCGTCGAATAGATGTTGTCGACCGATATGTCGAAGAAGCCCTGGATCTGGTCGGCATGGAGATCGACGGTAAGGACGCGCTGGACGCCGACGGCCTGCAGCATGTTGGCGATCACCTTGGCGGCGATCGGAACCCGGGCGCTGCGCGGCCGGCGATCCTGGCGGGCATAGCCGAAATACGGAATCGCCGCGGTGATGCGTCCGGCCGAAGAGCGCTTCAGGGCGTCGGCCAGGATGATCACTTCCATCAGGTTGTCGTTGGTCGGCGCGCAGGTCGACTGGAGGATGAAGACATCCTTGCCGCGTACGTTTTCCAGCAGCTCGACGCTGGTTTCGCCATCGGAAAAGCGGCCGACGGCCGCGCGGCCCAGGGAAATGTTCAGGCGCTTGACGACATCGGACGCCAACTTGGGGTTGGCGTTGCCGGTGAAAACCATCATGCTGTCGTAGGCCATGACCGCGTCCGTGCTAAAGAGTTGGACAGATGATCAGTCTGCCCGGGGGAATCTGGCTGGGGAGGAAGGATTCGAACCTTCGCATGCCGGAATCAAAATCCGGTGCCTTAACCAGCTTGGCGACTCCCCAATTACCCCGGCGAACCCGGAGGTAGGGGGCGCCGAAAGGACGCGCATTGTCGGGCTTTTGGCCCGCTATGTCAATTCCGAAAGCGGGTGCCGATCGAGTCCGCGGGCGACGAAACCGTCCATTCCGGCAGGCAGTTGCGCCCAGGCCGCTCGGGCCTCGGGCTCGGTGGCGAATTCGGCGAAACAGCAGGCACCGGAACCGCTCATTCGCGCCGGTCCGCGGGCCCGCAGCCATGCCAGGTGGGTCGCGACTTCCGGAAACAGCCGGCAGGCCACGGGCTCCAGGTCGTTGCCGCCCATCCCCGGTCGCCACGCGGCCGGATCGATGGCAGGTGTATCCCGGCGCAGCTCGGGATCGCGAAAGACCTCGGCCGTCGGCACGGGCGTCTTCGGCACGGTCACCAGATACCAGGTCGGGCGCAGGTCCATGTCGCGGAACTGCTCGCCCACCCCCTCGGCAAAGCAGTTGCGGCCGTGGATGAATACTGGCACGTCGGCGCCGAGCTGCAGGCCCAGGCGCTGCAACTCGTCCGGTGGCAGGCCGCAGCCCCAGAGGTGGTTGAGGGCGATGAGCGTCGTCGCGGCATCGGAACTGCCGCCGCCGAGACCGCCGCCCATCGGCAAACGCTTGTCGAGCTCGATCGTGACACCATGACCGACGCCGGTCGCTTCGCGCAGCAAGCGGGCCGCCCGAACGGTGAGATCCAACTCGGCGGGAACGCCAGGCTGCGGCGTCGCCAGGAGAATGTCGCTGTCGTCGCGCGGCGAGAAGCGCAGCGCGTCGCCGTGGTCGAGGAAGCGGAATACGGTCTGAAGCACGTGATAGCCGTCCGCGCGCCGTCCCACGACGTGCAGGAAGAGATTGATCTTGGCCGGCGCAGGCCAGGCCGACTGCCAGCCCATCATTGCGTGCGATTCCATTCGTCGATCTTCAGGCGCACCTCGATGTCGTCGCGCCTAAGTTCGATCAGCGTCGGCAGTGCGTCCGGCGCTTCGCTCTGGTAGTCCAGGTATTCGACCTGCCAGCCGGAGCTGGGCGCGGGCGGACGGCCGACCAGCCATTGCGGCATATCGTTCAGGGGCAGCCGCGCGCCCAGGACACGCTCCGCAAGCCCCTCCCAGTCAGGTGCGGCGATTTCACGCCGGTCGGCGGTGACGAGCCGGGCGCCAGTCTCGTCGCGGCTCAGCTCGGCTACGCCCTGCCCCAGCGGGGTCGTCACCAGGATGCTGTCGCGCCGCGCATCGTGCTGCCAGGCGATGTTGGCATAGTGGTGCGCCTCGCCCTGGCGAACGGCAATGCGTGCGTCAAGAGCGAACATCTCGACCGGCCGGGGCGAGCGGACGACCGGCGCAACTGCCGGCACACTCGCGCAAGCTGCCAGCATCAGGCTGCCGAGAAGTGCGCCGAGTCGCTTCAGGGTTTGCTGTGTTTCTTGACAGTTTCCACCAACGCCTCGTTGGTGGGATCCGCCTTGGCGGCGTCGCTCCAGATCTTGCGGGCTTCATCCTGCTTGCCCATGGACCAGAGCACCTCACCGATGTGCGCGGCAATTTCCGGATCGGCACGCAGGGCGAAAGCCTTCTTCAGCACATCGAGCGCCGTGCCGGCATCGCCGCGCCTGAACAACACCCAGCCCTTGCTGTCGAGGATGAACGGGTCTTCGGGAGCAAGTTGCAGCGCCTTGTCGATCAACTGCTGGGCTTCATCGAGACGCTCGTTGCGGTCGGCGAAGGAGTAGCCGAGCGCATTGTAGGCATGGGCATGATCGGGCTTGAGTTCGATCAGTCGGCGCAGATCATGTTCGACCACATCGATCTTGCCGATCTTCTCCGCAGCCAGGGCCGCTTCGTAAAGCAGTTCCGGCTGATCCGGATGCCGGGCCAGCCCGCCTGCCAGGACGCCGTAGGCCTCCTCGTGGTGTCCGGCGTCGTGCAGCAACTGCGCTTCGGCGATCAGCAACTGGCTGCGCTCGACCGGACTGGTAGCAGCCGTTTCCTGCAGGCATTGGCGCGCCTCCGCCTGTTTGCCCTGCAATGCCAGGACATGGGCGATGCGCATCCGCGCGCTGAGGTACTGCCCGCCGGCGGTCACCTGGCCGTACCAACTGAGCGCCTCGTCCCAGCGTTTGCGTTCCTCGGCGATCTGCCCGAGGTAGAGGCGGGCGCTGTTCATTTCGCTGTAGCCCAAGTCGATCAGGCGCTTGAATCGCGTTTCCGCCTCATCGTAGTCATTCAACTGAACCGAGAGCACGGCGACCGCATAGATGATCTCTACGCCGTCCGGCTTGTCGGCCAGCAGCGTACGGAACTCCTGACGGGCGTCGGCAAAACGGTGGTCTGTCACCAGACCGCGAGCATAGGCGAGGCGGGCATCGTTGGCCTTCGGGTTCGCGGCAACGAAGTCGCCGAGCGCCTTCGTCGATTCGGCGCTGTTCGGCATCAGTTCGGCCCTTACCAGGGCCGCATACTCCCAGTCGGGACGAAGCGCCAGAGCACGATCGATCTCCGTCCGCGCCGCGTCTTTCTTGCCGGCGCCATGCGCCGCCTGGGCGCGCGCAAAATGAGCCTCGGCGATGCCCAGGTAAGGCTCGGTCACCTTGTCGACCAGACGCAGCATGGCCTCCTTGTCGGAAAAGCGCGCCAACGCCCTGTTGATCTGCATCAGTTGCGGCCCGAGGCGCGGCCCCGCCACCGCCAGTTGCTGGCTCAGATATGCGGCCAGATCGTCGGAACGGTTCATCGCCGCCAGCAAGCTACCGACCATCTGCCTGGCCTGGTCCGAAACCGGATCGAGTTCGGCCCAGAGCCGGGCCGAGGCCAGCGCCTGTTCGTGGCGCCCGGCGATCAGGGCCGCCTCGGCGGCACGACGGGCAATGCGCGCATCCCGCGTGCTGCGGGCAAGATCGCCATAGGCGTCCGCAGCCACACCGATCTGGCCCCGCGAACCGGCTATCTCGGCCAGTAGGATCTGATAGAAGATCTGCGGCGTGAGTTCCACCGCCGGAAGATTGGCCGGGCTGTTGTCGGCTTCGTCGGCGGCATGCGCCGAAAAAGCGATGACAGCAAGAAGGGCGATCAGTAAACGGTGTTTCATTTGTGGGGTATCCGGGGGCTGTCGGAAACGCGGGTGTCACATACAATAGTCGAGTGATGTTAGCAGTTTAGCCTCAGGAAAGGCACCGATCGACATGCCCGAACTGCCGGAAGTGGAAGTGACGCGACTCGGACTGGCCACGCAACTGATCGGCCGGCGCGTCCGTGCCGTGGTGACCCGTGCGCCGGCACTGCGCTACCCGCTGCCGGCGCAGCTCGGCCGCAGCCTTGCGGGCCAACGGCTCACCAACATCGGCCGGCGCGGCAAGTATCTGCTGTTCGAATTCGGTAACGGCCATCTCCTGGTTCATCTCGGCATGTCGGGCAGCCTGCGGCTGGTCGCACCGGACCTGCCGCCGCAGAAGCACGACCATGTTGACATCGTCTTCGGCGACAAGGTTCTGCGCTTTCACGATCCGCGCCGCTTCGGCGCCATGCTCTGGATCGCCGGCGATCCGGCCGGGCATCCGCTGCTGGCCCGTCTCGGTATCGAACCGCTGTCGCGCGGATTCACCGCCGAAGCGCTGGCGGCTGCACTCGACGGCAGGCGCACCGCTGTAAAACCGGCCATAATGGATGCCAGTATCGTAGTCGGCGTCGGCAACATCTATGCTTCAGAAAGTCTGCACCGAGCGGGTATCGACCCGCGCACTCCGGCCGGCCGTATCTCCAGACCGCGCCTGGCGCGTCTGGTGCCGGCAATCAAGTCCACGCTGCGTGCCGCGATCCGCGCCGGCGGCAGCAGTCTGCGCGACTACGTGCAGTCCGATGGTTGCCTGGGAGACTTCCAGCATCGCCACCGGGTGTATGGCCGCGCCGACGAACCCTGCCGCGTCTGTGGCGCCATTATCCGGGCGCTTCGCCAAGGCAACCGGGCGACGTATTATTGCCCCCATTGCCAACATTGATTGACCGCACCGAGAGCCGCTGATGACCCTGACCCAGCACTTCGATTCGTACCGCGCCTGGCGCAACGACGTCAATCAACTGGTCGGCCGGCTGCAGGACTGGCTGATCGAAGGCGACCTGCTCGAGAATCAGACCGAACAGCGCCTGCGGCGCATTCAAGCCCGGCTGGCCGAAGACAAGCTGGTGGTGGCGTTCGTCGCCGAGTTCTCGCGCGGCAAGTCCGAACTGATCAATGCCTTGTTCTTTGCCGATCGCGGCGGCCGGCTGCTGCCGTCATCGGCAGGGCGGACGACCATGTGCCCGACGGAGATTTCCTGGGACAGGAAACAGCCGCCGCACATCGCAATGCTGCCGATCGAAACCCGTGCCGAAGGCGCCAGCATCGCCGACCTGCGCGACGTGCCCGAAGCCTGGCAGCGATTCGCCTTCGAGGACATCACCTCGGCCGACAGCCTGACTGACGGATTGCGCCGGGTCGGCGACGTCAAGCTGGTGCCCGCCGAGGCCGCCCAATCGCTCGGCTTCGCCGTCGGCGACGGCAGCGACGGCAGCCTGGTGATGAATTCGCAAGGCCAGGTCGAGATTCCGCGCTGGCGCCACGCCCTGATCAACTTCCCGCACCCGCTGCTGGCCGAAGGCCTGGTCGTGCTCGACACGCCTGGGCTCAATGCCATCGGCGCCGAACCCGAACTGACGCTTTCGTTGCTGCCCAGCGCGCACGCGGTGCTGTTCATCCTGGCCGCCGATACCGGCGTCACCCAGACCGACCTGGCCGTCTGGCGCGACCACGTCGGCAACGGTCCCGGACGCCTGGTGGTACTGAACAAGATCGACGGTCTCTGGGATGGGCTGCGGCCCGACTTCGAGATCGATGCCGAGATCGAGCGCCAGGTCGATTCCTGCGCGCGCATCCTCGATGTCCCCGCCGCCAGCGTATTTGCCGTTTCGGCGCAGAAGGGTCTGGTGGCCAAGATCGGCGGCGATGTCGCGCTGCTCGAGAAGAGCCGGCTGCCGCGCCTCGAGGACGCACTGTCCGAGCAACTGCTGCCGGCCAAGCGGGAGATCGTCGCCACAAGCACCGCTGCCGAGGCGCGCGCCATCGCCGGCGAGGTGCGACGGCTGCTGGAGACCCGGCGCGCCGCCCTGAACGCGCAGGTTTCCGAACTGGCCGAACTACGCGGCAAGAACGTCGGCGTCGTCGGTCACATGATCGACAAGGCGAAGGCGGAGAAGGAAGCCTACGAACGCGGGCTGCGCGAGTATTACGCCGTGCGCAGCGTCTTCTCCCAGCTTTCCGACACGCTGTTCGGCCATCTCGGCATGGAAACCTTGCGCAACCACGCCCGCCGGACCCGCGATACCATGCGACAGGCGCGCTTCACACCGCAGTTGGTCAACGCCATGGGCGAATTGTTCGCCGCCGCCGGCGAGAGCCTGGAGGCATCGGAGCGCACCATCGCCGAAATCCTGGAAATGATCACGGCCATGCGCGCCAAGTTCGGCAGGGCCTACGGCGTCGAACTGGACCCGCCGCCGACCTTCTCCCTCACGCCCCGGCAGAAACAGCTCGCCAATCTCGAAAAGAGTTTTCGTCGCCAGTTCAGCAGCTTCCTGAGCCTGTTGACCCGTGACAAGCGGACGCTGACCCAGCAGTTCTTCGAGACCGTGGCTTCCGAAGTCCGCAAGGCTTTCGACCAGGCCAACCGCGATACCGAACACTGGTTGCGGACATTGATGGCGCCGCTCGAGAATCAGGTGCGCGAAATGCAACGGCAGTTGAAGCACCGCCTCGACAACGTTCGCCGCATCCATGAAGCGACGGACAGCCTCGAGGACAGCATAGACGAGCTCAACCAGTCACAGACTCTGCTGGGCACTCAGCTCGACGAACTGGGAAGGCTGGAAGCCGGCCTGGATATCGTGCTGCTGCCGCCGGGGAAGGCGCACTTGAGGGCGGCAGCCTGAGACGGATTCCGATCCGGGCGTAGCCTACTTGGCGGTCAGCTTGAGGAACTTCGCCATCAACTGATCGTGGTTCTCGACATGGTTGGGGTCGCCGGGGATGCAATCGACCGGACAGACCTCGCGGCACTGCGGCGTATCGAAGTGACCGACGCACTCGGTACACTTGTTGGGATCGATAATGTAGATCTCGTCTCCCTGGGAGATGGCGTTGTTCGGGCACTCGGGCTCGCAAACGTCGCAGTTGATGCATTCGTCGGTGATGATCAGGGCCATTGCGGTTTCCTCTGCAAAGTCTAGGTAAGTGATGAATTAAGCTTGTCCGCCAACCGGGCCCCCACCAGCGGTTGGACGAACGTCGATACATCGCCTCCGAGGGAGGCGATTTCCCGCACCATCGTCGCGGAAATAAATGTGTACTGCTCGCCCGGCGTCAGAAACATCGTTTCGACATCAGGAAACAGATTGCGGTTCATGCCCGCCATCTGAAACTCGTATTCGAAGTCGGAAACGGCGCGCAGGCCGCGCAAGATGACGCCGGCAGACTGGCTGCGGACGAACTTCATCAGCAGACCGTCGAAACCCAGCACCTCGACATTGGTAAACCGGGCCAACACTTGCCTCGCCATGTCCACCCGTTCGTCCAGGGTAAAGAACGGTGTCTTCGAGCGGCTTTCGGCGATGCCCACGACGAGACGATCGAACAGCTTGCTGGCCCGGCGCACCAAGTCTTCGTGGCCGCGGGTGAGCGGATCGAAGGTGCCCGGATAGACGGCGACTCTGGTGTTCATTCCCGTTCCAACAAGTGATAAAAGACCTGCCCTGCCTTGCCTTCCCGCACCAGCGCCCAGGGGGCCGGCGGCACGACCGGGGCCTCCGACTCGACATACAGCCTGCCGTCCGGCGCAAGCATCGGCGGCAGATGCGGCCACAGACGCTCAAGCCAGCCTTGCCGGTAGGGGGGGTCGAGAAACACGAGGTCGAAACGACGATCCTGCCGGGCAGCCAAGGCCGCGAATTCTAACGCATCTGCCCGGATCACGACCACCCGGTCGCTGCCCAGCATGGCGGCATTCTTGCGCAGCGCCGCCAGGGCGCCTTGATCGCGCTCAACCAGAACCACGGATGCAGCGCCGCGGGACGCGGCCTCGAAGCCGAGAATGCCGCTGCCGGCAAAGAGGTCCAGGCAGTGAAGGCCGCTCAAATCCTGGCCCAGCCAGTTGAACAGCGTCTCGCGCACCCGGTCCGGCGTCGGCCGCAGGCCGGGCGCATCCACGACCTGGATCAGCCGGCTGCGCCACTCGCCGCCAGTGATGCGGATGCGGGACATGGTCCTTATCGCCTCGGCAAACCAATTGCCTTCTCTTGAAGAACGGACCAGTCCTGCAAGGCCCGCCCCCTCCCAACCTCCCCCTCGCGGAGGAGGCGACTAATTGGCTCGCTGCGCTCGATAAGAATTGGAGCTCTGGCCGACGCCATCACGTCAGTCGGTGGCGACGATGACGGTGACCAGGTCCTCCGGCTTGACGTGGCGGGCGAAGGCTTCGCGCACGGACTTGGCCGTTACCGCATTCACCTTGGCGGGGAAATCGTCGAGATAGGTCAGCGGCAGGTTGTAGAAACCGATGGTCGACAGATAGCCCAAGAGCTTGGCGTTGCTGTCGATGCGCAGGGCCAGGCTGTCGACCAGATGCTTCTTGGCAGCGGTGAGTTCGGCATCGGTCGGCCCGGTCTTCAGAAATTCCGCCAGCACGTCGTCGGCCACTTTCAACGCCGCCTGCGCCTGGTCGCGCTTGGTCTGCAGGCCGATCTCGAACGGTCCTTCGAGCTTGCGCGGCATGAAATAGGAATAGACGTTGTAGGCGTAGCCGCGCTTCTCGCGCACCTCCTTCATCAGCCGGGAGACGAAGCCGCCGCCACCGAGAGTGTAGTTGCCGACCAACAGCGGGAAATAGTCCGGATCGCCGCGACGCACGGCGGGCAGCCCGATGTGGATGTGGCTCTGGGTAGCCGGATGGGCGACCTTGATGGTTTCCTTCGCCGGCAGTTTCACCTCGGGCAGCGGCGTTTCGGGCAGCCCCGCCGGCAGGCCTTCGGTCAGCGACTGGGCGATGCGCTCGGCTTCGGCGCGGTCGACATCGCCGATGATCGAGATCGTCGCCCGCTTCGCCGGGTAATGATCGCGGTGGAAAGCTACGAGGTCTTCACGCGTCAGGCTGCCGACGCTTTCCACCGTGGCGCTGATGCCATAGGGATGACCGGGATAGATGGCGGCAGCGAAGCGCTTGGCGGCGATCGCGTCCGGCCGCGTGTCGGCCTCGCGAATCGCGGAAATGCTGCGGGCTTTTTCGCGCGCCAGCACGGCCTCGGGGAAAGTCGGCCGCGTCAGCACCAGTCGCAACAGATCCAGAGCGGCGTTCTTCTCCGTCGCCGAGGACAGCGTACGCACGCTGGCGCCGGCACGATCGCTGTCGGCGGAGCCACCGAGATGGGCGCCGATGTCCACCAGCCGCGCCGAGATCTTCTCTTCGTCCAGATCGCCGGCGCCGGCATCGAGCAAGGCCTGGGTCATGGCGGCCAGCCCCGCCTTGCCGGCCGGCTCGTAAGCGGATCCGGCCGAGAAATCCACTTGCACGTCAAGAATGGGAAGCACGTGGGTTTCGACGAAATATACCCTGGCACCGGAAGGCGCAACCCAGTGCTGGATCGTCACACCGGCCTGGGCGGCGACGGAAACGACGGCGACAAGAAACGCGATCAGCATCTTCATCATGTCGGCTTCCTCCTCAATGGCGCACGGCCATGGCTGGCCTGTGCGCTGCCGCCTTGTCCAGCGGCTGGGGATCGAGCACCGCCACAGTCAGGGTATCGTCGCTGAAATACTTCTTCGCCACCGCCTGCACTTCCTCGGCCGTGACCGAACGCAGCTTCTCCAGCAACTTGTCATAGTCGCGCCAGTTGAAACCGGCGGCTTCGAAACCGCCGATTTCCATCGCCTGGGCCATCATGGAATCGCGCTTATAGATCTGGCCGGCGATGATCTGGGTCTTGATGCGCGCCAGTTCCTCCGGCGTCACGCCATCGTCCTGGATGCGCTTCAACTGGCCGCGCAGCGCGGCTTCCAGTTCGGCGACCGTCCTGCCTTCGGCCGGCTGGCCATCCATCATGAAACTCGCTTCGCCGCGCACCGTGGCGTCGTAGCCCGCTCCCGCCGATTGCGCAATCTTCTGACCGCGCACCAGTTCCTTCGCCAGGCGCGCCGCATCGTTGCCGTCGAGCACGTTGGCGAGCACTTCCAGGGCGTAGGGCTCGCGGTCGCGGTCCACGTCGCGCAGCTTCGGCACCTTCCAGCTCATCGCGATGTAGGGCAGGTCCGCGGGCGCCTTGACGGTTACGCGCTTGATGCCCTTCTGCTCGGGTTCGTTCTGCGGCTTGCGCTCGGGCAGCGGATGCGCCTTGAGGCCGCCGAAGGCCTTCCCGACCTCGCGAAACACCTTGTCATGGTCGACGTCGCCGACCACCAGCACGTAGGCATTGTTGGGTGCATACCATTGCCGATACCAGTTGCGGGCGTCCTGCCAGGTCATGTGTTCGAGATCGTCCATCCAGCCGATGACGGGCCGACGGTAGGGACTGGCCTCGAAGGCAACCGAGTTCAGCGCCTCGTGCACCAGCGCCAGGGGGTTATCTTCGGTGCGCATGCGCCGCTCTTCCTGCACCACCTTCATTTCGGAAGTAAATTCCTTCTCGGTCAACTGGAGGTTGACCATCCGATCCGCTTCGAGCGCAAGCATCTCCGGCAGCGCGGTCTTGGGCACGATCTGGAAATAGGCCGTGTAGTCGAGGCTGGTGAAGGCGTTGTCGCGACCGCCGACGTCGGCCACCCGCTTGCTGAACTCGCCGGCCGACACCCGCCTGGTGCCCTTGAACATCATGTGTTCGAGCATGTGGGAAACGCCGGAGTAGCCGTCCTTCTCGTCGATGGCACCGATGTGGTACCAGACCATGGTCACGGCCGTCGGCGCCCGATGGTCTTCCTTGACGATGACGCGCAGGCCGTTGGCCAGTTTCGTTTCGAAGGGATTGGCGAGCACTGAACATGACACGGCGCTGGCCGCCAGCAGCACCAACAGGCGAGGGGCTTTTCTCATATAGGTCCGGAGGTCGAGATAAGGGCTTCTGTTAAAATGATTTTTCCTTGCCGGCGATGATAACCCGGCTTCGCTTACGACACGCCTCCCCATGTTTGGTTTCCTGAAGAAAGACGCGCCCGCCCCCGCCGGCGAAAAGAAGACTTCCTGGACCGAGCGCCTCAAGGCCGGCCTGGCGAAGACACGCGCCCAGATCGGCGGCCAGCTTTCGGGCCTTTTCAGCCGCGCCAGGATCGACGACGAGCTGCTCGAGGAACTCGAATCGACGCTGCTGATGGCCGATTGCGGCATCGACGCCACGCAGTGGCTGCTCGACGAACTCAAGAAGGCCGTCAAGCAACACAAGCTCGAAACACCACGCGAGCTCCAACAGGCCCTGATCGATCTGCTCGAGAAGCTGCTCGCACCGCTGGAGCAGCCGCTCGACGTCTCCGGCCATCAGCCCTTCATCATCATGATCGCCGGCGTCAATGGCGCCGGCAAGACCACGTCGATCGGCAAGCTCGCCAAGTACTTCCAGACCCAGGGCAAGTCGGTGCTGCTCGCCGCGGGAGACACCTTCCGTGCCGCCGCGCGTGAGCAACTGGCCGAATGGGGCCGCCGCAACGACGTCACCGTCGTCGCCCAGGAATCGGGCGATCCGGCAGCCGTCGTCTTCGACGCCATCGCCGCCGCCAGGGCGCGCGGCATCGATGTCGTGCTCGCCGACACTGCCGGCCGCCTGCCGACGCAACTGAACTTGATGGAGGAAATCGCCAAGGTGCGCCGCGTGGTCCAGAAGGCCGACCCGAGCGGTCCGCACGAAGTGCTGCTGGTGCTCGACGCCAACATCGGCCAGAACGCCGTCCAACAGGTGAAGGCCTTCGACAAGGCCATCGGCGTCACCGGCCTCGTCGTCACCAAGCTCGACGGCACCGCCAAGGGCGGCGTGCTCGCCGCCATCGCGCGCCAATGCCCGAAGCCCGTGCGCTACATCGGCGTCGGCGAGACCATCGACGACTTGCAGCCATTCCGGGTTCGCGAATTCGTCGAGGCCCTTTTCGAAAGCCCTCCAAACCAGTGATACGTTTCGACCACGTCTCCAAGCGCTACCCGCCGGGCATCGACGCTCTGAGCGATGTCGGCTTCGAGGTGGCGAGCGGTGAACTGGTCGCCATCGGCGGTCACTCGGGTGCCGGCAAGAGCACGCTGCTGAAACTCGTCGCCGCCATCGAGCGGCCGACCGGCGGCGCCGTGCTGGTCAACGGCCAGAATGTCGGCGGCCTCAAGCGTAGCGCCATCCCCTACCTGCGCCGCAACCTGGGGCTCGTGTTCCAGGACCAGAAGCTCCTGTTCGACCGCAACGTGTTCGAGAACGCGATGCTGCCGCTCGCCATCGCCGGCTTCCCGCCCGGCGAGGCGAAGAAGCGCGTGCAGGCAGCGCTCGACAAGGTCGGCCTGCTGGCCCGCGAGAGGGCCATGCCCATCATGCTCTCGGGCGGCGAACAGCAGCGGCTGGCGATCGCGCGCGCTGTGGTGGCGCGGCCCAATCTCCTGCTTGCCGACGAGCCGACGGCCCACCTGGACGCCGACACTGCGTGCGACGTGGCGCGCATCTTCGTCGAATTCCATCAGGTCGGCGTCACCGTGCTCATCGCAACTTACGACGCCAGCCTGTTTGCGAGCGCCCGTCGACTGATGCTCGACCACGGAAGACTCCAATGAGGATCTGGCTCGTTCATCACCGCGACGCTCTGGCGCTGGCCCTGCGCCGGCTGGTGGCGACGCCGCTGAACATGCTGCTTTCGCTGCTGGCCATCGGCATCGCCCTGGCAATGCCGGCCGGCGGCCAGATGCTGCTGACCAACGCCATGCGCCTGGCCGGCGATTCCGCGCCGACGCCGCAGATCTCGCTGTTCCTCGATCTCGGCGCCGACAAGCGTGCGATACAGGAAGTCGACAACCGCCTGAAGAATCACCCCGGCGTGAAGTCGGTCCGCCACATCGGCCGCGATGAGACGCTGGCGCGCATGAAGAAGAACGAGGGTCTCGCCGACGTCATCGAAGCGTTGCCGAGAAATCCCTTCCCCGACGCCTTCGTCGTGCGCCCGGCCGACGACCGGCCCGAAGCCATGGAACAACTCGCCGCCGAACTGCGCAAGCTGCCCAGGGTCGAACACGCGCAGCTCGACTCGGCATGGGTGCGGCGCCTCGACGCCCTGCTCAAGCTCGCCCGCACCGGCGTCGCGCTGCTGGCAGTGCTGCTTGGCATCGGGCTGATCGCGATCACGGTCAACACCATCCGCTTGCAGGTGCTGAGCGGCCGCGCCGAGATCGAGGTCAGCCGGCTGCTGGGCGCCACCGACGGCTTCATCCGCCGGCCCTTCCAGTACTTCGGTCTGATCCAGGGCCTGCTGGGCGGCATCGTCGCCTGGCTGATCGTCGCCGGCATCACCCTCTGGCTACGCGGGCCGGTCAACGACATGGCGCGCGCGTACGGCGCCGATTTCGTTCTGCGCCCGCTAGGCGTGATCGATTCGGGGGTGCTGCTGACAGCCGCCGCAACGCTCGGCTGGCTAGGCGCCAGCCTGTCGCTGCGGCAGCACTTGAAGGATTAGCGTGAAAGACACGGGGTAAGTGCGCCTAGTGATGATCGAGCGCAGCGAGCTGACCAGTAGCCTCCCCGCGAGGGGAGGATGGGAGGGGCGGGCGCATTTGCCAGCTTGAGGCGCTACGAAGTCAGCGTATTTCATGATGCGGGGTGGTCCATCGGAGCCATGAGCGTTA
>JBGOZF010000107.1:0-12989 GCA_041480065.1 Rhodocyclaceae bacterium
AGGACTGCATCACCAGGTCGGCGGAGAAGCCGAGGCAGGCGAGGTCCTTGAGTTCGTCGCGCGTCATCGGGCCAGTGGTGTCCTGGCTGCCGACCGAAGTCATCCTCGGTTCGCAGTAGGTGCCGGGGCGGATTCCCTTGCCATTGGTCAGGCCGCAGGCGCGGCCGACCATCTTCTGCGCCAGCGTGTAGCCCTTGCCGGTATCGGCCGGGTTCTGCGGCAAACGGAACAGCGTGGAGGGCGGCAGGCCGAGGGCGTCGCGCGCCTTGGTGGTCAGGCCGCGGCCGACGATCAGGTTGATGCGGCCGCCGGCGCGCACTTCGTCGAGCAGGACCTCGGACTTGTAGTCGAAGGTGCTGACGGTCTTGCCGTTCTTCTCGACCTTGCGCTCGAAGGGATAGATGTCGATGACATCGCCCATGGCCAGTTGCGCGACGTCGCACTCGATCGGGAAGGCGCCGGCGTCCTCCTGGGTGTTGAAGAAGATCGGCGCGATCTTGCCGCCGAGGCAGTAGCCGCCGTAGCGCTTGTTGGGCACGAAGGGAATGTCATCGCCGGTCCACCAGAGCACCGAGTTGGTCGCCGACTTGCGGCTGGACCCGGTGCCGACCACGTCGCCGACATAGGCGACCGGGTGGCCCTTCTTCTTCAGCTCGTCGATCAGCTTGATCGGTCCCCTGACGCCGGGCTCGTCCGGCACGATGCCGTCGCGCGCATTCTTCAGCATGGCCAGCCCGTGCAGCGGGATGTCGGGTCGGTTCCAGGCGTCGGGCGCCGGCGAGAGGTCGTCGGTGTTGGTTTCGCCGGTGACCTTGAATACGGTGACGGTGATCTTCTTGGCGACTTCCGGGCGCGAGGTGAACCATTCGGCGTCTGCCCAGGACTGCATCACCGACTTGGCGTTGGCATTGCCGGCTTTCGCTTTCCCGGCGACGTCGTGGAAGTAGTCGAACATCAGCAGTGTGGTCTTCAGGCCCTTGGCGGCGACGGCGCCGATCTCGGCGTCGTCGAGCAGGTCGACCAGCGGCTTGACGTTGTAGCCGCCGAGCATGGTGGCGAGCAGTCCTGTCGCCTGCTTGCGGCCGATGACCGGGCAACTCTGCTCGCTCTTGGCGATGGCGGCGAGGAACTTCGCCTTGACTTCGGCGGCGTCGTCGACGCCGGCCGGGACGCGATTGGTGATCAGGTCGACGAGGAAAGCCTCTTCGCCCTTGGGGGGGGCCTTGAGCAAGTCGACGAGTTGCTGCGTCTGCTGCTTGGTCAGCGGCAGCGGCGGGATGCCGAGCGCGGCGCGCTCGGCGACATGGGCACGATAGGCTGCTAGCACTGCTATCTCCTCAATGGGGTCAAGTGAAAAAACGTAATCGGGCGTCGGCCGGAATGTCCATCCCGGTGGACTGCGCCCGTTGCAGTAGTTCCCAGTAATAGCGGTAGGACGCGCGATCGTGGAGCCGGCCCTGAAGCTGGATCGGCCCCCAGGCCGCATCCTGGGCGGGAATCAGGATTTTGGCTGCGCTCTCGACTTCGGCAAAGTCCGGGCGCATGGCCTCGACGATAGGCTGGATCTGATTCGGGTGAATGCTCCACATGCGCAGGTAGCCGAATTCCTGGCGCGCGCGGCGGGCATCGGCAGACACGACGCCGATGTCGCGGATTTCGGTGGTGACATTGTGGCTGGGCACGACGCCGTTGCCCAGCGCAGCGGCAGCGATTTCGCACTTGGCGCGCACGATCAACGGATGGGTGAATTGCCCCGGCGAGCGCATCGCGTCGGCGGGGATGGCGCCGTGATGGGCGCTGACGAAATCCATGAGTCCGAAGTCGAGCGATTCGACATGGGGCAGGGCGGCGATCTGCCAGGCTTCGCGCAACGCGCCCGGCGTTTCGATCAGCACATGCACGGGTATCTCGCGGCCGATGTCGTGGCGGCGACGAGCATCGTCGAGTGCACTGATCTGCGTCAGCGCGTCGTCGGCACTTTCGGGTTTGGGCAGCACGAGATAGGCGATCTGCCGACCCGCCTGAGCGACCAGGACATCGAGCTCGTCGCGCCAGGCCGGGTGGCGGACATCGTGGATGCGCGCGCCGACGCGGCCGAAGCGATTGCCGGTGCCGGCGATCAGCGCCGCGATCATGGTCGCGTGTTCTCGCTCATGACCCGCGGGTGCGCCATCCTCGCAGTCCGCAGTGATGTCGAAAACCGGCCGCGCGTCCGTCGACTCGGCCTGGATCTGGAGCGCCTTGGTCAGCAGTTTCTCGCTGCCGGCGTAATGCTCGCAGGGTGCGAGAACTGGAAACGGTTTGCCGCCTGCGTAGAGGACGGTGGCGGGATGGATGCGCGAACTGCTCATGCCTGGTTCCATCCCGCGTACCGCATCAGCCCAGCAGAGCCTTGACGCCTTCGCGTTCTTCCTGAAGCTCGGCGAGCGTCTTGTCCATCATCTGGCGCGAGTAGGCGTCGATCTCCAGGCCGGTGACGCGCTGGTACTTGCCCGGGGTACAGATGACGGGGACGCCGTAGAGGTAGTCCTCGGGAATGCCGTAGGAGCCGTCGGAAGGAATGCCCATGGTCACCCACTTGCCGTTGGAGCCGAGCGCCCAGTCATGCATGTGGTCGATGGCGGCGTTGGCGGCGGAGGCGGCGGAGGAAAGGCCGCGCGCCTCGATGATGGCGGCGCCGCGCTTGCCGACCTTGGGAATGTATTCGGTCTTGTACCAGGACTCGTCGACCAGGCCGGGGGCTTTGGCGCCGGCGACAGTGGCGAAGCGGATGTCGGGGTACATGGTCGGGGAGTGGTTGCCCCAGACGATCATCTTCTCGACACTGTCTACGGGTTTGCCAGTCTTGCTGGCGAGCATGGACATGGCGCGGTTGTGATCGAGGCGCAGCATGGCCGTGAAGTTGGCCTTGGGCAGATCAGGCGCGGACTTCATGGCGATGTAGGCGTTGGTATTGGCCGGGTTGCCAACGACCAGCACGCGAATGTCGCGCGAGGCGGCGTCATTGATGGCCTTGCCCTGCTCGATGAAAATCTTGGCGTTTTCCATCAGCAGGTCCTTGCGCTCCATTCCCGGGCCGCGCGGCCGGGCGCCGACCAGCATCGCATAGTCAGCGTCCTTGAACGCGACCTTCGGGTCGCTGGTGCCGACCATCCCGGCCAGCAGCGGGAAAGCGCAGTCCTCGAGTTCCATCATGACGCCCTTGAGTGCCTGCTGGGCCTTGTCGATCGGAAGTTCCAGCATCTGGAGGATGACAGGCTGGTCCTTGCCCAGCATCTCGCCGCTGGCGATACGAAACAGCAGCGCATATCCGATTTGTCCGGCGGCGCCGGTGACGGCGACTCGTACGGGGGCTTTGGCCATCTGGTGACTCCTTCGTTTGGATTGACAGATTGGGTTGACAGCTAAACCGGCGATCAATTGCCGGAGCGACAGGGCGGCAGCATACCAACAATTCTTCGCTTCCTGTTGCCGGCAAATTCAGTTTGTATTATATAACAGATATAAGACATAAGACACTCTATAGACGAGGTGAAAAAAATGTGATCCAATGCGCCCATGGCTCAGGAATCCCCCACCTTCAGCCCGCTTTACCGCCAGATCAAGAACCTGATCCTTCAGGCGCTTGAAGGAGGCGAATGGCGTCCGGGCGACGTCATTCCGAGCGAGACGGAGCTGGCTGTTCGCTTCAACGTGAGCCAGGGCACCGTACGCAAGGCCATCGACGAAATGGCTGCCGACAATCTCCTGGTACGGCGCCAGGGCAAGGGCACCTTCGTTGCCTCCCACAGCGATCCACGTGCATTCTTCCGCTTCTTGCGCCTGGCGGCGATCAATGGCGACATCGGTCAGTCCCGCAGCGTGCCCCTGGAGTGCTGGCGGGCCAAAGCCGGACAGGAAGCCGCGCGCGTGCTCGGCCTCAAGCTGGCCGATCCCATCATCATCGTCAGGCGCTTGCTGGAATTCGGCGGCAAGCCGGTCGTTGTCGACGAAATCTACCTGCCCGGGGAAACCTTCTCCGGCCTGACGCTCGATTTGCTAAAGGAGTGGCAAGGCTCCCTGTACAGCCTCTTCGAATCGCACTTCGGCGTGCGCATGGTTCGCGCCGAGGAGCGGCTGCGGGCGGTTGCTGCCGATCGCAACAGTGCAGAGCTGCTGAAGGTTGCTGAAGGCACCCCGTTGCTGTCGGTCGAGCGCATCAGCTACAGCTATGGCGATCGCCCGGTGGAGTGGCGGCGTGGCCTGTACGCCACGGCCGAGCACTGCTACGTCAACGAGTTGGGCTGACAGGATCGGGGGCCGCATCCGTGAGCATGTTCGTCAGTACCGATAACCTGGGCTTCTTTGCTGGTGAGTGTTCCTTATAGGCGATAATTGCTGCACCGAATCAAGATCAAGGAGCGAAACGATGTCAGAGATCGCCAAGAGGCGGCCGAAGTACCTGAATCTGTTTGAAATCAAGCTGCCGTTACCGGGCTGGGTTTCCATATTGCATCGCGTCAGCGGTGCCGGCCTGTTTGTCATGCTTCCCGGGCTGATCTGGCTTTTGGGCCTGTCGCTCGGCTCGCCCGAGAACTTCGAGACCTTCAAGGCGGTGGTCGGCCATCCCCTCGTGAAGCTGGTGCTGCTGGGGCTCATGTGGGCCTACCTGCACCACTTCTGCATGGGCATCCGGATTCTGCTTCTTGACATGCACATCGGCATCGAGAAGGCGCAGGCGCGTGCCTCTGCCATCGCGGTGCTGGTCGTGAGCCTTGCGCTGACTGCGATCCTGGGGGTGAAACTATGGTGAATCGCGTTGTCGTCGGAGCCCACTACGGGCTGAAAGACTGGCTGGCGCAGCGGATCACCGCCGGCGTGATGGTGGTGTATACCCTGCTGATGGCGGTCCTGGTGCCGCTGTCCGGTGGCGGCTACGAAGGCTGGCACGCGCTGATGGGCCATCAGTTCGTTCGCTTCATCAGCTTCATCTTCATCCTTAGCCTTTGCTACCACGCATGGGTCGGCATTCGCGACATCTGGATGGACTACATCAATCCGACTGCGCTTCGCCTGGCACTGCATGTACTGACGCTGCTGGCGCTGGTCGGTTATGCCGGCTGGGCGATTCAAATCCTCTGGAGACTCTGACCGTGAAATACACAGTACGCACATTCGACGCGGTCATCGTCGGTGCCGGCGGTGCGGGGCTGCGAGCCGCGATCCAGCTTTCCGAATCCGGCTTCAAGACCGCAGTTCTGACCAAGGTGTTTCCGACCCGCTCGCATACGGTGGCCGCGCAAGGCGGTGTTGCCGCGAGCCTCGGCAATTCCGAGGAAGATCACTGGCACTGGCACATGTACGACACCGTCAAGGGTTCCGACTGGCTCGGCGACCAAGATGCCATCGAGTTCATGTGCCGCAAAGCCAACGAGGTGGTCATCGAACTCGAGCACTACGGCATGCCCTTCGACCGCACCGACGCCGGCAAGATCTACCAGCGTCCCTTCGGCGGCCACATGTCGAACTTCGGCGAGAAGCCGGTGCGCCGTTCTTGCGCCGCGGCCGACCGCACCGGCCACGCCATGCTGCATGCGATGTACCAGCGCAACGTCAAGGCCAATACGCAGTTCTTCGTCGAGTGGATGGCGCTGGACCTGATCCGCGACGCCGAGGGCGAAGTGCTCGGCGTCATCGCGATGGACATGGAAACCGGCGAGGTCGTCGTCTTCCACTCCAAGGCGACGATTTTCGCCACCGGCGGCGCAGGGCGCATCTTCTACAGTTCGACCAATGCCTTCATCAACACCGGTGACGGTCTCGGCATGGCGGCGCGCGCGGGCATTCCGCTCGAGGACATGGAGTTCTGGCAGTTCCACCCCACCGGCGTAGCCGGCGCCGGCGTGCTGATCACCGAGGGAGTGCGCGGCGAGGGCGGCATCCTCAGGAACAGCAGCGGCGAGCGCTTCATGGAGCGTTACGCGCCCAACGCCAAGGACCTGGCCTCGCGCGACGTGGTGTCGCGCGCCATGACCACCGAGATCAACGAGGGGCGCGGCTGCGGTCCGCACAAGGATTTCGTGCTGCTCGACATCACGCACCTGGAACCGGGCGTGATCATGAAGCGGCTGCCTGGCATCCGCGAGATCTCGATCCAGTTCGCCGGTGTCGATCCGATCACGGCGCCGATTCCGGTCGTGCCGACCGCCCACTACCAGATGGGCGGCATCCCCACCAACTACAACGGTCAGGTCGTGGTGCCCCACGGCCACGCCAAGAGCGCCGTGGTGCCGGGCTTCTACGCCGCCGGCGAATGTGCCTGCGCGTCCGTGCATGGCGCCAATCGGCTGGGCACCAACTCGCTGCTCGACCTGCTGGTGTTCGGCAAGTCCGCCGGCGAGACTGCGGTGGAAGAGTTGAAGAAATCGCCCAAGGCGCTGAAGCCCTTGCCGCAGGCGGCCATCGACAAGTCGCTGGCGCGGCTCGATCGCCTCAACAACCAGAAGGGTGGCGCTAACGTGCATGAAACGCAGCTGGCGATGCGGCGGTCGATGCAGACCCATTGCGGCGTGTTCCGGTTCTCCGACATGCTCAAGGCGGGCGTCGAGAGGATCCTCGAGATCGAGAAGCAGGTGGGCGCCACCGAGATCAAGGACAAGTCCATGGTCTTCAACACGGCGCGCGTCGAAGCGCTGGAACTCGACAACCTGATCGAAGTGGCGGTCGCCACCATGGTGTCGGCGGAAGCGCGCAAGGAATCGCGCGGCGCCCACGTGCGCGACGATGCGCCTGATACGCCGGAGCATCCCAACGGCCGCGATGATGACAACTGGCTCAAGCATTCCCTCTGGTACAAGGAGGGCAATCGCCTGGACTACAAGTCGGTGAAGCTGACGCCGCTTTCCGTTGAAACCATCGCCCTGAAGAAGCGCGCCTATTGAGGAACCGGAAATGAGCACCCGTACTCTCCAATTCAAGATCTACCGCTACGATCCGGACCGGGACGCGAAGCCCTACATGCAGGATATTTCGGTCAAGGTCGATAGCACCGACCGCAAGCTGCTCGATGCCATGGTGAAGCTGAAGGCGAAGGACGATTCGATCGCTTTCCGTCGTTCCTGCCGCGAGGGTGTCTGCGGTTCGGATGCCCTGAACATCAACGGCCGCAATGGTCTGGCCTGCCTGACGGCTCTGGACTCGCTGCCGGCGGACAAGCCGATCATGCTGCGTCCGCTGCCCGGCCTGCCGGTGATCCGCGACCTGATCGTGGACATGACCCAGTTCTTCAAGCAGTACCACTCGATCAAACCCTACCTGATCAACAACGATCCGCCACCGGAGACCGAGCGACTGCAATCGCCGGAAGATCGCGAGGAACTCAACGGCCTGTACGAGTGCATCCTGTGCGCATGCTGCTCGACTTCGTGCCCATCCTTCTGGTGGAACCCGGACAAGTTCGTCGGCCCGGCAGGGCTCCTGGCCGCCTATCGCTTCATTGCCGATACCCGCGACCAGGCGACCAGCGAGCGGCTCGATAACCTCGAAGATCCGTACCGGCTGTTCCGCTGCCACACCATCATGAATTGCGTCGATGTCTGTCCGAAGGGCCTCAACCCGACCAAGGCGATCGGCAAGATCAAGGATCTGATGGTTCGGCGCGCGGTCTGATGGATGAACTGCGGCGCGCACGGTTGGAAAGGCTTCGCTGGCACTGCCGGCGCGCGCTGCTGGAACTGGACATCGTTTTCCAGCGCTACTGGCAGCAGGTTGGCGACGATGTGGATGAGCAGGACCAGGCGGCCCTCGAGAGGCTGCTGGAAATGGAAGACCACGATTTGTGGGAGATGGTGAGCGGACGAACGGAGACAGATGATCCGCAATTGCAGGAGATGGTCGGCAAGCTGCGCCGTGGCGGCGCGGCCCCGATCAGTGCCCTGTGACCTTAACAGAGAAACGATAGTGAGGTATCGACATGAATAGCCAACGCAACGCAACCCTGAGCATCGGCGGCACGAGCATCGAACTGCCGACCTATTCCGGGACCATCGGTCCCGATGTCATCGACGTTCGGCCGCTCTACGGCAAGACCGGTTTCCTGACCTACGACCCGGGTTACATGTCTACCGCCTCATGCAATTCGTCGATCACCTACATCTACGGCGACAAGGGCGAGTTGCTCTACCGCGGCTACCCGATCGAACAACTGGCGGTGCACTGCGACTTCCTGGAAGTCTGCTACCTGCTCAAGCACGGCGAGCTGCCGAACACTGCGCAGAGGGAAGAGTGGCGGAAGCGCGTGAATAACCACACGATGGTGCACGAGCAGATGACGCGCTTCATGCAGGGCTTCCGCCGCGACTCGCACCCGATGGCGGTGTTGGTGGGACTGGTCGGCGCGCTGTCGGCCTTCTATCACGACTCGCTCGATATCACGAATCCAGAGCACCGGCTGCTGGCAACGATTCGCCTGATCGCAAAGATGCCGACCATCGTCGCCATGGCCTACAAGTACTCGCGCGGCATGCCGCAGATGTATCCGCAGAACCGCCTGAACTACTCCGAGAACTTCATGTACATGATGTTCGCCACGCCGTGCGAGCCCTACGAGCCGAACCCGGTGCTGGCGCGGGCGCTGGATCGCATCCTGATCCTGCATGCGGACCACGAGCAGAACGCCTCGACCTCGACCGTCCGGCTGGCCGGCTCATCGGGCGCCAATCCCTTCGCTTGTATCGCGGCGGGCATCGCCTGCCTGTGGGGCCCGGCGCACGGCGGTGCCAACGAGGCATGCCTGAAGATGCTCGAAGAGATCGGCGATGTGTCGCGGGTGCCGGAGTACATCAGGCGCGCCAAGGACAAGAACGACGGCTTCAAGCTGATGGGTTTCGGCCATCGGGTGTACAAGAACTTCGATCCGCGCGCGACGCTGATGCGCGAAACCTGTCACGAGGTGCTGAACGAACTCGGGCTGCACGACGATCCGCTGTTCAAGCTGGCGCTCGAACTCGAACGCATTGCGCTCCAGGACGAGTACTTCATCGAGAAGAAGCTCTACCCGAACGTGGACTTCTACTCCGGGATCGTGCAGAAGGCGCTGGGCATACCGACCCAACTGTTCACCGGTATCTTCGCCATGGCCCGTACCATCGGCTGGATCGCCCAGTGGCACGAGATGATCGGCGATCCTGAACAGAAGATCGGCCGGCCGCGGCAACTCTACATCGGCGCCCCCAGGCGCGACGTGCAGGCGATAGACAAACGCTGACACAGCCCGGGGCGGGAGACAGCCCCTTCCCGAATCTCACCCAACTGAAAAGAGGTGACGCCATGATCAATCAGATGCTGAGCAACTCCTACCTGTTCGGCGCCAACGCGCCCTTCATCGAGGAGCTTTACGAGCGCTACCTGGAGAACCCCGGCGCCGTGGACGACGTTTGGCGCAGCTATTTCGACAAGCTGGGCGCGCTGCCCGGTGCCGGCCAGTATTCGGGGCCCGACGTGGCCCACGCGCCGATCATCGCTTCGTTCGCGCAGCGTGCCAAGGCCGGCACCTTGCACGTGCCGGCGCGCGTGACGACGGCGCAGGGCGAGAATCAGGTCAAGGTCCTGCAGATGATTACCGCCTATCGGTTCCTCGGCAACCGCTGGGCGCAGTTGGATCCGCTGAAGCGTCACGAGCGCCCGGCAATCACGGAACTCGACCCGTCGTACTACGGCTTTACCGAAGCCGATCTCGGCCAGGAATTCAATTGCGGCTCGTTCGCCGGCTGCGCGGCGCAAGCGAGCCTGCGCGAGATTCTCGAGGCCCTGAGGCAGACCTATTGCGGCACCATCGGTGCCGAGTACATGTACCTGACCGAAGTGGCGCAAAAGCGCTGGATCCAGGCCCGCCTGGAGCCGATTCGCGCCACTGCCACGTTTACCGCGGCCGAACGCCGGCGCCTGCTCGAACGGCTCACCGCTGCCGAGACACTGGAGCGCTACCTGCACACCCGTTACGTCGGCCAGAAGCGCTTCTCGCTCGAGGGCGGCGAGGCGGCGATCGTGGCGATGGACAAGCTGGTTCAGGTCGCGGGCAGTCACGGTATCGAGGAAATCGTCATCGGCATGGCCCACCGCGGACGCCTCAACGTGCTGGTGAACACGCTCGGCAAGCAGCCGAAGATGCTGTTCGAGGAGTTCGAGGGCAAGAAGGCGGATGTGCTCGCTGCCGGCGATGTCAAGTACCACATGGGCTATTCGTCGGATGTCGGCACGCCGAACGGACCGGTGCATCTGACCCTCGCCTTCAATCCATCCCACCTGGAGATCGTCAATCCGGTGGTCGAGGGCTCGGTCTATGCCCGGCAGGTTCGCCGCGGTGCGCAGGGCGAGTCGCAGGTATTGCCTGTGCTGATTCACGGCGATGCCGCCGTCGCCGGCCAGGGCGTCAACCAGGAGATGCTCAACTTCTCGCAGACCCGCGGTTACGGCACCGGGGGCACGGTTCATCTCGTCATCAACAACCAGATCGGCTTCACCACGTCGGATCCGCGCGACTACCGTTCATCGCTTTACTGCACCGACATCTTCAAGATGGTCGAGGCGCCGATCTTCCACGTCAATGGCGATGATCCCGAGGCGGTGGCGCTGGTGACCCAGATCGCCATGGATTTCCGCCAGGAATTCAAGCGCGACGTGGTCGTCGATATCGTCTGCTTCCGCAAGCTCGGCCACAACGAGCAGGACGAGCCGATGGTGACCCAGCCGCTGATGTACAAGAAGATAGCCGCCCATCCGGGCACGCGCAAGCAGTACGCCGATCGGCTGGTTGCCGCGGGTATCGTTGGTGCCGACGAACCCGAACAGATGATCAAGGACTACCGCACGGCGCTGGACGAGGGTCGGCATCTCGTCGATCCGGTCATCACCAACTACAAGAGCAAGTCTGCCGTCGACTGGACCCCGTATGTCGGGGTGCGTTACACGGAGAAATGCAATACCAGCGTCACGGTCAAGGAACTGCAACGCCTGACCGATCGCCTGACCGACATTCCGGCCAATTTCACGCTGCAGTCCAGGGTCAAGAAGATCATCGACGACCGCAAGGCCATGGGTGCCGGCAAGCTGCCGATCGACTGGGGCATGGCGGAGAACCTGGCCTATGGCACCTTGCTGGCGGCGGGCTTCGGTATCCGCATCTCCGGCGAGGACGTCGGCCGCGGCACCTTCTTCCATCGTCACGCCGCCTTGCACGACCAGAACCGGGAGAAGTGGAACGAGGGAACTTGGTGGCCGCTGGCCCATATCGGCGAGCAGCAGGGACGCTTCAGTTGCTACGACTCCGTGCTGTCGGAGGAAGCCGTGCTGGCCTTCGAGTATGGCTATGCCACGGCCACGCCCAATGAACTGGTGATCTGGGAGGCGCAATTCGGCGACTTCGCCAACGGTGCCCAGGTCGTCATCGACCAGTTCCTTTCTTCCGGCGAGGCGAAGTGGGGCCGCGGTTGCAGCCTGGTACTGCTGCTGCCGCATGGCTACGAAGGCCAGGGCCCCGAGCATTCCTCGGCGCGGCTGGAGCGCTACATGCAGCTTTCCGCCGATTTCAACTGGGAAGTCTGCATGCCGAGCAGTGCCGGGCAGATGTTCCACCTGCTGCGCCGGCAGATGCTGCGCAAGCAACGGAAACCGCTGATCGTGATGACGCCGAAGTCGCTGCTACGCCACAAGGATGCGGCTTCGACGCTGGAGGACGTGGCCAACGGCACCTTCCACACCGTCATCGGCGAGATCGACGCCGTGGATCCGAAGAAGGTGACGCGCGTCGTTACCTGTGCCGGCAAGGTCTATTTCGATGTCCTGGCGGCACGGCGCGAGCGCAAGATCGAGAACGTCGCCATTCTTCGCATCGAGCAGTTGTATCCGATGGATGACCGGCGGCTGGCCGAGGAACTGCAGAAATACCCGAACACCAAGGAAATCGTCTGGTGCCAGGAAGAACCCTTGAACCAGGGCGCCTGGTATGCCAAGCATCACACGCTGTCCAAGGTGCTCAAGAAGGGCCAGACGCTTGACGTCGCGGCCCGGCCGGCATCGGCGTCGCCGGCGGTGGGCTATGCGGCGAAGCACGTGATTCAACAAAAGGAAGTCGTCAACGCCGCACTGGGCGTCAAATAAATAGATAGACGGAGAGATCATGATCATCGAGGTCAAAATTCCCCAATTGTCGGAGTCGGTGTCCGAGGCATCTCTGGTGTCCTGGCACCACAAGGAAGGCGAACTCGTCGCGCGCGACGAGAACCTGATCGACATCGAGACCGACAAGGTCGTACTCGAGATGCCGGCTCCCGAAGGCGGGCTGCTGGTCAATATCCTCAAAGGCAACGGCGAGGCGGTCACTTCGGGCGATGTCATCGCCTGCATCGATACCGAGGCGAAAGCGGCTGGCGCCGCCTCCGCAAAGGGTGGAGCGGTCGCGCAAGACGCTCCCTCAGCAGCAGCCGCGTCTAAGGCCGAAACCAAGCCAGCAGCGACGGTCGCCGGCCCGGCAGCGCGCAAGCTGATGGCCGAGAAAGGGCTGACGGCATCGGACGTCAAAGGGACCGGTCCCGGTGGCCGCGTTCTGAAAGAGGATGTGGCCGGCACCGCCAGGCCGGCGGTGCCAACTCAGGCCGCGCCTGCGGCCCTGGCGCCAGCACCGGCGGCCAAGCCGGCATTGTCCCAGCCGTCCGTCGTCGCCCTCGACTCCATAGTTGCCGACCGCCCCGAGCAGCGCGTGCCGATGAGCCGGCTGCGTGCCCGCGTCGCCGAGCGGCTGCTGCAATCGCAGGCCACGAACGCCATCCTGACGACCTTCAACGAAGTCAACATGGCGCCGGTGATGGAGTTGCGCAACAAGTACAAGGACAAGTTCGAAAAAGAGCATGGCGTCAAGCTCGGCTTCATGTCCTTCTTCGTGAAAGCCGCGGTCCATGCGCTGAAGAAGTTCCCGATCCTCAATGCTTCGGTCGACGGCAACGACATCGTTTACC
>JBGOZF010000108.1:0-12446 GCA_041480065.1 Rhodocyclaceae bacterium
AGGAGCGGATCATCCGGCTCGGCGCCAAAGACAACTTCTGGTCGATGGGCGACCTCGGCCCGTGCGGACCGTGCTCGGAGATCCACTACTTCTTCGGCGACGGCAAGCCCGACGTCGCGCGTTTCGGCGACGAGCCTGACGACCGCGGTCACGGCTGGGTCGAGATCTGGAACAACGTGTTCATGCAGTTCAACCGCGACGAGGCCGGCGTCATGCATCCGCTGCCCAAGCCCTCGGTCGATACCGGCATGGGCCTGGAGCGGGTCTCCGCGGTGTTGCAGCACGTGCATAGCAACTACGAGATCGACCTGTTCCAGAACCTGATCGAGGCCGCGGCGCGCGAGACTTCGGATGCCGACATGGACAGCCCTTCGCTCAAGGTGCTGGCCGACCACATCCGCGCCTGCGCCTTCCTGCTTGCCGACGGCGTCATCCCGGGCAACGAGGGACGCGGCTACGTACTCCGGCGCATCATCCGCCGCGCCATTCGTCACGGCTACAAGCTGGGCGCCCGCGCCGCCTTCTTTCACCGCATGGTGCCGGACTTGGTGGCCGAGATGGGCGCCGCCTATCCCGAACTCGCCGCCGGCGAGAAGCGCGTCATGGATGTGCTGAAGCAGGAAGAGGAGCGCTTCTTCGCGACGATCGAGAACGGCATGGCGATCCTCGAGGCCGATCTCGGCGTGATGGCAAAGCACAACGTCAAGGTCTTCAACGGCGAGACGGCGTTCAAATTGCACGACACCTTCGGCTTCCCGCTCGATCTCACCGCTGATGTCTGCCGCGAGCGCGGCGTCGCGGTCGATGCCGTCGCTTTCGATGAAGCCATGAAGCGCCAGAAGGAGCAGGCGCGCGCCGCCGGCAAATTCAAGATGGCGGTGGCGCTCGAATACGACGGCCCGGCCAGCACCTTCCACGGTTACGAGTCGCTGGAGACGGCGGGCAAAATCCTCGCGCTGTACAAGGACGGCACTCCGGTCAACGAACTCAATGAAGGCGACCTTGGCGTGGTCGTGCTCGACAACACGCCCTTCTATGCCGAATCCGGCGGCCAGGTCGGCGACCGCGGCGAACTCAAGGGCACCGGCGGCATTCTCGCGGTCGAGGATACGCTGAAGATCCAGGCGGCCGTTTTCGGTCACCACGGTGTCGTCAAGACCGGACGGCTCGCCGTAGGGCAGTCGGTGACGGCGCGTGTCGACACCGCGGCACGCGCGGCCACCGCCCGCAACCACTCGGTGACTCATCTCATGCACAAGGCGCTGCGCGAAGTGCTGGGGCAGCATGTGCAGCAGAAAGGTTCGCAGGTCGACCCCGACAAGACACGCTTCGACTTCGCCCACGGCGCGCCGATGAGCGCCGAGGAAATTCGCGAGGTCGAGGAGATCGTGAACAACGAGATTCTGACCAACGCGGCCACCGACTCGCGCGTGATGCCGATCGAAGACGCGCAGAAGTCCGGTGCCATGATGCTGTTCGGCGAGAAATACGGCGACGAAGTGCGCGTGGTCGGCATCGGTTCGTCCAAGGAATTGTGCGGCGGCACCCATGTCGCGCGCAGCGGCGACATCGGCCTGTTCAAGATCCTCTCCGAGTCAGGCGTCGCCGCCGGGGTGCGCCGCGTCGAGGCCGTCACCGGTGCCAATGCCTTGCGCTACATGCAGGAGCAGGAGCGGCAGGTTCTGGGCGTCGCGGCGCTCTTGAAGGCGCAGCCGGCAGACGTCGGCGAGCGCGTCGCCGGCATGCTCGACAGCCTGCGTTCGCTCGAAAAGGAAGTGGCCCGGCTCAAGGCCAAACTCGCCTCGGGCCAGGGCGATGATCTTGCCGGCCAGGCCGTCGAGGTCAAGGGCATTCGCGTCCTTGCTGCCGTCATGGACGGCGCCGATGTGCCGGCGCTGCGCGAGACCATGGACAAGCTGAAGGACAAGCTCAAGTCCGCCGCCATCGTGCTGGCGGCGGTGAGCGACGGCAAGGTCAGCCTGATCGCCGGTGTCACCGCGGACCTCACGGCTAAGGTGAAGGCCGGCGAACTCGTGAATATGGTCGCCCAACAGGTGGGCGGCAAGGGCGGCGGCCGGCCGGACATGGCCCAGGCCGGCGGCACCGATGCGTCGACGCTGCCTGCGGCGCTGGCTTCGGTGCGCAACTGGGTGGAACAGCGGCTGTGAGCCTGCGCGGCGAGATCACGCGGGAAATTCTCAACGAGCGCGGCCAGGGCTTCCTTCCCGGCCGTCTAGGCATCGAAGTCCAGGCGCTGGCGCCGTCACGTGTCTACGCGCGCATGCCCGTGCAGCCGTACCTGCTGGCGCCCAACGGTTTTCTGCATGCGGCCTCGGTCGTGGCCCTGGCCGATACCGCCTGCGGCTACGGCACCATCGCGCACCTGCCCAAGGGTGCGCAGTCCTTCACGACCATCGAACTGAAATCGAACTTCCTCGGTACCGTCACCGAAGGCACCCTGCTCTGCGAAGCACATGCCGAGCACATGGGCAAGGCGACGCAGGTGTGGGATGCCGTGGTCAGCGACGAGGCCAGCGGCAGGAAGATCGCGCTGTTCCGGTGCACACAGATGATCCTCTGGCCGAAGTGAACGTCGGCCAGTGAGGCGATATCAGTCCCGACACAACCGGGCGTTGTCGCCCTCGCCGCTGTCGGCGATGTGGTCGAGACTGGCGAGCACCGCCATGCTTGCCGATTCCATGTCCCCGATGGCGGCGAAGGCTTTCTTGTAGTCGGCGTCGAAATAGGCGCGCAAGGCCGCCAGGCCGCTGGCGTGGAAGTGCTGGTGCGGCGCTTCCATCTCGCGGTAGCCGGGCAGCGTCGAGTAGCAGTCCTTGCCTTCGCCCTCGTAGTACCACTTGCCCAGGCGGCAGTGCGTGTGATCGGCAAAGTCGCCCAAGCCCTTCTGCGACTGGCACATGAAGACCTTGTAGACCTCGAACTTGTAGACGAGATGGTCGATCTTGGCCACTTCGACGAAGCTGCGCAGGGCGGACGCGGCGATCGACCCTTCCATCCGCTTGGACAGTTCGAAAAGGGCTTGCATCCTTTCTGTGGCGGCCTGCTCGTCGTGTCCGAACTCATCAGAACGCTGTGCCCAGCGTTCCATCTGTGTCCGCGTCTGTTCGGTCTCATGCTGGATTGTCGACACGAGCGTGGATATTTCGTTGGTGGCATTCGCCGTGCGTTCCGCCAGCTTGCGTACTTCGTCCGCGACTACCGCAAAACCGCGCCCCTGTTCGCCAGCGCGTGCCGCTTCGATCGCGGCATTGAGCGCCAGCAGGTTGGTCTGGTCGGCGATCTCCTTGATTAACTGAACGATGCCGCCGATTTGTGTGGCGCGTGCACTCAGCGAGTCGACGTTCTTCGCCATCGCACTGCTGTCGCCGGCCATCGCCCGCAGGCTGTCGGCGATGGCGGTCATTGCCTGCTGGTTGGCGCTGGATGCGGCCGCGGCCTCGGCGGCATGCTGCTTCTCGGCCTTCATGGTGCCGGCGACAGTAACCTGGGAACGCTGGATATCGAGAAAGGAATCGCCGAACGCCTGCATGGTGCGGTAGATACGGGCGCATTTGTCCAGTTCCCGCTGTTCGTCGTCGGCGCGTGCTTCGGCGGCGGCCAAAATCTGCCGCGCCGACTCCAGTTCATTTTCGGCCACGGTCGCGCGCGCTCTCATCGCGTCCAGTTGCGCGCTCAGATCTTGAACCCTTCGCTTCAGTTCGCCACAGAACATATCTGCCCCCCTGTTCTTGTTCGGTTTGCGACAATTTGACGGGCATGCTAATACTTAGGCAATACTGCCGGGCAGGCGAACTGCGACGCTATCGGGCTTCAGATTGAGTGATTGCCGGGGCGGGCAATCACCGAGTGCAAGCGGCAGTGCGGCGATCGAGGGGCAAGGAGGCGCCGAGGCCACGGGGCGCATCTGACGGAACGTCGGATCCGGCGAGTTCCGTCAGGCCGGAACCCAGGAGCGGTTACTCCTGGCAGCGATCGGGTACCAGGTTCCGATCGATGACGACCGCTCAGTGCCCGGCGTGCGCGAAGCTCACCTCGATACCGGGCCAGACGGCCTCCAGCGCGGCCTTGAATTCGCCCTGGATGCGCTCGAGCGCCTCGCGGTTGTCGGCCTCGAAACGCAGCACGACGACTGGCGTGGTGTTGGAGGCGCGGGCGAGGCCGAAACCGTCGGCATACTCGGCGCGGACGCCGTCGAGCGTGATGAGTTCGCGGGCGCCGGGGAAACGGCCATCCTTCTGTAGCTTGGCGATCAGGGCGTGGGGTTCGCCTTCCTGCATCTTCAGGTTGAGCTCCGGCGTCGAGATGGCGTTGGGCAGGTGCTTGAGCGGCCAGTTGGCATCGTTCCAGCGGCTGACGATCTCGAGCAGGCGCGCGCCGGCGTACATGCCGTCATCGAAGCCGTACCAGCGTTCCTTGAAGAACATGTGGCCGCTCATCTCGCCGGCCAGCGGGGCGCCGGTCTCGCGCAGCTTGGTCTTGATGAAGGCGTGGCCGGTTTTCCACATCAGCGGCTGGCCGCCCTGGTAGCGCACCGATTCGGCGACCCAGCGCGAGCATTTGACGTCGAAGATGATCTGGGCGCCGGGGTTGCGGCTCAGCACGTCGGCGGCGAACAGCATCAGCTGCCGGTCTGGGTAGATGATCTCGCCATCCTTGGTGACGACGCCGAGGCGGTCGCCGTCGCCGTCGAATGCGAGACCCAGTTCGGCGTCGGTCTCGCGCAGGGCGCGGCGGACGTCTTCGAGGTTCTCGGGCTTCGAGGGATCGGGATGGTGGTTGGGGAAGTTGCCGTCGACTTCGCAGAACAGTTCGGTGACGTCGGCGCCCATGCGCCGGAACAGGTCGGGCGCAAAGGCGCCGGCGACACCATTGCCGCAGTCGACCACGATCTTCATCGGCCGCGCCAGTTTGACGTCGCCGACGATGCGATCGAGATAGGCCGCGCGGACATTCGCATGGCGGATCTTGCCTTGGCCTTCGACGAGGCGGCCGGATTCGATGCGCCGGCGCAGATCCTGGATCAGTTCGCCGAACAGCGTCTGGCCGCCGAGCACCATCTTGAGGCCGTTGTAGTCGGGCGGGTTGTGGCTGCCGGTGACGGAGACGCAACTGTCGGTGCCCAGTTCGAAGGCGGCGAAGTAGGTGACCGGGGTGGGCACGCAGCCGATGTCGACGACATCGACTCCGGCGCTGGTGATGCCGTCCGCCAGCGCGGCCGCGAGTTCGGGGCCGGACAGCCGGCCGTCGCGGCCGATGGCGATGGTTTTCAATCCGCGCTCGCGCGCTTCGGAGCCCAGCGCCTGGCCGATGGTGCGTACGGCCTCGACGGTGAGCGACTTGCCGACGATACCGCGGATATCGTAAGCCTTGAAGATTTCAGGGGCGATGGAAGTCATGGCGGGTCTTGTCTCGTCAGGTGAATGCGGGGAAGGAGCAAGCAGTCTATTTGAAATCCGTTAAAGCATTAATGCAAAACCTTGGGCACCTCGCCGAGACAGTCGGGCGGCGCCGGCGAGGCATGATGAACGATCAGCCGCCAGCCCAATGGGCCGCGGACATAGATGTTGGTGGCGACGATCGATGCGCTCGATCGCTCTTCACCGGCGACCGTCAGTTCTTCGACGTTGTTGTGCACGGCGGTGAATGGATTCAGCGTCACGCTCTGCTGGGATACGCGCAAATGCAGGCGCGGACCGCTCTCGAACAGGCGCCGCCAGGCCTCCCGCACCGTCATATAGCCGGTCAGGCGCGGACCGGCGGGAAGCACGCAGACGATTTCCTCATCTTCGGCCCACACCGACATCATGGCCTCGAGGTCGCCCCGTTCGAGCGCCTCGTAGAAGGCCGCCTCGGCATCGAGAGCGGTGGCGAAGATGGGCTTCTTTTCGCTCATGACAGATTCGTTACCGTCGCTGCCACCTGTTCCGGACTCAGGTCGTTCAGACAGCGCAAATGGCCGAGAGGGCATTCGCGTTTGAAGCAGGGGCTGCATTCGAGCCCGAGCGAGATGATACGCGCCTGCGCCGACATCGGCGGCGTATAGCGCGGGCTGGACGAGCCGAACAATGCCGCCAGCGGCCGGTCGAGTGCGGCGGCAACATGCATGAGGCCGGAATCGTTGCTGACCACGCAGCGCGCGCCGGCGATGAGGTCGATGGCCTGTTCCAGGGTCGTCCGGCCGCAGAGGTTCAGCGCACGTCCGGCCGCCAGCCGTTCGATCTCGGTGCCGACCGCTGCGTCCTTGGCCGATCCGATCAGCCAGACCGGGCCGGGCAGCATGGTGGCCAGCGCCGCGAAATGCCTGGCCGGCCAGCGCTTCGCCGGGCCGTATTCGGCGCCGGGACAAAACACCACGGGTGCGGCATCCGGCGGCAGAGCCAGGCCAGCGCGGGCCGCCTGCTGCTGGGCCGGGCTGCTAGTCAGACGCGGTGATGCCAGCGGGCGTCTGGCTGGGGCGTCGGCGGGCTCGGCCAGCAGGGCATAGCGCTCCGCAAGCAGCGGCAGGGCGGTTTCGTCAAGCCGGCGGCGGTCGTTGAGCAAGCCTAGCCGGGCTTCGCCGGTAAATCCGGTGCGACGGCCGATGCCGGCGAAGAACACCGGCAGCGCCGACTTCCAGCTATTCGGCAGGACGATGGCCTGGTCGTAGGCTTCGCGCGCCAATTGGCGCCCGACCGCCCAGCGGGCCGCGAGATCCAATCGACCATGCACGAACGGGCTGTCGATGACGCGCTGCACTTCCGGCATGCGGGCCAGCAGCGGCGCACTCCAGGGCGCGGCGAGCACATCCAGCGCAAGATTGGAGTGCTGTTCGTGCAGGCGCGCGAACAGCGGCTGGGACAGGATGGTGTCGCCGATCCAGGAGGGAGCGACGACGAGTACCTTCATGGGGTCGCGCGGCGGAGGGCGCCACCCTCCGCCGGGATCAATGGTGGCCCTTCGGACGCTCGCCGGTGAAGCGGTACCGGGTGCCGCAATAAGGGCAGGCCGCCTCGTCGTTCTTCAACACGTCAAGGAATACGCGCGGATGCCGCGCCCAGAGCGGTGCGCCGGGACGCGGGCAATGCAGCGGCAGGTCATGGGCCGTGACGGCGACTTCGCGGGTCTTTTCATTCAGTTCGCTCATGACTGGATTCCTTAAACGGCGCTGAGCCAGTCGGCGTGGGCCGGTACCTTGCCGTTGACCACGTCGAAGAACAGGCTCTGGATCTTGGTGGTGATGGGGCCTCTGTTGCCTTCGCCGATCTGGCGATTGTCGAGCTCGCGGATCGGGGTCACTTCGGCAGCGGTGCCGGTGAAGAAGGCCTCGTCGGCGATGTAGATGTCGTCGCGCGTCAGACGCTTGGAAACGATCGTGTAGCCAAGTTCCTGCGCCAGGGTGTGCACCGAGGCACGCGTGATGCCGATCAGCGCCGAGGCGATCTCCGGCTCGTAGATCCTGTTGTCCTTGACGACGAAGAGGTTCTCGCCCGAGCCTTCGGCGACGAAGCCATCGACGTCGAGCAGCAGGGCTTCGTCGTAGCCGTCCTCCGTCGCCTCCATGTTGGCGAGGATCGAGTTGGCATAGGTGCCCGAGTACTTGGCGCGGCACATCGAGACGTTGACGTGGTGGCGCGCGTAGCTGGAAGTCTTGACCCGAATGCCCTTCTCCATGCCCTCTTCGCCGAGGTAGGCGCCCCAGGGCCAGGCAGCGACCGCCACGTGCGTCTTGGCGCCGCGCGGCGAGACGCCCATCTTCTCAGAGCCGTAGAAGGCGATCGGGCGGACGTAGCAGGATTCGAGCTTGTTGGCGCGCACGACTTCCTTCTGCGCTTCCATCAGCGTCGCCTTGTCCCACGGCATGGCCATGCGGTAGATGTGGGCCGAGTTGAACAGCCGGTCCGTGTGCTCCTTGAGTCGGAAAATGGCAGTGCCCGAGACGGTCTTGTAGGCACGTACGCCCTCGAAGACGGCGAGGCCGTAGTGGAGAGAATGGGTGAGCACGTGGGTGGTCGCTTCGCGCCAGGGCACGAGTTTGCCGTCATACCAGATGAAGCCGTCGCGGTCGGCCATTGACATGGAAAATCTCCAGCAGTTCGGGTGAGAACCCCGATTTTATCGGATTTACCGCCACGGCCAAAACTGCGGCGACCGGAACTACAATGCGCGCCTTATGGATCGCATCTGGAAACCCAATGTCACCGTCGCCGCGCTCATCGAGCGAGGCGGCCGATTCCTGCTCGTCGAAGAGGAAACCGACGACGGCGTGCGCATCAACCAGCCGGCCGGGCATCTCGACGAAGGGGAATCCCTGGTCGACGCCTGCAGCCGCGAAGCCCTGGAAGAAACAGCCTGGCACTTCCGGCCGACTGCGCTGGTCGGCGTCTATCAATGGCCGAGACCCAAGGGCGACATCACCTATCTTCGCTTCGCGTTCGCCGGCGACCTCGGCGACGAGGAAGTCGGGCGTGCCCTCGACACCGGCATCCTGCGCGCAGTCTGGCTTACCGCGGAGGAAATCGAGGTCTCGCGCGCGCGCCATCGCAGTCCGCTGATCTGGCAGTGCGTCCAGGATTGGCTCGCGGGCCGTCGCTTCCCGCTCGATCTGATCCGGCACTACGGATGAGACTGCCATGCGCGCTGGTACTGGCGATGATGGCGGCAGTCGCCCGGGCCGACGAGTCGGTCGTGGTGTGCTACAACTACGGCTGCCATACCGAAATGCCGGTTCTCTATTCCGACAACCGTCTTGCCTGGGTGCGGGAGTCGTTGGCCGGTGCGACGACGCCGGAACGGGAGCGGGAACTGCTGGCGCTGGCGGTGGGCCGGTTATACGGCTGGGCGGCGGAACAGACGCCGATCGGTGCCGATCGTGGCGGCAACTACGCCGATGACGGACAGCCCGGCAGTATGGACTGCATCGACCATTCGACGACCACCGATCGCTTCCTGCACCTGTTCGAAAGGCGCGGCTGGCTGCGCTTTCATCGCGTTAGCAATATCGTCGTGCGGCATCGCTGGATTTTCGGTCAGCATTTCACGGCGGTGGTCGAAGAGAAATCGGGCGGCGCCCGATTCGCAGTCGACAGTTGGTTCGTCGACAACGGCGAACCGGCGGTGATCCTGCCTTTGGAGGATTGGGAAAATGGCGGAGGCCCGGATGACTAAAGTGATTGTCGGCATGTCCGGCGGCGTCGATTCCTCGGTAGCGGCGCTGCTCCTGAAGCGTCAGGGTTACGACGTGGTTGGCCTGTTCATGAAGAACTGGGAGGACGACGACACCGAAGAATATTGTTCGTCGCGTCAGGACCTCGTCGATGCGGCCGCTGCCGCCGATGTTCTCGGCATTGACCTGGAAGTGATCAACTTCTCGGCCGAGTACAAGGAGCGCGTGTTTGCCGATTTCCTGAGGGAATATCAGGCTGGGCGCACGCCCAATCCGGATGTGCTGTGCAACTCCGAGATCAAGTTCAAGGCCTTCCTGGATCACGCGATGCAGTTGGGCGCGGAGAAGATCGCCACCGGCCACTATGCCCAGGTGCGCGAGTTTCTTGGCCGCTGGCAGTTGTTGAAGGCCGAGGACGGCAGCAAGGACCAGAGCTATTTTCTCTACCGGCTCAATCAGGCGCAGTTGTCGAAGACCCTGTTCCCGGTCGGGCACCTCTACAAGCGCGAGCTGCGCAGGATTGCCGAAGAGGCCGGTCTCCCCAACCATGCCAAGAAGGATTCGACGGGCATCTGTTTCATCGGCGAGCGGCCGTTTCGGGAATTCCTCTCCCGCTATCTGCCGAAACAGCCGGGCGAAACACGCAACCTCGACAATGACCGCGTCGTGGGCAGCCACGAGGGTCTGATGTATTACACGCTGGGCCAGCGCGAAGGACTGGGCATCGGCGGTGTCAAGGGTGCGCCGGAGGAACCCTGGTATGTCGCCGGCAAGGACATGACCCGAAACATCCTCTATGTCGTCCAGGGGCACGAGCATCCGGCACTGATGAAGGATCGGCTGACGGCGGCGCAGTTGTCCTGGATTTCGGGTGAGCCGCCGCACACGCACTGGGTCTATTCCGCCAAGACCCGCTACCGTCAGCCCGATGCCGCCTGCGAAGTGGAACGTGTCGACGCGGCCGAATGCGAGATCGTCTTCGCCGCCCCGCAATGGGCGATCACGCCGGGGCAGTCGGTTGTCGTGTACGAAAGCCGAGTCTGCCTCGGCGGTGGCATCATCGCCTAAAGTGCCCAGCCGAATGGCGGCGCCCACCACTGAAGAGCCTGGGCGCCGGGCCGCCCCAAGCCCGGACGGCACGCGCCGGAGGCGCAGGCCGCGTGAGCGATAAATCGTAGAGCCCCATAACAGTCCGAGCGCAGCGAGGCAAGCAGGCTCCTCCCCGCGAGGGGAGGCCGGGAGGGGCGGGCAATTAATCGTGGGGAACGCTGTCGGCGAACGACGGCCGTTGCATCAGCTTCTCATGCAGCCGGGCGAGGTTGGGGTGTGTTTCGCGCCAATCGATATCCGGGAACCGGAAATCCAGATAGCCGAGTGCGCAGCCGACGGCGACATCGGCGAATGTGAACGGCGTACCCATGCACCACTGGTTCTCGCCGAGTTCCTCTGCCATCATCTCGAGAGCCTGGTCGATGACGGTGCGCTCGCGCTGCATCCAGCCGCTGCTGCGTTGCGGTTCCGGCCGCAGTTGTTCCAGGCGGATGCCGACGGCCGCATCCATGACGCCGTCGGCCAACGCTTCCCAGCGCTTGACCTCGACGCGTTCGCGGCTCGGCTGCGGAAACAGCTTGTTGTTGGGCGACAGGTTGTCGAGATATTCGACAATGACCGGCGAATCGAAGATCGCAGTATCGTCGTCGAGTACCAATACCGGAACGCGCGCCAACGGGTTGTACTTCGGCACCGAGGTGCTAGGCGAGTTCGGGCTGTCGATGACCCAGTCGTAGTCGATCTTCTTCTCGGCCAGAACTACGCGGGCCTTGCGCGTATAGGGGCTGGTGATTGTGCCGATCAGCTTCATCGCTTTTATGATCCTACCATCGTTGGGGTCAAACAATTATAGCAATCCACTGCTGTCCAAGATAGCGGAAGCTGGTCGGGTGGTACTCTGAATTGATGCGGGTTTCGAACGGGAGATGGCGGGTTTTCAAGATGGTGCCTCCGTGTGCTGTCCAAGATCAAGCAAAGGCCAGGGTCGCTTGGGCATTGTCGCGAGGATCGGGCGGCGTGGCGAAGGGTTCGTCCAGCCAGGCCATCAGATCGCGATGGCTGAAGAGGTTCATGCGCAGAAGCGCGACCAGATTGGCCAGGCTCCAACCGAAACGGGAGGAGAGTTGCAAGTAGCGCAGCAGCAACATCGAGATCAATGCCGTCCAAATCTGCGTTTTGACCGCGTTGGCCGACGTGCCGACGAAGGTCTTGATCTTCAGATTCTGCTTGAGGGCCTTGAAGAACAACTCGATCTGCCAGCGATCCTTGTAGATCGCGGCGATGGTGCTGGCGCCGAGACCGTGATGGTTGGTGAGGAATACGAGGATGCCGCCAGTATCTTCGCGGACCGCCTCGACACGGCGCAGCAGATGCGGGCACTTCTCCTGCGCGCCGGTACCAGTCAGGCGGATGGTCTGATCCTTGAGGATGTTCCGGTTCTGCGGCACCGCGTGTTCCTCGATGACCTCGAACAAGGTGTTGTCCTTCATACGGGTGACGAAATAGACGCTGGCGTCCGTCCATTTGGCAAACAGCCGGTAGTCGTTGTAGCCCCGATCATCCACAACGATGGTGTCGGGCGCGAAGTGCATTTGATGGGCGGCCTTTACGTCCGCCACCTTGCCGTCAGTGATGATGCCGAAACACGGCAGATAGCCGTCGTGATCGAGCACCAGATGCAGCTTGACCGCGCCCTTGGTGCGGCGGAACTTCGCCCAGTCGTACAGCGACAGGCACAGGTCGATGACAGTCGAATCGATGCTGACCAGCTTGTTCTTGAAACGGAACTTCTTCTTGCCCACGGCTTTGGCGGCGACGATCTCGAACAGCCCGTAGAAGACCTTCTCGAACAGCTGCCACGGCCGATGACCATTGGCGTAGGACAGCGACGAGCGCGCCGGCGCTTCGATGCCCAAGTGGGCCAGCTTGCCTTCGCAACTCTTCAGACCGCCCTCGATCTCCCGCAGGGAGTGGGCGCGACCCAACTGGCAGAACAGCATGCCGACAAACTGGCTCCAGCTCGACAGCCCCTTGCTTCGATATTCCGCCCCCGTCTCCTTGACGATACGCTCGAAGTCGGTTCGCGGGATGAGCTTGAGTATTTGACTGAACATGCTGCATGATGCTTTCACGTTGGGTCTCCTTCGGTCAGGTGTCGATGAGTTTGGTCGCTCACCGATACCCTACACCTCCGGATGACCCAACGTCATATCCTGTTTTGGACAACAGTGAT
>JBGOZF010000109.1:0-12441 GCA_041480065.1 Rhodocyclaceae bacterium
AGACCTCGGCGGGCGTGCGCCCGCCGAGGTTCTGATGTGTCCGCACATGGTTGTAGAACAGCCGGAACTCGAACAGCGCTGTATCGAGGGCGCCGGCACCCGGCAACGCGAGTCGCCGCAGCAAGGGCTTGAGCGTGCCGAACAATCGCTCGATGCGCCCGTTCTGCCAAGGCGAGTGCGGCTGAGCGAATTGCTGGCGGATGCCCAAGACCTTCAAGGCGATGCGCAACAACTTGCTTCGGAAGACCGGCTCGTTGTCCGAGCGCAATGCGCGCGGCTTGCCGTATCTGGTTACTGCCATGTCGATGGGCTTGGCCCGCGTCAATGTCGCCCAGGCCGCTTGGTTGAGGCGTCTGGAACTTGAGGCAGAAGAGGAGCGAATTCGGGCGATTTACGCGGGGCATGCCGACCATCCGACTTCGCCTTCGCCCGATTTCGCGGATGAAGACAGGCTGATTTCCTATCGCCGCGAGAAGTTCCACGACCGGTATATCGCGCCGCTGACATCTGGGTTGTTGTCAATAGCCATGCAATTCGTTCTGAACAAGTGCGCCGGTGCTTGAGTCTGGCTGCTACAAAACGATGTTAAGTGGATTCTGTAACGATGCTTCGATTGCCCATGTTGCCTACCGCACCATCCAGCGAGTGCATTCCGATGCACGTGCGATGCCATCTCCACCGGCGGCGTCCGACGCCCACATCGAACCCAAGCCGCTCAACAGCGTTGCCTCGCCGGGCGGCCCGGCGCTTGGCGATTGCCTGGTGGCCGCAATTGCACGGCGGCGGAACTGCGGGCGAGATCGCCGGCGCCCGCACCACATTGCCGCAACAACGACAAGCACCACCGAGGCGGTCGCCGCTCCCCAGAACCATGCATATCCCATGAAATCCGCGCATCCTGAACTATGGTGCGGTGTTGCGACCGAGTCTCGATAGCGCAGCCAAATCGTAGCGTCTCATGGTGGGACTTGCGCTGTTTGAGGCTAACTGCGGCTATGCTTGAGCCTTCGGAAAGCAGTTCAGTGCCGAGGACATAAAGGAAATTCAAAGAATCCGGGCACAGTGACGACTCGCCTGCCGGTGGAAGGGGAGTCTCATTACAGCGCGTTGTCGCGTGATGCTCTTGCTGGTTCAAATGAGGTTTTTCGGATGAAGAAATCGAAAGCGGATCGCCCGTTGGCCGCGCAGCGCCTGGTAGCGGTGTTCCTGCTCGGCTGGATCCTGTTCAACTTTCCTATCCTCGGGCTGTTCAATCACCCGGGCGAGGTCTTCGGCGTACCGGTGCTCTATGCCTGGCTGTTCGGCGTCTGGATGGTGCTGATCGGGCTCATGGCCTGGGCCGTCGAAGGCGGCAAGGAGTAATCGGTGGCCCAGGGCTGGACGGTCGTCCTCGCCTCGCTCGCCTATCTGGGCGTTCTCTTCGCCATCGCCTACTGGGCCGACCGGCGCGCCGATGCCGGCCGCTCGGTGATTGCGAATCCGATCGTCTATTCGCTGTCGCTGGCCGTCTATTGCACCACCTGGACCTTCTACGGCAGCGTCGGCCGCGCTGCCGCCACCGGCATCGGCTTCCTGCCCATTTACCTCGGACCGACGCTGATGCTGGCGCTGGGCTGGTTCGTGCTGCGCAAGATCGTGCATGTCGCCAAGGCCAACCGCATCACCTCGATCGCCGACTTCGTCGCTTCGCGCTACGGCAAGAGCCAGTTGCTCGGCGGCCTCGTCACCGTCATCGCCGTGGTCGGCATCATTCCCTACATCGCCCTGCAACTGAAGGCTGTCTCGCACACCTACACCATCCTGGTCAGTGCCGGCGACCCGAACCTGCAGGCCAGCATGGCGGCGGCGCCGATGCTGCAGGACAGCGCCTTCTACGTCGCCATCGTGCTGGCGGCCTTCACCATACTGTTCGGCACCCGGCACCTGGATGCGACCGAGCGTCACGAGGGCATGGTCGCCGCGATTGCCTTCGAGTCGGTGGTCAAGCTGCTGGCCTTCCTCGCCGCCGGGCTCTATGTCAGCTACGCGCTCTACAACGGCATGGGCGACATCTTCGAACGCGCGGCCGCCGTGCCCGAGCTTGCCAGGATCATGGTCGCGCGCGATACCGCCGCCGGCTACGGCAGTTGGGCGGCGCTGACCTTCCTGTCCATGCTCTCGGTCATGCTGCTGCCGCGCCAGTTCCAGATCGCGGTGGTCGAGAACGTCAATGAAGCCCACGTGCGCCGCTCGGTCTGGCTGTTCCCGCTCTACCTGTTCCTGATCAACATCTTCGTGCTGCCGATCGCGCTCGGTGGAATGATGCAGTTGCCGGCCGGCAGCGACGCCGACACCTTCGTGCTGACGCTGCCGCTCCTGAACGGCCAGCACGGCCTGGCGCTGCTGGTCTTCATCGGCGGCCTGTCGGCGGCGACCGGGATGGTCATCGTCGAGACCATCGCCCTGTCCACCATGGTCTGCAACGACCTGGTGATGCCTCTGCTGCTGCGCTGGCAACGCCTGGGACTGGACCGCAAGCCCGATCTCTCCGGCCTGCTGCTGCAGATCCGCCGCTGGGCAATCGGCGCCATCCTCTTCCTCGGCTACCTGTACTTTCGCGTTGCCGGCGAAGCCTATGCCCTGGTCGCCATCGGCCTCATCTCCTTCGCCGCCGTCGCCCAGTTCGCGCCGGTGGTCTTCGGCGGCCTCTACTGGCGCGGTGGCACCCGCGAAGGCGCATTGGCAGGCCTTTCGGCGGGGTTCGCGGTCTGGGCCTACACGTTGCTGCTGCCGTCCTTCGCCAAGTCCGGCTGGTTGCCGGCCGACTTCATGGCCGGCGCCTTCGGGCTCGATCCGCTGCGGCCGCAGCAGTTGTTCGGCCTCACCGGTCTCGACGAGATCAGTCACAGCCTGTTCTGGAGCCTGCTCGCCAATGTCGGCTGCTACGTGGGCGTATCGCTGCTGCGCGCGCCCGACGTGCGCGAGGCCGGCCAGTCGGCGCTCTTCGTCGACGGTCGCCACAGCGCCGACGGCATCGCCATGCTCTGGCGCTCCGGCGCGCCGGTGGCAGAACTGCTGCCGCTGGCCGGCCGCTTTCTCGGGCCGGAGCGCGCGCGCGAGGCCTTCGCCCGCTATGCCGCGACGCGGGGATTCAGCGACCTGGAAGAACTGCCGGCCGATGCCGACCTGGTCCGTTTTGCCGAGAGCCAGCTCGCCGGCGCCATCGGCTCGGCTTCGGCGCGCGTGATGGTCGCCTCGGTGGTCGAAGAGGCGCCGCCGGACATCGACGCCGTGATGGACATTCTCGACGAGGCCTCGCAGGTGCGTGCACACAGCCGCGAGCTGGAAGAGAAATCGCGCGAACTGGAACAGGCCAGCGCCGAACTGCGTGCCGCCAACGAGCGCCTGCGCGAACTCGACCGCATGAAGGACGATTTCATTTCCACCGTCAGCCACGAGTTGCGCACGCCGTTGACCTCGATCCGGGCCTTCTCGGAAATGCTGTTCGCCGATCCGCGCATCGATCTGCTCGAGCGCACGCGCTTTCTCGGCATCATCGTCGGCGAAACCGGTCGCCTGACGCGCCTGATCAACCAGATACTCGATCTGGCCAAACTCGAATCCGGTCGCGCCGAATGGACCAGCAGCGTCGTCGATCTCGGCGAGGTGATACGCGAATCCGTCGATTCGCTCGGCCAGGTCTATCGGGACAAGGGCGTGACCCTGGAAATGGTGTTGCCGAAGCCCGGCCCTACCGTGATGGCGGATCGCGACCGCCTGATGCAGGTGATGATCAACCTGCTGTCCAATGCCCAGAAGTTCGTCGCCGCCGGCAGCGGTCATGTCGTCGTCAAGGTGACCGAAACGACGGACAGCGTGCGTGTTTCGGTCGCCGACAACGGCCCCGGCATCGCCGCCGAAGACCGCGAAACCATCTTCGAGAAGTTCCGCCAGGGCGGCAGCGTGCTGACCGAGAAACCGCGCGGCACCGGCCTGGGCCTGCCGATCAGCCGCCAGATCATCGAATATTTCGGTGGCCGTCTGTGGGTCGAAGGCGCATCCGGCGCCGGCGCCACCTTCGTGTTCACGCTGCGCCGGCGCGGCGCGGGATAGAATCGAAAAAACAGAACTGGAGGAGACGCCGGTGAGCAAGAGAGTATTGATTGTCGACGACGAGCCCAACATCGTCGTCTCGCTTGAGTACCTGATGAAGAAGGAAGGCTTCGAGGTGGCAGTGGCGGCGGATGGCGATGCCGCCCTGGAGCAGTTGAGGACCTTCAGGCCCGACCTGGTCCTGCTCGACATCATGATGCCGAAGAAGTCCGGCTACGAGGTGTGCGAGGCCGCGCGTACCGACCCCGATCTGGCCGGCATCAGGATCGTCATGCTCACCGCCAAGGGCCGCGATCTCGAAGTGGCGAAGGGCATGGCCCTGGGTGCCGATGCCTATGTCACGAAGCCGTTCTCGACCAAGGATCTGGTGACGCTGGTGAAGGCACTGCTCGACGTTCAACCTGGAAACCGCAGTTGACCGCTCGTTGTCGCCCTCCACGCCCCATGAGTACTGAGCTGCGTGCCTGTCGATGAACGCGCGCGTCCGTTTCCTGCTGGCGGTTGCGGCACTGGGCCTGCTGATGACCGGCCCTTTCGTCCTGACCGCCGCGATTCTGCTGGCCGACGCCCGCGACGCGGACCGCACCGCCCTGATCGAGTTGCTGCTGCCGCGCCTGCCCGTCGGCGCGCTGATGACCACCTTCGGTTTCATCATCGGCGTGCTGGTGTTGCGCACGCTGTTCCGCCAGTACGTCCAGGGGCTGCTGGCCATGGCCGAGAACCTGCGCCTGATGCTGGCCGCCAACCGGCAGTTCCGCGTCGCCCCGCAAGGTCCGCCCGAGGTGCAGGCCCTGGCCCGGGCGACCAACGATCTCGCCCAGCAGCGCGACGCATTGCTGACCGATGTCGAAGCCCAGATCGCGCGCGCCAAGTCGTCGGTGGAAGAGGAGAAGAACCGCCTGGCTGCGCTGATGTCCGAGCTGGCGCTCGGTGTTGTGGTCTGCAATCTCGACGGCCGCATCCTGCTCTACAACAACCGGGCCCGGCTCCAGTTCAAGGCGCTGGCGCAGAGCCCGACCTCGGTGGCCGGCGGCGCGCTGATAGGGCTCGGCCGCTCGATCTTCTCGATCCTGGAGCGCGGCCAGATCACCCATTCCCTGGAGAACATCCAGCAGCGTCTGCGCAAGGGCAGTGCCGAGCCGGTGGCCAACTTCATCACCACGGCGCGCGGCGGCTTGCTCCTGCGCGCCCAAATGGCTCCGGTGCTGCGCACCGGAGCTAGTGGCAGCGTGGGGCATGAACTCACCGTTACGGGCTACGTCCTGACCATCGAGAACATCACCAAGAGCTTCGAACGCGAGTCGCAGCGCGACCAGATGATTCACGCCCTTACCGACGGCTCGCGTCCGGCGCTGGCCAACCTGCGTGCAGCCGTGGAGATGTTGCGCGACGACGCCGGCATGGAGGCGGCGACGCGCGAGCGATTCGTCCGTGTCATCGACGAGGAAGCCACGCGCATGAGCCGCATGCTCGACCAGACCACCGGCGAGTTCGCCGACTCGCTCAAGACCCGCTGGCCGCTCGAGGACGTGCTCGGCAACGACCTGATCGCCGCCGCCTGCGGCTGGGTGGAAAGTCGTCTCAATCTCGCCACCAAGATCGAGAGCATCGACGACGCCCTCTGGATCCGTGCCGACAGCTTCTCGCTGCTGCAGGCCATCACCTTCCTCGCCTCGCGGCTGCAGGACCACTACGACATCCGCGAACTGCGCCTCCGTCTTTCGTCCGAAGGGCGCATGGCCTTCATCGACCTCATCTGGTCCGGTGTCGTCGCATCGTCGGAGAATCTCTACACTTGGGAACTGGAGGCGATGAGCGTCGGTGCCGAGGTCACGCCGCTGACGATCCGCGACGTCATCGAGCGCCACGGCGGCGAGATCTGGTACCAGCGCGAAAAGGCCGCCCATCGCGCCTTCTTCCGCCTCGTGCTGCCGGTCGCGGCGACGCCCGAGGCGCCGGCGGCCTATCGACAGCCCGGCCACGGCGAGAGCCGGCCGGAATACTACGACTTCAACCTGTTCAATTACCAGGACGCCGGCATCGACCTCGACCGCAAGCTCACCGAGCTTACCTACACGGTCTTCGATACCGAGACCACCGGGCTGGAGCCTTCGAAGGGCGACGAGATCATCCAGGTCGGCGCCGTACGCATCGTCAACGGCCGTCTGCTGCGGCAGGAGATTTTCGACCAACTGGTGGATCCACGCGCTCCGGTCAAGCCCGAGGGAATTCCGATTCACGGCATTACCGACGACATGGTGCGGGGCCAGCCGACCATCGACGCGGTACTGCCGGCATTCCATGAATTCTGTGCCGACACCGTGCTGGTAGCGCACAACGCCGCCTTCGACATGCGCTTCCTGCAACTCAAGGAGCAGAGCACGGGCATCTCCTTCCAGCAGCCGGTGCTCGATACGCTGCTGCTCTCGGCGGTGATTCATCCCCATCAGGAATCGCACCAGTTGGAGAGCATCGCCGAGCGCCTCGGCATCGACGTCATCGGCCGCCACACCGCGCTCGGCGACGCCTTCGTGACCGGCGAGGTGTTCGTCAAGATCATCGGCCTGCTCGCCGATCAGGGCATTTCCACGCTGCGCCAGGCGCTGGAAGCGGCCGAGAAGACCTACTTCGCGCGCGTCAAGTACTGAAATCGAGCCGGGTCATGGCCACGCCCGCTGCCGCCTCCCTCATCCCGCACGGCGACGAAGTCGTCGCCCTCGCGCACGACATCGAACGAGCATCCGACGTTGGCGCGCTGGCGCAGTTGGCGCCGCGCGTGCGCGAACTCGCCGCGGCCTTCGTCGACCTGGAAACCGGCGCCGGCATTACCAGCCAGTTGCTGTCCGGCCTCAACGACCGGCTGTCGATCCGCGCCATCAGCCTGGTCGAGCGTCGCCACCGGCTGCCGGCGGCCTCCTGGTGCTGGCTGGCGATGGGCTCCGAGGGCCGCTTCGAACAGACCTTCGCCACCGACCAGGACAACGGCCTCGTCTTCAGCGCCGCCGATCACGGCGAAGCGGCCGAATTGCGCCGCCTGTTCGTCGCCTTTGCCCGCGAGGTGAACAAGGTGCTGGCGGACTGCGGTTTTCCGCTATGCGCCGGCGGCATCATGGCCGGCAACGACCAATGGTGCCTCTCGGTGCCGGAATGGCGCCGGCATTTCACCGCCTGGATCCACACCCCGGAGCCGGAGGCCCTGCTCAACGCCACCATCTTCTTCGATCTGCGCGGCCTTTACGGCGACCTGGATCTGGCGGCCACGCTGCGCGGCTACTTGCAGACCCTGGCGCCGCCGGCGGCCGGCTTCCTGCGCATGCTGGCCAGCAATGCCCTCGACGTGGCGCCGCCGCTGGGCACCCTGCGCGACTTCGCCTTCGACGAGGGACATCCGGGCCGCATCGACCTCAAGAAGCACGGCGCCCGGCTGTTCGTCGATGCCGCCCGCGTTCTCGCCCTGGCCGCCGGCGTCGCCGCGGTCAACACGCCGGCGCGCCTGCGTGCCGCGCAGCCCGTGCTGCGCCTCAGCGCCGACGATACCGACAGCGCGGTGGGTGCCTTCCGCTGCCTGCAACGGATACGGCTGCAGGTTCAGCACCGGGCGCTGGCCGCCGGCGAGCCGGCCGAGAACCTGATCGACCCCGACCGACTCAACCGCTTCGACCGGCGATTGCTGATGGAAAGCCTGAAACAGGCGCGCCGTCTGCAGGTCACCCTCAAGCACACCTTCCGCATCGATACCTAGATTTTCGCGCCGATTCCGGATCATTCTGAAAACCACAAAACATTGACCGCAAAGGACGCCAAGGACGCCAAGGGAATCCAGTTCGAGAACAGATGGGATATCAGCCGGCGGGTGAGTCCATTCCTGAAGCCAATCGCCTGTTTCCCTTTGCGTCCTCTGCGTCCTTTGCGGTGAAATTGCTTCTGCCTGGATCATTCACATCATGAACAGCAAGCCCAACCTGACCTTGCACAGCCAATTGGCGGCGCTTATCCGGCACAAGCCGGTGACGGTCGCTCCCGAAGCATCCCTGCGCGAAGCCCTGGAGGCCATGGCCGAGAACCGGGTCGGCTCCATCGTCGTCATCGAACCCGAAAGCGGCCGTCCCATCGGCATCTTCACCCTGCGCGACCTGCTGCACCGGGTCGCCGTCAAGGACTGGGATCTCGACCGGATGATCATGTCGGCGATGAGCGACTCGGGTCTGCTGATGCTCAACTGGCGCGCCACCGTGTACCAGGCGGCGCTGGTGATGGCGCGCCACGGCATTCATCACGTCATTATCGTGGATGCCTCCGAGAAGCTGGTCGGCGTCGTGTCGCAGGAGGACATCTACGAGCTGCAGAGCGGCGGCGGCAAGGCCATTTCCGGCGCCATTCGCACGGCGCGCGACATCGATGGGTTGATCGCCGCGGCCGATGATATCCGTCGTCTGGCCGAACGCATGCTGGCCGAGGGAATGGCGGCCGAGCCGCTGACGCAACTGATTTCCTCGCTCAACGACCACCTGACATCGCGCATCATCGAACTGACCAAACTCGAATTCGACCTGCCCAAGGTGGCCTGGTGCTGGCTCGCTTTCGGTTCCGAAGGCCGCTTCGAACAGACCCTGGCCACCGATCAGGACAACGGCCTGATGTTCGCCGCCGCCAGGGACGATGCCGACAACCTGCGCCAGGCCTTCCTGCCGTTTGCCAAGGCGGTCAACGAAAGGCTCAACGCCTGCGGCTTTCCGCTCTGCAAGGGCAACATCATGGCCGGCAATCCGGAACTGTGCCTGTCGCTGGACGAATGGCGCGAGCGCTTCTTCGGCTGGATGCAGGCCAACGATCCGCAAGGCCTGCTCAATGCCACCATCTACTTCGACTTCCGGCCCCTCTATGGTGCCGAGTACCTGGCCGACGAACTGCGCGAGTGGATGCTCGCCAACATCGTCGGCGCGCCGCTGTTCCTGCGCTTCATGGCCGGTACCGCCCTGGCGGTCGAACCGCCCGTGGGCATGATCCGCGATTTCGTGTTCGACAAGAACGAGCAGTTCCCGCACACCATCGATCTCAAGGTCAGCGGCTCACGGCTGTTCGTCGATGTCGCGCGCATCCTGTCGCTGGCGGCCGGCATCGCCGAGACCGGCACCGCCGAGCGCCTGCGCGCGCTGGCCGAACGCGGCAAACTGGGACGCGAGGATGTCGGCGCCATCGTCGACGGCTTCTTCTTCATCCAGCAACTGCGCCTGCGCCAGCAGCAGAAAGCCACGCCCGAAGGACTGGCCAACCGCGTCGCCCCGGAATCGCTCAACGAACTCGACCGCCTGATCCTCAAGGAAGCCTTCAAGCAGGCGAAGAAACTGCAGGGCCGGCTGCATATGCACTACCAGCTGTGAGGCGGAGGGCGCGGGCCGCTACTCGAAAGGCAAATAGATAAGCGTGCCGCCCTGGGGATGGACTCCGATCGAAAGTCCGCCGCTCGAGTAGTAGCCGATGGCAAGGCCGCCCAGGGCTCGAAAGCCTATGGCACACCCGCCCAAGGCGATCCCGCCAATAGCCAGACCGCCCAGCGCCACGATACCGATCGCCACTCCGCCGAGACTCAGGACGCCGAAGGCCAGACCGCCGATTGGAATGATGCCGATGGCCACGCCGCCGAAGGCCAGGCCCCCCATCGCGATATCGCCGATGGCGATGATCCCGCGAGCCAAACCGCGTGCCTGCTGTGTGGACATGTCGGGGCCCATGGCAATCGAGAGCAACGGCAACCCGAACAGTTTCGTCTTCGACTGGTAGCGCATGGCGTCCTCCTAATGTTGGATCCCGGCGACCGCGCATAACTCGTCGGCGGACAGAACCTTGGCGAACAAGCCGTTCAGCGCGGCAAGGTAGGCGACCTGGACACTTTCGGCCGGAGCCCGAATGCCGTTGAATGATAACGTCCTGGTGGCGCAAGCGTCGTGTGCCAGCAAACACTCGAAGCCGAGATCTGCCGCAGCACGTGTGGTCGTGTCGACACACATGTGGGTCATCATGCCCGCAATCACCAGGCGGGTGATGCTATTGTTGCGAAGGTGCTCCAGCAGAGGCGTTTCCCGGAAACTGTTGGGGAAGTGCTTATGAACGATGAACTCGCCATCCTTGGGGGCAACGACTTCGTGAATCTCGGCCCCGCCGGTATCGGGCACGAGAAATGTCGCGCCGGCGCGAGTGATGGTGTGCTGCACGTGGATGATGGGCAGGGCCTGTCGACGAAATGCCGAAAGCAGCTTCTGCGCTTGGCGCCCGGCCTCGATGGCACCAACCACCTCCATGGCACCACCGGGAAAGTAGTCGTTCTGAATGTCGATGAGCAACAGTGCGGTAGTCATGGTCGATCCCGATCGGTGGGCCGGCGCGGGTGCTGGCGCACAAACGGCCCTTGTCGCATTTCAAAGTGGGGTCTGGGTATTTGCTTCGGAAATGATACGGGCAGCAATTTCTGCTGCCTTGCCCGTATACCGGGCGCAGCGCTCGCCCAAGCCGCGAGACCGACGCGCATGATTGCGCCGGAAAGGGCGCCGCAGGTGCCGCACGTTCTGGCCATACCGCTGCAAAACGCGGTTGCCGCCTTGGGCAGCAGTTCAGAGTCGATTCCCTGTACCTTCGCAAGTGCGAGGACGACACTTTCTGCGCAGTACAGGCGGGAGGCAAAGGATTCCTCGGCGGACTTGCGAACGCTCGAAATAGAGTCCGGTTCCACGGGGTTCTCCTGCGAGATGGCTGATCGAAGCGTTGGCTGGGGCAGCCGCTCAAAGCGAGCGGCCGTCGAAGTGTCCGACTGCTGCCTGCGTAAGCTCGCCTTCGACCTCGAATGCCATTTGGCCACAGTGACAGCTGCCTTTGTGGATCATCGCTCGCTCCTTGCTCTCGAATCAGTGATGCCAAGGATGGTGCATCGCAGAAGCTTGGCGTCGCGATGAACCGTTGTCAACGCGTCAGAAACCATACTCACGCTCTACTCGACAGATGCGAACCTGAAACGACTTGTACCAGTCCTTGGCGCGGCTTTGAGCCTTGCGGTGGATGGAATTCTCCTTCCACTCTCGAATCGACTCCAGACTGTCCCAGTAGGAAACAGAGATTCCAATTCCCTGTCTCGCGCTCTCGAAGCCGAGAAAGCCGGGTTGCTGCGAGGCAAGCTCAAGAACCTGTTTGGCGGTGTCGCCGTAGCCATTGTCTCCATCTGTGCGAACGGACGTGAAGATGACCGCATAGTAAGGTGGTGTTGGCTTCTTGTTGCTGTCGGAGCGCGTCATGTATTACTCGATTGCCTGATTGTTAACGAACCTCCGCTGGCTCGCGTGGTGAGCCAGTAGGGGCCTGAAAATGGGCACATCTTCGTAAGGAGGGTGCGCCATGAGAATGAATCGAGTACAGATGCAAGCCGGACTGTCGATGCCGGAGTTCTTGAAGCAGTACGGCACGGAAGCGCAGTGCGAGGCGGCCGTGATCGCCATGCGCTGGCCGGTGGGATTTCGCTGTCCCTCTTGCCAAGGCGAAAGCCATACGATGATCCGCCATCACAGTCGGCGGCCACTGTGGCAATGCCAGCGCTGCCGGCATCAGACGAGCCTGATCGCCGGAACGATCTTCGAGTCGAGCAAGCTGCCACTGACCACTTGGTTCCTGGCGATCTATCTGGAGACGCAGTCCAAGAACGCCATTTCGGCCCTGTCGTTGAAACGCCAACTCGGGGTGTCCTACCCAACTGCCTGGTTGGTCAAGCACAAGCTGATGGCGGTCATGGCCGAGATCGAGGATGACCGGCAGTTGGACGGCCGCATTGAACTGGACGATGCCGTCCTGGGCGGGGAACGCCCTGGCCATCGGGGCATTTCGGGGCCGAACAAGGTGTCTTTCGTCGCAGCGGTATCCACGACCGACGATGGTCGTCCCCGCTACGTGAAACTCACGCCGCTTCCGGCCGTCGGCTCCGATTCGATCAGTGATTGGAGCGACCGGGCACTGGCGGACACGGCGAAAGTGGTGTCTGATGGTCTGCCGGCAATCCGCAAGGCGCTGACGGAGTCGAAGATCAATCACACTTCCATCGTGACCGGTTCCGGCAGAGCGGCTGCCCAGCATCCTTCCTTCCGTTGGGTCAATACGATCATCAGTAACGCCAAGCGGGCGATCTCCGGCACCTACCATGCGTTCAAGTTCGCCAAGTATGCCCGCGCCTACCTCGCCGAGTTTGCTTTCCGCTTCAACCATCGTTTCGATCTGTCCAGAATCTCGCTCGCCTTGATCCGCGCCTGTGCGACATCGCTTCCAAGAAATGCTCAATGGATCAAGGCAGCGGAGGTTCGTTAACAATCAGGC
>JBGOZF010000110.1:0-12224 GCA_041480065.1 Rhodocyclaceae bacterium
ATGAGGCGTTCCCGCCCGAGCAGGCCCGTGCCATCGCCAGGAAGCTGGAATTCCACTACACCCCGAAACATGGCAGTTGGCTCAACATGGCCGAAATGGAGTTCTCCGTTCTGTCGCGTACATGCCTCGCCAACCGAGTTCCCGATGAAGCAACTTTGCGACGACGCATCAATGCCAACGTCGCCGAGCGCAATGCCAAGCACCACCCCATCAACTGGCGTTTCACGATTCGTGATGCTCGCAACAAGCTTCATCGGCTCTATCCATCAACGGCAGCATGACTGACTACTAGGAGCCCGCAGTTGCGGCCGTGGATCGGATGGGGAACCGAACTTCCCTGCGAGCACGCGTTTAGCGCTGCGAGCAATTCAAGCGTCTGCACTGGAACGCCTTTGCGGGCGGCGATTTCGCGGGCGTTGCGGGCGTTCAGCACCATGCCGCGAGGCTTTGGTGACTGAGGCATCGGGGACAAATCCATGATCTTGCCTCCTGCTGGGATTGAGGGTGTCTCGTGCACGGACTCAGCCGGGTGCTCCCCGGTCGCATATCATCAGCATAATTCTGATCTACCTGCCGCGGCTACCGTTTCGTCATCGTCTGTACTGCCGGGAGCGGCTCGCCACGCGCCGCCGCGGAGGCAAAATGTCGCAACCCCGCGCCAGCGCTAGACCTCGCTGGGATCACCTATAACAATAGGCATAAAGCGCCCATCAGAAGCCGCTCCACCCGAAAGAAAGATGTTGTTGGCAAGTTCGCCCTATGTCACTATTTAGGTTTCCGGATAGGCGCCAGAATAGGGATAAGCAGACGACTTGCGTCGCATTGTCCGTCCGGATTTTGGCAAATGACATTGGCACGAATGATGTTCACGTTGCGGCAATACATCTTCTACTCGAGGTTGGCGGACGGAAACTGAAATGGCAGAGATTTATCGTTCCGTCGACAGCGAAGGCCGGGTCACCTACGGCGGCACACCACCAACGAGTGCCGGGAAACTGGATGTCCTGACGCCCAACGGCCGGCGCGATATCACCGTCGACGGCAAGCCGCCGCTCACGCACGATCAAATCAAGGACATCATCAAGGCGGTCCAGCAGGTCACACCGAATCTTCAGGACTACCTGAACTTCCTAGCGTTTGTGCGCAGGTACGACGATCGCGGATTCCGGCGCGCCATGGACAAGCTGTGGCGTGAATCTCCGGACCTGTACGAGAAGCTGCGCCAACACCCGCAATTTCGCTCCCTTGGGCAAAGTGCATTCAACATCCGTGCGGCACCGAAGAATCTAACCTTTGCCGCCGGTGCGGTCGGCGGCGCCTATGTCGGCAGCCTCGAAAAGTGGCTTGCCACGACCGTCAAGGACTACATGAAAGAGAAGCGTTGGGGTGGCTACGCTGACGACGTGCTGGGCACCAAGGCGTCGACGCTGGCGGCGCCGAAACCGCCAACCTACTCCAACACGCGCCTTGGGCAGTTCCAGAAGGTTGACGATCCACGGGCCGCAAGAGCAGCGAAGGAAGCAGGCAAGGCATGGGAAGACGGGCGCGCAGCGGTGCGCGGCGCGGGCACTACTGCGTTTACCCGAGTGACCAAGACTGGGCTGGATGCACTGATCGCCGCGGCGGACGCAGATGTGGCGGAAGACGTTGGTGTCACGGCCCTCAGTCAGCGTGCTCAAGAATTGAATCGCCTCGGCGTCATTGACGATCTCGAATGGAATGAAGCTCGGCAGATGCTTAGCCAAGGCAAACGGATTGAGATGCGCCGTTTTCTGGATACGGCTGTTCAGCGGTACTTGGCGAGGTAACTATGGCACCTTTTCGTCTGACCTTCTGCAATTTATGGCTGACGGCAACACTGTTTTTGGCTTGTACCGGCGTTGCTGCAGAGTCCACGCTCATGCGATGCCCGGCGTTGGATTTGCCGGTCGGCTTTGACCCGGCCAACCCAGTCGAAACCAGGCATGCACTCAAGGGCGCGCCACGCTTGTTCTACCTCCTGGGCCAAAGCCACAGAGCCGAGTTGATGCGGGCGTTGAAACGGGGTGCAAATCCGAATGTCTGCGTATTCGGAATGAGCCTTCTCTCGATCAGTATCGCGGGCGGTAATTTCGACGAAGTTCAGCTATTGCTGGATCACGGCGCCGAACCCAATCAGCCGCTCAGCGATGATGGGAAGGTTCCTCCCCTCTCCACGGCGTTGGATATGGGCCGATTCCGGATAGCCAACTTGCTGCTGGACCGTGGCGCCGACCCGCGGTACTGCATTGGCGGTGGAAGGTCATGTGAAGACGGCGGAACAGCAGCACTGCACGATCTAGCGATTGCAGTTGTCGCTCCATCGAGCCCGCTCGCATCGGAACGCCTCGAACTTGCCAAACGGCTGATCGACTTAGGTGCCGACGTCAATGCCCAAGTGACTATTCCCGGAACCACGCCCTTGATGCTCGCAACGATTACCAACAACAAGCCCCTGGTTGCCCTGCTTCTCGAACGCGGCGCCAACCCGGAACTCACCAACAGGAAAGGCGAGACGCCGATCGCTCTGGCAAAGAAGAAGGGCTACGCAGACATCGCTGACCTCTTGAGCCGCGCGTCTTCCACATCCACGACGAAGCCATGATTCGCGTGCCGATCTCTTTCCCAATTGTTCTGGTACTCAATGGTCCGCTGGGCGCGACGGAACAGTCCGCCCCAGTTCAGGCGCTGTGTCAGCATGCCCCGGTAAGAATGTTCAAGCCGTCTCAAGCGCCGCGCATGCCGGATGACGAACTGCTTCGCGCGCTCCTGACGACGGACGCTCCCAATGCAATTGAACGAGCGGTCGGCAAGGTCGACGTCAATGCATTGCGGGGCACGACGAAGACGACACCCTTGGCATTGGCCGCAGCCACTGGAAACCTGAATGGGATGAAAGTGCTGCTGGCCAACGGTGCCAAAATCGATGTCAGGGCCGCGGATGGCACCACTGCATTGGAATCCGCGATCCTGAACGCCCAACCGGCAGCAGCGTGCATCCTGATGAACCGCGGAGCATTGCTTCCATTGGCCCCGAGCAAACCCTACCTACTGCCCAGCGCAGCACTGTCCGAGGATTTCGAATCGGCAACGACGCTGGTCGAGTTTCTGCTCGGAGAAGGGTACGACGTCAATGCCAAGATGAATGGCGACGCCGCACTTCATATCGCAGCCGAGCTTGGTAACGTGTCACTGGTCAGACTTCTGGTGCGCCATGGAGCCAATCGCGGTATTCGGAACAACCGCGCAGAAACGCCCGAGGCGGTCGCCACACGGGTCGGCAATCAAGCCATCGCGCGAATGCTGCATGTGGCAAGCCAATGACACTGTCGATGGAAACCCTCTCGACCTCTCTGATTGGCCTGGCGCTTGGCTTCTGCGGTATCAACCACGTCAACGCCGATGCGGTCCTCAAGCCAGTGTTGGCCGACCGATGCGAAGACACTGGCGACCCGCTTGATTTTGATTACGCGTCCATCAAGGCATCGATAGCACGGGAGTTCAGTGGCGGCCGCGCACCCAAAGTCTTCTACGCGCTCGGGAAAGATCGTCATACCTTGCTGAAAAGGCTGCTAGCCGACGGCGTAAACCCGAATGTCTGCCATGCCGGCTTCAGCCCGCTGATGATGGCAGTAGCGTCAGGCGACGTTGAGGAGATTTCCATCCTCCTGGACGGTGGGGCCAATCCTGACAAGCCCCGAGATAGTGGAGGCGGAACGGCTCTGATGCTGGCTCTGGAGTTTGGACGATACGACGTAGCCGAGTTGCTGTTGGACCGAGGAGCCGACGCAGCCGCGACTAGGGATGGAGGGGGAACAACGCTATTCAGCTTGGCGTCTTGGCCTGTTGTTTCTCAACCACCCCCCGACAAGCGACAACTTGCTTTGGCCAAGCGTCTGATATCCGGAGGCGCGAGCATTGATGCGCAACAAGGCGCAAACCGATCGACGGCTCTGATGATCGCCGCACTGAAGGGCAATATCGGGTTGGTCTCGCTCTTAGTCGAGCGCGGAGCGGACGTTAGCCTCAAGGATGCTCGCGGACAAACTGCCGAGGTCTTCGCGCACAGGAAGGGATACTCAGAGATCGTTGAACTCCTGAATCATGCAGCCTCGACGCAGGGCAAGGCGCAATGATTCGGGCGGTCTCGCTCCTCGCTCTGCTTTGCGCAATCTGGTCGTCCGCATGGGCCACCGGCCACGAAGAACGCTGCCCAGTGGTTGACGTTGCCGAACCGCACGACGCCGCTTCACGAGCCCTATTCGAGGCCGCCAAGAAGAAGGCGCCTCGCCTGTTTCGCGCCATCATCGGCAACGACATCAGGGCCGTCCGGCGGTTTCTTGCGCAAGGAGACGATCCAAACGCCTGCGGGCTCGGCGCCAGCATGATCGCACACGCGACCGGCAACATGGAGATGGTCGACGTCCTTTTGAAAGCCGGCGCGAGCCTGGAGCGGCCATCGAATGCGGCCGGCGAAACCGTGCTGCTGCACAAGATCGGCGTAGGGGAACTCAGCCGCGCTTTGCAACTGATTGATCGCGGTGCCGATATCGGCGCCGTCACCGATGACGGGCTCACCGCCTTACACGGTGTGGCGTCCGTTGTCGTCGAACCGTATTCCGCAGCGGCTCGGGACCAGCTCGCCATCGCGCGGGAATTCCTGACGCGCGGCCACGGAACGAATGTGCAAACGAAAGATGGCGTGATCATCACTCCGCTGATGATCGCCGTGCAGCAGGGCAACGCCACGCTGGTCAAGTTTCTTCTAGTTCACGGCGCCGACCCCACTTTGCTCGATGATCAAGGAGTCTCGGCGACGCAACGCGCGAGGACGCTTCGCCGCGACGATATCGTCTGGCTGCTGAACGATTTCTCCGTGCCGCAAACGGCCGCAGGTCAGTCGCCCGCTCGGTTGATCGAAGAAGGTCGCAATGCCGAATTGGCGGTCGTCCTCGCTCGCCTGTCGCCCGAAGCCGTCCAGCCGAGAGTGCACCAGGCTCTCTTGGCAGCGGCGATCCTTACCCACAACCTGGATGCCATCGACCATCTGGTCAAGTGGGGCACCGATCCGAATGCCGTATCCGAGAGCATGTCAAGTGTCGAGGCAGTTCCCGTAACGCCACTCATATTCGCTATCTCCGTGCGTGCCAAGGGGGACGTGATCGAGAGACTGATCAAGGCCGGCGCCGATCCAAATCGGTTGATACACGCCGACACGTCCGACACCCCATTGTCGTTCGCCCTGACATTGTCCGATATCGAGGCCGCACAGGCGCTACTGAAGAACGGCGCCAACCCTAACTTGATCGCGGATCTCGGCAACTGGACTCCGCTGATGGAGGCAGTATCGAACGTAAGCCCAACCGAGAACGGCCCATGGTTCGATTTTGTGGCGCGGCTTCTGAACGCCGGGGCGATTGCGAGCCCGCGAGAATCGCACGGCTTTACCGCGCTGCACATGGCCGCCGTTACCGGAAACGGCGATCTCATAAGGCTCCTGCTTGACCACGGCGCCGATCCAGACGCCCGGGACAATCGCGGCCGGACCCCACTTGACCTCGCACGTCAAGAGAAGTCCAAGCCGGCGATCGCCTTGTTGGCTTCGATTGCGCGAACATCGAAATGACGTGTCTGACACCAGCCCAGGTTCAAACGAGGCGCGCGTGTATTGCGTTCCCGCACCGCTACTCAGATGTCTGCGATATCCCCTATCTCACTTCTTCAGTCTTAGGAGCCCGACATGAACAACCCCATTGACGCGGCGCAAGCGCTCAAAGCGATGTCGAGCGACCCGCAGAACGACCGGCTTATGCGCCTTCAGTTTCCGCGCAACGACGGCCCCAATGCCCAGATGCTCGCCAACCGGATGAAGGTCGACGAAGGCATGTCGCGCGACTTTCACATCTGGGTGGAAGTTCTCTCCGACAACGCCCGTATCCCTCTTAAGGAAGTCATGGGCAAGATGGTCACCATCGAACTCGTGCGCGAAGACGGCACCCTGCGCTACTTCAACGGCTATGTCTTCGAGTTCCGCCTTGCCAAGACCGACTCCGGTTTCGCCTACTACGACATGGTCCTCGGTCCATGGCTTCACTACCTGCGCCTGCGGCAGGACTACTACCTGTTTCACTTCAAGTCAGTCGAGCAGCAGACGGAGTTGATCTTCGGCGATTACGACATGGCCGACTGGGACATCCGCGATCTCGGCGACGATCCGGTGATGACTGACGCCTGCCAGTACGAGGAGACGGACTATAACTATGTACATAGGCGCTGGGAGGCCCTGGGTCTGGATTATTGGTACGAACACCGCGCAGACGGCCATACCCTGGTCCTTTGCGGCGACTCCACCAGTACCGATCCCATCGACGGCGACGACGATACCATTCCCTACCAGCGCGATGCCGGATCGTCAGAGGATGACGCCGTGGGCGACTGGACGCCGGTGCGCAAGGTCATGGCCACCCAGGTGGCGTTGTCCAGTTTTGACTTCAAGAGCCCGAAGCCGATTCATGTGGAGATGCCGACGGTCAACAAACAGGGCGATGTCCCGACCCTGGAGATCTATGAATACTCGGGCGCCTATGGCTTCAAGACGTCCGACGATGGCGACAAACTGGCCAAGCGCTACATTGAAGGAATCGAGGGCGACGGTAAGTATTTCGAAGCGAAAGGGAACTTCCGCTACGCGCAGCCGGGCCGCACGGGGCACCTGGTCGGTCACTACGACTTCGGCAGTACGGGAACCGCAGATGATGACCGCGAGTTCTTGATCATCGACGTCGACCATGAAGTGGAGAACAACCACCTTCAGGAGGCCAACGCACCGGCTAACTACCGCAGCACGTTCACCTGCCTGCGCAAGAAGATCCCCTGGCGGCCGGGCCGCGGCTACAACAGCGATGCGCCGAAGGTCTACGGCGTTCAGACCGCCATCATCGTCGGTCCCAAGGGCGAAGAGATTCACACCGACGAATACGGCCGCGTGCGCATCCAGTACCACTGGGATCGCGAGGGCGAATACGACGAGAAATCCTCTGCCTGGGCGCGCGTCGCCTCCACCTGGGCCGGCAGCAACTTCGGTTTCATGGCCGTGCCACGTATCGGCCAGGAAGTGATCGTCCAGCATCTCGACGGCAACCCCGACCGGCCGATCATCACCGGCCGGGTCTACAACGCGGACAACATGCCGCCCTGGGACTTGCCAGGCAACAAGACCCAGACCGGCATCCTCTCCCGCTCCAGCCAGGGCGGCACCCCCGACAACGCCAACGCGCTGCGCTTCGAAGACAAGAAGGGGTCCGAGGAAGTCTGGCTTCACGCCGAGAAGGATCAGCGCATCGAGGTCGAGCACGACGAGTCGCACTGGGTCGGCAACGACCGCACCAAGAACATCGACCACGACGAGACCAGCCACATCAAGCACGACCGCACGGAGACAGTGGATAACAACGAGACGATCACCATCGGTGTCGATCGAACCGAGAAGGTCGGCAACAACGAGACCATTACCATCGGCGTCAATCGCACCGAGAACGTCGGCTCGAACGAGACTATCACCATCGGCAGCAACCGGAGCGTGACGATCGGCGGCAACAAGTCCGAAACCATCACCATGGCCAAGGCCGAGAGCATCCTCCTGGCCAAGGCGCTCTCCATCGGGCTGGGCTATCAGGTCACTGTCGGCGGCGCGATGAACACCACCGTCGCCCTGATGCAAGCTGAACAGGTGGGCCTATCGAAGAACGTCAATGTCGGCAAGACCTACAACATCACGGCCGGCGACGAACTTACCATCACGGTCGGCAAGGCGGTCTTGACCATGAAGTCAGACGGCACAATTTCGTTCAATGGGCATACCTTCAGCGTCGGCACCAGCGCCGAGCAGACCTACAACGCCGATGGCAACATCACCATGAACGGCAAGAAGATTCAGGAGAACTGATGAAGTCCACCCTGCATCCCGAGGCAGCAGCGTCTGTCGCGCCGGAGACGGTGACGCCGGAACGGGTGCTGCTCGATAGCGTCGTGGCCCGGTCGGCGCCGCCGCCGCGCCGCGTCGAAGGCATCGCCGTTGGCCGACTCGATGCGCTTGCCGAGGATGGCACGCCCGTCGTCCGCATCGATACCTGGGATCTGCGCGATCTCGCTGCGCGCAGCCTCGTTGCTATTGACGCCGAGCATCTCGGCCAGCCAGTGGCACTCGGTTTCGAGGCCGGTGACCCGCGCCGCCCGATCATCCTCGGCTTCATGATCCAGCCTGCCGCGCAATCGATCCAGGCCAGTCTTGAAGCTACCCTGGACGGCGAACGGGTCGTGCTGACCGCCGAACGCGAGATCGAACTGCGCTGCGGCGAGGCGGCCATCATCCTCAATGCCGACGGACGCATCGACATTCGCGGCACCTACGTCACCAGCCAAGCCAGCGCAACGCAGCGCATCCTGGGCGGCTCCGTGAATCTCAACTAAGAGGCTACGACCGCCCATGGAAGTCGTCGTCGCCGGCAAGCACCTCGCGGCCAACGCCATTGTCGCGCTCGACGTGGCCGGGCGCGAGCATCTGGTCATGGTCGCCAAGGCGACCTGGAGCATTCCGGGTTCGGGCGAGCGGCCGCGGCCGCTGGCACCGCAGCCGCTGGAACCGGCCGATGTCTTCGTCGGCGAACCGGGGCAAAGCGCCATGCTCTACGGTTCCGACTTCGCGCGCTTCAAGCCGCGCTGCGACGTGCTCTTCAACGCATGCGCGCATGCCCCGAACGGCGCCCCGGTACGGCAATTGACGGTTGGCTGGCAGGTCGGCCCGCTCAAGAAGGGCCTGCGCGTCGTCGGCCCGCGCACGTGGCGCAAACGGGTCGGCGTCATCAGCCTGGGCAAGCCCGAGCCCTTCCGGCAAATGCCGCTTCATTTCGGGCTCGCTTTCGGTGGTTCGCGATCCTATGAGAAAGGCGGCGGTGCCAATGCGACCACGCTCTGCGAAGCTCTGGCGACCAATCCTGACGGCATCGGCTGGTTCGGTCGGCACACGAAGGGCGACGTCGACGGCGCTCCAGCCCCCAACCTCGAGGCGCTGGACGACCCGATTACGAGCCCGGATGGCCACCACAAACCAGCCGCGTTTTCCGCCGTCGCGCGGCATTGGGAACCGCGCAGCAAATATGTCGGTACCTATGACGACAACTGGCAGAGGAACATCTTTCCGTTCCTGCCCGAGGATTTCGACGAGCGCTACCACCAATGCGCGCCGGTGGACCAGCAGATGGACCATCCGAAAGGCGGCGAACCGGTCGTCCTGCACCACATGACGGCCGGCCGCGCCGATGTCCGATTCCACCTGCCGGCCTTCGACACCGTCAAGTTCCGCGTGCTGCGCACCGACTACAGCAGCGAGATGCCGGCGCCCGCCGTCGATACGCTCTACTTCGAGCCGGACGAGGGCCGCTTCTCGGCGGTCTGGCGGGCGAGCGTGCCCATCCGCCGACGGCTCCAGGAGTTCGGCACCATCGCCATCGGCCCGGTCGATCCGGCTTGGTGGGAGGCGATGCAAAGCGGCCGGACGGGAGGATGCGCCGGCTGCTCGGAACCAACCGACAAGCTGGCGAGTTCCTCGGAGGACCAAGCATGAGCGAAAGCTGGTGGGCGACACTCAAGGGCCAGCGCGTGCCGGCCGAACGAGAAGCGCGTCCCGCGCTGCCCCTGCGCATCGAATCCGCCGGCCTGTGTTGCGCCGTCGGCTACCATCTGCGCGCGGCTGCCTGCGCCATTCGCACGAACATGGATCACTTCCAGGAAAGCGAGTTCGTTTCCGACACCGGCAAGCCGATCAACGTCGGGCGTCTGCCCGACAAGGATTGCTGGGGCAGCGAGCGCGTAGCGCGCTGGATCGCGTGGAGCGTTCGCGACTGCCTGCGCGATCACGCCGATTTCGATGCCGGGCGCGTGGCGCTGGTTGTCGTCGGCCCCGAGCCGGAGCGGCCCGACGTGGAGGACGAGTCCTACTGGGAGATCGTCACCGCCGCGATGGTGCAACTCGGCATGCGTTTCCATGAAAGCTCGCGCATCCTGCCCCTCGGCAAGGCAGGCCTCGCGCAGGCGCTGCAATACGCTGCCGTCCGCCTGGCGACGCCGGAGATCGACGGCGTGATACTCGCCGCCGGCGACAGTCTGCTCAATGTCGCCGCCATCGAACACTTTCTGGCCGAAGAACGCCTGCTGGTGCCGGGCAACCGTGATGGTTTCATGCCTGCCGAAGGGGCGGCGGCGCTCCTGCTGCGGCGCACGACGAAGAACGAAGCCGGCGTGCGAGTTACCGGCTTTGGCGAAGCCACCGAAACCGGCCAGCGGGACGGCGAAACGCCGAATCGCGCCCTGGGCCTGACCGAGGCAGTGCGAGGCGCCTGCACTCTTGCCGGCATCGCCCCGCACATCCTGGCATTCCGCTTGAGTGACCAGAACGGCGAGGCCTATCTTTCCAAGGAAGGGAGCAACGCTTTCACGCGCGTGATGGCCGGCGGCCCCGGCTTGGCTCATCTGACGCTTGCCGACAAACTGGGCGAGATCGGTGCCGCTGCCGGCGTCGCCGGACTGGCCTATCTCAGGCACGTGATGCCGCGCGCCGATTGCAGCCCTGGCAGTGCCGGGGTAGTCCACCTTTCCAACGACAACGGCCTGCGCTGTGCCGTGGTCGTGCAACACCACGCCTCATAGGAGCTGGCTCATGGAAACCCACGTCTATGCCAACGACGACGAAATCTGCTCGAAGGCCGCCGATGGCCGATCCGTCGCGGGACCGGACCCGTGCTGGAGCCCGCCGCCGCCTTCGGCCGGCCCGGTCGTGATCCCCTACCCGAATACCGCCTTCGCCAAGGACCTGGAGAACGGCACCGCCACCGTCTTCATCTGCGGCACGCCGGTGGCCATTCGCGACGTTTCGTATCTGGCCAACAGCGTGGGCGACGAACCGGCGACGCAGCAGTTCGCCAAGGGCGTGGCGACCGGCGTGATCAAGGGCAAGGCCTACTTTACCGACTGGTCCGCCAACGTCAAGTTCGAAGGCCTGAACGTCTGTCGGCATACCGACCCGATGACGCACAACCACGGATAAGCCATGGCCGGAGCCAAGCCCACGCCCAAGCCGGCCAAGCCGGCGCCCCAAGACAACAAGGCCGCTGCCGATCAACCCGCAGCCGGCGGGACCAGTCCAGGCAAGTCCGGCGCGCCGACCGCGGCGAACACACCTGTTACCTTCTACCTGGACACCCCCGATATCAGAGCGGACTGTGCCGGGGAAAGGGCGGCGATCGACAAGAATTGCGCCGCCGACAACAAGAAGGCCTCTGAAGACGCCTTCAAGCAGGGTCAGAGCAACAAGGCCAAGTCGAAAATCGGCGGGGTGGTCGACAAAGTCAAGGAAGGCGTCGGCGCGCTGGACAGCGCCGCATCGAAGCTATACGGCTACAAGCGCAATCCGGACAACGCCTGGGTCGAAGATCATTGCAAAGGTTTATGGGTCAAACCCGCAGGCGCCAACATCGAACAGTTCACCAAGCGGCTCGAGGAGATCAAGAAGGAACTCGAACAAGGGATCGCGGAGATCGTCAAGAAAGCCGGCGGCCAGATCGTGGACAAGACGGCGCAGGCGGGCAAGGACTACGCGATCCGTGCCGGAGAGAAGGAACTTGTGTCATTGGCGACCGTCGAGATCCCGGTGGTGGGCGAGATCATTATCGGCGGGGTTACGCTGTACAACTTCGCCGACGGGGTGTGGACAACCGGCAAAGCGGTGGTCGGTGCGGTGGGCAAGGCGGCCGAGGCCTACCAGCAGATTCAGGCCATACGCGACGACCTGGGCAAGCTGGCCGACCTGATCAGCAAGAAGCTTAGCCCCACTGACCTTTGGGCCGACGTAATGACCGGGGTGGCCGAGTTGAACCCCTGCCTGCGAGCCAAACGCTGCCAACTGGTGCCGTTCAACGGGACCAAGGCGGCCCAGCAGGCGCGCTCCGGCAAAGGCTGTTGCCCCGGACAGACAGGCCACCACCTGCTGCCCTCGGAGATGCTCAAAGAATGTGCGAGCTATCACTGCTGTCCAAGATAGCGGAAGCTGGTCGGGTGGTACTCTGAATTGATGCGGGTTTCGAACGGGAGATGGCGGGTTTTCAAGATGGTGCCTCCGTGTGCTGTCCAAGATCAAGCAAAGGCCAGGGTCG
>JBGOZF010000111.1:0-12048 GCA_041480065.1 Rhodocyclaceae bacterium
CATACTGCTTCCAGAAGTGGTAACGCTGGGCGTAGGGGTCGCCCACGCGAGCCCGGCAGACGCGCAGCACCTTCTCCAGCACCGGCCGGTCACGAAGTGCCGCACTGCGCAGTTCGACCCAATCCTCCCGCTTGCCGCGACCGATCACGTCATCGATGGCGGCAAGGGTGAACTGCTGGTGATTGAGGTGACGATGGAGCATGATCCCGACAAGATTCGCGATTTACGTCGGATGGATCATACCCCTGGCGAGCCTCGCTGCAACGGCTCTTTGCGGTGTTGAGCGCCGGCAGATACACCTCGGCGAGATACCGATTGGCCGAAGCCATGCTCGTGATTAGGCTGCCTCGCGATGAAAAACGCGAATGCGTGGCGCGATCTTCTCTTGCAACATGCGAGTTGCAACCCGCACGTCGTACTCGGTTTGAAGATTCAACCAAAAGCGCGGCTCCATCCCGAAGAACAAGCCCAGACGCAGCGCAGTATCGGCAGTAATCGGACGGATGCCGTTCACCAGCTCACTGATCCGGCTGGGTGATACGTCGATGTCAGACGCAAGCTGACGGGCTGTAATGCCCATCGGCTTCATAAAGTCCTCCAGCAGAATCTCGCCGGGGTGGATTTCGTCAAGTAACGCTGCCATGTTCGCCTCCTAGTGGTAATCCACGATTTCGACCTGATGCGCGCCATCTTGCCGCCATACAAAGCACACACGCCATTGGTCGTTGACGCGGATGCTGTGTTGCCCCTTGCGATTGCCTTTGAGGGCTTCGATTTGGTTGCCGGGGGGAATCCTCAAGCTGGCCAACTCGGTAGCCGCATGTAGCTGCAGGAGCTTGCGTCGGGCCACACGTTCCATGTTCCTGAACCGGCGTACCGCCCGGCTATGGAAAAATGCCTCTGTGTCGGGACAGGCGAAAGCAGCTCGTGTCGATCAGCGCTGAGGGAAAGGTCTCGGCCCGGCACAAACTGAACCCCGGCCAGATCTACTCGTCGAGCCCGTAGGGCAGCGGATTCGCAAGCTGAATCTGAAGTTGTTGCAAGGCCGACGCAGTGCCGCCCACCAGGACAGCATCCGGCAGACGCGCAGCACCTTCTCCAGCACCGGCCGGTCACGAAGTGCGGCACTGCAAGCCTAATCGCGGTAGGCGCGAACAAACACCCCTTCATCGTCGAATTCAATCTTGTGAGCGTTCAACCAATACACTTCAGAGCAATTGTCACTTTCGAGCAACACCGCCTTGCGAGGCAACTCGGCATCTTCACGTGACGCACCCGACTTGGTGCGCAGGTCCACCGCGGTATTTACCTTGACCACTCGAAAACCCCTATTGGGCTTACAAGTGTCACCGCCAAAAGTGATGCCATCGGCAGATATGACCATCACCGTACCAAGAATCTCCTTTGCATGAGGATACCCAGCGCCCATGTCCGCATAACCCACGACCTCGGTCACAGTCCATCGCCCATAGAAGTCACTGACAGCAGGCAACTTCTTGGATTGCCCATAACAAACACTCGCCAGCAACATCAGAACAACCAACAGCGCCTTGGCCCTCACGGCTGCCCCCCCAGAAAAGGCTGAACCTTCCGCTCCCTACGGTGCACCAGACCGGCATTTACATGCCCCGGCCCAACCGGATGGCCTTGACGATCACGCGGAATAACCATCACATTGCGCCGCATCCGCGCTACTACCTCCGCCATGTTGCCGGTATTTGCAGGCGCAAGCGCACGCCGGATATTGTGCGTATTCGAGTTATAGGCAAACGACACCGCGGCATCGAACTGCGCTTGCGTCAAGGGCTGCTGAGTCACGGTCGCCCGCACGATCCGCTCGGCATCTTGAACACGTTGATGAAGAATCGCATCGACCTGCTGAGGCAACACAGTGCGATTCATCTCTTCCTGCGTACATGGGCCAAAGTGCTCCAACGTGCCGACACCCCAGGTGCAATTGCCATTTACGCGAGCGTCGTTGTAGTAGTGCATCACGACGCCTTCATTAGTCCGAAGCGCAGCCAACCCGGCCGCGCTCATACCCATATTCTCGTTCGCCATGCAGAAGCCCTCCTTAACTGAATCGCTACGACAATCACGTAATGATTATGCCAAAGCGGCAACTGCCAGAAAACAAACCCCCTGCTTCTGGAGGGTGGCGAGGTAAGAGCGCATGGTGCAGAAGATTGGCCGTTGGCGGTCGTGGTTTCCTTCTGTGCGGCGACGAACCACTCGATCATCCTTTAGGCCCAAGGTTGGCCGCAGACCCCGTGGACGAAGGTCAGTTCGCGCAGGTGACGGGCATGGAACCCCATCCAGGTCAGCGCATCGGTGACCGCCCTATGCAGCCTGCCAAGTTTACCGACAACCCGCAGGCCCGACTCGTCGGCACCGGCGACCGGCGTCTGGGCTACCGCCAGGCCGATGCAGGCATTGGTCGCCGACAGCACAGTGTCGGCCTCACGGATCATGCCCAGAACTTTGCGGTGAATGAACTGGGGTTCCCAGGGTGAAAACTACCTTGCCCGGTTCAGTCTATGGCACCCCGCTGCGTCAGGGCAGCGACGACGCTCGCATGCTGCATGATGCGCGCCATGGCCAGCGGCGTGTAGCCGTCGGAGCGCGCGTCGAACGTGGCGCCGTGCCCGATCAGCGCCAGGGCCATGGCCTCGTGGTTTTCGAGAATCGCCCAGAAGAGTGCGCTGCGGCCTGTCTTGTCATAAGCGCTGGCCGTCGCCCCCAGCGCCAGCAAGGCATCGAATGCCGGTCGGTTGTCCGCACGAATCGCGACGATGAGCGCCGTCTCGCCATCTGCGTTGAGGTCGTCGACACGGGCCCCCGCGTCGACGAGATCACGGATCAGATCGTTGTGCCCGAACTCGACGGCCAGATGCAGCGGCGAATTGCCCAGCGCGTTGTGCCGGTTCGGATCGGCGCCCGCCTTCAGCAGCAGGCGCATGTCGCCGGCCTGGCCGTGCAGCGCGGCATAGGTGAGCGGCGTGAAGCCCGAAGCCCCGCGGGCATTCGGCTCGACTCCCTTGTCGAGCAGCATGCGCAGCGTCGCGTGCCGTTCGCCCTGCGTTGCCGTCAATACGGCGTTGTTGCCGTGGCGGTCGGTGGCATGGATATTCGCGCCCAGGCTCAGGGCCATGTTGAAGCTGATGGTGTCGCCCTGGCCGGCGGCATGGATCAGGCTGGCGTCCAGGTCTTCCTGCCGGATATCGTCGGCGAAGCCCGGCTGCGCCCAGACCGACAAGGCGAGAAAGACGCCGAAAAGTACAGAAACCGGCTTCGAAAGCGGATGTGTCATGAGCGCAGCGCGGGCAGCCAATGCAAAGTCCTGGGAACATAGTGCATTCAGATAACAGGCATGTGACGGCCTGGTTGCGCAGTGCGCCCGGACTGCTCATATCGATTCCGGTTCGGCAAGCTGTCGTCATTTCCAGACAGCTTCGGGCGCCTGGCGCGCCGACAACTTGCCGACATCAAATTTTCATAAATGGCACGTATCGTCCGACGGCATTCGGCCACACGATTTGTCTGGGATGGAGGCAACATGCCGAATCAACAAGCCAAAACAACGAATGATTGATACGACGATCACCGATCGCGTACGAATGGAGCGGATCCCGCCCGTGACCACTAGCTCGCCCGCAACTCATAGCCGCGAACAGACGGCATCATGATCCAGACCGCGCTCGCCAGCGCCGCGGATATGCCCACGAAGAACAGCGTCAAGCTCAGCGAAGACGAACAGGTGCGCCTGATCCGCGCCATCGAGTCGGCCATCGAGGTGAGCCGGCAGGACCAGTTCCACGCCTGGATGAGCGGCCCCTTCCGGGCGCTGCTGCCGCACGAGACGGTGGTCTGCCTCGAACTGGGCGAAGGCGCCGACGCGCACCAGGTCGACTGCCTGCATCACAACCTGATCGACGCCGAGACGATGAACTTCCTCTGCCACCCGGAGCACGGGCTGGCCGTGCGCCTGGCCCGGTCATGCCGCGAGGCAACGCAGCCTTCGACCGTGGCCGACGCCAACGCCATCAGCGCGCTGCTGGCAGCCGACGGCGGGCCGCCGCCGCACTCGCCGCAGAACGCGGTCATCCACCGCATACGCCTGCTCTCAGGCGCCGCCTATTCGTTCGTGCTCGTCAACGTCCCGCCGGACCAGGCCGATCGCTGCCGCCACCTGCTCAAGCTGCTGTCATCTCACCTGAAGATGGCCCTGGCGCGGGCGCTTCCTCCCGAGCAGGGCAGGAACCCGGCCCCGCTGACGCAACGCGAACTGGAAATATTGCGCTGGATGGGCGAAGGCAAGAGCAACCGCGAGATCAGCGCCATTCTCGGCATCAACCCCATGACCCTGAAGCACCACATCGGCAAGGTCTATCGCAAGCTCGATGTTCAAAGCCGTGCCGAAGCCGTGTCGCGGGGGTTACCAGCTTCGGACTCGCCGCCGCAATAGTCCGAACGGATCATTTTCCGTCGTCACGCGCCACGAACGCCTGTCACTTCGCCTCGCTAGAGTGCGCCCATCTGTGAAAAGCAGTCGGGATCGGCGGCAGCCACCGGCCGGACTCAAGGGCCTCCACAAGAGGCTTGCGGGGAAGGTGGGCAGTTGCGCAAGTCCCAGGGTTTTACGGACCTACCGGTCACCCGGTTCATGTTCTTAACCTTTCAGGAGTAATCAATGAACTTCAAACTCAAGGCCCTCGTCGCCGCCGTCGCGCTCGCCGCCGTTGCCGGTCAGGCTGCCGCCGACATTCAAGCCGGCAGCAGCACCGCTTCCCCCTACGGCGAACTGGTCTTCTACGCCTACGGCTTCGATGCCAGCGGCAATGCCGCCACCTACGTCAAGGATCTGGGCGTTGCCTTCAACACCTTCGTCACCACCCCTTCCTTCGCCGCCACCAACCTGAGCACGGATGCCAACTGGACGGCCTTCAACAGCGCCGCCCTGGTCGGTAACAAGTTCTGGGGCGTATTTGCGACCAGCACGACTGCCGCCGCCACCAGCACTGCAGCCGGAGTTAAGGCTCTGCTGACCACGGCGACCAACAACGATGTGAGTGGCGCGTCCACGCTTCATAACAACAATCTGGTCGCCGCCATGAACAATGCCAATGCGGCCGTTCTTGGCATCAACGCCGGCGGCACCAACTACGCTGCCAATTCCTCCTACTTCTTCGACACCACCACTAACGGTTCCCTGCAGAACCTCGGTTCCAAGCTGGGCAACGACTACGGCTCCACCGGCGTCTTTTTCGGCGCCACCAACATCATCGGCGACGGCACCCAGGCCCACATGTTCGACGTCCTGCGTGGCGCCGGCTCCAACCTCGCCGGCGTGCCGACGGTTGCCGACGTAGCTGCCACCAAGGTATGGAAATTTAGCGGCGCCAATCTGTCCTATGTCACTGCGGTTCCCGAACCCGAGAGCTACGCCATGCTGCTCGCCGGCCTCGGCCTGATGGGCTTCATCGCCCGCCGCCGCCGCGCCATCTAAGCTCCGGTCCGTCACAAGCAAGTCACCGCTCTCTCCCCTGTCCTCCCCGGCAGCCGCCGGGGAGGCGAATCGAAAGGAAATCTGCATGAAACTCAAGCTCATCGCCGCCTCCGTCGCCGCCCTCGGCTGCGCCTCGGCCTTCGCCGCCCCGCTCAACCCGGCCACCGCCGCCGTTGCTCCCGCCAACTACATCTATATCGCCGGCGCCTCGGCCCAGTCCCAGGCCCTCAACGCCGTCGCCAAGTCGCTGTTCGACGTGCCCGCCGACGTGGTGCAGATCACCGCCGCCGCGCCCTGCGGCGACGCCGCCAACATCCAGAAGCACGTCGGCTACCTCGGCGTTCGTGGCGGCGTGAATACCCTGATCGTCTATCGCAACAACGGCGGTTCCGGTGCCGGCCTGCTGCAACTGCTGGCCAAGACCACGTCCGCGCCCCAGATCGTCACTTCCGGTTCCGTGATCAACCTGCCGGGCAGCGCCGTCGCCGGTGCCGCCGGTGCCTATACAGCCACTTCGACCAACTGCGCAGTCAAGCTGCCGGCCATCGCCCTGCAAGACGTGCGCCCGGCCGAACATACCGACTCCGTGGTTGCCCTGGCCGGCACCGCCAACTACGATAGCCTCAGCGTCCTCAGGCCCACGATCAAGACCGGCCTGCAGGGCTTCGGCATCGCCGTCAGCAACTCGCTGTACACCGCCCTGATCGCCGCCAACACTGCCCAGGGCATCCCCCTGGTCAACGGTCAGCCGTCGGTGCGCAAAGCCGATTACGCCAGCCTGGCCTCCAGCACCGGCTCGATCAAGAGCGCCGCCGATTTTCTGATGAATGGCGATGGCAGCGCCATCGAAGTGGCTCGTCGCGTCGACACTTCCGGCACCCAGGCCTCTTCCAATCTGTTCCTCCTCCAGGCCCATACCAGCGGTCAGCAGTCCCCGCTGACCGCGGCCGACCTGCCGCTCGCCGATATCGCCCTCAACAACATGGCCGTGACCGAAGGCGCGGCCACCGGCGACGTCAAGACCCGGCTGAACACCACCGGTTACGTGGTCGGCATCATGTCGCTGGAAAACGTTCCCGGCGCCAGCGACACCTGGAAGTGGGTCAGGATCGACGGCGTCAGCCCGACCCAGCACTTCGATCTCGCCACCGGCACCGTGGTTACCGACCCGTACCAGCGCCAGGCTCACGCTGACGGAAGCTACGCCTTCGCCTATGAAAGCTATGTTGCCTACCGGGATCCCGCGCTCGGCACCACCACCGGCTTGGCAGCCGTTCTGGCCGGCAGGATGGCGAGCACCAGCGCCTCCAATCTGACCGGCTATTGCTACCAGGATCTTCCGGGCACCTGGAACGAGTGGGACAGCAGCCTTGGCTACGTCGGCAACGTCAACAAGCAGTGCCGCGTCGGCCACGCCGGCAACAACCTGAACCCACTCTACTACTAGCCTTGCTACCGACGTTCGGGCGTCTTGACTGCCCGGGCGTTTCACAGCAACGAGAAGCAACTTATGCGATCCCCTGCGGGGGATCGCTTTTTCCATTTGTGTCGGCCGATTTGCCAACGGCGCGCTGTCATAAAAAGAACATCTTGCCGGACCAGAATCCCCAAGTTGATGAACCCGCCATCCCACCTTTCATTGTTGCATCTGTCTCGCCTGGCGCTGGTTCTGCTGATCCCGGCGCTGGCCGGCGTTTCCGCCTCCGCTCAGGAGGCTCGCGGCGATGCCGCGATGCCCGGCTTCGACGTGATGGAATATGCCGTCGAAGGCAACACCCGCCTGACCGACATCGAGATCGAACGCGCGGTGACACCCTTTCTCGGCGAGGGCAAGGATCTGCGCGATGTCGAGGCGGCGCGCATCGCTTTGGAAACCGCCTACCATGACGCCGGCTACCTGACGGTGCTGGTGTCGATCCCCGAGCAGGATGTCGGCAGCGGCGTTGTGACCCTGAGTGTGCTCGAAGGCCAGGTCGATCGCCTGCGCGTCAAGGGTGCGGGCTACCACTTGTCCAGCGGCATCAGGCAGAAGCTGCCGGAACTGGCCGAGGGCAACGTGCCCTATTTTCCCAAGGTGCAGCGCGAACTCGACGCATTGAACCGCAACGCCGACCTCAAGGCGGCGCCGGTGCTCAAGGCCGGCCGCAGCCCGGGCACCGTCGAAGTGCAGATGGAAGTCGAAGACCAACTGCCGCTGCACGGCAGCCTCGAATACAGCAACCGCCAGAGCGCCAACACCACCCCGCAACGGCTCTCGGGCACCGTGCGCTACGACAACCTCTGGCAGCTCGGCCACAGCGCCAGCCTGACCCTGCAAACTTCGCCGCAGAATACCGACGAGGTGCGCACCGCCGCCGCCACCTACGTGCTGCCGAGCGGCGAGCGCGGAAATGCCGTGGTGGGCTATGCCGTGATTTCGCGCAGCAAGTTCGCCACCATAGCGGGTTCGCCGGGCCTGGGCCTGCTCGGCGACAGCAACATCTACGGCATCCGCTACGCGATGCCGCTGCCCGGCTTCGAGAACTTCTCGCACTCGACGAGCTTCGGCCTCGACTACAAGGACGTGAAGCAGTCGGTGGTGGTGGCCGGCTCCGCCGAGCTGCCGACGCCGATCACTTACGCGCCGCTGGTGCTGGCCTACAACGCCAGTTGGCTCGGCAGCGGCCGCACCACGACGCTGGAGGCGACGGCCACCCATGGCATGCGCGGCCTGTTCGGCAACCGCGACGCCGAGTTCGAGGCCAAGCGCTCTGGCGCCAGCGCGGATTTCTTCGCTCTGCGCACCGGTCTGCAACACACCGAGATCATCGAGCGCTGGACGCTATCGGGCAAGCTGGAGACGCAGATCGCTTCCGGGCCGCTGGTCAGCAACGAGCAGTTCTCCGCCGGCGGCGCCGAAAGCGTGCGCGGCTATCTCGAAGGCGAACGCGTGGGCGACGCGGCCCTGCGCTGGACCTTCGAGCTGCGCACGCCGGCAATGACCGTAGGCGAAGCCTCGCCCCTGCGGCTGAACGGCATCGCCTTCTACGAGGGTGCCCGCCTGCGCACCCTGCAGCCGGTGGCGCCGCAACCGGATCACTTCCTGTTGCGCGGCACCGGCATCGGCCTGCGCCTGGCCGCCAATGCCGGCCTGAGCCTCGATCTCGACTGGGCACGCGCGCTCGACGATGCGGACATCACCCGCGCCGGCGATACCCGTATCCATGCCCGCCTGCTGTGGAGCTTCTGACATGACTGCGCGAAAGAAAGCAACCCGCTCCAGCCGCCGCTTCTCGCCCCATGCGCGCGCCCTGCCGCCCAGCGCCGCCAGTTGCGCCGTGCTCGCCGCCGCCGGCGTGCTGGTTTGCAGCGCGGCACTGGCGCAGAGCGCACGCATACCGGCCAACGCGTTGCCGACCGGCCCTGCCGGTCAGGCGCTGGCGAACGGCAGCGCCACGCTGCGCCAGCCGCAGATAATTTCCGGCAGCTTCAATCCATATGCGGTCAGCGGCAATACGGCGACGATCACCCAGAACGATGCCGCCGGCATTCTGCGCTGGGCCGGCTTCGACATCGGCTCCGCCGCCCAGGTGATCGTCAACCAGCCGAGCGCCACCGCCGTGCTGCTGAACAAGGTGGACAGCGGCCATAGCAAGACCGTGATCGAGGGCATGCTCAAGGGCAACGGCCAGGTCTACATCTACAACCCCAGCGGCATCATCTTCGGCAAGAACTCGACGGTGAACGTCAACTCGCTGGTGGCGACGACGCTCAAGATCGACGACAACCGTTTTCTCGCCGGCCTCACCGCGCCCAATGCGGCGCCGATATTCGCGAAGGAAAGCGGTTTCACCCCGGGCGCCGTCACGGTAGAGGGCGACGCCGCATCGCAGGCGCAGATCACTGCCGGGCGCGGCGGCAAGATCCTGCTGATCGGTTCCTCGGTCAGCAATAGCGGCAGGCTCTATGCGCCCGACGGCCAAGTGCTTCTTGCAGCGGCCTCCGACAAGGTGTACCTGTCCGCCCCTAGCGACGTGACCATGCGCGGCCTGCTGGTCGAAGTCGGCACCGGCGGCACGGTCAGAAACGAGAGGCTGGGCCAGATACTGGTGGAGCGCGGCAACGCCTCCATGGTCGGCTTCGCCGTCAACCAGGACGGCCGCATATCGGCGACCACTTCGGTGCAGGCGAACGGCTCGATCTACCTGCGCGCACGCGACGGCGCGCAAAAGGACAACGCCGTCCTGGACGTGTACACGACCCGCGGCGGCAAGCTCACGCTTGGCGCCGACAGCGTCACCGAGATACTGCCGGACCTTCAAGACAAGGACGCTGAAGGCAAGCAGATCAAGGCGGCCAAGTCTTCCTACAACCCGTCGAAGATCGATCTCGCCGGGCAATCGGTTCATCTCGAAGCCAACGCGAAAGTGACGGCGCCGGGCGGCGTCGTGACGGTCACCGCCCAGGTCGACCCGAAGACACGATCGACGGATGGCATCCGCGGCGGCACCGTCGGCGGCAGCGGCGTGTACATGGAAGCCGGGGCCACCATCGATGTCTCCGGCACCACGAACACCGAATTGGCCATGGAAAGCAACGTGATTCCGGTCGACCTGCGCGGCACCGAGCTGGCCGATGTGCCCTTGCAACGCAGTTCGGTATTGCGCGGCAAGACGGTGAACATCGATCGCCGCAAGGGAACCCCGCTGGCCAACGTGCAAGGCTGGCTCGACCTGATCGAATACAGCGTCGGCGAGCTTACCGCCGCCGGCGGTACCGTGACCTTCAATGCCGACCAGGACGTCGTCATGGCCGGAGGATCGAACGTCAATGTCTCCGGCGGCAAGGTCAGCTACCGGTCCGGACACATCGTCACCACCCAGCTTCAATCCGGCAATTACAGCGTAGACATCGGCAGTGCGACGCCGGACCGCATCTACACCGGCTTCTACGATACGGCAGCCGGACCGCGCAACTTCGAGGCCGGCTACAGCGAGGGATACAGCGCGGGTTCGGTGCGCTTCAATGCCGCCGCCCTTGTCCTGCGCGGCAACCTTGTCGGCACGACGACACCGGGCGCGCGTCAGCGCGACATCACGGCCAGCAACTACCCGAAGGGCGGCGAGTTGGTCATCGGCGGCAGCAGCCGCATCGACAGCAGCTCTCTCACCAACTACCCGGCTTTCGGCTACCTGGGCAAGATCGATTTCGGTGGCACATCCACGGCGAGTATCGCCACGCCGCTGTTCGGCTCGGCCTGGGCTGCCACCGATCCCGCGATGCAGACCTTGCGCTCGACCGTCGATGTCGACCCGGCGCAACTTGCCGCGCATGGATTCACACGCATCAATGCCTACACGCGCAGCGACACCCGTCCCGACGGCGACGCCTGGGGCAGCATGTCGGGATCGGTCGCTGTGAACACCAGTGTCACTATCAAACCGGGCGGCGAGTTTCGCGTTGCGGCCGAGGAAGCCGTTGCGCTCAACCGCGATATCGGCATTCCCGGCGGTACCGTCGAAGCGGTGGCAGCGACTTCCCAACTCGCCGTCGGTGCCAACGTGTCTATCAATGTCGCCGGCTTGTGGACCAACGATCGCAGCACGCCGGCACCGGCGCGCGACGCGCTGGGGAATCCTACGACCGCGATAGTCACTCAGGGCGGCAGCATTGCGCTGAGCGGCAAGGGCACGCTGACGAACGCCATCGGCCTTGCGGTCGGCGACGGCGCGCAGTTCGACGCTTCCGGCGGCGCCTGGCAGAACTCCGCCGGCAAGACCGTCAGCGGCAGCGGCGGAGCGATCTCGCTCGTCGCCGGCGCGGCCGACCCCACCCTGCCGTCCTCCGCCGGCCTCGTGCTCGGCAAGAACGTCGACTTCCGTTCCTACGGCCTCGCCAAGGGCGGCAGCCTGAAGCTGAGCGGGCGCAACGTGGTGCTCGGCCCCGATACGAGCGACGATCCGCTCGACCTGGCTTTCGGATCCTCCTTCTTCACCCGGGGCGGCTTCTCGAAATACGACATTTCTGCGGCAGGCAACCTGATCGTGGCAGCGGGAGCCACCATCGCGCCGCGCATGGACAATTGGATCGCCAACGGCAACACCTGGACGGCGGCCGGCGGTCGCATGGCAGATGCATTTACCGTCGGCACCCTGCCGCTCGGCGGTCCCCAGGGCTCGCGCGGCGCCACCAGTCTGAGCCTGACGGCGGCCGCCAAGCTGACGGACACCGCGGGCCGTCTGTGGCTGCAAGCGGGATCCGTCATCGAGACCGATCCGGGCGCCACGGTAACGCTGGCGGCGGGACGCCAGTTGACCGCCGATGGCCGCATCACCGATCACGGCGGCACGGTCAACCTGCTGCTTACGGTCGATCCGACCGACCCGACGCAGGTCTATCGCGCCGAACGCAGCATCTGGCTGGGCTCGACCGCGGTCGTCGACGTCAGCGGCTCGGCGGCCCGCTTGTGGACAAACAGCAAGGGCCTCACCCAGGGCGAACTGCTCGACGGCGGCAGCATCCGCATCGGCCGCCTGAACGGATCGGCCCTGGCGCCGGCGACC
>JBGOZF010000112.1:0-12040 GCA_041480065.1 Rhodocyclaceae bacterium
CGAAAGTCACTTCAATCTGCGGCACGCCGCGCGGAGCCGGCGGAATCTCCGCCAGTTGGAATTTGCCGATGGTTTTGTTGTCGCGAGCAAATTGCCGCTCGCCCTGCAACACATGAATTTCCACCCCCGGCTGATTGTCCGAGGCCGTGGCCGTTGGCGCCGCAATCCAGGGCGGCGTGCTCAAAGGCGAGGTCAAGGACGTGCTGCTGCTCGACGTGACGCCGCTTTCGCTCGGCATCGAGACCCTGGGCGGGGTGATGACCAAGCTGATCCACAAGAACACCACCATCCCGACCAAGCAGGGCCAGGTGTTCTCCACCGCCGACGACAGCCAGTCGGCCGTGACCATCCACGTGCTGCAAGGCGAGCGCGAAATGTCCGCCGGCAACAAGAGCCTCGGCCAGTTCAACCTCACCGACATTCCGCCGGCGCCGCGCGGCATGCCGCAGATCGAGGTCACTTTCGACATCGATGCCAACGGCATTCTGCATGTGTCGGCGCGGGACAAGGGCACGGGCAAGGAAAACAAGATCACCATCAAGGCCAACTCCGGGCTGTCCGAAGGCGAGATCCAGGCGATGGTGCGCGATGCCGAGGCTCACGCCGAAGAGGACAAGAAGGCCCACGAACTTGTCGATGCCCGCAACCAGTGCGACGCCATGATCCATTCGGTGAAGAAGGCAATGACCGAATACGGCGACAAGATGGAGGCCGACGAGAAGGCCAAGATCGAAGCCGCGATCAAGGAGGCCGAGGAGGCCATCAAGGGCAGCGACAAGGCGGCGATGGAAGCGAAGACCCAGGCCTTGGCGCTGGCCTCGCAGAAGCTGGGCGAGAAGATCTACGCCCAGCAGCAGGCCGCCGGCGGCCAAGCCGGTGGCGAGCCGGCACACGGCGGCGGCGAAGCCAAGAAGGATGACAGCGACGTGGTGGATGCAGAATTCACGGAAGTCAAAGACAAGAAGTAAAGATCTTTCACCGCGAAGGACGCAAAGGACGCAAAGATGATTTCTTTCGCTTCCTTTGCGTCCTTTGCGTCCTTTGCGGTAAATGAGTGATGGCTAAACGCGACTACTACGAAGTGCTCGGCGTCAACCGCGACGCATCCGAAGACGAGATCAAGAAGGCCTACCGCAAGCTGGCCATGAAGTTCCACCCGGACCGGAATCCGGACAACCCCAAGTCCGAGGAGCAGTTCAAGGAGGCCAAGGAAGCCTACGAGATCCTCTCGGACCAACAGAAGCGCGGCGCCTACGACCAGTTCGGTCATGCCGGCGTCGACCCGTCGGCGGGCGGACCCGGCTTCGGCGGTGCCGGCATGGGTGGCTTCGCCGACGCCTTCTCCGACATCTTCGGCGACATCTTCGGCGGCGGCGGTCGCGGCGGCCGCTCGAATGTCTATCGTGGGGCCGACCTGCGCTACAACCTCGAAGTCTCGCTGGAGGAGGCGGCGCGCGGCACCGAGACGCGCATCCGCATCCCGACCATGGCCGAATGCGAGACCTGCCACGGCAGCGGCGCCAAGAAAGGCTCCGAACCCAAGATCTGCCCGACCTGCGGCGGCCATGGCCAGGTACGCATGCAGCAGGGCTTCTTCTCCATCCAGCAGACCTGCCCGAAGTGCCACGGCACGGGCCGCTACATCGCCGATCCCTGCACCTCGTGCCATGGCGCCGGCCGCGTCAAGCAGCACAAGACGCTGTCGGTCAAGATCCCGGCCGGCATCGACGAAGGCGATCGCATCCGCCTTTCCGGCGAAGGCGAACCGGGCGTCAATGGCGGCCCGCCGGGCGACCTCTACGTGCAGATCCACATCAAGGCCCACGGCGTTTTCCAGCGCGATCACGACGACCTGCACTGCGAAATGCCGGTGAGCTTCACCACCGCCGCGCTCGGTGGCGAGATCGAAATTCCGACGCTGGAAGGCGTCGCCAAGCTCCGGGTTCCCGCCGAAACCCAAAGCGGCAAGGTGTTCCGGCTGCGCGGCAAGGGCATAAAAGGCGTACGATCGATCGGCTACGGCGACCTGCTCTGCCATGTGGTCGTCGAGACACCGGTGGCGCTGACCGACCGGCAAAAGGAATTGCTGAGGGAGTTCGATGAAATCAGCCGCAGCAACTCCGCGCGCCACAACCCCAAGGCCCAGAGTTGGATGGATCGCGTGAAGGACTTCTTCGGTGGCTAGATCGCCGAAATCCTGATATCATATGTATATCTAAGGTCATAGAGCCGGCAGCGGTCGGCACCCGATGCTCCTGATCCATTGCCCCAACTGCGAGCATGACAACACGCCCGGCGAGCGCTTCTGCGCCGTCTGCGGGGTGCCGCTTGACCTGAAGCCCTGCCCCCAATGCGGCAAGGTGGATCAGCTCACCGCCAAGGTCTGCTCGGGCTGCGGCGCGGCTTTCCCGCCCATCGTGCTTGCCCATCTCGATGACAGCGCTTCCCAGGCGGCGCCACCGGTCGCGCGCGCGGAAGAAGGCCAGAGGCCGCCGGTTCAGGAGAGCGCGCAGCCCCAGCCGGCGCCCCCCGGCAACCGCGCCTGGCCGCTGATCCTGGTCGCCATCGCCGCCGGCGGAATCCCCTTGCTGTGGATGAATCGCGCCTACATGCCGCTGCCCAAGGCCTGGCAGGTCCAGGGGCCGAACGCTGCCGGCAGCGCGGCGGCACCCTTGTCCGTCCCCGCGCCGGCACCACAACCGACCGTACCGCCCGCGGCACCTGTACTCGCACCAGACGCGGCAAGCACAGAGCAGCCGGCCAAGAGCGGCGGCTCGGAAGTACCGGCACAGGATGTCTCGCATGCGAAATCCGGTGCGGCCCAGCCCGCTCGCAAGGAGTCGCCAAAACACCGTTCCCCGCCGGCAGCCCATCCGCCAGCCGGCCTACCGGTGGCCTCGGCCGCCAAGACCGCGCCCACCCGGCCGTGCACCGAAGCGCTGGCCGCCCTCAACCTGTGCGATCCCAAAGCGGACCAGAAGTGAGCTTCCGGGCCGGCATCGGTCGCCTGCTGATGGCGGCGCTGCTGATCCTGCACGCGTCGGCCGCCTTTCCTGCCGACAGGATCAAGATATCGACGGGCCCCGAGCAGGGCATACAACCCCAAATCGCCCGTGACATCGCCCGCTTCGTCGCCCCGGCCGCGGGCATCGACCTCGAGGTGCTTGCCTCCGTCGGACCGGCAGAAAGCATGCAACGCCTGCTCGATGTTCCCGGCGTAAAGCTGGCATTGCTGCAATCGGATACCGCCTTCGCCTATGCCGATGCCACCAGACGCGGCAATGCCGATGCCGCCAGATTGCTGGCGCCGATACGGGTGATCGCGCCCCTGTACCGCGAACTGATCTACTTCATCGTCCGCAGCGATTCGCCGCTCAATTCGGTGCATGACATTCGGGACGCGCGCATCAATGTCGGTCCGCTCAGGAGCGGCACCGCCTTGACGGCCACCACCCTCTACCGGCTGCTGTTCGACGCGCCGATCCCGGACGAGCGGGTGACATTCCTCGATCACGAGGATGCCCTGGCACAGTTGATCGGCGATCGCACCGTCGATGTCGTGGTGATGGTCGCGGAACAGCCGGCCAGGCTGCTCGCCAACATGAAGCCCGAGGCGCGCCGTTTCATCAAGCTCCTGAAGTTCGACGCGGCGCACTCGACCGCTGCGTCGGCGCTGCGGCTGTATGACGCGGCGGCCGTGCGTGCCGCCAGCTATCCGAACCTGCTGGGCGAGGACATGCCGGCCCTCGCGGCGACGATCTACCTGGTTACGTACGGGCCGCGCCGGGACGAGGACGATGCCCGGCTTGCACGTTTTGCCAGGGCCTGGTGCAAGCAACTGCCGCGCATGCAGGCCGAGGGCCACCCGCTGTGGCGCGAAGTCGAACTGGCGCCGGCGGAACTCAAGCCGGAATGGCACTACGCCAGAACGGCGGTTCAGGAAACGGCCCGCTGCAGCGGCAGTGCGACGCCCTTGCCGGCCATCACCTGTTCTCAACAGGAACGCGTGCTCGGTCTTTGCGAATAGCGCGCCGGCCTGCGCTCACTTGCCCTGAGCGACCCGCTCCAGGCCAACGATGTCGCCGCCGTAGAAGCGGCTGCCGGGCTCCCGCCGGACCAGCAGGCGTTCGCGCATGAAAGCGGCGATGATCCGACTGGCCGTCTCCAGCGCGATGCCCAGCATCAGCCCCAATTCCTCGCGCGTGAAGTTGTAGATGCGGTTGCTCTCCCCGTCGCGCAGCCGCAACAGCAGCCGCGCCATGCGCACGCGCGCGCTGACGCCCGTGCTGGCCAGGTCCACCAGCCACTGCTCCGTCTCCCGCAGAGCCGACTGCAGCGTCTTCATCAGGTTCCACTGGAACGCCGGGTGTTCCAGGCAGATTTCCTCGACGGCGTGCAGCGGAATCCGGCAGGCGTGAACATTGCCGACCGTCACTGCCGTGTGGGCAAAACTGCCGGCCAACAGGGCCTCGATGCCGGCAACGTCGCCCGCCTTGAGAACCCGGACGATGCGCTCGGTGCCATCCCACGAAGACGCCAGCAACTTCACCGCTCCGGTGCGCAACACCCACATGGTCTCGGCCTTGTCGCCCGGACGATAAAGAACTTCACCAGAGGGAATGGCCGTGTTGTTCACGTCGACATGCAGGCGGCCGATGGCATCGGGCGACAGCCCGGCAAAGAAGGCGTTCTCCCGGCCGTCACAGGCCAGGCAGTCTCCCATGCCCCGCCAGGCGGTGCACGTCCGCATCTTCTCCATCGCCTACCCCCACTAAGCGCGCCGCCAGGTCGTGCCCTGCGGCGAATCCTCCAATACGATACCAGCCGTCTTCAACTCTTCGCGGATGCGGTCGGCTTCGGCGAAGTTCTTAGCCTTCTTCGCGGCCGCACGAGCGTGAATGAGTCCCTGAATGGTTTCTTCGCTAGGCCCTGACAACACCTGGGCGGTGGTGCCAGCCCATTCAAAGCCACCGACTTCAGCATTGATTACTGCGCGGCGGCCCTGGAGATACTCCTCGGCCGGCCGTTCCAGCAGGCCGAGCACGCCGCCCAAGGCCTTCAACTGTGCGGCGGCGCGGCGGTCGCCCGTCCTGTTGACCTCGCCGGCAAGATCGAACAGCACCGCCATCGCCTCCGGCGTCCCGAAGTCATTGTCCATGGCCGCGCGGAAACGCTGGGCGTGGGCCTCGTCCCAGTCGACGACCGCATCGCCATCGAAACCCTTGAGTGCCGTGTAGAGCCGCGTCAATGCCTGGCGGGCATCGTCGAGGTGGGCGTCGGAGTAGTTGAGCGGGCTGCGGTAGTGCGCGCGCAGGATGAAGAAGCGCACGACTTCGGGGTCGTACTGCTTCAGCACCTCGCGAATGGTGAAGAAGTTGCCGAGCGACTTCGACATCTTCTCGTCGTCGACGCGCACGAAACCGTTGTGCAGCCAGTAATTGACGAACGTTGTTCCGTGGGCGCCCTCGCTCTGGGCAATTTCGTTCTCGTGATGCGGGAACTGAAGATCCTGGCCGCCGCCGTGGATGTCGAAATGCGGCCCCAGCAACTGCGAACTCATCGCCGAGCACTCGATATGCCAGCCCGGCCGGCCCGAGCCCCAGGCCGAGTCCCACTTCGCCTCGTCGGGCTCGCCTTCCTTGGCGTGCTTCCAGAGCACGAAATCGAGCGGGTCCTGCTTGCCTTCCTGGACATCGACGCGCTCGCCGGCGCGCAAGTCCTCGATCGACTTGCCCGACAGCCTGCCGTAGCCGGCAAACTTGCGCACCGAGTAGCAGACATCGCGGTTGGCCGCCACATAAGCGTAACCGTTCTTCTCGAGGTCGCCGATCAGGGTCAGCATCTGCGGCACGTACTCGGTGGCGCGCGGCTCGAAATCGGGCTTCAGCACCCCCAGCGCGCCGGCATCCTCGTTCATGTAGCCGATGAAACGGTCGGTCAGGCTGCGGATCGACTCGCCGTTCTCGGCGGCCCGCTTGATGATCTTGTCGTCGATGTCCGTGATATTGCGGACATAGGTGACCCGGTAGCCGGTGGCGCGCAGCCAGCGCGCGACCATGTCGAACACCACCATCACGCGCGCATGGCCAAGGTGACAGTAATCGTATACAGTCATGCCGCAAACATACATGCGGACTTGCCCCGGCTCGATAGGCACGAAGTCCTGTAGTTCGCGGGCCAGGGAGTTGTGGAGCTTGAGCATCGGAGGCTGAGGATTGGGGGCGAATTGCGACGGTGATCCGCTCTTCGCATCAATTGGCCATTATTGTCGCGGCCTTCGGCTTCTTGTTAGAATTGGCGGTCGAATTCAACACGTCTGGTCAAGTATAACATGAGGTTATCCCGCATCCTTTCTGCCTGCTCGCTCACTCTCGGGCTCGCAGTATGCTTAGCCACCGTGGCACCGGCCGCTCACGCCGACGCGTTGCAGGATATCAACAAGCTGCTGAAGCAAGGTCAGCAGGCTCAGGCGCTGGAACAGGTCGACAAGTATCTCGCCGACAAGCCCAAGGAGGCGCAAGGGCGCTTCCTCAAGGGCCTCATCCTCACCGAGATGAACAAGCCCAACGAGGCCATCGTCGTGTTCCAGAAGCTGACCGAGGACTATCCGGAGTTGCCGGAGCCTTACAACAACCTCGCGGTCATCTACGCCCAGCAGAAGCAGTACGAGAAGGCGAAGCAGGCACTGGAGATGGCCATCCGCACGCATCCCTCCTATGCCACCGCCCACGAGAACCTCGGCGACATCTACTCGCGCATGGCCAGCCAAGCCTACGACAAGGCACTGCAACTGGATTCGTCGAACACCAGCGCGCAGACCAAGCTGTCGATGATCCGCAACCTGATCGGCAACACTGTGCGCCCGGGTACCACCGTGGCCGTGGTCAAGCCGGTCGCGGTGGCGACGGCCGAGGTAAAGCCGGCGCCGACGCCGACCGCGACGCCCGCGTCAACGCCGAAGGCCGCGGAGACCAAGCCGATCGAGCCCGCCAAGCCTGTTGAAGCCAAGCCGACGCCGGCCGTCGAGCCGGCAAAGACGCCAGCCAAGCCGGCCGCCAACGCATCCGCCGAAGTCACCAAGGCGGTCGAGGCCTGGGCCGCGGCGTGGTCCCGGAAGGACGTCAAAGCCTACCTGGCCGGCTATGCCAAGGACTTCAAGACACCCAACGGCGAGGCCCGTACGAAATGGGAGTCCGAGCGGACCGCGCGCATCGGCAAACCCGGCGCAATCAGTGTCGGCGTCGATAATGTCAAGGTGACGATGGACGGCGCCGACAAGGCCACCGTCCATTTCCGGCAGCACTACAAGTCGGCGTCACTCAAGACCTCGACCAGCAAGGCTCTTGTACTCGTTCGCCAGGACGGGAAATGGCTGATCCAGCAGGAGAGAATCGGCAACTGAGTTGCCCACGACGATGATGCGACGCCACTACCGACGGCTTCTGGCAGCAACTGTCGCCATTGCCTTCGCGGTGAGTGCGGTGGCGCAGCCGCGCTATTCCGATTCCGGCCCCGAGCCGCTGCTCGCCCGCGTCTTCGACCAGATCGAGCAGAACCGCTGGGAACCGGCGCTCCAGCAGACCGAGGCCATGATCAAGGCCTACCCGAACTTCCGCCTGGCCCATCTGATCAGGGGCGACCTGCTGCTGGCGCGTACCAAGCCGCTGACGGCTTTTGGCGAAGGCGGCGTCCAGACCGCCGGCGCCAAGGTGGCCGATCTGCGCGACGAGGCGATCGCACGGCTGCGCGCCTATCGAAGCAAACCACCGACTGACTTCGTGCCGCGCTACCTGATGCAGATGCAGGCAAACCAGAAGTACGCCATCGTCGTCGACACCCAGAAGTCGCGGCTTTACCTGTACCAGAACGACAAGGGCACGCCGCGCTTCGTCGCCGACTACTACATCACCCAGGGCAAGCTGGGCGCCGACAAGACCCGCGAGGGCGACCAGAAAACCCCCGTCGGCGTCTATCACGTCACCGCCAGTCTGCCGCGCCAGAAGCTCACCGATTTCTACGGCGCCGGCGCCTTCCCGATCAGCTACCCGAACCAGTGGGACCGCCGCATGGGGCGCAACGGCCACGGCATCTGGCTTCACGGCACACCGTCGGACACCTTCTCACGTCCGCCCAAGGCGTCGGACGGCTGCGTCGTGCTCGCCAACCAGGACTTGAACGCGATCGCCGAGAACCTGCAAGTCGGCCTGACACCGGTCATCATCAGCAACAACATCGAATGGCTTTCGCTCGACGACTGGCAGACGGAGCGCAAGGCCCTGCTATCTGTAATCGACGAATGGCGGCACGACTGGGAGAGCCTCGACACCGACCGCTACGCCCGCCACTACTCGCGCAAGTTCGAGTCCGACCGCCTCGATTTCAAAGGCTGGGTCGAACACAAACGCACGGTCAACGCCGGCAAGACCTGGATCAAGGTCAGCACCGACAACATCAGCATGTTCCGCAATCCCGGCCGCGAAGACTACGTCGTCGTCACCTTCGAGCAGAATTACAAGAGCAGCAACCTGTCCAACGTCATGAAGAAGGAACAGTACTGGATCAAGGAGGACGGTCGCTGGAAGATCATCCACGAGGGTGCCGGCTGACCGGCACTTGCCTTCGTAACCCTCCCCTCTCGCAGGAGATTCACCGATGAAGAAGCTATTCGCCGCGCTGGCCGCGCTGGCCACGTTGTTCGCAACACTTCCCGCCTGGGCTGCCAACCCGATGGTCGAAATGAAGACCAACTTCGGCACCATCCAGATCGAACTCTATGCGGACAAGGCGCCGAAGACCGTCGACAACTTCCTGCGTTACACGAAGGACGGTTTCTACAACGGCACCATCTTCCACCGCGTCATCGACGGTTTCATGATCCAGGGCGGCGGCTTCGACCTCGGCCTGAAGGAAAAGGCCACGCGCGCACCAATCGAGAACGAGGCAAAGAACGGCCTCAAGAACCAGATCGGCACCCTGGCCATGGCCCGCAAGCCCGATCCCAACTCGGCGACTGCGCAGTTCTTCATCAACCTGGTCAACAACGACAACCTCGACTTCCCGTCCTTCGACGGCTGGGGTTACGCCGTATTCGGCAAGGTCACCCAGGGCATGGACGTCGTGAACAAGATCTCCAAGGTGCGCACCGGCAGCGTCGGCATACACGAGAACGTGCCGGCCTCACCCGTCCTCATCGAATCCGTCAAACTCATTTCCTCCGACAAGAAATAGGAACCCCAGCATGATCAAGCTCCACACCAGCCACGGCGTCATCACCCTCGAACTCGACGCCGACAAGGCCCCCAAGACGGTCGAGAACTTCATCACCTATGCCAAGGCCGGCCACTACGACAACACCATCTTCCATCGCGTGATCGACGGCTTCATGATCCAGGGCGGCGGCTTCGAACCGGGTATGAAGCAGAAGCCGACAGGCGAAGGGGTCCAGAACGAGGCAGGCAATGGCCTCAAGAACGAGCGCGGCACGGTCGCCATGGCGCGCACCTCGGCGCCGCATTCGGCCACCGCCCAGTTCTTCATCAACCTTGCCGACAACGCCTTCCTCGACCACCCGGGCCAGGACGGCTGGGGCTATTGCGTCTTCGGCCGCGTCGTCGAAGGCATGGACGTGGTGGACAAGATCAGGAGCGTCAAGACCGGCCGCTCCGGCTTCCACCAGGACGTGCCCGTCGAAGACGTGGTGATCGAGCGCGCCGAAGTCGTCTGAGGCGAGTCGGGGGCGTGACGAGTCTCTTCGTTTCCGACCTGCACCTCACCGCGCGCCGGCCGGAAACAACCGGCCTCTTCATCGACTTTCTCGCCGGCCCTGCCCGCGCAGCCGGCGCCCTGTACATCCTGGGTGACCTGTTCGACTACTGGCTCGGCGATGATGCGCTGGATGATCCCTTCAGCAAGCGCATCTGCGACGCCCTCGCCAGCCTGGCCGCCGCGGGCACCTCGACCTACTTCCTGCCCGGTAACCGCGACTTTCTCGCCGGGCCGGACTTCGCCGCCGCCACGGGAATGCGTTTCCTCATCGAACCCACGGTGTGCGATATCGCCGGACAACCGACGCTGGCGCTTCACGGCGACACGCTGTGCACCGATGACACCGACTACCAGACCTTTCGCGCCACCGTGCGTTCGCCGGCATGGCGCCAGGAATTTCTCGCGCAGCCCTTGGCCGAGCGCAAGGAATACGTCGAAGCCCTGCGCGCGCGCAGCGAGTCCGAGAAGCAGACCAAGCCCTACAGCCTGATGGACACCAACGTCGAGGCCGTCGCCGAGGCCTTTAGGCGCCATGGCGTCACGCGCATGATCCACGGCCACACGCACCGCCAGGCCTGCCACGAACTCACGGTCGATGGCCGCGCTTGCCAGCGCTGGGTACTCGGCGAGTGGGGCACGACCGGCAACGCGCTGGCCTGCGATGCCGGCGGCTGCCGCTGGCTGCATTTCCCCCGGTGAGCCGCCCAATCCAGCTGCTGCGCTCGGTTTTCGGTTTCGACAGTTTCCGGGGCGCCCAGGCCGAGATCGTCGATCATGTCGCTGGCGGCGGCGACGCGCTCGTGCTGATGCCCACGGGCGGCGGCAAGTCGCTGTGCTACCAGTTGCCGGCCCTCCTGCGTCCCGGTTGCGGCATCGTCGTCTCGCCCCTGATCGCGCTCATGCAGGACCAGGTCGACGCCCTGCTGCAAGCCGGCGTGCGCGCCGCCTTCCTCAATTCCTCACAGGACTACGCCACCGCCGCGCAGACCGAGCAACGTCTGCTGCGCGGCGAACTCGACCTGCTCTACGTCGCACCGGAACGTCTGCTCACCGACCGATTCCTCGCCCTGTTGGAACGCCTGGACCGAGACCAGCGTCTCGCCCTGTTCGCCATCGACGAAGCCCACTGCGTTTCGCAGTGGGGCCACGACTTCCGGCCGGAATACATCCAGTTGTCGATGTTGCACGAACGCTACCCGGCCATACCGCGCATCGCGCTCACCGCCACGGCCGATGCGCTGACGCGCCAGGAGATCGTGCTGCGCCTCGGCCTCGGCGCCGCGCGCATTTTCGTCGCCAGCTTCGACCGGCCGAACATCCGCTACACGATCGTCGAACGCGACAACCCGAGAAAACAACTGCTCGCCTTCCTGGCCGACCACCGCTTTGATGCCGGCATCGTTTACTGCCTTTCGCGCAAGAAGGTCGAGGAAACCGCCGCCTGGCTGCAAACCCAGGGCATCCCTGCCCTGCCCTACCACGCCGGCCTCGATAGCGACACGCGCCGCGAGAACCAGCAGCGCTTCGTGCGCGAAGACGGAATCGTCATTGTCGCCACCATCGCCTTCGGTATGGGCATCGACAAGCCCGACGTGCGCTACGTGGCGCACCTCGACCTGCCCAAGAGCCTGGAAGCCTACTACCAGGAGACGGGCCGCGCCGGCCGCGACAATGAGCCCGCCGAGGCCTGGATGACCTACGGCCTCAACGACGTCGTCATCCACCACCAACGCATCGACGAATCGGCGGCGCCCGACGAGCAGAAGCGCATCGAGCGCCAGAAGCTCGATGCCATGCTCGCCTACTGCGAAGCCGCCGGCTGCCGGCGCACGGTATTGCTCAACTACTTCGGCGAGGAACACCCGGCCTGCGGCAATTGCGACACCTGCCTCACGCCGCCCGAACTCTGGGACGGCACCGTCGCAGCGCAGAAATTCATGTCGGCGGCGCTGCGCACCGGCCAGCGCTTCGGCGCCGCGCACCTGATCGACATCCTGCGCGGCAAGCCGACCGACAAGGTCGCCCAGTTCGGCCATGACCGCCTGCCCACCTTCGGCGTCGGCAACGACCTCGACGAAGCCACCTGGCGCGGCGTCGCGCGGCAACTGCTCGCCGGCGGCCTGCTCTACGCCGACGCCCATCACTACGGCGCCCTCAAACTCACGGATGCTGCCCGCCCGATACTGAAAGCCGAAAGCACGCTGATGCTGCGGCGGCAGGTCGTGCGCAAGAAGACCACCAGCAGAAAGAGCGCCGCCCCCATCCCCCGCCTGCC
>JBGOZF010000113.1:0-11923 GCA_041480065.1 Rhodocyclaceae bacterium
AGGAACTGATCGCGCGACTGGCGCAGAAGGCGCGCGCTGCCGGCATCCACCTGATCCTGGCGACGCAGCGGCCGAGCGTCGACGTCATCACCGGCCTCATCAAGGCCAACATCCCGACGCGCATCGCCTTCCAGGTATCGAGCAAGATCGACTCGCGCACCATCCTCGACCAGATGGGCGCGGAAGCGCTGCTGGGGCAGGGCGACATGCTCTACTTGGCCCCCGGTACCGGCCTGCCGGTGCGGGTGCACGGCGCCTTCGTCGCCGACGATGAAGTGCATCGGGTCGTCGATCATCTGCGCAAGGTCGGCAAACCGGAATACATCGAAGACTTGTTGGCGGCGCCGGCAGGGGAAGGCGCCGAAGCTGGCGGCAGCGATCCTGGCGGCGATGCCGAGGCCGACCCCATGTACGACCAGGCGGTCGAAGTGGTGATGAAGACGCGCCGCCCGTCGATATCGCTGGTGCAGCGCCACCTGCGCATCGGCTACAACCGGGCAGCAAGGCTGATCGAGGCCATGGAGCGGGCGGGATTAGTGTCGGCGATGAATGGCGCCGGCAACCGCGAAGTGCTGGTGCCGGCGACCAGCGAATAACCTTGAGTGGATGTGCCGTGGCCGCGGGATCTCGGCCACGGCCGCGACATGATCTCCCGTTGCCCTACCTTCTTTGGTTCCGGTTCATAGATTGTGCTGGAAGAATCTGACCACGCGTTCGCGGGCGTGGTAGGCGTCGTCGACGTTTGGCACCAGTCGGATCAGACCGCCTTCGCCGCGATGGGAGAACGGGTCCTGGCCGGTCGTGGGTACCAGGAGTCGATCCCAGTCGTGGTAGGCGCCATCGTAGGTGATCACATGCATTAGAGCCTGCTCGGCCTCAGCCAAACCGGCTCTCAGGGCGATGCATGGTCCAGTGCCCATGTCGTAGTCGTCGTTCGTCCCGATCTGTACCAGGATGGGCGCGCCGGTGAGCGGGTTTCCGGCGTGGCTGCCGAACTGCGAATTGGGAATGTAGGGGTTGTTGTACGCGTAGCAGATCGGGTAGTGGGCGACGTGCGCTTTGAAGCGAAGCTGTCCGCCGCCGAACTGCGCGACGACGCCTTCGGTAGCAGTCGCCATGCTCATTACTCCGCCCCAGGAAAAGCCGAGGACGCCGATTCGCTGCGGATCGATGCCAGAATAGGCCGAAAGGAACGCGAGCGCGGCGAAGGCGTCAGGATAGGTAGACATCGGAAGTGGCGGACGATCGGCGACGCCGGTCACCCCGCGCGCCTCCCACATGTCGATCTCGAGCGTCGCGATTCCGACCCGAGTAAGCGACTCCGAGTAGAAGTTGCCCCGGAAGTCGACGCCGGAGGAGCCGTGAAGGATTACGACCGCCGGCAGGTCGTTCTGTGACGGCGAGGCGCGGCCGCATCCGTGTCCTTGCGGCACGCTAAGCTTGCCCTTCAATGTGAGCTGCGTCCGCCTCATCAAGTCGAAGGACTGCATCTCGACGAACGTGACTTGCGGCCGCGTGTCACCGTCGCAACTTCGTCTTCCGGGGTCGGCATCGGCTATCGCGCTATTGGAAGTAATGACAAGGCCCAACAAGACGAACAGCAAGCTTGCGATGGTGCGCATACGATGCTCCTCCTCGAAGATGGAAATCATGGAATCGGTCGCGACTGCGGAAGTACGCGCGGCAGCCCGTGTGACAGAACGGCAGGCCGGTTCATGATAGGGTCACCAATATTGGAATGCAATGGGCATGTGCAGTCGTTTCTCCTCCGGGTGCGGCTGATGCTCGGAGGTGGCAGTTCCGGTTGCTTCGCCCAGTTGATTGCGAAAGCGAAATGGCCAGATAGCCGGCAAGTCGGGGATAATCTCCCCATGCGACTACTCTCCGTACTCCTTTTCGGCCTGCTGCCGGCGCTGGCGTTTGCTTCCGGCCTCGACCAACTCAAGTCCTTCCTCGGCACGACCAAATACGCGCGCGGCAGCTTCGTGCAATCGGTTGCCGGCAAGGCCGGGCGCAAGCCGCAGGAATCGACCGGCTTCTTCGCCTTCTCACGGCCCGGCAAGTTCCGCTGGAGCTACGAGAAGCCCTACAAACAGCTCCTGGTCAGCGACGGCGAGAAGTTCTGGACCTACGATCCCGATCTCAAGCAGGTGACGGTCGGCAAGATCGGACAGGCGATCGGCTCCAGCCCGGCCGCGCTGCTGGCCGGCGATTCGCTCGACAAGAACTTTGTGCTGACCGATGCCGGCTCGGTCGAGGGTTACGACTTCGTCGAGGCCGTGCCGAAGGCCAAGGAAAGCACATTCGAGCGCGTGCGCATCGGCTTCAGAAAAGGGCTGCCGCTGATACTCGAAGTGCGCGACAACTTTGGCCAGACGACCACGCTCTACCTCAACCAGTTCGAGGTCAACGCGCCGCTGCCGCCCGATGTCTTCGTCTTCACGCCGCCCAAGGGCGCCGACATCGTCGGGCAGTAATGGCCGCCGTTGACCTCTTTGGCGGCCCGCCGGCGCATGCGCCGCTGGCCGAACTGCTGCGGCCGAAGACTCTCGATGAAGTCATCGGCCAGGCGCATCTGCTCGGGCCGGGCAAGCCTCTGCGCCTGGCCTTCGAGTCGAAGACGCCGCATTCGATGATCCTCTGGGGACCGCCGGGTGTGGGCAAGACCACGCTGGCGCGCCTGATGGCCGACAGCTTCGATGCCGAATTCATTGCCCTCTCGGCGGTGTTCTCGGGCGTCAAGGATATCCGCGCCGCCGTCGAGCAGGCCGAACTGACGCTGGCGCAGTCGGGCCGGCGCACGCTGTTGTTCGTCGATGAAGTGCATCGCTTCAACAAGGCGCAGCAGGATGCCTTCCTGCCCTATGTCGAGCGCGGCACGCTGACCTTCATCGGTGCCACGACCGAGAATCCTTCCTTCGAAGTGAATTCGGCCTTGCTCTCGCGGGCGTCGGTGTATGTGCTGAAGAGCTTATCCGAAGAGGAATTGGCCGTGCTTTTCGAGCGGGCGAGGGTGAAGGCGTTTCCGGATCTCGAGTTCGATGACGAGGCCCGGCAGCGCCTCACCGGCCACGCCGACGGCGATGCCCGCCGCTTGCTCAACGTGCTGGAAACGCTGAAGACTGCCGCCTCCGCGGCCGGGGTGAGCAAGGTCGACACGGCGTTTCTCGAATCCACCATGGCCAGCGACCTGCGTCGCTTCGACAAGGGTGGCGACGCCTTCTACGACCAGATCTCGGCCCTGCACAAGTCGGTGCGCGGCTCCAACCCGGATGCCTCGCTCTACTGGTTCGTGCGCATGCTCGACGGCGGCGCCGATCCGCGCTATCTGGGCCGCCGCGTCATTCGCATGGCCACGGAAGACATCGGCCTGGCCGATCCGCGCGCACTGCGCCTGGCGCTCGACGCGGTTGAGACCTACGAGCGTCTGGGCACCCCCGAAGGCGAACTGGCATTGGCCGAGGCCGTGGTCTACATGGCCGTGGCGCCGAAATCGAACGCGACTTACGTCGCCTACAATTCGGCGCGCCGTTTCGTCAACCAGGACAAGTCGCGTCCTGTGCCCGAGCACCTGCGCAATGCGCCGACCAAGCTGATGCAGGAAATGGGCTTCGGCGCCGAGTATCGCTACGCCCACGACGAGCCCGAGGCCTACGCCGCCGGCGAGAACTACTTTCCCGACGGCATGCCGCGGGTCGAGTGGTACAAGCCGACCCCGAGAGGCCTGGAACAGAAGATCGCCGAGAAGCTCGCACATCTGCGGGAACTCGATGTGCGCGCCAAGGGCAGGAAACCCTGACCGCTAACCGGGATGATGCAAGCAGAACTGGCGCAACGCTCGGCGTGCAAGCTGCAAAGTTCCTTTCCTGCCGCAGGTTTTGGCATCGCACACGGCATCCTTCAGCAGGCAACGCAGCACCTGCTCCCCTTCCTTGGTCTGCGCGAGGCAGCAGGCCAACTGTGCGGCACTGCCGAAGGGCAGGTGTTCGTGCTCGGCGACCACCTCAATTTCATCGTCCGTGAGGTCGCTGTAGTCGATGCAGTCCCGAATGGAAATCATGTCGACGGCTCCTCCTTCGACTGAATTGTCAGACCAGCGCCGGGTGTCACGACAATACTACTCGGTCTTGTGGTAATTGCATTAACAACTTGTTGATATTTCAGTATAAAATCTGCGCGGCGTGAATGGTTATGAACTGCTGCCCGACGAGAAATCACAGCCTTCGCGCGCATCCTTAATTCCATTTCTGATTCGCCGCCCCCGTATTTCAAGGAAGCTTTTCATGCTCGATATTCAACTGCTGCGTACCAACCTCGCCTTCGTCGCCGAACGTCTCGCCACGCGCGGCGTGACATTCGATACCGCTGCCTTCGAGGCGCTGGAGGGCGAGCGCAAGGGTTTGCAGACGCGCACCCAGGACTTGCAAGCGAAACGCAACAGCCTGTCGAAGCAGATCGGACAGCTCCGCGGCAAGGGCGAAGATGCGTCGGCGGTGATGGCCGAAGTCGCGGGCATCGGCGACGAATTGAAGCGCAATGAGAACGCCCTGGCGGCGCTCCAGGAGCGCTACAACGCCTTCGTTGCCGTGATTCCGAATCTGCCGCACGAGAGCGTACCCGTCGGTTCGGACGAGACGTGCAACGCTGAAGTGTTGCGTTGGGGCACGCCGAGGACATTCGATTTCCCCGTCAAGGATCACGTCGAGATCGGGGAGAAACTCGGGGGTCTCGATTTCGAGACGGCGGTGAAGATTTCGGGTTCGCGCTTCTCGCTCATGAAAGGCGGCGTGGCGCGGCTGCACCGGGCGCTCGCGCAATTCATGCTCGACACCCATACCGGCGAGCACGGCTACACTGAGGTCTATGTGCCTTACCTCGTGAATCCCGACAGCATGTTCGGCACCGGTCAGTTGCCCAAGTTCGAGGAAGACTTGTTCCGCGTACCGCGCTCCGACGGCAGCCGGCTGTATCTGATCCCGACCGCTGAAGTGCCCGTGACCAACATGGTCCGCGACGAGATCGTGGCTGCCGAGTCGCTGCCGCTCAAGTTCGTTTGCCATACGCCGTGCTTCCGCTCCGAAGCGGGCAGCGCCGGTCGCGATACGCGCGGCATGATCCGCCAGCACCAGTTCGACAAGGTGGAACTGGTGCAGATCGTTCGGCCGGAAAGCTCGTGGCAGGCGCTGGAAGAGCTGACGGGTCACGCCGAGACGATCCTGCGCAAGCTCGAACTGCCCTACCGCAAGGTGGCACTATGCACCGGCGACATGGGCTTCTCAGCCGCCAAGACCTACGACCTCGAAGTCTGGCTGCCGGCTCAGGACACCTACCGCGAGATTTCCTCCTGCTCCAACTTCGAGTCCTTCCAGGCGCGGCGGATGCAGGCGCGCTTCCGCAACGAGAAGAACAAACCGGAACTCATGCACACGCTCAACGGTTCCGGCCTCGCAGTCGGCCGCACTCTGGTGGCGATCCTGGAAAACAATCAGCGCGCGGATGGCAGCGTCGGCATTCCCGCCGTACTGCGCCCCTACATGGGCGGCGCCGACAAGCTCACTGCATAGCCAGGCCGGTTTGCAGCGGCGAGTGTGCCGCCGGTTCGAAGCGGGCGAGGATGTCGTAATAGGTGCGCACGTTCTCGACCAGGATCACGGCTTCGCCGCCGCGCGCGCGGCCTGATTTCAGCCGCACGTAGTACTCGGGCCGCGCCATCAGCGGCAGCACCTTCTTCATGTCGTACCAGGAAGTCGGATCGCGCTTCAGGCCGACGGCGAACTGGCGCGCGCCATTCAGGTGACCCATGCCGAGGTTGTAGGCCGCCAGGCCCAGCCACTGACGGTCGGGATCCTTGATCTCGTCGGGCAATTCGTCCATCAGGTCGGCCAGGTATCTGGCCCCGGCGAGGATGCTCTCCTGCGGGTCCAGGCGGTTGCTGACATGCATGCGGTCGGCGGTTTCCTCGGTCAGCATCATCAACCCGCGCACGCCGGTGTAGGACGTGGCCATCGGATCCCATTTCGATTCCTGGTAGGCGAGCGCCGCCAGCAGGCGCCAGTCGATTCCAGTGATCGCCTGCGCCTTCTGGAAAGTGCTGCGGAAATGAGGCAACCGGTTGCGCATGTCGTCGATGAATTGCGCCGTGCCGATGGGGTTGATGCGACTGACATGACCGAAATAGCGGTCTTCAAGTCGCACCAGCCGGCCATCCTGCTTGAATCGGGCCATGAAGGAGTCGGCCTGCGCGCGCAGAGCCTCATCCGCCGCGCGGAATGCCCAGCCATACGCCACTGTGCCGGGGAGCTCCTGAGCGACCGACAAGTCGGGGTAGTAATTGTTGGCGATATCGAGGTGGGCGGAGTCAGTGGCTGCCAGCTCCGAGCGGCGTTCCTGAATGCGGGCGACCAGGTCGAGGTCATTGACATTCTCGTCCGCCTTGATGGTCAGCGAACCGGCGATCGGCAGCTTCCTGAGAACATGCTCGGCCGCTCCGTCGGCACTCACTTCGATGGTGTGACCGGCCAGGTCAGCCGGCTCATCGAGCGGAATCTCGTCGGCATGCTGAACGATCAGCAGCCGTGCCTCCCGCAGCGGCTGCGTGTAGCGATAGTCGGGCGACGGCTGGATCGGCGCGCCGGCAGCGAAGCGGACGATGCCTTCAGCCATCAATTCGCGCAACTGGGCCGGGCTTTGTGCCGGGATGAACCGAACCTTCAACTTCATTTCGTCTGCGAAAGCGCGGATCAGGTCGTAGTCGAAGCCGCTGGCTTCTCCGCCTGCGGGCCCGGATTGATAGAAGACCGGATCGTCGAGAATGGCGACCACCAACTCGTCGGTTTCTTGCCAGGGCTGGATGCGGCTACAGCCGGAGGCGAGCAACGCCGCACCGAAGAGCAGCGGAATTAGCCGCAAGGAAGGGCGCAAAGTCGGTTCCTGCTCGTCAGGGAATCGGCCGCCATTGTGCCACGGCTTGGTTCAGGTACCCGCAGGATGCTAAAATTCGCAATCCCGGAGAGGTACCGAAGCGGTCATAACGGCGCCGACTCGAAATCGGATGGTTCCCGAAAGGGGGCACCAGGGTTCGAATCCCTGCCTCTCCGCCAGATCAACGACTTACGGCCTGTGTCCGATCACAGGCCGCTGCTGACCAGCCGCAACTGTGCCGTAGATGTGACATTCAGCCTGTCGTCAATCGCGGCGGCGTGAGGGGCCAGATGCTCCGGTGCCAAGTGCGCATAGCGCCGAACCATCGAGGCCGTTTCCCAAGCGCCCAATTCCTGAACCGCACTCAAGGGCACGCCGGCTTGTACCATCCAGCTTGCCCAAGTGTGCCGCAAGTCGTGCCACCGGAAATCCTTGATGCCGGCCCGCTTGAGCGCCGACGCCCAGGATGTCTCGTTGACCGACTTCAACGGCCGCCCCTTGCAGGTAAATACCCTCGTGGGGTGCTTACCGATCTGCCGCCGCAATACGCCCACGGCAGACTCATTCAGGGGCACACCAATGGCATTGCCCGCCTTGGCCTGATCCGCATGTATCCACGCCACCTTTCGTTGCATGTCCACCTGCGACCATTCCAACTTCACCACATTCGATTGCCGCAGTCCGGTTGCCAGTGCGAATGTTACGGGTTCGCGTTGATGCTCCGGCAACTCTGACAGCAACCGCTGGGCTTCCTCGGGCGTTAGCCACCGGATGCGCCGTTTCGGCTCCCGTCGCATTCGCAGTGCGGGTGCATGTTCCAGCCAATCCCACTCCCGTTCCGCCTTCCGCAAGATGGCGCGCATCGTCGCCGTGTAGCGGTTGATCGACGCAGGCTTGAGATGGCCTAACTTCGCATTCACAACACCGTGAATTGCATCGCGGGTCAAGGTGGCAAGTAGCCGGCCCCGGAAATGCCCCGTGAAGAACCTGATGTGTTGAGCATCATTCACGAAAGAGCGTTTGTGGCTCATTTCCTGGCACCAGCGTAGCGCCGCCTCGTCCCACGTCTTGCTGGGCTTTTCACCCAACCGCTCCGTCCGCCAAGAATCATGCTTCAGCTTGTCGTGGAGTTGCTGCGCGGCCTCTTTGTCGCTCGTGCCAGCAGAGCGTCTAATTCGCGCTCCGCTGGACGTAGTAACGTCGATGTACCACGTAGCACCGCGTTGGTAGATTGGCATATGGAATTCCTTTCCGCCAACGCCTGCCGGTGCGTATCCTGCAACCGGACGAGCAAGGCGTCAAGATCAATTTCACGAAGAACGTAGCGGCGGCCTGGACGCGCTGCCGGCAGCAGCCCTTGCGCGATGTAGTCGCGCAGCTTCCGCTCGCCCATGTGCAGATAGGCCGCCGCTTCGGTGATGTCGAACAGTCGCATGCGGCTCACCCTTTGAGCCAGTACCCGACGCCACCGATTTCTTCGGCGATCCAGGCGGCATAGTCGAGGATGAGCGCACGCATTGCGGTATCCCCTAGCGGCCCAGGTAGTTGACCGTGATTTGTTCGCGGCCGTGACCCAACTCAGCCGAGATAGTCATTCGGGCTTTGTGGTCGATGGCCTTCTGTTCGCGCGACAACTCGTTCGACTTCGGCCCGCCGCGCACCGGACAATTCCAACCCGTCAGCTCCCGGTAGCGTTCCTGCGCATACCAATGGCGATGGCCGTGAGCGAAGCTGATGCCGGCCTTCTGGCATTGGTGCTTGTAGCGCTGCAATTGGTCCTTGTATTGCAACTCGGCCGGGATCAAGCTGCCCTTGCCGGCGAGCGCCTTGACCTCGTTGAGCAGCGCGCGCTGCTCGATGGTGCGCACAGGGATTGGCCGCTCACGCCCGCCTTTGCACCAGCTTGCCTTGAGGACAATCTTGTCGCCGTGATCCGCGAACGACGGCGTGAACTTCATCGACTCTTCCCGCCGCAGTCCGAAGGCCGCTTGCAGCCGCAGCGACAGCACGATGTAAGGGTCGGTGATGCGCGCCAACTGGTCCGGTACGACATCCTTGCCTTTTGAAACGGTCGGCAGGTGAGAGCGCTTTTGAATCCCCATCGCATCATTGCTACGGGCGATCAGGTTTGGCTTGCCGATCTTCTCGCAAATCCAGCGCAGCGCTACCATGTAGTTCTTCTGAGCGCCGGCTGTCAGGTTGCGCGACCGCCAGCCGTCGATCAGCGCCTTGACGTGCTTCTGCTTCAGGTTGTGAATATCGAGATTCTTGAAACCCAAGTAGCCCAGGTCGTTGGCGATGGACATGCACAGGCGCCAGCGATTGGCCTGCGTCGATTCGCTGCCGTCGCGGTTGCGCAGCAGGATTGCCTTCATCTGGTAGTTGAGATCGCGCACAGCCTTTCGCCCCTTTCTTGTTCCCGTACCGTTTGCCTTTGAGTCAGCGGCGGCGGCACCTGCCGCAGCGCTCGCCGGGTTGCAGTCCGGCAGCGCGCCGATCAGCGCCGCCAGTGTCGTCAGCTTGTTGCCCTTCATTTCCCTTGCCATTTCCGTGTCCTTTCGGTAGGTGTTCGTTCGGTCCTGCCTGTTCCTGCGTCGGTGTCGTAAATGTTCGGTAAGTGTTAATGGCCGGCTGGCGTCGCCTTGGCGAAACCAGCGCTACAAGGGCCACGGGGGACACCACCCCCGCCTTGTGCGGTTGCTTTGCTGCCCGTCTGCGCCGCACGCGCTATGACGTTTCGGTCGGTGCCTGTTGGCATCGCGTTGGCCGAAAGGACGATTAACCCAACGTCCAAGGAGCGCCGTTAAGGCGCGCTTAGTGATCCGTGCGTGGATCAGTCGGCAAGGGCGGTCTAGCCGCCATTGCGCTCAAGGGAATGAGGGTCGATCCCTCTCGAAATTTGCGGCTCAGGGCCGCATCACGCAGGGCTGTCATGCAGCCCGGTCACGCACCGCTCTTTTGCGCCAGCCGTAAACCCGTATTGCGACAGGGCTTGCGGACGGCGCCGAGCGTGCTATGCGCGTCGTCACTGTCAGCGCGCCGCCAGTGACGACGCGCCGTGGCGCAGCACCCCGCCTCGCCCGCACCGCTGCCGCAGAGATGCGCGACCGTGATCGCGCAGCCTTGCGGCCATCGAGTGCGAGCGCCGGCTGATGCATGGCGCATGCTTATGCTCTTGCGAGCGTTGCGGCAGCTTGAGCGTGCCGCAGGACGATGCAACAGGCCGGGCCTTGTGAGTCCGGCTGTTGCTAGTGGCGCCCATATCGGGCGTTTCTCTGTGCAGTGCGCCGGCCGCTGTCGGATCGGGTCCGACGGGCGATGCTGGCGCATGCGGTGCTGCTGGGGGATAGGTGCGGCAGTCGGCGGACGCAATGCCCGCCGCTGCGGTGATGCCGATGAGAAAGGCCGCGCCCGTGGGACGGGTGCGGCCTGCCGGGTTACGTCTTGCGACGTTTCTGATGCCGATGCGCCGGCCGGGGTCGGATCGGGTCCGACGGCGGCGAGCAACAACGCAATGGTTTGCTCAGGAAGGTTTTGCGGCAGGCGGCGGGATGGCCCCGCGCGCTGTCGCAATGAGAGTGCAAAGGGCCGCACCAAAGGGCACGACCAATCGTGGATACGCCTGACGGCGTTTCTCAGGGAAGGGCGCTCGCCGGGGCCGGATCAAGTCCAGCACGACGGCCAAGCGGCCCGATCTTCAATGTCTCCGGGCGGCATACAACGTCCGCCCGAAACTCGGTCGACACCCGGTTCAAGACCAGAGCGGCGACATGAGGGCTTACGCCCTTGACGATGCAGCCGCACTAGGCGGACCGCGCTTTATATAGAGGTAACCCCAGCCTTTCGGCGTCGAAGTCTCAGGGGCTGACTTCGCTCATCTGCCACTGCAAGAAATCTGTCGTACTGCACATCCATGGCCTTTCGGCCTGCGGGGCCGAGCTTCCGGCCCCGTACTCCTTCAAATCACTCTAGGGCTTGATTTCCCGCCTCGGGCGGCCGGTCTAGCTGCCGGGTTCAACATGCGATTCACTATACCAGCGCGCATGCTCAATGCAAGCGCCTGCTGGACAGTCGGCCTTGCCGATGCCCGCTTTTGCGCGCTGCGAGAACCCGTGCACAAGCCCTGCCAAACGCCTTGCAGCCGGCGTTTCGCAGCGTTTGCCCACAGGTCGGCGGCTGCCCACCAATTCCACAGGCATGCGTCGTGGACGTTGTTTTCGTCACGCAAAACCACCCGCAAGCGACGGCGGAACGGCGGCCCCGCTCAGGCGGACTTGCCTTTCGCTTTGGGTTCGGGCGGCGGGGGTTCGCGGACCAATTCGGCCATGGTCACACCCAGGGCGATGGCGATGCGCTCGATGTTGTCCAACGACACGTTGCGCGCTTGGCGCTCTACATGAGCAACGAACGTTCTGTGTAGCCCGCACTCGAAGGCGAGCGCTTCTTGCGACCAACCCTTTCCTCGTCGCAGGCGAATGATGTTCGCCGCCAGCGTTGCGCGGGCCGACTGATGCGCCGAAAGTGAAGAGACCGGAGTTCCCTGAGACATAGGCGCCAGTCTCAGGGGATGATGCTTTTGCGTCAGCCGCGTTTGTGTCACAATTGAACATCATGCCTCTGACATGGGGCGGTTTTGAATTGCCAGGATTTTAGGAACGATGAGAAGAAGCGCTGTGGAGCTTGTGGGCAGCCGCCGACCTGTGGGCAAGCCGTGGGCAACGCGCAGCGTTGTCCACGACTTGTCCATAGGATTGCGCGCAGCGCAAAGGCGGGCATCGGCGCAGCCGACTGTCCACAAATCCACAGTGCAAGGGGCTTTGCGGGCTTTTGCGTCGGGCGGGCGGACATGAGACCCATCGACGGCCTCGCAGCGAGCCCGCACGCGGACTCGATCTACCATGCCGACTTGTTCCTCATCAACGGCCGGGGTTGGATGATCGGCGGCACCGGCAGGAGCAGCGCGGCGAGCTTGGCTTCGGGGCGCGATCCGGCGACGGACGTG
>JBGOZF010000114.1:0-11898 GCA_041480065.1 Rhodocyclaceae bacterium
GCCAGCATCAGGCCGCTCCAGCCGATGATATTGACGCCCCAGAACACTGCCCAGTAGTCGAACTTCTCGAAGTAGGTCCAGCGGTCGAACAGCGGCTTCGGCCCCTTGCCGACGAACCACTTGAACATGCCCCAGCAGTCGGCGAAGTCCTTCCAGTTCGGGATCAGCGAATCGGCCCCGAACCACTTGAAGTCCTTGCTGCGCAGCAGCTTCTGCATGACGTAGAGGAAGTGGATCATGAAGATGCTGATGAAGGTGGCCGCTGCGATGTGGTGGATGAGTGCCACCACCCTTGGTCCGCCCAGGGCCTTGGCCACCACTGGCGCCCAGGAACTGTCGGCGTAGAGCGCCGTGGTGCCGGTGAGTACCAGCGTCATGGTGACGATGGCGAAGACCAGGTGGGCGATACGCCAGCCCCAGGGGAAGCGCTTGAAGTGCTTGCGCTCATCCAGGTGCAAACCGTTAAGATCAATGTGCGGGGCCGGCTTGCCAAGGTTGCGGTCCTTCCACTCGCGGTAGTACCAGAGCCCGGAATGCGCCCAGAAGAAGGCGAACACGAAGATCAGCAGGCCGATCATGAACTTCGAGGCAATCCACATCTGCGGATACTTCTCGATGTCGTGGCCGTTGGCATGCGGGCCGAAGGAGACGAAGCCCGGCGTCGCCTCGTGCATGCCCGGCTTCTTGTCGTTGTGGCACTGCCGGCAGGTCTTCAGCTTGTTGTCGGGATGGACCTTCGACTTCTTGTCCTTCGGGCTCCTGATGCCATGGCTGCCGTGGCAGTCGAAGCACTTGGCCGTGTAGGTGAAACCCAGGCGATTGACCTGACCGTGGTAGGTATCGCGGTAGCTGCGCAACTCTTCCTTGTGGCAACCGCCGCAGGTCAGCACGTTCTTCAGCTTGAAGCTCTCGGCCGAGGCGCTGGTGATGCTGTGCGTGCTGTGGCAGTCGATGCAGACCGGGCCCTTGGGGTCGCGCTTGATCAACACGATCTTGCCGTGGGCCGAGCCCTCGTAATCTTCGAGTTGCTCGTCGTGGCACTTCTCGCCGCAGGTGTTGGGGACGGTCAGCCGCCAGGTCTTGCGCTCCGGCGTGCCCTGGCGCGGCACGCTGAATTCGTGCGTCGGATGGCAGTCGCTGCACACTGCCTTGGGGTGACTCGGATCATCCTTGTCCGGGCGGGCGTGGAAGGACTGTCGATAGGCCTCGATGTTCTGGAACACGACATTCAGCCTCTCGCTGCCTGCGATCCGCCCGCCGCCCGTGGTGTTCAGCCAGAGCTTCTCGTGGCAATCGGCACAATCGGGCTTCGCGGCGCCGGCAAGCTTGCGATGCTTCGCCTGGCTGTCCACGATTTCGGTGTGGCAGGCGACACAGCGCATGCCGGCATGGACGCTCTTGTCGAACCTGGCGACCGCCACCGGCGGCAGCACCCGCTTCTCATCGGCCTTGCCGGCAACCTCGATCTTGGGCTTCTTGCTGTCGTGACAGCCCAGGCATGAGTTGTTGTCGAGGACGGGCGCCTGACCTGCCCAGGCGGCCACGCCGGAGACGCTGGCGGCGATTGCCGCAAACAACCGAAACCACCGCCAACCGCTCATTCTTGTAAATCCCTTCCGCGTTACAAGATGCACTGGATCAGCTTCCGGAGGCACTTCCCAAGGTCGGCATCGTTCTTCTTGTTACTTCTCGCGTCACTCGATTCCGCGCGACCAAGGAATCGATGGCGATCTCAATCAGTATATCGCCGCCAAACGCACCAAGCCACGGCAACGAGCCGCGCTTGCCTCGGCACGGCGCCTGGGTCATCATGCGGACCCCTTGCGCCATTGCGCCGGCCGGCGCATCTGCCGAAGCCGGCACAGCAGCGCGGTCAATGAATCAGTATCGGCTCGTTGGAGACCCATTGGAAGCCTTTCTCGTTTCGACCGGCATCGTCGCCCTTGCCGAAATGGGCGACAAGACACAACTGCTGTCGCTCGTTCTGGCGGCACGATTCCGTCGGCCGCTTCCCATCATCCTGGGAATCTTCGTCGCCACGCTCGTCAATCATGGCCTGGCCGGCGCCGCCGGCGCCTGGATTACTGCGGTTCTCGGCCGGGACGTGATGCGCTGGGTACTCGGGTTATCCTTCCTCGGCATGGCGCTCTGGACACTGATTCCCGACAAGCTCGATGACGACGAAACCACGACCGCGCGTTTCGGCGTCTTCGGCACCACCGTCGTCGCTTTCTTCCTCGCCGAGATGGGCGACAAGACGCAGTTCGCGACCGTCGCGCTCGCCGCTCGCTATGCCGACCTGGTCGCGGTCGTCGCTGGAACCACGCTCGGCATGCTGCTGGCCAATGTACCCGCCGTGCTCCTGGGCGATGCCGTGGCGAAGAAGGTGCCGATGCGGGTCGTCCATTCCCTCGCCGCAATCCTGTTCGCCATACTGGGCGTCATGGCGTTGCTCAACATCGGCGACGCGCTCTGACCGGAACAACCATGCACCGCCACGACATCGGCCCCTGGATCCACCAGCACACCTACGACTCCGGCAACCTGGCCGGGGAACGCGGCACGCGCGCAGTGATGTGGATCACGGCCGCGATGATGGTCGTGGAAATCGTCGCCGGCTGGCGGTTCAACTCGATGGCCTTGCTGGCCGACGGCTTCCACATGAGTTCCCACGCAGTCGCCATCGGGCTCAGTGCCTTCGCCTACGCGGCGGCACGGCGCCATGCCGGCGACCCGCGCTTCGCCTTCGGCACCTGGAAGATCGAGATCCTGGGCGGCTTCGCCAGCGCAGTGTTCCTGCTGGTCGTGGTCGCGCTGATGGTAGCGGGATCGGTCGAACGACTGCTGTCGCCGTCGCCGATCCGTTATGAAGAAGCCATCGTCATCGCTGCCATCGGGCTGGCCGTCAACATCGTCAGCGCCCTGATCCTCGGTGCGGCCCACGATCATGACCATCCGGGTCACGGTCACGACCATGGCCATGACGATCACCACCACCACGACCTCAACCTGAGATCGGCCTACCTCCACGTCGTCGCCGATGCATTGACCTCGGTGCTCGCCATCGTCGCCCTGGCCGGCGGCTGGCTATATGGCTGGTCGTGGCTCGACCCGGTGATGGGAATCGTCGGCGCCGTTCTCGTGGCGCTCTGGGCCAGGGGCTTGCTCGCCGACACCGGCAAGGTGCTGCTCGATCGCGAAATGGACCATCCGGTCGTCGAGGAAATTCGCGCCGCCGTGGCCGCGCACGCGCAGCCTGGCGGTACCGATATCGCCGACTTGCACGTCTGGCGGGTCGGCAAGCGCTCATACGCCTGCGCGTTGGGCATCGTCACCCACGACCCGGCGCTGACGTCGACGACTGTCAGGAAATGGCTCGCGCAACACGAGGAAATCGTTCACACGACGATCGAAATCCATCAGTGCGCCCAGCACTGAGGCCCTACAGGAACTATTCCATCAAGCTGGTTGCCGCGCCGAGGTCCGTGTTGGTGGCGGCCTTGCGCAGCGCATTGACGAACTTCTGCCACGACGCATCGGGCTGGTCGAATTCGACGACATAGGTGCGTTCGGTACTCGTCTCGCGCATGACGCGCACCCACATCAGGCTGTGGTCCGCATGGCCGAGGTCGATGCGCGCTTCGCCCCAGACGTTGACCGGCAGCGGCTCCTCGGCGCGGGCGCGAAACGCATTGCCGGAGCACTCGACGACCTTCAGGTTGAAGTCCCTGCCTTCGCCGTTCTGCTGCAGGGTCACCTGGGCCGGGCAGTTCACCGAGAAGCGGCGGTGCTTGCGGCGATTGCCGGTCTGGCGCATGTCGCGATCGGGCAGCGGCGGCAGCACGTCCTGGTAGGCGGGCAGATCGTAAATCGCGTGCAGCATGCGCTTCTCGCGATCGCTCAAATGTGCGAAGACCTGGGTGCGCTGATTGAAGAAGTAATCGAGCAGGTCGGGCGTCATCACCGGATCGTTGGTGGTGAAGAAACGCTTGTCGGGGAAGTGGATGTTCGGCAGTTCGACGTTCACGAAGTAGCGATAGAGGTTCTGGTCGTCCGGTTTGTGGTCGTAGCAGCGCCGGAATACCTCGGGCGCCAGCTTGAGGTCGAGATGGGCGCCGATGGCCGGCGCGCCGTTGACGAAATCGTAATGGTCCACAAGATTCTGCCTCAGCCGCTTGAAGAACAGGATCGCCTCGTAAAGCCCGATCCGGTTCGGATTGACGGCGATCACCAGGTGCCGGGTATCGAAGAAGCGCGTCGAATACTCGTACATGAACTTCATCAGCGGGAACAGCATGATGCCGCCCTGCTTCTGGTAGCGTTGGTCGACGGCGAGCGACGACACCTCGGCGATGTTGCCGCCGGCATGACGGATGTCACCCAAGTGGAAGATCTTCTGCATCGGGAATCCGAGCGCGCTTTCGCGCACCAGCGAGATGGTTCCCACCACTTCGTCACCGAGCTTGGCCAGCAGCGTCGTCGTCGTCGGCAAGGCGTGGTAGATCGTCACGCGCAGGCCTGACGGATCCGGCTTCATGAACCCTTCATGAACGTAGGCATCGTGAAGCACCCGGAAACAGGCTTCCAGTTCGTCGCGGGTTTCCGCGATCTTGAGGATCAGTCGCGGTGTCGGCGCCGGATCGCAATTGACGAAATGGCGGAAGATCGCGAAGCGGATCGGCCGCGGCAACACCGCCAGCGCCGCCCGGAGGACCCGGCGGCCGGCGGCGCGAACATTGCGCGAAACACTGGCCACTTACACCACCTTCCGTCCTGATGACGCCCTTGCCGACATCCTGCTACCAACGGCATACATCGTATCTGTTCCGGCGCCGGCTTCCACGAGGCGCTGAAACCCGTCCTCCAGTGCAACTGGACGGGATTTCGCCCGGTTGCCTTCATGATCTTTCCATAATACGTCATTCTCAGAGGAATGTTCACTTCCGTTCAGATTCCCGATCAGAAATTGGGGGTTCTCCGGCGTAATAGGCCGGAACGCCAAAAGTGCAGGCACCACCGCCATGAGTCGCATCGCTCTTCGTCGGAGATAGGCCTGATCTACCCGTCGAATTGCGTCTTCCCGGTCTTCAGAATGGGCTAGACTTATTGCTTTCGGCATACGACTGAAGGAGGGGCCATGAGATACCGGGACAGTGTCGAGCGCAGTGCCGAACATGTCCGTCTTGCCCTGCCGCTGATGGCGAGACAGGAAGCCGCGATGCATCCGATCAGTTTCTCCGTGTGGTACGAACACGTTGCCGGGATGAACGCGGCGCTGAGCGCAGAACTGGATCGGGCGCTGGCAACCGGGACGGCACTCTCCGAGGACGCCACCCACGCCTTGTATCGCAGGCACATCGCCGGCCTGGACGAGCAGTCGGCACAACAGGTGACGGCCGGGTTCCAGCGCGTTCTCTCGGAGATTTCGGCGTCGGCCGCCCAGGCCGGCAGCCAGGCCTCGCGCTTCGGCAACGCCCTCGAGGAATGGTCGGAAGTGCTTGCCGCCCGGCCTGGACCCGGCTTCGGCGGCGAAACAGCGGGCATGCTTGCCGATACCCACCAGATGCGATCGGCGATAACGACGTTGAACGACCGCCTGGACAAGAGCCAGGTCGAGATCGAGCGGCTTCAGGAAGAGGTCATCCGCGCCCGCGACGATGCGCTGTCCGACGGTCTCACCGGGCTCGCCAACCGACGCCGCTTCGACCTGGCGCTGAGCACCTGTCTGGCCGAGGCGGCAAAGCAGATCAGTGGACCGAGCCTGCTGCTGGCGGACATCGATCACTTCAAGCAGATCAACGACAGCTACGGCCATTTGTTCGGCGACAAGGTGATCCGGGCAATCGCGCAGATCCTCAAGGACAACGTCAAGGGCAAGGATTTGGCGGCCCGTTATGGCGGCGAGGAATTCGTGATCCTGCTGCCCGACACGCCGTTGGCTGGCGCCCGCGTTGTCGCCGAGAACATCCGCAGCACCATCGCCGGTTGCCGCATCCTGCGCGGCGGCAGCAACGAGTTTATTGATGCGATCAGCATTTCCATCGGCGTCGCCCACTATTGCGGCGGTGAATCGCCGAGCGACTTCGTCGGCCGCGCCGACGGCGCCCTCTACGCCGCGAAGGCACAGGGGCGCAACCGGGTGACGGTAGCCGCCGCAAGCTGACCCGGCGCGGCCGTGCGGCCACCGGCTCGAGGCTGCGCCAAGGCCATTCCTGTTAGGATTGGCGCCATGCGTTTCGTATTGCTGTCCGCGCTCGTTCTGCTCGGCCTGCCGGCCGCCGCCCAGCCGGAGGATCGCCTGCCGGCGACGGTAAGCCAGGCCCTCGCTGCCGCGCACATCCCGACTTCGGCGGTCGGCATCGTGGTCCAGGAGGCCGGCAGCGCCAGTCCACAGCTCAGCATCAACGCCGATCAGGCCTTGAACCCCGCCTCGGTGATGAAGCTCGTCACCACGTTCGCGGCGCTGGAACTGCTGGGGCCGGCCTACACCTGGAAGACCGGCTTCTGGAGCCAGTCGCCGGTCGACAACGGTGTGCTGGCGGGCGATCTGTACCTGCGCGGCAGCGCCGACCCCAAGCTCACCTTCGAGCAGTTCTGGCTGCTGCTGCGCCAATTGCGCGCCCGCGGCGTACAGAAGATCGCCGGCGACCTGGTCCTCGACCGCAGCCTGGTCGCGGTGGCGGATTACGATCCGTCGGCCTTCGACGAGAAGCCGCTGCGGGCCTACAACGTCGGCCCCGACGCGCTGCTGCTCAACTTCAAGGCCATACGCCTGACCCTGGTTCCCGATGCGTCGGCGAAGAGCGTCCAGGTGCTGGCCGAGCCCGAGCCGGCCAACCTCGAAATCGCAAACAGGATACGCCTCGGCAATAACGGCTGCGGCGACTGGAAGGAGAACCTGCACGCCGATCTCGGTCGGCAGGGCCAGCGCTGGCGGCTGACGCTGTCCGGCAGCTACTCGGCGAGTTGCGGCGAACACGACTGGAACCTCGGCGTGCTGCCGCACGCCGATTACGTCCGCGGCGTCTTCGAGCAGCTCTGGCGCGAGCTGGGCGGCACCTGGCGCGGCAACGTGCGCGACGGCGTCGTGCCCACTGAGGCACGGCAGATTGCCGTCATCGAGTCGCCAACCCTCGCCGAGATCGTCCGCGACATCAACAAGTACTCCAACAACGTCATGGCGCGGCAACTGTTCCTGACCATCGGCGCCGAGACCGGCAAGCGTCCGGCGAAAGCGGAGGACGCCGACGCGGCCGTGCGCAGTTGGCTCGAAGCGCGCAACCTGCGTTTCCCGGAACTCGTGCTCGACAACGGTTCCGGCCTGTCGCGACGCGAACGCATTTCCGCCGGCAATCTCGCCCGTGTCCTGGCTGCCGCCTGGAAGAGCCCGGTGATGCCCGAATTGCTGGCATCGCTGCCGCTGGCGGCCGTAGACGGCACCATGAAGAAGCGTTTGAAGAGCAATGGCGTCGCCGGTCAGGCGCATATCAAGACCGGCACACTGGAAGGCGTCAAGACCATCGCCGGCTACGTGCTCGACAGCAACGGCCACCAACAGATCGTCGTCTTCCTGGTCAACCACGCCAACGCCCAGGCGGCCCAGGCGGCCCAGGACGCGCTGCTGACCTGGGTCTACGAAGGCGGCCGCTGACGGCCATGGACACCGTCTTCTGGCTGGCACTGACGGCGGTGGCGATCGTGCTGGTGTTCGACTACACGAATGGTTTTCACGATGCCGCCAACATCGTCGCCAGTGTCATTGCCTCACGCGCCATGACGCCGGTACAGGCCGTCATCGTCGTCAGCTTCTTCGAGTTCCTCGGCCCGCTGCTGGGCTGCACCGCCGTCGCCAACACCATCGGCAAGTTCGTCAGCCTGGACGGCATCGGCCCGGCCACGGCGCTGACCATCCTTCTGTGCGGCCTCGTCGGCGCCATCGCCTGGAACCTGTTCACCTGGTGGCGCGGCATTCCTTCGTCGTCATCACACGCGCTGGTCGGCGGCCTGGCCGGCGCAGTCGTGGTGTCGGTGGGCGCCGATCACGTGGTCTGGGGTTTCACCGAATTGGCGAGCGGCCACGTCACCGGCGTCGTCAAGGTGCTGGCGGCGCTGCTGCTTTCGCCGCTGGCCGGCTTCTGGGTCGGCTTCCTGCTGCATCGCCTGATGCTCCTGCTGCTGCGCTCGGCGCGGCCGTCCATGAACCAGTGGCTGCGCAATGCCCAATGGCTGACTGCCGCCGGTCTCGGTTTCTCGCACGGTGCCAACGACGCCCAGAAGAGCATGGGCGTGCTGACGCTGGTGCTGTTGCTGGGCGGTTTTGTCGACAAGTTCGAAGTACCGCTCTGGGTCATGGTCGCCTGCGCCTCGTCCATCACCCTGGGCATCCTTTCCGGTGGCTGGCGCATCGTCCGCACGCTCGGCTTTGCGATCTACAAGGTACGTCCGCTGCACGCCTTCGATTCGCAACTCGCCTCGGCGGCGGTGATCTTCGGCGCCTCGGCCGTCGGCGCGCCGGTATCGACCACCCATGTCGTCGCCACCTCGATCATGGGCATCGGCGCATCCGAGCGTCCCCATGCGGTGCGCTGGGCCAAGGCGAAGGAGATCGCCACCACCTGGATCGTCACCATCCCGGGCGCCGCCGTGGTGTCGATCGCCGTCCACTTCCTTCTAAGGGGACTCTTATGACCGACACTCAGGAACAGGGACAATCGCTATTCGCGAGAATCCTCGGTCGCGTCTTCCCGAAGACGCCCGACTTCTATGGCCTGCTGCATGAGCAGAGTCATCAGGTGGTACACGCGGTAGGCCTGCTGGTACGCTACATGGAAACCGCCGACCCGGAATTCGGCGCCGAGATCAAGGCCGACGAGCACGCGGCGGACAAGGTCAAGGTCCATAACATCCATATCCTGAACTCGGCCTTCTCGACGCCGATGGACCGCGAAGACATCTACCGCGCCATCACGACGCTCGATGAAATCGTCAACTACTGCAAGGACGCCGTCAATGAAATAGATGCACTCGGCCTGACACCCGATGCATTCACCCTCGACATGGCCAAGTTGCTGCTCGAAGGCGTCCAGAACCTGGAAATCGGCTTCGGCAACTTGTCCAAGCAACCGGCCATGGCTTCCGAAGACGCCGACCACGCCCGCAAGGCGGAGCGGAAAGTCGAGAAACTCTACCGCCGGGCGCTGGCCGCCTTGTTCCAGGGTGACGACTACGTACACATGTTCAAGCGCCGCGAGATCTACCGGCACCTGACCAACGCCGCCGAGCGCATGGCCCACTGCGCCAACACGCTCCATGACATAGTGGTGAAGATGGTCTGAGCGGTCTCTTCGCAAAGACATGAGCCCCTGCTAGACTTTCGGGCCAGGACTACAGAGGGGGAACCATGCTTGTCCGACAATCGATGCTGCCAGAACCAGGGCGGATGGAGGCCGCTCTCGAGCCCCTGACTGACCCGGCCGCGCAGTGGGTTCTGGTTTTCGCGGCACCGGCGTGGTTCCGGCAACCCGGCTTCTTCCCTGCCCTGCGCAACGCCTTTCCGAACGCGCGCCTGAGCGGCTGTTCGACGGCAGGCGAAATCAGCAAGGATGGCGTCACTAATGGTACCTGCGTCGTCACCACCGTCAATTGGGCCGGCCCGTCGCCGGCCCAGGCGGTCGCTGAAATCGCCACCATGGCCGATTCGCTTGGGGCGGGCATGCGCCTGGGCCGGGAACTGCCGCCCTCTTCCGCCGTGCTCGTCTTCGCGCCGGGCGTGAACATCAACGGCAGTGCGCTGGTCGAAGGCCTGGCTTCCGGTCTGCCGGGCGGCACCCGCATCATGGGGGGCCTCGCCGGCGACGACGGCACTTTCACCGAAACCTTCACGCTGAGCGATACCGGCATCCATTCGCACGCCGTCGTCGCCCTCGCCCTGCCGCCGGGCTTTCGTATCGGCCATGGCTCCTTCGGCGGCTGGAAGCCTTTCGGGCCGGCGCGCAAGGTGACGCGGTCATCCGGCAACATCCTCTACGAACTGGATGGCGAACCGGCACTGGAGATCTACAAGCGCCATCTCGGCGACCACGCCCGGAACCTGCCGGCCTCCGGACTGCTCTTCCCCTTCGAGATGCTCGGCGCCGATCACTCGGCGATGGGGCTGATCCGGACGATACTCGGCATCGACGAGCGAGCCGGCAGCCTGATTCTCGCCGGCGATATCGACCCGCGCGGCTACCTGCGGCTGATGCAGGCCAGCGCCGACGCCTTGGTAAGCGGCGCCGAGACCGCGGCCGCGGCGACCCGGGCGACGCTTGCTGCCGCGCCCGACGGCGGCCTGGCCCTGCTGGTCAGTTGCGTCGGACGCAAGCTCGTGATGGGCAGCCGGGTCAATGAAGAAGTGAACGCCGTGGCCGACGTGCTGGGCCACGAAGCAACGATGACGGGGTTCTACTCCTATGGCGAAATCAGTCCCTTCTTTCCCGGCAACGAATGCAGGCTCCACAACCAGACCATGACCATCACGTGCCTGACGGAATTCTGAGTGCGCATGAAGGCCTGCATCGTCGCCGACACCGCAATCAACCTCACGCTCATGCAAGCGCTGGTGCGCAAGATCGACGGTTGCGAGGCTGTGTACTTTCGCGAAGCGATTCCCGGACTGCAATACTGCATCGATGCCTTCCTGGCCGAGATGGATGGCGTGCTGGCGATCCGAGCCCGCTACCAGGATCAGTTGGAGGAAGAGTAGTGGCCGCGCCACCCTACGACCGCGCCAAGGCACTCAGGAACCTGGAAGAGAGCGAAGATCTCCTCAGGGAAATCGCTGAGATCTACGTCACCGACTACCGCGAAGACCTCGACGCCATGCACGAGGCGCTCGCCACCGGCGACGCCAACACGCTCTTCCGAATCGCGCACACGCTCAAGAGTTCAATGGCGTCCTTCTGCGCCCAGGCCGCTTTCGATGCGACGGTGGTGCTGGTCAAGCAGGCGCGCGAAGGCAGGCTGGAAGGCATCGGCGAGAAGTTGGCCGAAGTCGAGCGGCGGGCCGATGAGTTGGCCGCCGCCCTGCGCGCCGAACTCAAGTAGGACTATTGTGGCGGTAGCGGCAGCGCCTTGCCGTCGGCCAGCGCCAGCCAGCCGCGAATGACGCGGTAGAGCACCCACAGGCCGATCACCAGCACCAGCAGCCAGGCGAGCGGGATCCCGATCAGCGTCAGCACCAGCAGCCCAGCGACCAGGCACCAGAGCGCGGCGAACCAGAAGGTGCGCAACTGCCAGCGCCAGTGGCTTTCGAGCCAGGTGCCGCGCACGTCGCCGCGCTTGATGTAGTTGATGATGACGGCGATGATCGACGGCCAGCCAAACACGAAGGCGCCCACGATTGTCGCTGCGCCGAGCACGCCGCCCGCCGCCGACAACGCATGCAGGCCGTACATGACATGGCACCAGGCGCGCGAGCCTTCGAGATCAGTGCCGGCCGGAATCGTATCGGGTTCGGTCATGGCATTCCCCTCAAAGACCCAGCGTCTGCCAAAGCTCGTCGACGCGTCGCTTGACGTCCTCGTCCATGGCGATCGGCCGGCCCCATTCGCGGCTGGTTTCCCCCGGCCACTTGTTGGTGGCGTCGATGCCCATCTTGCTGCCCAGGCCGGCCACCGGCGAGGCAAAATCGAGGTAGTCGATCGGCGTGTTCTCGGCGATGAGGGTGTCGCGCGCCGCATCGACGCGCGTGGTCATCGCCCAGACAACTTCCTTCCACTCGCGGATGTTCACATCGTCGTCGGTGACGATGATGAACTTGGTGTACATGAACTGACGCAGGAAACTCCAGATGCCGAACATCACGCGCTTGGCGTGGCCCGGGTACTGCTTCTTCATCGATACCACGGCCAGCCGGTA
>JBGOZF010000115.1:0-11602 GCA_041480065.1 Rhodocyclaceae bacterium
ACATCGCCGCCCACGCCTGGACCACCACGGTCGCCAGGCCGGCCGAAGGCGCCACCCTGACGGTGACCGCGACCATCACCGATGCGCTCGGCAACGTCTCGGCTCCGGCCAGCGACAGCGCCGTGCTCGACACCACGGCGCCTGGAGCAGTAAGTCTGGCAGCTAACACGACGGTAGGAGCGATCTCCGGTCTGTTCAACACCGGAGTGGACGCAAGCGGCAACGCGGTGACCGCGGGCGTCGCGGATTCCCATTACAGCTTGATCAGCCGTCCCATCGGCGCGACTTTCTCGACTGCAGTGGCTGTATCGCAGGCTTCCGCGAGTTCTGTGGCCTGGAGCACGACGGATTACGCGCACTCGGAGTGGATCGGGTCGACACAAGGGAATCCCAGCGCGGGCATGTTTGTTTATCAGACGTCATTTGTGTTGTCCGGTTCGGTGGACTTGAAATCCGTGGATGTTCAATTCGATATCAATGCCGATGACAATGTCACGATTCTGGTAAATGGCATCGATACCGGGGTGAGTCTCAGTGCGTTGTGGACGGCCGGGTCGGTTCAACATGTGGATTTGAGCGGCGCGAGTGGCTGGTTCGTGTCCGGCACGAACACCGTTACGTTTGATCTGACCAACACCGGAGCCGGTCCGACGGGGCTCAAGATTGACAACATGACGGCTACGGCACTGACCAGCGACGTTATGCCCGTCACGGTAGGGTTGACCAGCCCCGGGGCTGCGGCAGGGGATACTTTGAGCTTCACTGCGAACGACGGGATGTCCACCACAACCGTAAACCATGTGTTGACGGCGGCTGACATTACCGCGGGCAAGGTCGTCGAATCGGAAACGGTACCGACCGGGAACAGCGTTTCCACCTATACGGCGACTTTGACGGATGCAGCCGGAAATGTGTCCACGCTGGCTACCGAGACCGTGTTCGGGTCAGGCAATCATTCCGTTGCAGCCGCACCGTTTGGCGCCGATGTGTTCAAGTGGACGCTGGATTCCCATGGTACGGCCGGCAGCCCGGCAACCGATGCCATCAGCAATTTCAGCACGAGCAACAATGACGTTCTCGATCTGCGCGATCTGCTCGTCGGTGAGAACCACGGCACCGGCATCGGAAACCTGTCGAATTACATCAACATAACCACATCGAGCTCCGGAGGCGTCACCAGCACGGAAATTCGAATCAGCCATTCCGGTGGCTTTGCCAATGGAACCTACAGTTCGGGCGCGGAAGATCAACACGTCACTTTGACGGGCGTGAATCTCTTCACGACCTATGGAGATACGACGAGCGCTGCATTGCTTCAGCACTTGTTGAACAACGGCAAGCTGATCACTGACTGATTGGTTGTGCGGGCGCGCTGGACGGGGCCGGTCTCAATGTCGGCCCGCCCAGGTGGGGTTGTTGGTTCAGGGAAGGGACTACTTCACTGCCGGCCCCGTGGCGCCGTCGAAGCTGACCTGCCCCAAGGCCTGCAACTCCGCTTCGCTGACGACACCTTCGGCGATAACGATCAGGTCGATGCCGTGGGCGATGCTCGCAAGTCCCTTGAGGAAGGCTTGATTGCCGGCGTTGCTTTCCAGGTTGTGGATGAAGCTGGCGTCCACCTTCAGGTAATCGAGGCCGAGGCCGTGCAGCAGACCGATCTGACTCGATTGCCGGCCGAAGTGCTCGATGCCGATCCGGCAGCCCGTGCCCTTGAAGGCACCGACGAAATCGCGGAAGGCATCGAAATGGCGCAGCGCGCCGGTTTCGGCAACTTCCAGCCACAGCTTTGCGGCCGCTTTCGGGTGCTGTTGCAGGCGGGCGAGCAGTTGCCGGCGGAAGCCCTCATCCTGTAGAGAACTCCCGGCCAGGTTGATGGCGAGGCCCGGCATCGTCGCATCCGCTTCCAGTTGATGGAGGCCAAGCGAGATTGCCGCCAGGTCGAGTAGGGGTGTCAGCTTCAGTCGCTCCGCCATGGGCAGGAAACGTCCGGCCGGCAGCCATTCGCCGTGCTCGTCGAGCATCAGGCGCAGCGGGCATTCGCGATGGAGCAAGCGTCCGGCAAGGTCGGCGACCGGGAAGGAAATCAGCCTGACCCAGTGGTGATCCAGTGCATGCCGGATCAGGCGCATCCATTCCTCGCCGCTCTTGGGCGCTTCCTCGTCGGCGACGAAGCGGGCTTCGCTGATCGCGTTGCCGCCCTGGTTCTCCGCAGCGGCGAGCGCGGCGTCGATTTGCGCCAGCACGGTAGCGACATCGAGACCGCGCGGGTAATGGCCAATGCCGATACAAGCCGTCGTGGCGTCGCCGAGGAACGCTCCACTCTCGGATACAAGACGCTCCAGCAGCGGTTCGGCAAGGCGGCGCGGATCGCCGACACCGGGCAGCAGCAGAGCGTAGTCGGCGCCATTGAGGCGCGCGGCGACACTTTCCGCTTGCTCGGAGGCAACTTGCCCGACGACAACTCCGATTCGTTTGAGCAGTTCGTCGGTGGCTTGCCGGCCGAGCCGGTGGTTGGTGGTGGCGAGGTCGGTGACGCGGATCAGGATGACGCTGCCGCCAAGGGAGTCCTCCTCGGTGAGGTTTTCCCGCAGCCGGGCCATGAAGTTGCTGCGATTTGAAAGTCCGGTGAGCGGGTCGCAGTTGGCTTCCCGGCGGACGGCTTCCAGTCGCGTCGCTTCTTCCTCGAACATGGTTTTCAGGCGGCCGACCGTTGTGTTCATGGCTGCCGCCAGGTGACGAAGTTCCGGTACTTTGGGTTCGTCGATGGTGACGAAGCGTCGCTCGGTAATGGCCTTGGCCTGGTCGATGACCGCTTTCAGCGGTTTGCGCAAACGGCTCAGCACCAGCGAGCCCAGATAGCCGCCGACCAGCCCGGCGGCGGCTAGTGCGCCGATCATTTCCAGCACGCTGTTCCAGAGTGCCTGATAAGCGAAGCGACTATGGCTTACGAGTTCGATGGTTCCGATCTGCTTCCAGCCACTGCTGATCTGGGCGTGGCCGGGAGCCGCGACTATGGGCAGGGCGTGAGCAAACCAGGCCGGGACGCCGTTGACACCGGTGGTGGCGTGGCGTTCGATCATGGTCTTGCCGAACGGATCGGTGACCCGGATCAGTTCGTAATGGCCGCTGTCGAAGAGTGCCGAGACCGCAAGTTCCACTTCGACGGCATCCGGGTTCTTCTGGCTGAGCGACAAGGCCAGAGCCGCCGCGTTGTCGGCGTTTTTCATGCTGAGTTGCTCGGAAAGGTAGGCGCGGGCGCTCAGCGTGGCGGCCAGCAGGCTGCCGAGCAGCGCCAGCAGCGTGCTGGTGATGATTGCGAGCCAGAGTTGACGGTACATCGACATGGTCGGGTCCCTCTTGAAATATCAGTCGAAGCCTTCCTGACGCGCGCGCTGGAGCAGATCCTGCCAGCGCGACAGGCGGCCTATGCCGCCAGTGCCTTGGGGATCATTGCCTCCGGCGCCCTGCCAGATGCCTTGGCTGTTGAAACTGAAAACAGGCGCGAGATCCGGCCGTCGCGACGCGGGCCGGATGTCGGTGATCAAATTGTCGAGCACCAGCGGTTCGGCATCCGGCGCCGGATAGTAGGCGAGGACCATGTGCGCCTGGACCAGCGCACTGACCGGGCCGCCGATCCTGGCCTTGACGTACACCAGACGCAGTTGCTCGTTGGGGATGCCGGCATTGAGCAGGGTGAAGTACTTGGCGATCGTGAAGTCCTCGCAGTCGCCCTTGCCCTTCGCCAGGGTTTCCATCGGCGTCGCCCAGTAGTCGCTTTGGCCCCAGACCTCCAGATCATCGGCGAACTGGATGCGCCGGTTGAAGAACTCATTGACTCTGGTCAGTTTGTCGGCAGGTCTGGCAATTGCCTTTGTGTCGTTGAGAAGCTGCCGCCAATCATGGAAGTTGGCGGTAGCGCCCCCCAGCTGCTCGAACCTGGCCATCAGACGGTCAAGATCGAAGGCCGTGGCCGGCGCCAGGCCCAGGCAGATCGCCACAAGCAGCGTGCCGGCAAACTGTGAGATTCCGTGCCCCCGCCGCCGGCGGGCCGCTGCGCCGGGACCGGAAGGTATAATCACCCGCGACGGCATCCGGGCTCTAGGGGCATGACATGAAATCAAGACGAACTGCAAGTACTCTCCTGGCTTTTGGTCTGACAGCCTTGTTCTCGGCGACGGTTTCCGCCCAACAGCAGAATACACTCAAGGAGGCGGCGCAGAAGGCGGTTCTCAGCAACCCCGAGGTACTGCAGCGCTGGCATGCCTATCAGGCCTCGATCAACGAGAAGGATGTCGCCTTCGGTGGCTACCTGCCACGGCTCGATCTGGCGGCCGGCGCCGGCCGCGAGCATCGGGACGACCCGCTTCTCAAGTCGAACTACAGCTCGCGTTCGACAACCCTGACGCTGACCCAGATGCTATATGACGGCTTCGCCACGCGCAACGAAGTCAGACGGCTGGACTCGGCCCGGCAGGTGCGTTTGTTCGAGCTGTTCGACGCCTCCGAAACGGCCGCCCTGGAAGCCGCCAAGGCGTATCTGGATGTGTTGCGCTACCGCAAGCTCGTCGGCCTCGCCGAAGAGAACTATGTTCGCCACCGCGCGTTGTTCGAGCAGATCCAGAAGAAGGCTCTGGCCGGCGTCGGTCGCCGGGTTGACCTGGAGCAGGCCTCCGGCCGGTTGGCGTTGGCCCAGGCGAATCTGCTGACCGAGACGGCCAATCTGCATGATGTCAGCGCTCGCTATCAGCGACTGGTCGGCGATGTCCCGGGCAAGGAAATGAGCGAGCCGCCGTCCTTGGGCAAAGGTTTGCCGGGCGACGCCGGCGTCGTCATCAAGGCCGCGCAGGAAAAGAATCCGGCGATACAGGCTGCCGTCGAGAACGTGCGTTCCGCCGCGGCCTCGCTCGACGTTCGCAAGGCTGCCTACCAGCCGCGCGTGGATCTGAGGCTGCGCGAGGAAAGAGGCACCGACCTCAACGGCTATGTCGGCAGCACCAACAACCGCACGGCCGAGGTCGTCCTGAGCTGGAACCTCTTCAACGGCCTTTCCGACCTCGCCCGTTCGCGCCAGTATGCCGACCAGGTGAGCGTTGCCAAGGACCTTCGCGACAAGGCTTGCCGCGACGTGCGGCAGATGGTCGCGATCGCCTACGATGACGTGCGCAAATTGACCGAGGAACTGACCTACCTGGACCAGCATCAACTGTCGACCGAGAAGGCGCGCGATGCCTATCGCAAGCAGTTCGACATCGGCCAGCGCAGCCTGCTCGACCTGCTCGACACCGAGAATGAACTCTTCCAGGCCCGGCGCGCTTACGTGAATGGCGACTACGACCTGGTGATCGCTCAGGCGCGTACTCAGGCCGGTTTCGGCAATCTCATGGGTGCGCTCGGCTTGTCGCGGGTCAGCCAGGAGACCCTGCCCGACGTTGCCGGCTGGCAGGCCGGCAGCGAACAGCCCGAATACTGCCCGCCGGAAGCGCCCGTGTTGTATTCGGCGGACAAGGTCGCCCTGGATGCGCGCGCGGTGCAACTGATGAAGGAATCGGCGCCTCCGGCCGAGACGCCGCCGGCGACCGCTGCGGGCGCCGAGCGCGAGGTTGCCGAGGCGCTCAAAGCCTGGGTGCTCGCCTGGTCAAGCCGGAATCTGCAAGGCTATCTCGATGCCTACGCGCAGACCTTCACTCCGGCAGGAGGAGGCGACCGGGCCGCCTGGGCAGGCAGTCGCAAGCGGGTCATCGCCAAGGCGGGCGACATTCGGCTCGACATTGCCGAAATCAAGCTGGCGATCAAGGATGGCCAGCACGCGGTTACCACCTTCCGCCAGACCTATCGCGCTGCCAGCTATCAGGACGTGGTGCTGAAGGCGCTCGAATGGCAGCGAATCGACGGCAAGTGGCTGATCACCCACGAGATGGCGGAACCGCTGCCTGCCCAGTAGCGTCACCCCAGCCCCAAAACGACAACGGCGCCGAATGGCGCCGTTGTCGTCTATGCCGTCGATCTATTCCATCGCCTCGTAGAGCGGCAGGGTAAGGAACTCCGGGTAGTTGTCGGCGAGCGACATCTGTTCGAAGATCTTTGCCGCCCGGTCGTAGGCTTCAGTCCTCTCGCCCTGCGCGGTGACGGTTGCCTTGACCTTCGCCAGTTCCTCGGGAATCAGGGTCTTGACCATCTCGGCGCTGACCTTGCGGCCATCGTCGAGCTTGCCCTTCGGACTCACGACCCACTGCCAGACCTGAGAGCGACTGATCTCGGCGGTCGCGGCATCTTCCATCAGGTTGTGGATGGGCACGCAGCCATTGCCGCCGAGCCATGAGCCGAGGTAGTGGATGCCGACGTTGATGTTGTTGCGCAGGCCGGTCTCGGTGATCGGCTGCTCCGGCTGGAAGTCGAGCCAGTCCTTGGGGCCGAAGTCTTCGGTGCGCTGCTTGTCCCACTGGTTGGGTCGATCGCCCAACACCTTGACGAATTCCTCCATGGCGATGCCGACCAGGCCCGGGTGCGCCACCCAGCCGCCGTCGAAGCCGTCGTTGGCATCGCGCGTCTTGTCGTGGCGGATGCCCGCCAATGCCTTCTCGTTGGCGGCCGGATCGTTCTTGATCGGAATCAGTGCGCTCATGCCGCCGATCGCGGGCGCGTCGCGCTTGTGGCAGGCCTTGACCAACGCCAGCGCGTAAGAGCGCATGAAGGGCACTTCCATGGTGATGGCGCCGCGGTTGGCCAGGCAGAAATCCTTGTTGCGCTTGAACTTCTTGATGCTCGAAAAGATGTAGTCCCAGCGGCCGGCATTGAGGCCGGCGCTGTGTTCGCGCAGTTCAAAGAGAATCTCTTCAAGTTCGAAAGTGGCGAGGATGGTCTCGATCAGCACAGTGGCCTTGATGGTGCCGCGCGGGATTGCCAAGTCGTCCTGCGCCATGCAGAAGATGTCGTTCCACAGGCGTGCCTCCAGGTGCGATTCCATCTTCGGCAGGTAGTAGAACGGCCCGGCACCGTGTGCGATCTGCTCCTTCGCGTTGTGGAAGAACACCAGCGCGAAATCGAACAGGCCACCGGAAACCCGCTGGCCGTCGACCAGGACGTGTTTCTCGTCCAGGTGCCAGCCGCGCGGACGTATTTGCAGCGTCGCGATCTTGTCGTCGAGCTTGTAGAGCTTGCCGTTCTGCTCGAAGCTGATGGCGCGCCGGATGGCGTCCTTGAGGTTCACCTGGCCCTGGATCTGGTTGGTCCAGTTGGGGCTGTTGGAATCCTCGAAGTCGGCCATGTAGGAGTCGGCGCCCGAGTTGAAGGCGTTGATGATCATCTTGCGCTCGACCGGACCGGTGATTTCGACGCGGCGGCACTCCAGGGCCTTGGGCAGCGGGGCGATCTTCCAGTCGCCTTCGCGGATGTGGCGGGTGGAGGGTAGAAAGTCCGGCATCTCGCCGGCGTCGATGCGTGCCTGGCGCTCGATGCGCTTCCTCAGCAGTTCCTGGCGGCGCGGCTCGAAGGCGCGATGGAGCTTGGCGAGGAAAGCCAACGCCTCGGGTGTCAGTATTTCGTCGAATCGGGGATGGATGGGTGCATTGACGTGCACGCCGAAGGGGAGATCGATGTTCATGGCGAATTCCTTCTCTGTTTCGCTTGGGGGATGGCCTGCAGCCATTGGACTGAGAACGGCCGCGCCGGTTGCCCGGCGCGGCGTTCCTTCTCTCCACTTCCCCAGTGTCGGGGGGGTCCTCAGTGAAACTGCTCTTCTTCGGTCGAGCCGGTGAGGGCGGTGACGCTCGACGCGCCGCCCTGGATCACGGTGTTGACGTCGTCGAAGTAACCGGTGCCCACTTCCTGCTGGTGGCTGACGAAGGTGTAGCCGCGATCGCGGGCCGCGAACTCCGGCTCCTGCACCTTCTCGACGTAGGCCGACATGCCGCGCTGCGCATAATCCTGAGCGAGGTCGAACATGTTGAACCACATCGAGTGGATGCCGGCCAGTGTGATGAACTGGTACTTGTAGCCCATGGCGCCGAGTTCGCGCTGGAATTTCGCGATGGTGGCGTCGTCGAGGTTCTTCTTCCAGTTGAACGACGGCGAACAGTTGTAGGCCAGCAGCTTGCCCGGGTACTTGGCGCGGACGGCTTCGGCAAACCTGCGCGCGAAGTCGAGGTCCGGCGTGCCGGTTTCGCACCAGACCATGTCGGCATAGGGCGCGTAGGCGAGGCCGCGCGAGATGGCCTGTTCGAGCCCCTTCTTGGTTTTGTAGAAGCCTTCGGCGGTGCGTTCGCCGGTGATGAAGGGCTTGTCGTTGGCGTCGACATCGCTGGTGATCAGGTCGGCCGCCTCGGCGTCGGTGCGCGCCAGGATAATGGTCGGCACGCCCATGACGTCCGCCGCCAGGCGTGCAGCGATCAGCTTCTGCACGGCTTCCTGCGTCGGCACCAGGACCTTGCCACCCATGTGGCCGCACTTCTTGACCGAGGCCAACTGGTCTTCGAAATGCACGCCGGCAGCGCCGACACCGATCATCGCCTTCATCAGTTCGTAGGCAGTGAGTACGCCGCCGAAGCCGGCTTCGGCGTCGGCGACGATGGGCGCGAAGTAGTCGACATAGCCCTTGTCACCGGGACCGACGCCCTTGGACCACTGGATTTCGTCGGCGCGTTTGAAGGAATTGTTGATGCGCTCGACCACGTTGGGAACGGAGTTCACCGGATACAGGGACTGGTCCGGATACATCGCCATATAGGAATTGTTGTCGGCGGCGACCTGCCAGCCCGAGAGGTAGATGGCCTTGATGCCGGCCTTGACCTGCTGCATGGCCTGGCCGCCGGTGAGGGCGCCGAGGCAGTTCACGTAGGGCTCGTTATTGACGAGCTGCCAAAGCTTCTCGGCACCGCGGCGGGCCAAGGTCTGCTCGATGGGGAAGGAGCCGCGCAGGCGGACGACGTCTTCTGCGCTGTATCCGCGCTTGATGCCTTTCCAGCGGGGGTTCTCAGCCCAATCTCTCGCCAGGGCTGCGGCGGCTTGTTTGCGGTCGGTCATGGCTTTTCCTTTTCTCTCGGGTCGTTCTGCGGTTGGGGGAGGGGACTACACACAACCTTGATACGACGCCAGTATAGGCCATTTGCCGCAAAGCAGCACTACTCTTATATAAGATACATTATTAATTATTCGCTATATTATCAATATGGTAGTTACAGCATTTCGCTATAAGAAACGAGAGTTGCTACTGTGAAATGTCCGATAGCCCTTGTGCTGGTTAGGTCATATAAAAGACACATGTTATGAGGTCAGTCGATTTTCGTCGTCGAAACCAGAACCCCATCCTCGTCGGCGTAGAGCCATTCCCCCGGATGGAAAGTCACGCCCCCGAACGTGACCGCCAGTTCCGCCTCGCCGATATTCTTCTTGTCGGTCTTCTGTGGGTGGGGCGCGAGTGCGAGCACGCCGATATCCATAGTGGCAATGGCTGCGCAGTCGCGGATGCAGCCGTTGACGACGATGCCGCTCCAGGCGTTCCTGGCGCCCAGCATCGCGAGCTGGTCGCCGACCAGCGCCCGACGCAGCGAGCCGCCACCGTCGACGACCAGGACCCGGCCGAGTCCCGGCTGTTCCAGCGCTTTTCGAACGAACGAGTTGTCTTCGAACAACTTGAGCGTCGCGATCTGTCCGCAAAAGGACCTGCGGCCGCCGAAGTTGCGCAACATGGGCGCCATGACCCGCAATTGCCCCGAGTGCAGTTCCTCTTCATGCTTGTCGCATAGGTCGGCAGTGGCAAAGTCCACCTCGGATACCTTTCAGGCTACCGCAATGTCGCTGACATGGAACTCGAAAGCACCTGCCCGACGGTCGGCAAAGTAGTGGCGCAGGGTGATGGCGATGGTGCGAAAGGCAATCAGGTCCCAGGGAATCTCGTGTTCGCGAAACAAGCCGACCTCGAGCGATTCGTCGCCTGCGGAGAAGTCGAGATCGAGCAATTGGGCACGAAACACCACGTGCACCTGGTTGATATGCGGAACGGAAATCAGGGTATACATCTCCCCGAGTGCGACCCTGGCATTCGCTTCCTCCTGGGTTTCGCGCAAGGCGGCCTCGGCGATGGTTTCTCCGTTCTCCATGAATCCGGCAGGCAGCGTCCACATGCCGTGGCGCGGTTCGATTGCCCGCCGGCACAGCAGGATGGCGTCTTCCCAGACCGGCAGCGCGCCTACCACCAGGCGTGGATTGCGGTAATGGATCGCGCCACAGGCGTCGCAGACGTGGCGCGGGAGGCGGTCTCCGGTCGGCACACGGACACTTACCGAGGCGCCGCAAACTGAGCAGTAGTTGATGATCGGGTCCATGGATCAGGGATGATTCTAATCCGGATAACGGCTCCGCCATTGGCGCTCCGGTGGTTTCGATGTTATAAGAGCGTGTGACGCAACCGCTTGGCAAGGTGATGGACGATGGATCCCCTGGACATTGGCAAGTTCGAGCAATTGAAAACGACCGGCGAACTCCCGTCGCCCAAAGGATCGGCGCTGGCCATCATCCGCCTGACCCAAAAAGAAGGTGTTTCGCTGGCTGACCTGGCTCATGCAATCAAGCCGGATCCGGCCTTCGTCGGTCGCTTGATCAAGGCGGCCAATTCGGCGCGCTTCAGCCCCACGCGGCCGATCGTATCGATCCAGGATGCCTTGGCGTTGCTGGGCTTTCCGGCGGTGCGCTCGTTGGCGCTCGCGTTTTCGCTCATCTCCGACTACCGGAGCGGTCGCTGCCGGAATTTCGATTATCAGCGCTTCTGGTCGCACTCCCTGGTCTGCGCCGCAGCATTGCAGGCGCTTACCGTGCGTACGGGTGCGGCACCCACCGAAGAAGCCTTTTCCGTCGGCTTGCTGGCCCGGATCGGCAGTCTGGCGATGGCGACAATGTTCCCCGACCAGTACTCGGCCCTGCTTGGGCAACTGCAGTCGGGCAACGGCACGCGCCTGTCGGAACTGGAGCGGCGTGCATTCGTGATGACCCACAGCGAGCTGACGACCGCCATGCTTCTCGACTGGGGACTGCCCAAGGTCTTTGCCGAGTCGACCCTCTATCATGAGTTCCCCGACCAGGCACCGTACGCCGAAGGCTCCCGGCGCCATGCGCTGGTGTGGGCGCTGTCGCTGGCCCAGGGAATCGCCGATGCCTGTCTCACCCCCGAGTCCGAGCGTCGGGCGATCATGCCGCGGCTGTTCATTCTCGGCAGCAAGCTCTCCCTGGGGGCCGACGAGTTGAACACGCTGTGCAATCAGGTCGTTCAGGAATGGCAGGAATGGGGGGGATTGCTGGACCTGCCGACCGAGGCTCTGCCCCCGTTCGAAGACTTGAGCCAGGCGACGCGGCTGAGCGGGAATGGAGCGGCCGGGAACAAGGAAGAGCAACCGCTGCGCATTCTCGTCGTCGATGACGACCCGGCGATCCGGACCGTGCTGAGGACCTTGCTTACCAAGGCCGGCCACGAGGTGTTCGAAGCCGCCAACGGTCAGCAGGGATTGGAGATGGCAGTCGAAGTACACCCGCAGTTGATGATCCTCGACTGGCTGATGCCGGAAATGGATGGCCTGGAAGTGACCCGGGCATTGCGGCAGACGAAGATCGGACG
>JBGOZF010000116.1:0-11217 GCA_041480065.1 Rhodocyclaceae bacterium
CCCGGCGCGAAGATCGGTAAATGCTGGGTGTTCGTGGAGATTGACCTGATCGAGCATATCCGATCACAATATCGCCCGCGGGCGTTGCAGGGTGACCATGAAAGGAACATCACATGTCACTCTTCAAACGCAAAGACTCCCCATTTTGGTGGATCAAACTCACGACCCGCAACGGACGACGCCTACAGCAAAGCGCTGGGACTGCCGACAAGGTAGCGGCCCAGGAACTACACGACAAACTGAAAGCGTCATTGTGGGATCAAGAGCGGCTCGGCGTGAAGCCGAAACGCTCTTGGCGTGAGGCGGTTGTCCGCTGGCTGGAAGAGACTTCGGAGAAGGCTACGCACGAGGAAGACAAGCGGAAGCTCGCTTGGCTGCATCAGTTTCTCGGCGAACGGAACCTGGACGAAATCACGCTCGACGTGGTTGACCAGATTCGGGCGGCCAAGCTCAAGGAGGTCTCGAAGCCGACGGTCAACCGTTACCTGGCGCTGGTTCGGGCCGTTCTCCTTCGGGCACGCGACGAATGGGAGTGGGTCGACAAGGTGCCGAAGGTGAAGCTCTTTAAGGAAACGAACAGCCGCGAACGGTCGCTCACGGTGGCGCAGGCGAAAGGCTTGCTCGCCGAGTTGCCCGAACATCAGCGCGAAGTCGTTCTATTCGCGTTGGCAACGGGATTGCGGCAAAGCAACGTCCTCCGGTTGGAGTGGGGGCAGGTGAATCTTGAACGGCGCCATGCGTGGATACACGGCTGGCAGTCCAAGAACCGCCGCCCGATCTCCGTACCGCTGAACGATGCCGCGCTGGCGGTCTTGAAGCGACAGGAAGGCAAGCACGAGGAAAGGGTATTCACTTTCCGGGGCAAGCCGATCCATCAGGCCAATACGAAGGCTTGGCGGGCCGCATTGAAACGCGCCGGAATCGAAAATTTCCGGTGGCACGATCTGCGGCATACCTGGGCGACGTGGCAGCGACAGGCCGGAACGCCTACCCATGAGCTGCAACGATTGGGCGGGTGGCGAACCGGGGCGATGGTGGAGCGTTACGCCCATCTCGCGCCGGATCATCTGGCGGTGGCGGCCTCGCGGTTGGATAGCGTACTCGTGGCTACGATCTAGCTACGGGCATCAAGAAGAAAGGCCCAGCAGTTGCGCTAGGCCCTTGAATTCGTGGTGGGTCGTGAGTGGCTCGAACACTCGACCTACGGATTAAGAGTCCGCTGCTCTACCAACTGAGCTAACGACCCACGATTCATCCGATCGGGTGGTGGGTGGTACAGGATTCGAACCTGTGACCAACTGGTTAAAAGCCAGCTGCTCTACCAACTGAGCTAACCACCCTTTCGGGGAAGGCGCGCATTATAGGGAAGGCGCCCTGCCGCGTCAAACCAGTGGATGCTCAGGCTTCCTGCATCATGCGCCAATACTGGAACTTCATGGTGCCCGCCGCGCCGGCGACAATGGCGGCAAAGGCCAGCATGGAGCCGGCTGCAAGCGTCGATACCCCGGTAATGGCCTGACCGACGGTACAGCCCATCGACAGCACGCCGCCGACGCCCATCAACACCGCGCCGAGCGCGTGGTTGGCGAAGTCGCCGGCGCTGGCGAACCACTCGATCCTGAACTTGCGGCTGATCAGCGCGTAGAGCAGCGAACCGAAGATGACGCCGGCCAGCGCCGCGATGCCGAAGTTGATGAGCGAGAAATTGCCCGGGTTCATCAGGTAGCGCACCGTGTCGCCCATCGGGCTGATGAAGGTGAAGCTCTGCACCTCGACACGCGAGGGTGGGGTGTCGGCCATCTCGGCCCACTCCTTCCATTCGGCGCCCAGCGCGCTGCCCGTCAGGTACCAGCCGCCGACCACCGCCAGGCCGACGACAACGCCGGCGAGCACGTTGTCAGAGTTGGCGCGGAAGTCTGCCGAGACGAAGGCGAACACCAGCAGGGCGGCGACGATCCCGCCGCCGATCATCAGGTGCAGCGGCGCCGTGTTCTCCATGCCCATGACTCCGCCGAGGATGCCGTCCAGGGTCTGGGCCTTGATGCCGACGGCTCCCAGGTTGACCGTCACGGGTGCCATCCAGCTATCGAAGACGATACCGTAGAAGTCGCTCCAGAGCATCAGGTAGGCCATGGCGGAGGCGATCGCCAGGACGACCAGCGACTTGAGGTTGCCGCCGCCGATGCGGACCAGGGTCTTGTTGCCGCAACCCGAGGCGAGCGTCATGCCGATGCCGAACATCAGGCCGCCGAGCAGGTAGCGCAGCCAGGCGAAGTTGGCCGTGCGGTAGGGCGGGAAGGTGGTGCCGGCGAGGTTGATCTTGCCCAGGCCTTCGAGCAGCAGGACGCCGGCCATGGCGACCGCGACCGCCAGCAGCCAGGCGCGCAGCCGGCCCTTGTCGCCCATGTTGACCCAGTCCGAGACTGCGCCCATGGTGCAGAAGTTGGTCTTGTTGGCGACGGCGCCCATGACGGCGGCGATAGCGAAGACCGCCGCCAGTATTTCTTGGTGAATGGTGAACTCCATTGGCTCCTTCCTCCGGGGGTTCTGGTGCTCCCCTGCGCAACCGATTATTCTAAAAGGCCGTCGCCCGGCAGCGGATCAAACTTGCTTGGCGCCAAATTACCGTCGTGAATGATAGCGCGTGGGATCCGGGATTCCGGCGGCCTCGAAGCCCGCCCGGCGGAGCCGGCAGGAATCGCACTCGCCGCAGGCCAAGCCTTCGGCATCGGCCTGGTAGCAGGATACCGTCAAGCCGTAGTCGACCCCGAGGCCGACGCCGCGCCGGATGATCTCGGCCTTCGAGAGTTCGATCAGGGGCACGTGCAGGCTGAGGCGGTGCCCCTCGACTGCCGCCTTGGTCGCCAGGTTGGCCATCGCCTCGAAGGCGCGGATGTACTCCGGCCGGCAGTCCGGGTAGCCGGAATAGTCCACCGCGTTGACGCCGACGAAGATGTCCTGGCTGCCCAGCACCTCGGCCCAAGCCAAGGCCAGCGAAAGCATGATGGTATTGCGCGCCGGCACGTAGGTGACGGGAATGCCGGGCTGCACGCCGCCCGTGGGCACGGCGATGGCGGGGTCGGTGAGCGCCGAACCGCCGAACTGCGTCATGTCGATGCGCACCACGCGGTGTTCGCGTGCGCCCAGGGCCTGGGCAACGCGGGCGGCGGCGGCCAGTTCGGCGGCGTGGCGCTGGCCGTAATCGATCGACAGGCAGTGGCCGGCAAAGCCCTCCTGACGGGCGATGGCCAGGGCGGTGGCCGAGTCCAGGCCGCCGGAAAGCAGGACAACAGCGGGTTTCATGGTCCGATGTTAGCAGACCGGGGGGGGGTGGTACCCCTTGCGGCCGGCGGCGTCTATAATGGCGTCATGCCTCTTGATCCGATCACCACGGCCATCATCAACGCCATCATCAGCAGCGCGGTGGAGCAGATCTCAGCGCTGCCGCCGCCGGCCTCCACTGCGGCGGTTCCGGCGGTGGGCGTCCCGCGTATCCTGCCTGCCGAAACGACCAAGGGTGAACTGGTGGTGTCGAGCCCGACCACCGGCCAGATCGACGGCAAGGACGTGACGCTGTCGCCCGGCGTTCAGATCCGGGATCCCTACAACATGATGGTGCTGCCCGGCATGATCCGGCAACCCGTACCCGTCCGCTACCAGACGGACGTCGCCGGTTTCGTCAACCGCGTCTGGATACTCTCGGGCCAGGAAGCGGCTCAGCCTTGAGGAAGTTGTTCATCCGCACCTTCGGGTGCCAGATGAACGAGTACGATTCGGGCAAGATGGCCGACGTGCTCTCTGGCGCCGGCGATATCGTCAAGACCGACAAGCCCGAAGACGCGGACATCATCCTGTTCAACACCTGCTCGGTGCGCGAAAAGGCGCAGGAGAAAGTCTTCCACGAACTTGGCCGCGTCAAACAGTTGAAGCGCGACAAGCCCGATCTGGTGATCGGCGTCGGCGGCTGTGTCGCCAGCCAGGAGGGCGCAGCCATCATCGCGCGCGCGCCGCACGTCGACATCGTTTTCGGCCCGCAGACCTTGCACCGCCTGCCGGAACTCATCGCCCGCCACCGCCAGACCGGCCGGCCCGAAGTGGACGTCTCCTTTCCCGAGATCGAGAAATTCGACCGCATGCCCGACAGCCGGGTCGAGGGTGCCTCGGCCTACGTCTCGATCATGGAAGGCTGCTCGAAGTTCTGCACCTATTGCATCGTTCCCTTCACCCGCGGCGACGAGGTGTCGCGCCCGGTCGACGACGTGCTGGCCGAAGTGGCCGCGCTGACGAGTCGCGGCGTCGGCGAAATCACCCTGCTTGGCCAGAACGTCAATGCCTACCGGGGCGCGCTGGCCGACGATGAGACTGCCGATCTGGCCTTTCTGATCGAGACCATTGCCCAGATGCCGGGCGTCGAGCGCATCCGCTACACCACCTCGCATCCGCGCGAAATGAATCAGCGCCTGATCGATGTCTATCAGCACGTGCCCAAGCTCGTCTCGCATCTTCATTTGCCGGTACAGGCCGGTTCGGACCGCGTGCTGGCGGCGATGAAGCGCGGCTACACCACGCTCGAATACAAGTCGCTGGTGAAGAAGCTCCGCGCCGCGCGTCCGGACATCTCGCTGTCGTCCGATTTCATCGTCGGTTTTCCGGGCGAGACGGAAGAGGATTTCGAGAAGACCATGAAGCTCATCGACGAGATCGGCTTCGACACCAGCTTCTCGTTCATCTTCAGCCCGCGACCCGGCACGCCGGCGGTCGACATGGCCGACGACACGCTGGCCGAGGTCAAGACGGCGCGGCTGATCCGCCTGCAGAAGCGCATCGAGGAACTGGCGTTCGGCGTTTCCAGCGGCATGGTCGGCAGCGTTCAGCGCGTGCTGGTCGAAGGCCATGCCAAGAAGGATGCGACCGAGCTTTCCGGGCGTACCGACAACAACCGCGTGGTCAACTTCCCCGGCCCGGCACGGCTGATCGGCCATTTCATCGACGTCAGGATTACCGCTGCCCTGCCTCACAGCCTGCGCGGCGAGCCGGTGACCGGAGAATGGTGAAGGCGAAACCCCTCGACGTCACGCTCGATCCGCTCGACAACGAACGGCTGGCGAATTTCTGCGGGCCGCTGGACGAGAACATCCGCCAGATCGAAACCGCCTTCGATGTCACCATCGCCCGGCGCGGCGAGCATTGCCGGATCAACGGCGATGCCGCCCACGCGCGTCTCGCGGCCCAGGCGCTGCAACACTTCTACGAAGTGGCCAAACAGCCGCTTTCCATCGACGAGATCCAGCTCGGTCTGGTGGAAATGCGCAACCGCAGCCAGGCCCAGCAGCCGGCGCCCGGGCTGTTGACGCGCAAGAGCGACCTGCACGGCCGCACGCCGAACCAGGTGAAGTACATCCGCCAGATCCAGGAACACGACATCACCTTCGCCATCGGTCCGGCCGGCACCGGCAAGACCTATCTGGCGGTGGCATCGGCGGTGGATGCCTTCGAGCGCGACCAGGTCCAGCGCATCGTGCTGACGCGGCCGGCGGTCGAAGCGGGCGAACGGTTGGGCTTCCTTCCCGGCGACCTCGCCCAGAAGGTCGATCCCTACCTGCGCCCGCTCTACGACGCGCTCTACGACCTCATGGGCTTCGACAAGGTGGCGCGGCTGTTCGAGAAGAGCACCATCGAAGTGGCGCCGCTCGCCTACATGCGCGGCCGCACCCTCAATCACGCCTTCATCATTCTCGACGAAGCGCAGAACACCACGCCCGAACAGATGAAGATGTTCCTGACCCGCATCGGCATCGGTGCCAAGGCGGTGATCACCGGCGATGTCACGCAGATCGACCTGGCCAAGGGCCAGAAGTCGGGTCTCATCGAAGCGCGCCGCATTCTCGCCGACGTGCGTGGCCTGGCGTTCACCGACTTCGATGCCACCGATGTCGTGCGCCATCCACTGGTGGCGCGCATCGTCGCCGCCTACGAGAAATATGGGCCGAAGCCTGCCTGAACTGACGCTCAGCGTGCAATACGCCTGCAAGGATGCCGCGCTACCCTCGCGGCCGATGGTGCGCCGCTGGCTGCGCGCGAGCTGCGATCGGCCGGCCGAGGTGGGCGTACGTTTCGTCGATGCCGAGGAGGGCCGTACCCTGAACCGGGACTATCGCCACAAGGACCACGCGACCAACGTGCTTTCCTTTCCCTATGCCACCGAGCCGACGGTCATGGGCGATCTGGCGATCTGCCTGCCGGTGGTGCTCGACGAAGCGGCCGCGCAGCACAAGAGCGCCGAGGCCCATTTCGCCCATCTGATCGTGCATGGTATGCTGCATTTGCAGGGCTACGACCACGAGACCAGTGCCGCTGATGCCGCCCGCATGGAGGCGAAAGAGCGCGAAATCCTCGCTCGGCTCGGTTATCCCGACCCCTACTGACCATGGATCCCGCCATCAAGCCGTCTTTACTGGAACGTCTTTCGTCGCTGCTGATGCGCGAACCCAAGGACCGGGAACGGCTCCGCCAGTTGCTCCACGGCTGCTTCGAACGCAACCTTCTCGACAGCGATGCCCTGTCGATCATCGAGGGCGCGCTGTCGGTGTCCGACATGCAGGTGCGCGACATCATGGTGCCGCGAGCGCAGATGGACGTGATCAGCATCCACGAATCGCTCGACAAGATCACCGAGTACGTCGTCGAGGCGACGCACTCCCGCTATCCGGTGATCGGCGACAATCGCGACGACATCGTCGGCATTCTGCTGGCCAAAGACCTCTTGCGTCATTTCGCCGGCAAGGAATTCGACTTGCGCGATACGCTGCGGCCGGCGGTCTTCATTCCCGAATCGAAGCGCCTCAACGTATTGCTGCGCGAATTTCGCGCCAGCCGCAACCACATGGCCATCGTGGTCGATGAGTACGGCGGCGTTTCGGGGCTCGTCACCATCGAAGACGTGCTCGAACAGATCGTCGGCGACATCGAGGATGAATACGACTTCGACGAGTCGGTCGGCAACATCGTGCTCGACAACGCCGGCCGCTACCGCGTCAAGGCAATCACGGAAATCGTCGACTTCAATGCCGCCTTCGGCACCACCTTCGCCGACGACGATTACGACACCGTGGGCGGCATGATCATCCATCATCTCGGCCGCCTGCCGCGGCGCAACGAGGTCGTGGTGCTCGAAGGCCTTCGCCTGCAAGTGCTGCGCGCGGACAGCCGTCGGGTGCACACGCTGCTGGTCGATCAGCAACGCAGCCTGCCCCTGGCCCAGGCCGCCGAATGATTCGCAAGTCGTTCGCCGCGCTGCTGCTGGGTGCGGCGACGGTGCTTGGCTTTGCGCCCTTCGAAGCCTTTCCGCTGCCCATGCTCAGCCTGGGGCTGCTGTTCCTGCTCTGGCGCGGGGCACCATTGCCGCGTCATGCCGCGCTGCTGGGCTTCGCCTGGGGCCTCGGCTGCTTTCTGGTGGGCGTGTCCTGGGTCTATGTCAGCCTGCACGACGTCGGCGGCATGGCGGCGCCCCTGGCTGCGCTGGCGACACTGCTGTTCTGTGCGGTCCTGGCCTTGTTCCCGGCGCTCGCCGGCTACGTGTTCGGTCGCTTGCGCTGCGGCGGGCGCTGGCGTGACGCGCTGCTTGCCGCCGCCGTGTGGACGCTGGCCGAATGGCTGCGTGGCTGGGTGCTGACCGGCTTTCCCTGGCTCGCCATCGGCTATTCGCAGACGCCGCCGAGTCCGCTGGCCGGTTTTGCGCCGCTCTTCGGCGTCTATGGCGTCGGCTTCCTGGCCGCGCTGATCGCGGCGCTGCTGTCGACCGGCCGGCGCAGCCTGCGTCCCGTGGTGGTCGTGGTGGCCATCCTGATGGCGGGCGTGGGGCTACGTACGATCGCCTGGACCGATCCGGTGGGTGCGCCTTTCACGGTCGCCCTTCTTCAGGGCAACATTCCCCAGAGCCTCAAGTGGGTGCCCGAGAATCTTCCGCTGTCGGTGCAGACCTATGCCCGCCTGGCCACCGAGCATCCGGCGCAAATCACCGTGCTGCCGGAGACGGCGATTCCGCTGTTGTTCGACCAGATTCCGCGCGAAGTGCTGCAAACGCTGACCAAGCATGGTGACGCGCTGATCGGCACGGCGATCCGCACCCGCGAGGGCGGCTACACCAACGGCGCGGTCGCCCTGACGCCCGAACTTGCCGTTCAGGCCTACGCGAAGGTGCATCTGGTGCCCTTCGGCGAATATATCCCGCCGGGCTTCGATTGGTTCTTCGGGCTGGTGAACATTCCGATGGACGATTTCACTGGCGGTGCCCCCGGCCAGAAGCCGCTCACCATCGATGGCCAGAAGATGATGCCGAACATCTGCTACGAAGACTTGTTCGGCGAGGAGATTCTCGCCGGGCTGCCCGCGGCGACGGTGCTGGTCAACCTCTCCAACACCGCCTGGTTCGGCGACTCGCTGGCCCAGCCCCAGCACTTGCAGATCGCCCGCATGCGCGCGCTGGAGACCGGCCGGCCGATGCTGCGCGCCACCAACACCGGCATGACCGCGGCGGTGGCGCCGGACGGTTCGGTCACCGCGGTGCTGCCGCCGTTCACCGTCGCGGCACTGACGATCGAGGTGCGCGGTTACGCGGGGCGCACGCCCTTCGCTCAAGTCGGCAATCGCTTCGCGCTACTGCTCGCCTTCGCAGCCTGCGTGCCGGCGTGGCGGGCACGGCGCAGTGGAGTTATGTCGGCCTGATTGGCCGCGGCCGGCACGCCGGTCAACGAGACACTCCTGCCGATCGTTAAGGACTCGGAGGAGACTTCGATGCATCCCATTTTCCAAAGAGTGGTTTATGTCGTTTCGCTGTTGCTCCTGGCGCTGGCGATCCCGTCGGCGTGGGCGCAACCGGCGCCGGACGATGCCAGCGATCTGCCGGTTCCGGCACGGCTGAGCGTCGTCGAAGGGAGTGTCTCCTTCTGGCGACCCGGCGACCAGGACTGGTCGCCGGGTCAGGTCAACATGGCCCTGGCGGCGGGAGACGCGATCAACGCAGGCGACGGCGCCACGGTCGAGATCCAGGTCGGACCCAGGGCCTACCTGCGCCTGATGGCCGATACCCAGATCAACATCGTTCGCCAGGATGCCGGTCTGCTGCAGGTGAGCCTTGCTTCCGGCAACGCCTCGTTCGACTTGCGCAACCTGCCGCAAAACCAGCTTGTCGAGATCGACACGCCGAATGCGGCGTTCTCGGTCAATGGCAACGGCTACTACCGGGTCGATTTTCGCGACGGCACCACCCGGTTCGTGGTTCGCCGCAATGGCCGTGCCACGCTGGGTCTGAGCGATGGCTACAACCGCACGGTCTCCGCCGGCGAGCAACTCATCGTACGCGGCATGGGCCAAATGACCGCCGAGGTCGCTGTCGCGCCCGCGCCCGACAGTTGGGACCGCTGGAACGATGCCCGCACCGACTACTACGACAAGGCCATTTCAAACCGCTACCTGCCGCCGCAAGTCTATGGCGTCGCCGACCTCGACCAGTACGGCACCTGGCGCGACGTGCCCGATTACGGCACGGTCTGGATGCCGACCGTGGCGGCAGGCTGGGCGCCCTACAGCGTCGGCGCTTGGCGCTGGGATCCGGTCTACGAATGGACCTGGGTCGACCAGGCGCCGTGGGGCTGGGCGCCCAGCCATTACGGGCGCTGGGTCTTCGTCTCCGGCCACTGGGCCTGGGTGCCGGGGCCGCGCGTCGCTCGCCCCGTGTATCTGCCCGCGGTGGTGGCCTTCGTGGGTTTCGGCGGCGGCCCGCAGGTCGGCTGGGTGGCCCTGAGCTGGGGCGAGCCGATCGTCCCCTGGTGGGGGCATCAGGGCATTCGCGGCCGGCCCTCGTGGGGCGGCTGGGGTGGTCCACGCATCGTGAACAACACAGTCGTCCAACATAACGCCACCATCAACGTCAATACGATCAGCTATCGGAACAGCCAGGTGTCGCAGGGCGTAATCGCGGTGCGCCAGGAAGACTTCGGTCGCGGCCACGAGCGCCGGGACCCGGACCACCACTTCCGCTTTGCGACCCCCGAAGACGGCCGGCCGGCGCCGATCCAGGGCGCGCTGCCGATCCGGCGGGAAAGGGCCGCGGTGACGGCCGCACCGCCGGTGGTACGCGAGGCGGTGCCTGCGCAACGCGGTTCGACATCCGGCGGCCCTGCCGCCGTCACGACAACGTCGCCGCAGACGCATCGGGAATCGCACTTCGAGTCGCGATTCCCGACGCCGGTGCCGGCACCGACGCGCGCGCCGCAAACGGCTCCACAGACTGCCATCCACAGCGCTCCGGTCCCGGACGCGCAGCCCAGGATCTTCGAACAACGCCGTGCAGGGGAGCGCCACGAGGACCGTCCGGCGCAGGGATCGACGCGCGTCGAGGTGTCGCCGCCGACACGCCGGGAAGCGCCGCCGCCCCAGCGTTCCTTCACGATTCCGCAGGCGCCTGCACCGGCTGCCGCAGCACCTGCGGTCTCGCGTCAGGTCGTTCAGCCGGCACCGGCGCGGGAAACGCACACCACCGAAGCGCCGCACGGAGTGGAGTCCGCCGAGCCCAGGAAAGAGCAGCGCCGCCACAAGCCGGACGAACAACCGGAAGGCCCGCGTTCCGGAGATTCAGGCCAACATCCCAATACGAGGTAACGGCGAGGAGAACCGCGGGGTCTCCGGCTCTCGAATTCGAGGTTTCAATCAGGAATCGACGGTCGCGGCCGGCGCTGGTTTGAGGCCAATTGCCGGTAAAATCGCGCTTTTGCGAATTCGCGGGCATCGCCAATGAGCAGCCAGTCCAACTTTAGTTCCGACCTCACGCCCGCAGGCGGGCATGAGTCTGCACTGAAACTCGGCGTTCCGCCGAGTTTTCAGGAAATCATCCTGCGCTTGCAGGAATTCTGGAACCAGCAGGGCTGTGCGCTCCTGCAACCCTACGACATGGAAGTCGGCGCCGGCACCAGCCACACGGCCACCTTCCTGCGCGCCCTCGGCCCCGAGCCGTGGAAGGCCGGCTACGTCCAGCCCTCGCGCCGGCCCAAGGACGGCCGCTACGGCGAGAATCCCAACCGCATGCAGCACTACTACCAGTACCAGGTGGTGCTGAAGCCCGCGCCGGCGAACATCCTCGAGCTCTACCTCGGCTCGCTCGAAGCACTCGGCTTCGACCTCAAGAAGAACGACGTCCGTTTCGTCGAGGATGACTGGGAA
>JBGOZF010000117.1:0-11107 GCA_041480065.1 Rhodocyclaceae bacterium
AGGCCCTGGTGCGCCATCGCATCCTGCGCCTGCGCGATCCTGGCCTTGGCCTCAGTGCCAAGAGGCTGAATCTCGCCGTCAACGACGATGTGTAGACAAAGCGGAAGCACCGACTCCGGCGCACCCTTGCAGTAAAGGACGGGACCTTCAGGCGCCTTGTGCAGGGTGGACAGGCGCATGCGGTCTGCGTCGAACGGGATCTCGTCCAGGCGAGGGTAGGTCGGAAGGTCGGAAATCAAATGCTGCGCCATTTCCACCAATGCGACTTCCATGGGGTCGCCCAGGAAAGCTGGTTGTCCATGACTCTCTGTTTCCTTCAGGTCATGGCACATCCGGGCCGTCAGAAAGAATGGCCGGTAGAGATCTGCAAGGCCCGATGTTTCTTTGATCCCCGCAGGTGAATGGAAGGTTTCGCCCAGATAGAGGCGCCGGACGAACATGCGGTTCTGGGTCAGCGTACCGGTCTTGTCGGTGCAGATGACCGTCGTCGAGCCAAGCGTCTCCACCGAGGGCAGGTAACGGATGAGCACATTGCGCTTGGCCATGCGCTGGGTGGCGAGCACGAGCGCCAGGGTCAGTGTCGGCAGCAGCCCTTCCGGCACCATGGCGACGATGATGCCGATCGCGAAAATGAAGGCTTTCCAGAAAGGGATGCCGATCATCCAGCCGAGCGAGAAGAATGTGAGACCGATCAGCACGGCGAGCATTGCCGTCAGGCGGCTCAGGTGTGCGATTTCCCTGCGCAGCGGTGAGACTTCCTCGCCAGCGGTTTGGGTAAGATGCGCGATCTTGCCGAATTCCGTGTGCATGCCGGTGGCGAAGACGGCAGCTCTGGCCTGCCCGGACACCATCGAGGTGCCGGCGAGCAAGACGTTCTTGCTGTCGATCAAATCATCCAGTGTCGATGCGGTGGCCTCGCGCGCCTGGGGCAGCGACTCACCCGTGATGGCCGCGTTGTTCACGCGTGCACCAAACGCCTCGATCAGCCGGCAGTCAGCGGGGATGTTGTCGCCTTGCTCCAGGTGGACGATATCCCCCGGCACCAATTGCGCCGCCGCGACCCGGATGACCTTGCCTTCGCGCAATACCCGGGCCTGTTGTGGCAGCAGCTTGCGCAGCGCGGCAAGCGTTTGTTCGACGCGATACTCCTGCCAGAACGAGAATACCCCGCTGACCAGGATCACGGTCACGATGGCGAACCCGACTTTCGCCATGTCCTGGCCGGGCTCGCTCCAGTCGGCGAAGAAGGCCAGCCCCGCGGCCAGCCAAAGGATCAGCGAAAAGAAGCTTGTGAATTCCTTGATGAGACGCAGCCACAGTGGCCCCTGGGCCACCTTCTCCATTTCGTTGCGGCCGAATTCGTGCAGCCGGCGTTCGACTTCGGCGTCGCTCAAGCCGGCCGGATCGCTCTTCAGGCTCGCGATGGCATCGAGCGGAGACAGTTGGTGAATTCTCATGCAGGAATGGGCTTGCGTCGGCGCGCCGGCACCAGTGCAGTCGCGGCGCATTATCGGCTGATGCTACTCGGTCGAGAGCCACCGTCTGTACGTCACCGCACACTGATCGATTGCTCCAATCCGTCTCGTTTGCCGGGCATTGCGCGGCGGCGGACGGTCTCAGGCGGTCTTTGGCACCGGGGGGCACCAAGCGTGCGTTATCGCACAGACGGACCGTTTGGCGAGGAACAGCATACGAGGCACGGGGATATCTGTGCGCGAATGTGCGGCCGTCCATCACGCCGATATGTGCGTCAGGTGAACGCCACGGATCGGTTCCTCGCCAATCCAGTTTCTCCCCGGTCTGGGGCACGGAGGTCACCATGTTGAGATGGGCAGCAATCTTCTTCGTCATTGCGATCGCGGCGGCGGTCCTTGGTTTTGGCGGCATTGCCGCCGGTGCCGCGGAGATCGCCAGGGTTCTGTTCTTCGTGTTTCTAATCGTTTTCCTGGTCAGCCTGGTCATGGGCCTGATGCGGAGGTAGCCCCAACCAGGATTGGCCATCCCCATTCTCACTTGTACCAGGAGGCATGATGACTACCGAATTGACGGCAACGCATGGAATTGCCGAAGGAAAGAAGGAAAGGCTGGTGAAGGATCTCAAAGGTGTGGTCGCCGATGCCAACGAGCTGCTGAAGGAAATGGCCGGTTCCACTGCCGAGGGATTCGCCGCGGCGCGCACGAAGGCCGAAGGCAAGTTGGGCGAGGTGAGAGCCCGGCTGGACAATGCGCGAACCGCGGCCAAGGAAAGAGCGAAGGCCGTTGCCGGCGCCACCGATGACTACGTCAAGGAGAACCCGTGGAAGGTCCTCGGCGGGGCGGCGGTGGCCGGACTCGTCATCGGCTTGCTTCTGCGCCGTCGCTGATTCACGCATTGCGGCACCGCGGCGGCCACCGAAATGGTCGGTGGCGGGCAAATGCTGTTGTCTGTGCGCCACCGCACAGATCGCGGCGGCGCATGCCATTAGCTTGTCGCGCCAATGGCGCGTCCATGAAGTCGGTTCGGGCAGTCGCCGCACCGCATTCTCTTGTGTCAATCCACTCGCGCGTCATCCAAGACAACCAACGACAGGAACCCCAACATGAGACATTTACTATTCACAGCAGCACTGGTCGCCGCTACGACGCCGGCACTTGCGGCCGATGTCGGTGTTTCCGTCAGCATTGGCCAACCCGGCTTCTACGGACGACTGGACATCGGCGACTTTCCGCAGCCGCAAGTGATCTACCGCCGGCCCATTGCGGTCGAAGTGGTACCGGCGGATCGCCCGCCGGTCTATCTGCGCGTACCGCCGGGCCACGCCAAGCATTGGAAGAAGCACTGCCACGAGTACAACGCCTGCGGTGAGCGGGTCTACTTCGTGCAGGACAACTGGTATCAGCGAGAGTACGTTCCGCGTTACCAGGAGCGTCACGGTGATCGCCGTGAGGAACGCCGTGACGAACGTCGGGATGACCAACGTGGGGACCAGCGGAAGGATCACCCCGGCGGCAAACACGGCCATGGCCGCGACAAATAGGGCAACAACCATTCCGGCAGATGCCTCCGCGTCGCCCCGCGGACGGGGTGGTGATTCAGGCGTATCCCCACGAACGTCCATGCCATGAACGATGCTCCGACCACCGTGCTTCTCGTCGAGGACGATGCTGCCGAAGCCAGGCTGATCCAGGAGGCGCTCGCGGGCCCGAGCGACAGCCCGTTTCGCGTCGAGTGGGTGACGCGACTCTCCGACGCGCTCCAACGACTGCGCAAGGAAGCGGTCGAAGTGATCCTGCTTGACCTTACCCTGCCCGACGGCCAGGGCATCGAGGCGTTCGATCTGGTGTCCCAGGCGGCGCCGAATGCCATGATCCTGGTTCTGAGTGCGGCGAGCGATGAAGAAGTCGCGCGCCAGGCCGTGCAGCGCGGCGCGCATGATTATCTTGCCAAAGGCCATGCCGACGCCAACTGGTTGCCGCGTGCCCTGCGTTACGCGATCGAGCGCAAGGCGGCCCAGGCCGCGCTGCGGACCAGCGAAGCGCGCTTCCGTGCGATGAGCGATGCCTCGCCGCTGGGCATCTTCGTCTCCGATGCACAGGGTAATTGCGTATACACCAATGCGGCGTATCACAAGATGTCCGGGCTGACTTTCGAACAGGCGCTGGGCACCAACTGGAGCAGAGCGATTCACCCGGAGGATCGCCAGCGTGTCCTTGCCGAGTGGCGTGCCGCGGCGCAGGGCCAGGAACCGTTCCAGTCGGAAGCCCGCTTTTTGCGGGGTGACGGGAGCGTCGTGTGGGCGCGCCTGAACGCGGCGGGAATGCGCGAGGGGAGGACGTCGCACGGCCATGTGCAGACGGTTGAGGACATCACTGCGCGCAAGTCGGCGGATTCGGTGTTGCGAGCGGCGGAAGAGGCCTTGTTCCAGGAAAAGGAGCGCGCCCAGGTCACGCTCAATTCCATCGGCGACGCCGTGCTGACCACCGACCTGTCGGGCAATGTGACTTATCTCAATCAGGTGGCCGAGGCGATGACCGGCTGGTCTCGTGAGGACGCGATGGGCCGGCCGCTTGCCGAGGTGTTCAGGATCATCGACGGCACGACACGACAAGTCGCCTTGAATCCGGTGCAGCGCGCCATCGAGGAGAACAAGACCGTCTGGCTGGCGGCGGATTGTGTGCTGATCCGCCGCGACGGGTTCGAGTCCTCGATCGAGGATTCCGGGGCGCCTATCCACAACCGGGACGGTCAGATCGAAGGCGCGGTGCTCGTCTTCCACGACGTCAGCGAATCGCGGGCCATGGTGCTGAAGATGTCCCATCTCGCCCAGCACGACTTTCTTACCGACTTGCCTAATCGGGTGCTGCTGACGGAAAGGCTCACCCAGGCGATCGGGCTGGCCGAACGGCACCGCAAGCAAGTCGCACTGCTGTTTCTGGATCTGGACTACTTCAAGTACATCAACGACTCGCTGGGGCACACGATCGGCGACCAACTGCTTCAGTCGGTTGCGGACCGCCTGGTGGCGTGTGTGCGCGGCACCGACACGGTATGCCGCCAGGGCGGCGACGAGTTCGTGATCCTGCTGGCCGAAATCGAGCAGCCGCAAGATGCGGCCAACGTGGCCGAGAAGCTGCTTGCTGCGCTCGCCGTGCCGCAGCATATCGGTGGACACGAACTCCATGTCACCTTGAGCATCGGCATCAGCGTCTATCCGGATGACGGCATCAATGCGGAAACCCTGATGCAGAACGCGGATACCGCGATGTATGCCGCCAAGGCAAGCGGGCGCAACAACTACCAGTTCTTCAGGGCCGACATGAACACCCGCGCGGTCCAGCGCATGTTGCTCGAAAACGGCTTGCGCCGTGCCTTGAAGCAGGGGGAGTTCCTGCTGCATTACCAGCCGCAGATCGATCTTGCCTCAGAGATGATGACCGGTACCGAGGCTCTTATCCGCTGGCAGGATCCGAATCTCGGACTCATCTACCCGGAACAGTTCATCCCGGTCGCGGAAGAGTGCGGCCTTATCGTGCCGATCGGCCGCTGGGTGCTGCGCGAAGCCTGTCGGCAGGTCCAGGCCTGGCTGGATGCAGGCCTGCGCGCCGTGCCCGTGGCGGTCAACATTTCGGCGGTGGAATTCAGGCACAAGGACTTTCTCGAATGCGTGGCCCTGATCCTGAAGGAGACCGGCCTGGCGCCGCGCTATCTCGAACTGGAGCTGACCGAGAGCATCCTCATGCACGACGCCGAGGCCTCGATAACCGAACTTCAGGCACTCAAGGGTATGGGCCTGCAGCTCGCCATCGACGATTTCGGTACCGGCTATTCGAGCCTGAGTTACTTGAAGCGCTTTCCGATCGACACGCTGAAGATCGACCAATCCTTCGTCCGCGACATTGCGACCGATGCCGATGACGCGACCATTGTCAGCGCAGTGATCGGAATGGGCCGAAATCTCAGGCAGCGGGTTATTGCCGAAGGCGTGGAAACGCTCGAGCAGTTCTCCTTCCTTCGCTCTCAGCTATGCGCGCAAGGGCAAGGCTTTCGCTTCAGTCACCCCCTGTCCGCCGAGGACTTCGGCCGGCTGCTCGTTACCGGGAATGGCGAATTGCCACCGCGATCGTCGGACTGAGCGAAAGGGCGCATTCGATGTTCGGGTGTCGAACTGAGCCAGCGGGAGAAGACCCGCCCCGCCGGCTGGAGAAACTTGAACGAAGCGGTTCGCCCCTGGTGCTGATGCCAAGCTCCTTCACGGGACTAGAATGCCGGTCGATAACGGTACGGAGAGTCGCGTGGGACATCTGCTTGGCACGAAATCTTCGCTGGTTCCGCTGATTGATCGGCTCAACCGCTATCCCGTCGGTTTGGTCGACAGCGACAAGCTGCGCGCAATCCTGGCGCTGCTGTTTACCGAGCAGGAAGCCTTCGTTGCCTCCCGATTCCCGCTCCACGAGGCCACCGAAGAGGAATTGAGCCAGCTCACCGGTTTGGCCGCAACGGATCTTCGCGGCGTTCTGGAAGCCATGGCCGACAAGGGCCTGGTGATGGATCTTCCCTACGGGGAGACGACCTATTACCTGCTGATACCCGGCCTGATCGGCTTCATGGAATTCACCTTCATGCGCCGCAACCCCATCCTGACCGCGCCGGTTCCCCTGGCGGACTTGGCAAGGCTGATGTCGGAATACTTGCGCGAAAACGGCCGCGAAGGGCAGGGCGGAGAGTTTTTCGGCAGTCCGACGCAACTCACCCGCGCCTTGGCCTATCCCGACCGCATCCCCGTCACGTTGAGCATCACCGCCTATGAAGATGCCCGGCGGATCATCGAGGAGGCGAGCTACTGTGCCGTGACCCTGTGCTACTGCCGCCACAAGAAGGAGCACATGGGCAAGGCCTGCCGCAAGGGAGCGCCGGTCGAATCGCTGTGCATGGTGTTTGGGCAAGGCGCGCGATTCCTGGTGCGGCGAGGGTTCGCGCAGGAACGCGACAAGGCGTCCATGCTGGCCGGCCTGGCGCAGGCGCGCGCGCTTGGCCTGACCCACGTTACCGACAACGTCCGGGAAAAGCCGTCGTTCATCTGCAACTGCTGTCGCTGCTGCTGCGAGCTGATGACCGGAGTCCAGGACGGCTTCGCCGACGGGATCGCCAAGACCGCATTCATCGCCGAGGTCGATGCCGCCCGCTGCAATTACTGCGGCGACTGCCTCAAGACCTGCAACGTCAAGTGCATCGGCATTGCCGACGGGGCACGGTCCCGCCCCAAGGACGAGCGCTACGCCGAGGTGGACGTCTCCGTCTGCCTGGGGTGCGGCGCGTGCATTGGTGCGTGCGAGCGTGACGCGATCCGATTGGTTCCACGCCCGAATGCCCAGACCCCGCCCAAGAACCGCCGGCGCATGTTCGTTCGCATCCTATGGGAGAAGGGACGGCTGGGGCCGTTCCTGATGGATACGGCCAAACAGCGGTGGCGGAAAGCGGTTAAGGGGATCGGTAAGCGCAGGTCGGCGGACGTCGCTGGCAGTTGATATCAAGCGGCTGCCTCGGGAGAAGAAGATCCAGGCCGTATGATCGCTGGAGTCCATGTCCATCCAACCCAATGACAGGAGTAACACCACCATGAACAAATCCGAACTTATCGACGTTGTTTCCAAGGAAGCCGATCTCAGCAAGGCCGCCGCCGAGAAGGCGCTCGCCGCAGTTATCGGCGCCGTCGTGAAGGCGGTTGCCGGCGGCGATACCGTCACCCTCGTGGGCTTCGGCACCTTCAAGTCGTCCAAGCGCGCAGCCCGCACCGGTCGGAATCCGCAGACTGGCAAGGAGATCAAGATTGCCGCCAGCACCGTGCCGCGCTTTACTGCCGGCGCCACCTTCAAGGCTGCCGTTGCCGGCAAGAAGGCCGCCAAGAAGAAGTAAGCGAGCATGAGCCACCTGAAATCGCGCGAAGTCGTTCTCTCACTCAAGATTACCGACGAATTGCTCAACGGCCTGGACGCGATGCGCGATGCCTGGAGGCGCGATGCCCGCTCCGTGCCGAAGGGACTGTCCTGTTCGGAATCCAAAGAGGGACAGTTCGTTCTGGTGGCGGCGGAATCCGTTTTCACCACGATCCCCGGTGCCTGCATCATCAAAGGCATCCGGGCTGTGGAACTGGTCGGCAAGGAGCCGTTGTTCGAGGAGGGCGCGAGTTCGAAAACCTTGGTACTCAGGGATACCCCCCAAGGCTGGAAGTTCTCGGTCAAATATGTCCCGCCCATCGTTCGCGAAAGAAGCGCCAGGTAATGGGCCATCGATTCAGTGTAAGAATTGAGGTCCTGATACATCTTGCTGTCGCCCACTGCGAGGGGAAGCAAAGACCGGGATACCCAGACGCGGCAAGGGAAGGAAGGGCCTCCAGGGTGAGGGCCAGGAAAATGCGAAGAGACAGCTGTGATGAAGGTTCGGGATGGATCGAGGCGTGCTCTTGCATCTCCGGTATGCCGCATAATGTGTATTATGTCGTATCGCGGATATAGGGAACCAAACCAGTGGGTCGCAAGGGTTCTCCCGGGGCCGAGGAACTTCTCGATGCGCGAGCCAGCTCTGCCGGCCGCGGAGTTGCGCTTCGCCAGACCTTGCACCGAGCCCGGAAATATTGAGAAGAGACATGAGGAATATGCCGTAATACACTGGCGCATCGAAACAATATCAGCGACAGATTGCCTCCCTAGGACCTTCGTCCTAGCCCTTGTCGATGGGAAAACCCGCCTCCATCCACTCCTTGATGCCGCCCCGGAACCAGTAGATGCGCTTGTGACCGGCCCGGCTGGCGAGGACCGCCGCCTTGTAGCTCTTCCAGCATTCCGGCCCGCCGCAGGAGAACATGATCTCCTGGTCTTTGTCGGCCGGCAGCCTGGCAAGGTCGAACTGATCCTTGACGGGGTCGAAGTCGGTTTCTTTCGCGCTGTGCTCGGCGTAGGGCAGCGACACGGAGCCGGCAGGACGACCGGCGACGTATTCCGTGGCCACGCGGGTGTCGATCAGCGCCACGCCGCGCGTCATCAGTTGCCTGGCCTGCTGCGCGCTCACCAGTTCGCTGCCCGGCAGCACGCCGGGCGTGAAATAGCCGAGCTTCGAGACATACTCGTAGGCCGTGGGATCAACGGACCGGAAGGTCGCCCCCGCCACGCTGGGAACCGGCTTACCCATCACCATGTCGCGCATGGTGTCGATGGTCGAGCGCCCCAGGGATTTGTGGGCCACGATGCCGACGCCCGGCGATTCCTTGGTGCGCATCACTTCCACTACCGGCTCGTTGGCATCGCGCCAGCGATCGAACATCGTTTCCTCGACGGCGACAACATCCACCGTGCCGAACTTGAGCGCCATCAGCAGCGCACCTTCGTAATAGGTGTAATAGACCTTGCTGAAATACTGCTTCATGCTGCTGCCGATGGCGTTGGTCTCGCCCCGCATCAGGTAGGTCGCGATGGCGTCCTGCCCCGGCACGCCGAGCGCCTTGCCCTTGGCATCGGCAAAGCTGCGGATGTTCGAGGTATTCAGCGTAGCCAGTATGACGCGCAGGCTCCGGCTGGCGACGCCGACCGGCATGTAATGGCCGTGGCGCAGGGCGCTGCTGACAATATGCGCCGGCCCGACGATCACCGCGACCGTGCCGTTGCGGGTAGCCACCATGTCCTGAGTGGTATCCGCTGAAAACATGAAGGACGAACCGATCCTGACTCTGCCGGCGAGTTTTTCCACCAGCCGCATCCACGCCGGATACGCGGAAATAGGATCCCGTTCGCCGTGCTCGCCGGTATTGATCACCCAATAGTCGGCCGGCACGACCGTATCGGCGGCGCTGGCGGCCGGCACCACCGCCAAAGCCGCCAGTGCCGCCAGAACGCGTCCGAGCGTCCGTCGATGCTTGCTGTACATATCGGTCTCCGCCCGTGGATATACGTCCAACCCATGAGCATACACGAGCTATTGTTAACGAATGCTGAAGAAAACCTTATTCCGCACCAGACATAATCAGCTGCACGTGTCCTTCTACTGACGTGTCAAATCCGTGCTTGAACACTCTGCCCGCTACGATGCGGTCGCTGGCTAGCCGAAAGACTGCCTTGGACCAGCCACCCACCTTTCGCCGAAGAGCCGACAACACCACCCCAAGACGACGGCGCACCAGATGGTGCGCCGACCTACTCCGACTCGCCGGCCTTCGCTACACTCTTGCTCCTGGCGTTACTGGCCGGCTGCGCTGGGGCGACGCCAACCTGAAGGAGAGCACGATGCCGGATTCGCGTGCAGGACAGGCCGCCGAACTCATGACGGCCTTCGCGGAGCGGACGGGACTCGGTTCCGGACGCCACGGGCAGCGCTACCTTTGGACCGACGCCTTCGCGGTGTGCAACCTCCTCGGCCTGGCACGGGTGACCGGGGCGGCGCGGTACACGGAACTCGCCCTGCAACTCATCGATCAGGTCCATCACACGCTGGGCCGGCATCGGGAAGACGATCCGCGCAGCGGATGGATCAGCGGGCTCGCCGAGCGCGAAGGCGAATCCCATCCAACCCGGGGCGGGCTTCGCATCGGCAAGGCGCTGCCCGAGCGCGGCCCGGACGAGCCCTACGATGATCGGCGAGAGTGGGACCGCGACGGCCAGTACTTCCACTACCTCACCAAGTGGATGCACGCCCTCGACCAGGCGGCGCGGGTGACGGGGCGGCCGCAGTTCAACCTCTGGGCGCGCGAACTCGCCGAGCGCGCTCAGCAGGCTTTCACCTACCAGCTCGGCGGCGACGCCCCAAGGATGTACTGGAAGATGAGCATCGACCTCAAGCGCCCGCTCGTGCCCTCCATGGGGCAGCACGATGCGCTGGACGGCTGCATCACCTGCATGCAGCTGCGTTCCATCGCGGCCGGGCGGCCAGGCGGCCCCGAGCTCGAAACGGAAACCCACCAGTTCGCGGCGATGGCCGAGGCGGGCCAACTGGCGACCGCCGACCCGCTGGGCATCGGCGGGCTGCTGAGCGACGCCTTCCGCGTCGCCCAGCTCATGCGGCGAAGTGCTCCGATTGATACCGGCTTGCCGGAAACCCTGCTCGCGTCCGCATTCGCGGGTCTGCGGCGCTACGCCCAGGGTGGAGAGCTGCAACTGCCAGCCGAGTACCGGCTCGCCTTTCGGGAGCTGGGCCTCGCGATCGGGCTGCGCGCCGTCGAGCACATGCGTCAGGCGGCGGAAACGGGGCAGGCCTTCTTGAGCCCCGAGGCCCGCGCCCTGCTCCACTCGCTGCTGGAGTATGCACCCATCGGCAAGGCCATCGAGTCCTTCTGGCTCGCCCCCCAACCCCGAAGCATGGGCACCTGGTCCGAGCACCGCGACATCAACGAAGTGATGCTGGCCACCAGCCTCGTACCCGAAGGGTTCCTCGTCCTCTTCCCGGAGCAATGACCGCGTCGCTCATTCGCCGCCATGGCCCAAGTGATGCAACAACGCTATTCGTAGCGCAAGAAGACCTCTGCCAGCGAGTCGGCGCCAAAGCGCTCGATCAGCGCGTCGATTTCGGCGAGCACGGTCTCGCTCTCGTCATCCTCGAGCACGCCCTCCCCCTCTAGGCTCGAAGCCAGGCCCGAGACGATGG
>JBGOZF010000118.1:0-10950 GCA_041480065.1 Rhodocyclaceae bacterium
CTGCCCGGATTGCATGCTCAGGTGCGCGATGCCGTGCGCTGCCATTTCGATGAGGACAAGAAGCCGGGCTTGATCCGCTTGCACATCACGCGGGAAGAAGCGTTGGCAGCATGAGGTTGCCGCGCGATCTGTCCGGCCCCGCTCTCGAACACTGGAGCTACTGTCCGCGCTCCGGTCCGCAGGCGACGTTGGCGAGGGTTCAGTGATCGGTTGCGGCTTGCTGTTGGTCCGTCGGATAGGCTAAATTGTGCCATCAAGTGTGTGCATTATTTAGCCGGGAGGCCGCCATGCAAACTTTCACCATCCGCGATCTGCGGGACCGCACGGGCGATCTGGTACGAGACGCCGAAGCCGGCAAGCTATCCGTCGTCACCAAGCATGGGCAGCCGGTATTTGTTGCCGTACCTTTCGATGAGTCTCTCGTCAAGAACGGCATCAGCGTGGCGCTGGCGGTGAAGTTGTTCGACGAGGAAACAGTCACCGTGGCCCAGGCCGCGAAGCTCGCCGGGATGAGTCTATCGGCATTCATCGATCTGCTTGGCAGTATGCACATCCCTGTGGCGCGCTACGCGCCGGGCGAATTGGAGCAGGAAGTTGAGGCTTTCGATTAAGGTTGTCGTAGCCGACACCCTGGCGTCATCGAGTGTTCCCCGCGCACGCGGGGATGAACCGTAGGGCGGTTTGGGGTCTTCGCCTTGCATTGGCGGCATAATCATTACTCGGCTGTCCTACACATGGAGGTTTTCTATGCCTCGGACTTATCATCAGTTAACTGGCGACTTGATTCGCGGTAACGTGAGGATTCGCGGCGGGTATGGGGCGGTCGAGGCGTTGGCAAGAACAATCCAGTGCTTGAGAATGTTCAGAATGTTGGCCCGATTCCACGCGGGCGCTACAGAATCGGTCCGCAGCATCAACATCAGGGCAAGGGGCCGGTGACCATGGCGTTAACGCCGGTTGGTCACAATGCGCATGGTCGAACGCAATTCCTCATTCATGGCGACAGCATTCGCGATCCTGGTAATGCTTCGGAGGGTTGCATCGTTCTGCCTCGTCCCGTTCGCGAAGCGATTGCGGCTAGCGGTGATACCGATCTTGAGGTGGTGCAATGACTCGGCTTGTGGGGCTTGGTGCTGCAATCCTGTGGGCGCTTGTGTTGGTGCCTGTTGCGGCGTTGGCCAAGACGCCGGATTGCACTAATCCAGAATCGTGGCCGGCTGGGACCACTTTCACCTATTTGAAGAACGCAGGATTGATCGCTAGCGATACGTTGGACTTCAAGAAGACGACTGTTACTCGGTTAGCGTCTGAGAAGATCGGGAAGGATTTGTATCGGCAGGTGCATTTAGTCCGCTTCTTCAAGATCACGGGCGAGGTCGTACAGGCCATCGCCGTGAATAATGCATCCAGCGAGGAATGTTCAATGTCCAGTGCTGACGTCTACCTTGTATCGGCTCGGTTGAGTGATTAGGCGGTTCGTTCGGATACTCGGTTGAGTTGTCAGCCGGCCGAAGATTTCTGTCATCGACTGATGGAGCCGTCCATGTCGGCGGCGATGCCGTTGCCGAGATGATGGTTTGTCCCATCACCAGGCGCGAATCTGGACGGATGCAGTTGGTGTGCGTCGAGTCTGCCAAGAACATCCGGCCGACAGCCGGGAAGTAGGTCAGGCCGCCCGTGAGGGCGGCCCTGGGCATTACTTGGCGGCAGTGGTGACGGTGCGTTGCGCGTTGAGTTGCTCGATCGCGCGTTCGAGATCGTCGATCCGCTTTTGCATTGCGGTCATCTTGCCGTTGACGGCGCCGACGTTGAAGAAGGTTTCGTCTTCGACGGGGGCCTTGAGCTTGGCGGCGTAGCCCAGCCAGGAGGAGTCGTAGACGCGAACGTTCTTGAAGCCGAGTTGCTCAAGCACGGTGGCGGTTTCCGAGGCGCGCACGCCGCTCTGGCAGTAGACGATGGTTTCCTTCTTCGGGTCCAGGGCGGCGTACAAGGTCTTCAGGTCGTCGGCCGACTTGAGGGACATGCCGCTGTTGTCGGGGACCTTCTTCTGCGCGAGCTTGGCCGGGGTGGCGGGATCCTTCCAGTTCTGCTCGTAGGGGATGTTGACGGCGCCGGGGATGTGGCCGCCGCGGATGGCGCGCACGTCCTGGCCCTTGTGTTCTGCCGGCGTACGGGCGTCAACAATCTGGACCTTGCCCTTCTTGGCTGCCTTGACGACCTGGCTGGTCGTCGCGTTGCGCGACTCGACGGGGGCGAGCTTCAGGCTGACTGCCGGCAGCGTCGCATCGGTCGTGTCGAGCGTATTGCCGGCGGCGGTCCAGCCATCGGCGCCGTCGTGGAAGGCGGATACGTTGTTGCCGCCGAAGTAGCGCAGGGCGAAACGGCCAAAGTAGGTGGCGGGCGAGCCGCGATCACCGTAGACGATGACTTCCTTGGCCGGGTCAATGCCCGCATCGCCGAGGATCTTGGCGATCTTCTCGGTTTCGATGAAGTCTTCCTTGGTCATTTCGCGCAAGGTGGCACCGGCATCGCCGATGCTTACGGCGCCGGGGATGTGTCCCTTCTTGTAGGCCGGGGTGGCGCGAACGTCCCAGACGATGGCGCCCCGGGCGATGGCTTCCTTGACGTAGGCGGCATCGACGATGGGGGCAGCGCTGGCGAGGAAGGAAAGTGCCATCAGGCTCAAGGCGAGAATGGCGCGAACAATGGTCATGACGATCTCCTGGTTGGCGGGCCACGGCCCGCGGAATTCCCCTCCGCAGGGGTGATTCTGCCACAAGAGGTGACGACGGCATCGGCCACAAGGCATAGTGCGCGTTTCGGTGGTGTGCGGTCGCTGGGGCCGGTGTTAACATGGGCCGAACCATGCAAATTCAAGATATCCGCCGGCGCCTGCGCGAACTCGGCGCCAAGCCCTGCCACGAGGAGCGGGCGCTGCGCTGCTGGGCGCAGGCGCGGCCCCTCACTTGCGATTCGCTGCCGGCGGCGCAGTTGCCGCCTGCCGCGGTCTGCGCGGCCTTGCCCGGGCTGGCCGCGGAATTGGCGGGCTTGGCGCGCCTGCATTCCGAGCATGCCGGTGAGGATGGTGCCGTTCGCCAACTGGTCGAACTGGCCGACGGCCAGATGGTCGAGAGCGTGCTGCTGCCGCGCGATGGACTGTGTGTCTCGACCCAGGTCGGTTGCGCGGTCGGTTGCGTGTTCTGCATGACCGGCCGGGGCGGGCTGCGGCGCCAGTTGGACAGCGCCGAGATCGTCGCCCAGGTGGCGCTCGCACGCACGCGGCGAGCCGTGAAGAAGGTGGTGTTCATGGGCATGGGCGAGCCGGCGCACAACCTGGACAACGTGATCGAGGCGATCGAGCTGCTCGGCACCGCGGGCGCGGTGGGCCACAAGAACCTGGTCTTCTCCACGGTGGGCGATCGGCGCGTGTTCGAGCGCCTGCCGCTGTGCGCCGTGAAGCCGGCGCTGGCGCTATCGCTGCATTCGACCAACGCCGAACTGCGGGCGAGCCTGTTGCCGCGCGCGCAGCGCATCGATCCGGACGAACTGGTCGAACTCGGCGAGCGTTATGCCCGAACGACGGGCTATCCGATCCAGTACCAATGGACCGTGCTGGAGGGCGTGAACGACAGCGAAGCGGAGCTCGACGGCATCGTCCGGCTGCTTTCGGGGAAATACGCGGTGATGAACCTGATTCCCTACAACGCGATCGAAGATCTCGAATTCAAGCGCCCGAGCGCAGAACGCGCGGCGGCGATGTCGCTCTATCTCTACAAGCGCGGCATCCTCACCAAACTGCGGCAGTCGGCCGGGCAGGACGTGGACGGCGGGTGTGGCCAGTTGCGGGCGCGGGCCGCTGCGCGCAAGCCGCGCCGGGCGGCCTGAGCGGTCAGGAGAAGGCGTCGGCCAGCAGGTTGCGCAGCCAGCCGTCGGCGTATTCGGCTTCCATCTTGCGGTAGCTGCGCGGTACCGGCGCCGGCTTTTCCTTGGTGCCGAAGCTCACCGGCGAGATGCCGCTGCCTTGCTTGATATAGACCCACTGCCCGTCGGCAACGCGGAAGAGATGCACGACCGAGAAGCCCCAGTCGTGCGCGACGACGCTATAGCAGGTGTTGGTGTAGACGGGCACCGGTTGCGGCAGGCCATTGAAGCGGGCAACGAGACTGGCGGCGACGACCTTGGCCTGCGAGTTGGCCATGTGCGCGGATTTCGGGAAGCCGTTGCCGGTCGATGTTTCGCCGCCGACGCAGGCGTCGCCGATGACGTGGATGTCCTTGTGCGCCTTCGATTCCATGTTCTCGGGCTTCACTTCGCACCAGTTGCCCTTGAGCGTGGCGAGCCCGGCGTCGCGCGCGATCTTGCCGGCGCGATGGGGCGGGATGATATTGATGACATCGCCCCTGAAGTCGTCGAGCATGCCGAAGCAGGTCATGGCGCCGGCATCGACGCGCTCGACGCCGCCGCCGTTGGCGCCCGAGATCCATTCGATCATGCCGCTGGGGCCGTAGCCGTAGAGCGCTTTCCAGGCTTCCTCGAACAGCGGCCTTTTCGAGAAGGAATCGTTGGCGTCGAGGATGAGGATCTTCGCCTTCTTCTTGGCGTGCTGCTGGCAGTACATCGCGATCTGGGCGGCGCGCTCGTAAGGGCCGGGCGGGCAGCGGAAGGGCGCCTTGGGCACGGCGATGAGCATGCGGCCGCCGTCGGGCATCGCTTCGATCTGCTTCTTCAGGAGCAGCGTTTGCGGGCCGGCCTTCCAGGCATGCGGCAGGCGCGTGTCGGCGAGTTCCTGGGTCAGGCCTTCGACGGCGCCGAAGTTGAAGTCGACGCCAGGCGAGACGATCAGCGCGTCGTAGCCGAACTTGCGGCCGCCGGCGGTGGTCACGGACTTACCGACCGGGTCGATGTCGCTGACTTCTTCATGCACGACGTTGACGCCGCGCCGCGCGAGCCCGCCGTAGCCGGCCTGGAGGGTTTCGATGGCGCGCGAGCCGGACAGCACTTCATTGGAGAGCGGGCAGGAGGTATAGCGCGTTCCTCGTTCGATCAGGGTGACTTCGATGTTCGGGTCGAGCAGGCGCAGGTAACGGGCGGCGCTGGCGCCGCCGAAGCCGCCGCCGATGACGACGACACGGGCCTTGGCGGTGGCGGCGAAGCCCTGCGGGATGCTGAGCACGGAAGCGCCGGCGGCGGAGACGACTTTGAGGAAATTTCTGCGATCGATGCGTTGCATGGCGGTTCCTTACTTCTGTTGCGCGCCGTAGTAGCGGACGGCAGGGGAGACTTCCGTCTCCTTGAGTTCGCGGGCGGACCTCTTCATCTTGCGATGCGGCATCTTGAACAGGTCGCCGCGGTACTTCTCCAGTTCGAGTTCCATGTACTTCGACCACTGGCCGTTGATCTTCGGCATGCCGACGTCGGGCTCGCCACCCGTGGCGCTGTGGCAGTCCTCGCAGTTTTCGGAGATGACCGATTTGCCTTTCTCCATTGCGGCCACTGAAACGGACTGCACCACCGGCACCCACGGCTTGGCGGCGAAGTAGCCGGCCAGGGAGTCGATCTCGTCGTCACTGAAGCCCTTGACGATGCGGGGCATGGTGACGCCGAGTCGTTCGTCGTACTTCCACTGCTTCATGATCTTTTGCAGGTAGCCCTTGGGCAGGCCGCCGATGGAGGGCATGGTGAGGCCGGCGCTGACGCCGCCGACGCCGTGACAGCCGTTGCAGGTACGGGCGAGCGGTTCGATGTCGCCGTGCGCGGCCGCGGCGCCGGAGAGTCCGGCGAGGGCCAGGGCGAGCAGGGCAGGTATGAATGTATGCATGATGTCTTCCTTCAGTGCAGCGTGGCGCGGCCGTACAGCACCAGGGTCAGCAGGGTCAGGCCGACGATGATGAGCACGCTGGCCAGGAACGACGAGGCAAGGTCGGCGCGCCGCGAGGGGCGACGGACCAGATGCTTCTCGAGTTCGCCGATCGCGACCAGGCGTTCGTATTCGAGCCGGTGGTCGTGCTTGAACTCCTCGATCGGGATCTTGCCGGTGAAAATGGTCGTGCTCATCGGGAACCGCTCGGGCCGGAAATGCACGTTGAAGAAGTGCACCGTGTTGAGGAAGACGGCCGCCAGCACCGCCTCTTCGGCGTGCACCAGGGTGGCGACGTTGAACACCCAGCCGGGCAGTAGCGCTGCCGTCTTCTCGGGGAAGAACAGGATCAGGCCGGAGGAGCCGATGATGGTCGCGCCCCAGAACGGCGCCCAGTAGTCGAACTTCTGCCAGTAGGTCCAGTGGCAGAAGTCCGGCCGCTCGGCACGGCCGAAGAACCAGAGGAACATCTTCCTGAGGTCGCGCAGGTCGTTCCAGCTTGGAATCATCGAGGTGCCGCCAAACCAGTTGAAGGTCTTGCGTTTGCGCCAGATGGTGACGCCGACGACGGCGATGTGGAAGACGAAGATCGACAGCCAGGTGACCGCCGCGGTGCGGTGGATGATGCCCTCCATCTTCGGTCCGCCGAGGAAGTCGATCACGGCCTTGGCCCAAGCGGTATGCGGGAACAGCAGCGACGTGCCGGTGAGTACCAGCACCATGGTGGCGATGGCGAACAGGGCGTGGATCCAGCGCCACACCGGCGTGAAGCGACGGAAGTAGACGATGTCGGGCTGGTCGAGATTCTCCGTGAAGCCCTTGCCACGAATGCGGTCCATCGTCTCGCGATAGAGCCAGAGCAGCACATGCACCCAGAAGAAGATCATGACGCCGAGGATCAGCGCCTGCATGAACTGCTTGGCCCAGTAGAGCCAGGGGTACTTCTCGCGGTTGTCGGGGTCGCCGTGCGGCTGGAAGGCGAGGAAGCTGTCGGTCGCCTGCTTGTGGCAGTTCTTGCAGTTCTTCAGCCGGTTGTCGGCGTGCACCGAGGAGGTGGGGTCGTTGGCCTTCTTGACGTCGTGGCCGGTGTGGCAGTCGTAGCACTTGGCCGTGTTGGTGTAGCCGAGCCGGTTCACCTGGCCGTGGTACGAGGCCATGTAGGTGCGTGCCGCGTTCTCGTGGCACTTGCCGCAGTTTTGGGTGATGGCGAGCTTGGCGACATCGGTCTTGGGCGAAGTGATGTCGTGCTGGGTGTGGCAGTCCGAGCAGACGGCGGACTTGGCGTCCTTCTTGTCCACGATCGCCTTGCCGTGGATGGAGCCGAGATATGCCTTCTTCTGCTTCTCGTGGCAACGGCCGCAGACCTCGGGATTCTGCAGGCGATGGTCGGCGCGCTGGGACTCGTTCGGCGCGCCGATGTTGTGCGCGTCGTGGCAATCGTGGCAGGCGGCGCTGACCTTCGACTGGTCCTTCGGATTCGGACGCGCGTGCGCCGACTTGAGGTAGTGCTGCGTCTGCTCCATCACCACGCCCAGACGCTCGAGCTTCTTCGGATCCGCATTCGGGTCCTTGGCCAGCGTGTTCCAGCGCTGCTGGTGGCATTCGACGCAGCCGACGCTCGCAGGTAGCGGCTTCTGGTGCGGCAGCTTGGTGATGCTGTTGTGACAGCCGGTGCAGGGCTCGTCGGCATGCACGCTGTGCTTCAGCACCTCGGGATCGATGTAGATGTTCTTGCGCGAGCCGTCAGGCAGGATGACCTGCTTTTCTTCCTTGTCGGCGTGGCAGCGCAGGCAACGGTGATTGGCGATGGTCGGGACCGGCGTCAGTGTCGGCGCGGTGTCGGCATAGGCCTCGGCGAACAGCGATCCGACGACCAGCAGTGCCGCAATGGCACTCCTGGCATTTATTGATGCCATGTGATGTCTCCTCCGTCTTTGTATTTCTGGCGGGTATGAGCCGGTCGCCCGATCTCGTCCCGACGCCCCCTAATTAGAAATTCCCAGTTGCAACCGCTATGCCACCGTGGTTGTTGTTTGGTAACTAGTTGTTTATCAGTCGATTATTGGCTTGTCGGGTGCTGGTGGCCAAATACGCCGGATACGCGGAGTGCCAGGGGTGGCGCATTGGCGATGTCGTCTGTGGCACAATCGCCCGATGGGCGAGAATGAAATCACCGCTTTTCCGGAGCTTCTGGCTCTGGCCGATTCGCTGCCGGAGCCGCGCCTTTTTGTCGCTCCGGACTACCGCGTGCTGGCGGTGAACCGGGCCTGGCGCGAAGCCTTCGGAGATCCCGGCGATCTCGGCGGACGAAGTTGCCACCAGTTGTCGCACCACGTCAATCTGCCTTGCGACCAGATGGGCGAGAGTTGTCCGCTCAAGACGAGCCGCGAAACCGACGCGCCGGCGCGCGCCCTGCACATCCATCACACGCCGCAGGGCCCCGAACACGTTGATGTCGAGGTCGTGCCGATCCATGACGAGAAGGGCGAACCCAGGTTCTTCGTCGAGACGGTGCGCATGGTGAAGCGAGCCCGAAGCCGTCCTTCGGCGCACGGCCTGGTCGGGCGCTCGCCGGCCTTCAATCGCATGCTGGAGCTTATCCAGCGCGTTGCGCCCTCTGAAGCCTCGGTGCTGCTGCTTGGCGAATCGGGTGTCGGCAAGGAGATGGCGGCGCACGCGCTGCACGATGCCAGCCATCGCGCGCGCGGTCCGTTCATCGCCGTCGATTGCGCCGGCATGACCGAGACCCTGGTCGGCAGCGAACTGTTCGGACACGAGAAGGGGGCGTTCACCGGCGCAGTGGCGCGCAAGACCGGTCTGGTCGAGGCGGCTGCCGGCGGCACGCTGTTCGTCGATGAAGTGGGCGACATTCCGCTCTGCCTTCAGGTGAAACTGCTGCGCCTGATCGAAAGCGGCACCTACCGCCGCGTCGGCGGCCTGGAACCCCTGCGCGCCGATTTCCGGCTGGTGCTGGCCACCCACCGCAATCTCGAAGCGATGATCGCCGAAGGCAGCTTCCGCAGCGACCTCTACTACCGCATCAGCGCTTTCCCCATCCATGTGCCGGCGCTGCGCGAGCGGCCGGAGGATCTGCCGCTGCTGGCGGAATCATTGCTGGCGCGCGTGAGTCGCCGCCGGCTGCGCCTGCATCCGGAGGCGCTGGCGACGCTGGCGCGCCATCGCTTCCCCGGCAACGTGCGCGAGCTGCGCAATGTCATCGAGCGTGCTGCGCTGCTCGCCGATGGCGACGTCGTGCTGCCCGAACATCTGCCTGAGAGGATCGGCGAAGTGCCGGAGCCGCCGGGTGCGGGTGGTGACGGGATCGTGCCGCTCGTCGAGGCCGAGCGCCGCTACGTGCGCTGGGCCGCTTCGCGCCACCAGGGCGATCGGCGTGACTTGGCGCAGCGTTTGGGCATTAGCCCGCGCTCACTGTTCCGCAAATTGCGCGAGGCCGGTTGAGTGTCGGCAGTCGGCTCCTGGGGGGCATCCGGGAGGATTTCAACTGAGGGAATTTCCCGCTGATCGACAACGTGCCCACCGGCGTCTTGGTCCTTCCCTGAGCGAGTGCCGCAGCAACGGCACTCAGGCCGCAAGCCGCGAGCATCCCGGTAACGACCGTCAAGTCAGTTGCCGCCAGCGTTCGGCTTGCCCCCCAGACATCGTTGCGGGACTGACGGAAGCAGATGCCCGGCTGGTCACATCTTTCCTGTCGGCCTGCCGGCAGGCCGACGCGGATGCGAAACACATATGCATACGCCCTTTTGGCGATATGATGCCAAGCTGTTTGTCGGCGGCAGTCGCGCTTACGCATCTTTGCTTCTTTCATCATCAGGAACGCATCGCATGCCAAGTCAAATCGACTACGACTTTATCAGCGAGCGAGCGGGCGGCAGCGTCACCGATGGGTACGTGCCAGCAAGCCAGGTCAGCAAGAGTGGCGTGACCATCGCCACCGGTTTCGATCTTGGCCAGCGAAGCGAATCTGATCTGACCAAGCTCGGTTTGTCGGCCGACCTGGTTAATAAGCTGAAGCCGTATCTGGGCAAGACCGGCACGGATGCGACCGATGCGTTGAAGGCTCAGAGCCTGAAGATCTCGGCGGTCGAGACCAGCGAGATCGACAAGGCCGTAAAGGCAGACGAGGTGGACAAATTGAAACTCAGGTATCTGGCGGCCATTGACAACAAGTCGAAGACGGACTTCTTCGCGCTTCCTGCGGAGGCGCAGACGGTCATCGGCTCCGTATCGTTCCAATATGGCGACCTGGCGGCACGGGCGCCCAAGTTCTGGAAGGCTGTATCTGCGCAGGATTGGAGCGAGGCCGTCAAGATTCTGCGCGCCTTCGGCGATGCCTACCCGACACGACGCGGTCTGGAAGCCGATCTGCTTGCGAAGGTTGTCAAATGAGGCGCAGCCTGCCTTTTCTGTTGTCACTGATCGTTTGCGTGGGTTGTGCGTCGGTTGCGAAGCCAGGCGATCTGGATGTCTTGAATGCGGGCTTGCGTGACGCCTTCGCTCGCTACGACCAGACATTGGTCGCGCAACGGCCTGCGCTGCACTTTGCCTCCGGTCGGACGGTACAAGACTGCGCCGACTATCTCGTCGAACGGCGCTCGGTGGCGATAGACGAGGCCGTCAACAACCGTATCGTTGCGCAGGAGTACTTGGTTTGCGATGCAGTGGCGCTGCTGCGCGAGGCGAGTCCGGTCGGTCGGTCTGCCTATCGACCGGATTCGTATGGCCGCGATCTGTTGCGCCGCCTGGATTTGAGCGGCTTTGCGTCGTCCTTACGGCCCCTGATTGGTGACGGACAGGTCACGCTAGCCGAACTGCCGGATGTCGCGGCACACGTCGAAGCGCATGCCGTCACGGTCGAGACTGCCGACTGGCGGTATCGCTTTGAGGTGGTTGCCGATATCGATTCAAAGGCGGGCGAACACGAGTGGCTGGTGTGGTTCAGCGATGAGGCGAGGAAAGGCAACTACCGTAATTATGAGACCTTGGTGGTTCGCAATCCGGTATCGATGGGGCGACTGACGGCGCGTAAGCTACCTTAACCCAAGGCGATGTGGCGAACTCAGGCCGAGTGTGCA
>JBGOZF010000119.1:0-10858 GCA_041480065.1 Rhodocyclaceae bacterium
GCCAGTACTATGATCGTGAGTCGGGGCTCTTCTATAACTGGCATCGCTATTACGATCCCAAGCTCGGTTACATCTCCCCGGACCCCATCGGCCTGGCGAGCGGTGCCAACCCGTATACCTACGCGAGACAGAATCCGCTGAGTAATACGGACCCAACGGGGTTGTGCGGTCCGCTAACGCCTTTGTGCCTGTTCTTGATTGAGTACGGCGTAGAGGCCGCGGTCGCCACAGAAGTGGTAGCGGCAATTGCAACCAATACCCCGAATCCGGCATCATCGGCTATCGGCGGTATCGCCAAGGCTAGCGGACAATGTGCGGCAAAGGAGATAGCGCTTTCGCGCTCAATCCACGGTGAGGCGGCCGCGCACGCCGCGGACGCAATCAAAGCGGGCAAGCCGAGCGTTCTGACCATCGATCGGGCTGGCGCCGCCGCGAACAGGCAGGCATCAACCGGCGCGCTAGACAAGGTTGCTGGCAAGCACTTGGATGAGTATCCGCCTGCCATGTTCAGAGAAGGTGGAGCCGGGGCGAGCGTTCGGCCTATCAGTCCGCGCGACAATATGTCGGCCGGTGCTTGCATCGGCAATGCTTGCCGCGGATTGCCAGACGGAACCCGCGTCCAGATCAAAATCGGAGATTAACGATGGCAACCGCGGTGGGGGTCGAGGTTTCATACGGGCAATTCGCGGTGTTCGCGAGTTCATTGAAGCAGCCATTCAACGATTGGACTGATCAACATGTCGCGCAAGGCTTCGCTTGGCGGCCTGGTAGCGTATCGTTCCGCTGTATGGTCGAGGCTGGTCGACATTCGATCGAGATCGATGTGGCGAATCGCGTCGGCTCCGTTCATCCCGAAGCGGTACGTGTGATAGATGTTCCGTTCGAGATTCCGGCTGACGGCGCGGTTGAGCTTGGAAGCATAACGGAGACAGTCCCGCTGTTGCTGCCGGCCGGCTCGTTCCTGCTGCGTTGCGAGTTCTTGCAACCCTCTGATATAGCCGGCGAGCGGGTCAGACTTACCTTCGCAAAGCAGGAAGTTCCACACTTCGCGATAGTGCGTGCAGATTCAGAACTATCATCCAGTGGTGAATTGCTGAAGACTGCGCAGCCCGCGCCTGGTTGATCCTAGTCTTCGGCGTTAGTCCTTGCCGCAAAGGGAATAGCGTTCGAGACGAAACAGGCCGCCAGGGAAGCCTTGGATGGATCCCTAGGAAGTGCCGCAAACAGGTTCTTCAGGGATGCTGCCAAGAACGCGCAGGATTTCCGCATCACTGACCTTGCAGGCGGCGGCAAACGATTTGAGTTCTTCTCGCCAGCGCGAAATGCTGGATACGGGAAACACTATGTGCAGGAAGTTGATGGCACGGGCGCTATCGTCCGCGAGTTCAAGAATACCCTAGGTCCGGATGGTCTCATTGAGACCAAATGGATACATGGAGGCCCGTGATGGAAACTTTGGTGGCGGCTATTGCGGCAGTCGTAGAAGGCGACCTGAACAGTCTGGCGACTGTTCGGGCTGCCAGCCACCGTGAGCTTTGGGACGCGGCGGCAAAGCTTCCCCAACTCTTCGTCTCAGGTTCTGCTTTGGCAAAGGTGTTGGAGAACTGGCGTCGCGGTCTCTTTGCTGCTGAAGATGTCCAGCGATGGGCGTCATTCATCCGACGCGGCTACGTTTCCGGTAGAGCGTCCGGTGAGATCCGCCCGATTGGGATCGAGTATGACGCAAACGACGAGGCATTGATTGTAGAAATCATCGGGAGACTCGACGAGATTGGAGATCAGGTTGACGGACGCATAGACGCCCGTGAGCAGGAGGAAATGCTGCGAGCCCTGCGTGAGTAAGACAGGGACAAGTATTTTGAAGGACGTACCACGATTACCCGTAAAGCCGCATCCCATCCGCCTTCAGCGGCTAGCTGCTGATGTAAGAATGGGGTACACCAACTCCAACATGTGCACGTCATATGCTAGGCAGCGGCGAACGGCGGCTTTCAGGAAATAGCTATGACAGCTCAGGGCACGGAGCGGCAGTTCACAATTTCTGGAAGCGGCCATTCAAATTCCGCCTGCCAATGTCAAGGGCATAGGCCGCGATGGCTGCCGTGGCCGACAAACCGTCACGTGACAGACGGAATCGCGTTGACTGCTCAATCAGACTCAGCCGTCGGGCGCCGCGCGGCGGCGTGGTGATCGTAACCCGTCCCCGATTCAGCGTCCCCCATTCGCCGCCACGAATCGAAATCCACCCGAGTCCGCTGGATGGAAACGCACGGGTCACTACCTCGCAACGGGTTGTCCAACGGTCTCGGTGGCAGCGGCGCGCCTCTTTGCGTCGTACATGATCGTGTCGGCTCGGCGGATCAGGCCTTCGGCCGATTCGTGCTGGTCGAACTCGGCGATGCCGATGCTCAGGCTCACAATCGGGCAATTCGCCTTGGCGGCCCATTCATCGGCCCAGCATCGATCGAACGAGGCTCTCACGCGGTCGCCTATGAGCCCCGCTTCCTCGCCGGATGTCTCCGGCAGCAGGAGCATGAACTCGTCGCCGCCGTAACGAAAGGCGATGTCGGTCTTGCGCAAGTGCTTCTGTATGGTGCGCGCAGTGAAGCGCAGCGCGCTGTCGCCCTCGAGGTGACCCAGCAGATCGTTGACCTGCTTGAAATGGTTGAGGTCGATGCACACCAGGCTGAGGGGCCGACGATAGCGCCTGGCCCGCTCCAGTTCCGCTTCCAGCACGGCGTGGAAATGCCGCTGGTTGTACAGCCCGGTCAGGCTGTCGGTAATCGACAGTTGCTTGAGCTTCGACTCGAGTTGCTTGCGCTCGGTCAGGTCATGAAAGAAGCCGATGCTGCCGAATTCCTCGCCGTTGCGCAAAAGCAGTTTGGCCGACAGGCGAATGTCGATGACCCGTCCGCCGCGGGAAAGCAGGCTTGTCTCATAGCCCTCGATCTGCCGATCGGGACTCGCGTAGAGCAGCTTCTTGATTTCGCGCGCCCGCTCGGCGCTGGCGTAGACCTGAGTGATGGCCAGCCGGTCCAGCACTTCCTCACCGCGGTAGCCGAGCAATCGCTCGGCAGCGACATTGAACAGAATGATCACACCCGCCCGGTTCACCCCGATGATCGGGTCCGGGCAGAGGGAGACGAGGTCTTGAAGTTCGGCGGTCATCGGAAGCTATGGAGGCGGATCGGCGTATGGCCGGTCAGCGAGAAGAGTAACAGGGTGGTGTTGGCGCATGTTTGAGCATTGTAATGGACGGGTTTGACGGCACCGGTCTTCCCACCGTCGGCAGCAGGACGCAGGCCCGGCCCCGGCCGGGTTAAGATTCGCCCATGGTCCCCCATCTCACTACCGCGCTCACCGGCCCGCTGCTGGAACTCGAGCGCCGCTTCCTCCAATCCGAAACCGTCATCGAGCACTGGCTGCGCGGCTGGTGGCAGGAGCACACGCCGCCCTTCTACGCCTCGGTGGATCTGCGCAACGCCGGCTTCAAGCTGGCGCCGGTGGATACCAACCTGTTCCCCGGCGGCTTCAACAACCTCAACCCGGCCTTCCTGCCATTGTGCGTGCAAGCGGCGCAGACGGCCATCGACAAGGTCTGCCCCGAGGCGAAGAACCTGCTGCTGATTCCCGAGAATCACACGCGCAACCAGTACTACCTGATGAACGTCGCCCGGCTGGCCACTATCCTGCGCCACACCGGCCTCAATGTGCGCATCGGATCGCTGCTGCCGGACATCACCGCGCCGACGAAGCTCGACCTCCCCGATGGCCAAACCCTGACGCTCGAGCCGCTGCGGCGCCTGGGCCCGACGGGGCGCCGCCTCGGGCTCGAAGACTTCGATCCCTGTTCGGTCCTGCTCAACAACGACCTGTCCGCCGGTGTGCCGGAGATCCTCAAGGGCATCGAGGAGCAGTTCGTCATCCCGCCGCTGCATGCCGGCTGGCACGTGCGCCGCAAGTCGCGCCATTTCAAGGCCTACGAGGAGGTGGCCAAGTCGTTCGCCGAGCACCTGGACATCGACCCCTGGCTGATCAACCCGGAGTTCGAGGTCTGCGGCCAGATCAACTTCCAGGAACGCACCGGCGAGGAATGCCTGGCGGCGCAAGTGGATGCGCTGCTCTACCGCATCCGTGCCCGCTACAAGGACTACGGCATCGACAGCGAGCCCTTCGTCATCGTCAAGGCCGACGCCGGCACCTACGGCATGGGCATCATGACCGTGAAGGACGCCAGCGAGGTGAAGGATCTCAACCGCCGCCAGCGCAACAAGATGGCCGTGGTCAAGGAAGGCATGGCCGTCACCGAGGTGATGATCCAGGAAGGCGTGCCGACCGTCGAGACGGTTGCTGCGGGCACCGCGGAGCCGGTGGTCTACATGATCGACCGCTACGTGGTTGGCGGCTTCTACCGCGTCAACACCCAGCGCGGCATCGACGAGAATCTCAACGCGCCGGGCATGCGCTTCGAGCCGCTCGATTTCGAAACCGGCTGCACGCTGCCCGATGCCTGCCAGGCGCCGGATGCGCCGCCCAACCGCTTCTACGCCTATGGCGTCGTCGCCCGCCTGGCCCTGCTGGCCGCCGCCATCGAGATCGAGGAAAGCGAGCCGGGGCAGTGAGCCTGACAAGATCGTTCTCACCGCAAAGGACGCCAAGGGAAAGCAAATTCGCGACAAACAGTTGCGAAGATCGGGATGCCTGGCAATCGATGATCTTTTCTTCCCTTTGCGTCCTTGGCGTCCTTTGCGGTGAATGACTTCGCCTTGCCGTTAAGAGTCCTCCTCGCGCTCGTCGCCGCGGTGCTCGTCGCCGCCTGCGCGCGCAATCCGCTGCACTCGCAGGAGTCATTCGTCTTCGGCACGCGCGTCGAGGTTCTGGTCTGGGGCGAAAGCGAGGACAAGGCGCGCGATGGCGTCGCCGAGGTGCTGCGCGAGTTCGACCGCCTGCATCGCACCTACCACGCCTGGCAACCCTCGGAAATGACGGCCTTGAACGACGCCATCGCTGCCGGCCGGCCGCACGAGGTGACACCCGAGTTTGCCGACTACATCCGCGAGGCACAGGCTATGGCGGCCAAGGGCGACTACCTGTTCGACCCCGGCATCGGCCGCCTGATCGAACTCTGGGGCTTCCACGACGACACCTTCAAGCCGCGCCTGCCGGACGCCGCCAGGCTGGCGGAACTGGTGCGTGCGCATCCGTCCATTGCCGACATCACGGTGGACGGCACCAAGGTAACGAGCCGCAACAAGGCGGTGGCCCTGGACTTCGGCGGTTACCTCAAGGGTGTGGCGCTCGACCGCGCGGCGGCGATCCTGAAGAACAAGGGCATCGCCAATGCGCTGATCAACATCGGCGGCAACGTCATGGCCCTGGGCAGCAAGGGCGGTACGCCCTGGCGCGTCGGCATCCAGCACCCGCGGCAGACGGCGCCGCTGGCGACGCTGGACCTGAAGGACGGCGAGGCGATCGGCACCTCGGGCGACTACCAGCGCTACTTCGAACTCTCTGGCCGCCGCTACTGCCACCTGATCGATCCGCGCAGCGGGCAACCGTCCGCGGCGACACAGGCGGTGACCGTGCTGATCCCGCCCCGGCCCACGGCCGGCATGTGGTCCGATGTCGCCAGCAAGCCCCTCTTCATCGCCGGCGCCAACTGGCGCCAGGAGGCAGAGAAGCTCGGCGTCGGCCAGGTGCTGTACATCAACGCCGCCGGCCATATCACGCTCACCGAGGCGATGAAGCCGCGCGTTACAATGCTGGTTCAATGATCGGTCTATTCCTCATCACCCACGGCACCTATGGCGAGTCGCTGATCCAGTGCGCCTGCCATGTGCTGAATCAGCGTCCGGCGCAGTTGGTCCAGCTCGGCGTGACTGCCCAGGATGACCCTCTCGACCTCCTGCCCGCGGCCCGGAAGATGGTGGCCATGGCCGACACCGGCGAAGGCGTACTGGTCATGACCGATGTCTTCGGCGCCACGCCGGCCAACATCGCGTTGAAGTTGCTGAAGCCCGGCAAGATCGAGGGTATCGCCGGCGCGAACCTGCCGATGCTGCTGCGGGCGCTCACTTACCGCGACAGCGACATGGAAACCCTGATAACCAAAGCCGTCTCCGGTGGCCGCGACGGCGTGCTGCATATGTAGGAGACAAGGTGCCGAAAGCAGAAGTAGAAATCACCAACAAGCTGGGCCTGCACGCCCGCGCGTCCGCCAAGCTGACCCAGATGGCCGGCAGCTACCCGTGCGAGGTCTGGATGGAACGCAACGGCCGCCGCATCAACGCCAAGAGCATCATGGGCGTGATGATGCTGGCCGCCGGCAAGGGCGCCAAGATCATCGTCGACTGCGAAGGCGAGCGCGCCGACGAGGCGCTGGCAGCCCTTCTGGCTCTGATCGCCAGCAAGTTCGGAGAACCCGAGTGACCGTGGCCAGCACCTTGCGACGCGAAAGGCCATCGTGACATTTGCCTTGTACGGTCTCGCCGTTTCGCCGGGCATTGCCATCGGCCGGGCGCATCTGGTTTCGCATGCGACGCTGGAAGTGGCGCATTACCAGATACGCGAGAAGGCCATACCGGCGGAGATGGAGCGTTTCGACGCCGCCATCGCCAGCGTCAGGGCCGAGCTGGATGCCTTGCACGGCGAGGCTTCGATGCCGGGAACGCCCTCGGAAGTGGCGGCCTTCGTCGGCATTCACGCCATGCTCCTCGAAGACCCGCTGCTTTCCGAAGTACCCAAGGAACTGATCCGCGAGCGGCGCTGCAACGCGGAGTGGGCACTCGTGCAGCAGATGGAGCAGTTGGTCGACCAGTTCGAGGAAATCGAGGACAGCTACCTGCGCGAGCGCAAGCACGATGTCGTCCAGGTGGTCGAGCGGGTGATCAAGGCCCTGATGGGCAAGGGGCGCAAGCTCAGCAAGCGTGGCAAGGACGAAGACCTGATCATCGTCGCCCACGATCTCAGCCCGGCCGACACCATCCAGTTCAAGAACCTGAAGATCGGCGGCTTCGTCACCGACCTCGGCGGCGCCACCTCGCATACCGCCATCGTCGCACGCAGCCTTGCCATCCCAGCGATCGTCGGCCTGCACCATGCGCGGCCGCTGGTACGCGAGGACGACCTCCTGATCATCGACGGCACCCGCGGCGTGCTGATCGTGCAGCCCGACGAGCGCGTGCTCGAGGAATACCGGCTGCGCAAGAGCGAGCTCGAACTCGAGCGATCGAAGCTCAAGCGCCTGAAGACCGCCCGCTCCGCCACCCTCGACGGCGAGGAGGTCGCGCTCTACGCCAACATCGAGCTGCCGCAGGACATCGAGCAGGTCAAGGCGGTCGCTGCCGAAGGCATCGGCCTTTTCCGCACCGAGTTTCTGTTCATGAACCGCGACGAGTTGCCGAACGAGGACGAGCAGTTCGATGCCTACCGCAGCGTCGCCAAGGCCATGGCCGGCAAACCGGTGACCGTGCGCACGCTCGACCTCGGCGCCGACAAGACGACCAACACGATGTCGGGCGCCGAACGGCAATCGCCGAATCCGGCCCTCGGCCTGCGGGCGATCCGTTACTGCCTGGCCGAGCCGCAGATGTTCCTGACCCAGTTGCGGGCCATCCTGCGCGCGTCGCACTACGGCAACGTTCGCATCCTGGTGCCCATGCTGGCGCATGCCTCCGAGATCGAGCAGACGCTGGCCATGATCGAACAGGCCAAGGCGCAATTGCGCGAGTCGCGCCACAAGTTCGACGAGGGCATCAAGGTCGGCGGCATGATCGAGATTCCGGCCGCTGCGCTGGCGCTGGGTCCGTTCATCAAGCGCTTTCAGTTCCTGTCGATCGGCACCAACGACCTGATCCAGTACACGCTGGCCATCGACCGCGCCGACGAGGCGGTCGCCCACCTCTACGACCCGCTGCACCCGGCGATCCTGCGCCTCGTCTCGCAGACCATCGCCGCCGGCAGCCGTATGGATGTGCCGGTGGCCGTCTGCGGCGAAATGGCCGGCGACCCGGCCATGACGCGGCTGCTGATCGGCATGGGCTTGCGCCAGTTCTCCATGCACCCGTCCCAGTTGCTCGAAGTCAAGCAGCAGGTGGTCATGTCCGACGCCGACCAACTGACCATGAAGGTCGGCCGCCTGTTGCGCCTGGACGAACCCGAGCGCCTGCGCGAACAGGTCGAGAAACTCAACATTTGAAGCGGCCCGCAACCGTCTGCCATCGAAGGAGCATGGAAATGAACCCTCGCAAGATCGCCGTCATCGCCATCACGTCCGCATTGACCTATTTCAATGCGATCCCGGTACAGGCCGGCCCCTATGCGGATGACATGGCGAGGTGCCTGATCCGATCGACCACCAGCGCCGATCGGACTTCGTTCGTAAGGTGGTTCTTCGCCGCCGCCGCTTCGCATCCGGCCGTCCAGTCGCTTGCTTCGGTCTCGGCCGAACAGCGCGACGAGGCCAACAGAAGTACGGCGGCGCTGTTCCAGAAGCTGCTGACCGAATCCTGCCGGACCGAGGTTCAGCAAGCCGTAAAGTACGAGGGTACGCAGACGATCGCCGCCGGCTTCCAGGTCTTCGGCGAGGTCGCCGGGCGCGAGTTGTTCACCGACCCCGCGGTCACCCAGAGCATGGGCGGTTTCGAGAAGTACTTCGACAAGCAGAAACTGAACGACGTGTTTGACGTCAAACAGTAGTCCGCCGGAGCCGGGCCACTCCCGCCGTCACAATTGACGCCGGGGCCCCGGCCGTGTAACTTTCCAAGTGCGCCGATTTGAACTCAGCTTGCGGGCGCTTGATAAATACGGCTAAAGCGAGGACAGGGAACCCGGTCCGCGCTGCCTAGCCGACCGGGTTTTTTTGCGACCATGACCAACGAAGGCAACAGTATCGGTGTCGTCCAGGCGGAGCGTGCACGCTTCGAGGAGCCGCTACGCCTGACCAGCGGCGGCGTGCTGCCCGCTTTCGAACTGGTCTACGAAACCTACGGTCACCTCAACGCCGCCCGCAGCAACGCCATCCTGGTCTGCCACGCCCTCTCGGGTCATCATCACGTCGCCGGCTACTACGCCGACAACGAAAAGAACATCGGCTGGTGGGACAACATGATCGGACCCGGCAAGCCGATCGATACCAATCGTTTCTTCGTCGTCGGCGTGAACAACCTCGGCGGCTGCCACGGCTCCACCGGACCGGCCTCGATAAACCCGGCCACGGGCAAGTGCTGGGGGGCGAGTTTTCCGGTGGTGACGGTGCAGGACTGGGTGGCCGCGCAGGCGCGGCTGGCCGACCATCTCGGCATCGAACGCTGGGCTGCAGCCGTGGGCGGCAGCCTGGGCGGCATGCAGGCGCTGCAATGGACGCTCCAGTACCCCGAACGCATCCGCCACAGCCTGGTCATCGCCGCGGCGCCCAATCTCACGGCCGAGAACATCGCCTTCAACGAGGTGGCGCGCCAGGCCATACTCACCGACCCGGAGTACCAGGCCGGCCGGCGTCCGGTGACCGGCCTGCGCCTGGCGCGCATGCTCGGCCACATCACCTACCTGTCCGACGACCAGATGGCCGAGAAGTTCGGCCGCAAGCGGCGTGCCGACAGCGACAGCTTCGGCTTCGGCGTCGAGTTCGAGGTGGAGTCCTACCTGAACTACCAGGGCGACAAGTTCGCCGAGTGGTTCGACGCCGACACCTACCTGCGCATGACCAAGGCGCTCGACTACTTCGACCCGGCCGCCGAGACCGAGGGCAATTTGTCCGCCGCGCTGGCGAAGGCGAAGGCCAAGTTCCTGGTGATGTCGTTCTCGACCGACTGGCGCTTCTCGCCGGCCCGCTCGCGCGAGATCGTCAATGCCCTGGTGCACAACGGCCAGACCGTCTCCTACGCGGAGATCGCCAGCGCCCACGGCCACGATTCCTTCCTGATGCAGGACCCGCACTACCACGCCATCGTGCGCGCTTACCTGGAAAACATCAGACTATGACCGAAGCCGAACTCGCCCTCGGAAGATCCGACTTCGACACCATCGCCGGCTGGGTGCAGCCGGGCGAACGGGTGCTCGACCTCGGCTGCGGCGACGGTTCGCTCTTGCGCGGCCTGATTGCAACGCGCGGCATACGCGGCTGGGGCATCGAGATCGACGACGCGCGTGTGCTGGCGGCGATCAAGAACGGCATCAACGTCATCCAGGGCGACCTGGAGGCCGGCCTCGCCGACTTCAACGATGGCGCCTTTCACCACGTGATCCTGTCGCAAACACTGCAGGCGGTGCGCCACACAGAGCGCATCGTCAACGAGATGCTGCGTGTCGGCCGCGAGGCGGTGGTGAGCTTCCCCAACTTCGGCTACTGGAAGCACCGGCTGGCCATACTCAACGGCCACATGCCGGTCTCGGAGAGCCTGCCGCACCAGTGGTACAACTCGCCCAACGTGCGCTTCTTCACCATCGCCGATTTCGATGACTTCTGCGCCGAGCGGAATATCCGGGTGCGCGAGCGCAGGGTCTTCGACGAAGGCCGCGAGATCACCGAGGAGCACAACTTCCTCGGCAGCACGGCCGTCTATCGGCTCGGCCGGTCGCTGTAACACCCACCTCCTTGGCTTGTGTTTGGTAGATAGCGCGGTCACCGCACCCAGCCGGCAAGTCGATCCCGGCCATATAACCAAAGCTCAATAGTATAGGTCTTGCATTTTGAGTAACATGCACAGTCTTCTTGCCTCCATGTCATCGTCACGATCATGATCGCCCAATCTGTGCTGTACGACGACCAAACCCGCCTGCTCCGCATCCACATCGCCGGCCAGGCCGACAAGCGTTTCATGCCGGTTCGCTTCAAAGGCCGCAACGCGCTCTCGACGAC
>JBGOZF010000120.1:0-10237 GCA_041480065.1 Rhodocyclaceae bacterium
ATCCCTCGCGATCTTGCCCTTGCCTTCGGCTAGTGGTTATCATCAATGCTTCATGCATCCATGTCGGTACTCCCACAGGGGACTTCCACCCCATTACATCGCGCCCATGCTGGGCGCACACCCGCGCTTCGAGGGGACCGCCGGCAAGCAGAGCTTGCCGGTTCCCCGTCCGCTCCGCGGCCGGGCGGCCCCTCAAGCTGAACGTTGGGCCCCTTAGATGCCGACTGACTACGCCGCGCGGTGCCGCTTAACGTACGCTCGCAACGCATCATTCATGCGTGTCTGCCAGCCTTCGCCGGTCGCTTTGAAGTACTCAACCACTTCTGCGCTGTATCGAACCGTTACCGCTACTTTTGTCGGCAATTTCTGCGGCCCGCGCTGGCCGGGAAGACGGACCTTACCCTTGGCCCAGTACTTGGCCACCGCCTCCGCATCGTTGGGGTCATATGGGCACTCGGAATCCTTCACCTTCTCGGGCGCCGCAGCGATCGCGGCGGCGATCTGTTCCTTGCTAAAGGTCGAGGGCTTTGAAGTAGGCGCGCGTTTCATGTTTGTCACCGTAACGACAGGAAATCACTCGGGCGCTGTCATCGCGCTCCGTCCAAACCAAGAAGACAACGCGATCGCGAAACCAACCCAGACTTCGCAGCCGTTGTTCGCCATACTCTTCGCGTTCATCTTCCACCGTGACCATCGGGGCATCGAATACGCAAGCAACCTCAGCCAAGTCAATGCCGTGCGCTTTGAGGTTCTTCTTGCGCTTGCTCTCATCCCAGGTGACCATGTGTTTATTGTAGTTACATAAAGCTTGTAATGTCTAGTTTTTTCTTGCCCCAGTGGCCCAATCGGGTAAGGACCGGCTTCTAGCCGGCCCTCCCCACACCACCCACCATGCGGGTCCGCAGTGGGCGGTTCAACGAGTTGACGCGCTCGACTAAGACGAATAGCCCTGCGCCTTGCACCATAACGTCTTGATGCTCAGCAGCCCTTTGGCCCCGAGCCAGTCATTGCTCAACGCTCGCTGTATCGCCGGAGTACGCCCCCGGGCGGCCCCTCAAGCTAAACGTTGCGCGTCACCGCCGCGCCCCAATCAGATACGGCAATACCACGCCAACCGCAACTTGCAGGACACGGCAATAATTGCCGCGGCACATGCCGTTTCATACCCACGCATCCCGCGGCCTGCTCATCAACGCCCACCGCCCAGCCTATGCGCCCACCCGCCAACCCGCCGCCGCAGCGTGCGCATCGCTGGCAGCGAGCATGCCGGTCACCCCCAGTTGTTTCATCACGCTCATCATCTCCGGATCTTGCCGGATGCCTGCGACAAACTGCTCCCTGATCTGCTCGCTCGATTGCTTGTCGGCGATCATCTTGTGGTGATACTCCGCCAGACTTGCCCCCGACAGCCCATTGGCCGGCCCTATCGCAGCAAGATGTTCGAAAAACTTGCTTTCGAATTTGTCAATTACTGATTGCGGCGCCGCCGCGGCTTGTGGGTACATTTGGGCGAACTTGGGGTCGGATGGCGCCACTTGAAACATAAAATCCCCAAACCATGACGGCACCTGGAGCAACACCAACTCTTCCGGTATCCCCTCTCGCGCCGCCTCCTCGCTCACCGTCGGAACCTCCTCCGCCCCTAGCGCCTGCCGCGCCGCGCTGGAAATCGTCACCGTCGCCGCCGAACCTGCGGCGCCATCGGCATCCGGCGAAACATTCGCCGCGGCGGCGCTCGCCCGGCTGGATGCGCCAGCGTAGTACGTATTGACGGTTGAAGATATCGCTTGAATCGACATGCTTGCCTCCAATGCTCAGTTCATTAGCCCAAACACGACAGAGCAAAAACAAGGCCATCTAACGGCACGTCTCGAAAAGTTGATCCGTCATTCCCCCCTCCAGCGACGCCCAATTGCTTGCCATTGTGGAAGTACCGCACGATGATCGCGTGCGTTGCCAAGCCACCGGTTGCAAGCATCCCGTCTTTCGTCGAATTCATGTTGTCCGGGATGAATCGGGGATTCACGTCTACGGTTCCGAATGTTTCAAGAAGCTATTCCTTGGGCTTCCCATTGCCTCTTCGACGCCTGCCTATACATCCACAGAAGGCCGCCCACTCACCGATGAAGAGCGACAGTTGCTCGTCGACAACACTGAGCGCCTTATCCAACAATTGGAGGCCGAGTACCAGGAAGAGGCGGCGAGAAAGGCCGCTCTCGCTACAGTCATGGTACGTCCTGCCGCGACTACGCCACCCGTCGCGGCGCCTCGTCCGGTTGCGCCTGTTATCAGTCCCGCTGTCAGGCTCGCAGCCGAAGGACAAGCCAAAGCAAACGTGCGCTCGCAATTCGGCGTCGATCCAGAGCTTCCTGGTTGGCGCGGCCTTGTGCTCTCCGAAATGAAGCGCATCCTCAACCAAAATGTGGGCTAACACTACGGTTGAGGGGACCGCCGGCAAGCTGCGCTTCTCGGTTCCCTCAGCCCTGCGCTTCTCGGTTCCCTCAGCCCTGCGGGCTTCGGCAGCCGCTCAACCCTAGAGTCAACTTTGAACTGCAACAATAGCTATTTGCCATAAAGGACCTCCTCGGGTGTTTTGAAGCCCAGGCGTTCCCTGGGACGCGTGTTCAACTTGTGGGCGATGGCATCGCATTTCTGTTGACTGAGATTTGCCATACTCTGGCGCTTCGGCAGATACTGCCTGATCAATCCGTTGGCGTTCTCATTGCTGCCGCGCTCCCATGACCGGTACGGCGTGGCGAAGTAGAAGCTGCCGCCGGTCGTCGTCGTGCTCGCACTCTATCAACCGGACCATCTGGCATTCGGTGCCTGCCTGGTGCTTGCGTTTGTCTCCAACATATTCGACGGCATCATCGCCCGCAGGCTGGGGGTCGCGACACCGAACCTGCGTCGGCTGGACAGCATTGCGGACTCCGTGTTCTACCTGGCCGCCGTCTTCGCAGTCTGGCATGTCAGTCCGGCGGTGATTCTCGATCACCTCGACGCGCTGCTGGTGCCGGCAGGCCTCGAGGCAAGCCGCTACGTCTTCGATCTGGCGAAGTTCAGGCGCGAGGCGAGCTACCACATGTGGTCGTCGAAGCTCTGGGGAATCTTCCTGTTCGTCGGCTTCTTTTCGCTGCTGGCCCTGGGCGTTTCCGGCCTGCCGGTGACGCTGGCGATCTACCTCGGCATCGTCGCCGACCTGGAGGGGCTGGCCATTTCGATCGTGCTCAGGGAGCGGAAGAACGACGTACCGACGCTCTATCACGCACTTCGGCTTCGCACTTCTGAGGATCTTCCCTCACCTTAGTGCTCCCTTCGCCCCCTTGCCATACGGTCCGCTCGAGAATATCGTTCGCATTTCCAACCACCGAGGGAGTCGAACGATGAAGAACATCGCAATGGCAGTCGCCCTGTCTCTGCTTGCTTTGCCGGCACTCGCGCAGAAGTCGTGCGACGAACTCAAGTCCGAAATCGCCGCCAAAATGGAAGCCAAGGGCGTGAAGAACGCGCAACTCGAGATCGTGGCGACCGAAGACGTGAAGGATCAGAAGGTCGTCGGCAGTTGCGAAGGCGGCAAGAAGAAGATCGCCTACAAGAAGGGCTGACGCCACACTGCTGCGGCGGGGCGACAGCCCTGCCGGGTTAGCGGCCGAAGATGCCCTTGATCACGTTCAGGGGGCTGACGCCGCCCGCGGCGCCGCCTTCCTGCGGGGCCGGCGCGCCTTCGGCGCGGCTGCCGCGGCCGCCGCGACCATCCATGCCGAGCATGGTCATGCCGGTGGACTTGATGCGCACGCGCGCGGCCCATTCCGGTTCCCATGGTGCCTTCAGATTCGCCGGGCGCGGCGGATGTGCGAGGTTGAGTTCCGGTCCGTAGGCGATCATGCGCACCATGGCGCCGTTGGCCTCGCCGAAAATGCCGGCGGGAATGGCGCAATGGTCCACGCTCGGCGCCAGCACCACCTTTTCGCCGATCAGTTTCTTGACCTGTGCCGGCGGCACGTAGTCCATCAACCCCCAACCGGGATCGGGCTGATCGCTGGAACTCCAGATGATCATCTCGTCCTGGCCGCGCGCGGCCATCGCGGTGAGAAAGTAGCCGCCGGCATTGGCCACGGACTGCCAGCCGACGGTCACCGACGCCTTGGGATCGCCCATGCTGTTCATATTCACCTTGGGCATGAAATTGTAGACGTCGCCGAGCGCGAACTTCAGCCCCGGCGGCACGCCTTCGCCGGTGACCTCGTGGGCACCCACCAGCGAGGCGTCCTTCGGCACGCGCTGTTTGTCCTGTTCGTTGGGCCAGACCGAGCGGCCGGGGACGGCCTTGGCGCCACGGTCCGGCGCGAAGCGCCCGGCCATGAAGCGGCCCCACTCTTCCGGCGCCGCCTTGGAGAAATCGACCACGCGCGGCTGGCCGGGGCGCACGGTCTCGCTGCAGCCCCAGTAGAACAGCAACTTGCCCTTGGGCTTCTCCGGCGTGCCCTCATGTTCTTCGCCCCCATGGCTCGAAGCGACCGGCACCACCGGCAGCAGGGGCAGCGTCGGCCCCATGTTCATGACCGGCGGTATGGCATGCGTGCCTTCGGTGCCCGAAGGCTTGTTGCGCGTGTACAGCGCCGTGTCGAGCCACTTGCCCGGCGAGCCGCCGCCCATCTTGGTGGCGCCGAAGAAGCTGCCGCCGAACATGCTGCCCATGCCCGACTCCATGTCGCCCATGCCCGGTACCGACATGTTGTTGGTGGCCACGTCCATCCAGAACTGCGCGATCGGCGGTTTGGTCTGGGCGAGGGCTGAGGCGGCGGGAAGCGCAAGCAGAGCGGCGAACGCGGCAGCGGGACGGACGGTCATGGCGGACTCCTCATAACGATGGGGTGCCACTACTCTACAGCAGCGGAATCTCGGTGGCCCGGCGCTTGAGCTCGGCGCGCACGGCTTCCCATTCCGGGAACAGACTGCCGACCACCTTCCAGAAGCGCGCGCTGTGATTCATCTCGACCAGGTGAGCGAGTTCGTGGGCGACGACGTAGTCGGCGAATTCCGGCGGCAGGTGCACCAGCCGCCAGTTGAGGCGTATGCCGCTCGCCGTCGAGCAACTGCCCCAGCGCGTGCGCGCCGATGACAGCGCTACCTGCGGCACCCCGCGGCCGAGACGCGGCGCGTAATGGGCGATGCGCTGGCGGAAGTGTTCCAGCACTTTCCGCTGCAAGGCGCGCCGGGCCATGGCATCGAGATCGGCATCGGGTCGCGCCGCCAGGATGAGAACGTCATCATGCCAGTGGGCGCGGTTGGCTCCTGCGTCCACGCGCACCACGACCTCGCCGCCGAGCACCGGCACGCGCGTGCCGTCGCGGATGACCAGGCGCCGCGGACCGGATCGGCTGGCGTATTCGTCGAGCTTCTTCGCCACCCAGTCGCCGTGGCTGCGGACGAAATCCTCGATGGTGCGCAGCGAGAGATTGCGCGGCGCGCCGACGCGCAGGCCGCGCTCGTCGATGGTCATGGCCAGACGGCGGCCGGCCGCCTGGCGCAGTTCGTAGGGGACGATGCGGGCGCCGATCTGGATGTGACGAAGCTTCGATGCCGGGCCGGTCGGCGGCAGGCGGAAGAGCGGAAGTTGTTCGAAAAGGTTCAAGCGAGTGCGAACAGGTCCAGGGTTTCTGCCGGCACCGGCAGATCGGCCACGGCGCGCGCCACCACCTGGGCAATCACATCGGGGCTCTGCTCGACGAGGCGCCAGTGAAAGCGCAGGCCGCCGGTGTCATCGGGCCGCACCCAGCCGGCGCGGCTGGCGAAGGAGAGCGAAACCTTCGGTACGGCACGGCCGAAGCGGCGCGCCTCCATCACCACCTGCGCCGAGATCACGCGCAGGGCGCGGGCGCGCAGCCAGCTCTCAGCGGCATCCTGTACCTGGCGCGGCGAGGCCTCGGGCGGCAGCGGCAGATGCAGGGTGTCGTTCTCGATGGTCGCTTCCTTGCGATGGGTGCCCAGCCGCAGCGTCAGCGTACCGCCGAGGTGGGCCAGCGGCGCGCCGTCCTGCCAGCGCGCGGCCGAATCGGGCGTCTCGGCGTCAAGCCGGAGCTTGAGCTGGGGACTCTTGGCCTTCATGCGGATAGAGGTGCGGACTGATGCGCTTCATCTCGCTTTCGATCCAGTGTTCGACGCGCAGGTTGATATCTTCCGCGGTCAAGCCCGCCGGGTCAATGGCCGGGCCGATGCTCACCGTCACCAGGCCGGGGCGTTTGAGGAATGCCTTGCGCCGCCAGAACTCGCCGGCGTTGTGGGCCACGGGCACCACCAGCGCGCCGGAGCGCACGGCAAGATAGGCGCCGCCGACCTTGTAGCGCTTCTTGTGCCCGGGCGCGACGCGGGTGCCCTCGGGAAAGATGATCACCGGATAGCCTTCGGCGAGACGCTGCCTGCCACGGTCGGCCACTTGATTGAGCGCCTCCTGGCCGGCATTGCGGTCGATGCCGACAAAAGGCATCAGCGCCAGGCCCCAGCCGAAGAAGGGCAGCCAGTGGAGTTCGCGCTTGTACACGAACGAGGGCAGCGGAAAGATCTCCTGCAGGACGATGGTTTCCCAGGCCGACTGGTGCTTGGACATGATGACGCAGGGCGCCTTGGGAATGTTCCCGGCGCCGAGCACGCGGTGCTCGATGCGCAGCAGGTGCCGGATCAGCCAGTGCGCTGCGTGCACCCACACCATCACCAGTTGCCGGCGGAAACGCGCCGGCATCCAGAAGAGCAGCAGCAGGACGAGGACGACGGGCGGCGTGATGATCACCAGCACCACCATGAACAACAGGGAGCGCAGGAAGATCATCGGCCTGTCACCGCCTCATCGCCCTGTGCGATGACCGCCTCGCCTGACGCAGTCACGGCGTCAGGTAGGCAACGGCGGCCGCGAGGTCCGGGAAGATCAAGGTGCCGGCCGGCACTTCGGGGTCTTCTTCGGTCTTCTTGCCCTTGCCCGTCAGCACCAGCATCGGCTGGGCATCGACAGCTTCGGCCGCCTTGAGGTCGCGCAGGGCGTCACCGATCGCCGGCACGCCGGTGAGATCGGTGTTGTAGCGGGCGGCGATTTCCTCGAACATCCCTGCCTTCGGTTTCCGGCAGCGGCACTTGTCGGCGTTGGTGTGCGGGCAGAAGAAGATGGCGTCGATGCGGCCGCCGACCTGGGCCGCGGCCTTGATCATCTTCTCGTGGATGGCATTGAGCGTGTCCATTTCGAACAGCCCGCGGCCAAGCCCTGACTGGTTGGTCGCTATCACGACGCGATAGCCCCATTGCGTGAGCCGCGCGATCGCGTCGAGGCTGCCCGGGATCGGCCGCCACTCCTCCGGCGACTTGATGTACACCTCCGAGTCGTGGTTGATGACGCCGTCGCGGTCGAGGATGACGAGCTTCATGTCGACAATCTCGAAATATCGGCGACCTGGTTCATGGCCGCATGCAGGATCGCCAGCAGACCGAGGCGATTGGCGCGCAGGGCCGGATCATCCGTGTTGACCATGACGTCGTCGAAGAAGGTATCGACCGGTGCCTTCAGCGCCGCCAGCGATTGCAGGGACGCCGTGTAGTCGCCACGGGCGAAGGCCGCGTCGGCCTGCGGCTTGACCTGCGCCAGCGCCGCGTTGAGCGCCACTTCGGCCGGCTCCTTGAGCAGCTTGGCATCGGCCGTCGGCATCACCACGCTCTCCACCTTCTTGAGGATGTTGCCTACGCGCTTGTTGGCGGCGGCAAGGCTTGCGGCCTCGGGCATCGCGGCGAAGGCGCGCACCGCGGCGAGGCGCTTCGGGATATCGCCCAGGCGCTGCGGCCGCAGGCTGACCACGGCGTCGACTTCCAGCGCCGAGTAGCCCTGCTCGCGCAGGCTGCCGGCCAGGCGCTCGTAGATGAAGTCGGCGAGCTGGCCGATGATCTTGCTGTCATTGAGCTTCGCGGCATGGAACAACCAAGGCAAATCGAGCGGCAGATCCTGCTCGATCAGCATGCGGATCACGCCGAGCGCGTGACGACGCAGCGCGAACGGGTCCTTGTCGCCGGTCGGCAACTGGCCGATGCCGAACATGCCGGCGAGCGTCTCCAGCTTGTCCGCGAGCGCGACGCAGACGCCCACCTGTCCACGCGGCAGGCTGTCGCCGGCGAAGCGCGGCTTGTAGTGGTCTTCGATGGCGTCGGCAATGTCGGCCGGCAGGCCGTCATGCAGCGCGTAGTAGCGGCCCATGATGCCTTGCAGCTCGGGGAACTCGCCGACCATGTCGGTCAGCAGGTCGGCCTTGGAGAGCAGCGCCGCCTGGTCGGCCTGGCGCGCCAAGGCATCACCGCCAAGCTGATGACCGATGACGCTGGCGATCGCCGCGACGCGCTGGGCGCGCTCGCCCTGGGTGCCGAGCTTGTTGTGATAGACGACTTTCGCCAGGCCCGGCAGGCGGTCGCCCAGCGACTTCTTGCGGTCCTGGTCGAAGAAGAACTTCGCATCCGCCAGGCGCGGGCGCACGACCCGCTCGTTGCCGCCGACCACCGCGCTGGCGTCGGCCGGGCGGATGTTGCTAACGACGAGGAACTTGTTGGTGAGCTTCCCCGCGGAATCAAGCAGCGGGAAATACTTCTGGTTGGCCTTCATCGTCAGGATCAGGCATTCCTGCGGCACATCGAGGAATTCCTTCTCGAACTGGCAGGTGAGCACGTTCGGGCGCTCGACCAGCCCCGTCACTTCGTCGAGCAAGGCGTCGTCCTCGATCGGCTTGAGATTCTCTTTGGCCGCCGCGGCCTGCAACTGGCGCGCGATCTCCGCGCGACGGGCTGCGAACGAGGCGATCACGGCGCCTTCTGTTTCCATCTGCGCCGCGTAGCTGTCGGCGTCGCGGATCGACACGGGATTCACGGCCGCCTCGAAACGGTGGCCCTGCGTCTCGCGACCAGCCTTCAAGCCGAGTACCGAGACCGGCACGATGTCCGAACCATGCAGCGCCACCAGCTTGTGCGCCGGACGCACGAAACTGACATTGCTCCAGCCGTCGGCGAGTTGGTAGCTCATGACCTTGGGGATGGGCAGACTGCCGACCGCCGCTTCGAGCGCGCCTTGCAGGCCGGCGGCCAGCGTCGCGCCGGGCACGACGGTATCGAGGAATAGGGCCTCGGCCTTGCCGTCGACAGCGCGCTTGAGTGTCGGCACCACGGAAGCATCGGCGCCGACCGCGGCGAGCTTCTTCAGCAGTGCTGGCGTCGCATTGCCGGCGGCGTCGAGCGCAACACTGACGGGCATCAGCTTCTGCTGCACGGCCTTGTCGGCCGCCTTGGCGGAGACGGCGGCGATTTGCACGGCCAGGCGGCGTGGCGAAGCGAACGAGGTGACGACCATATCGCCTTCGATCAGACCTTGCGCCTTAAGGTTCGCCGCCAGCGTGGACGCGAAGGCCTCGCCGAGTTTCTTCAGCGCCTTGGGCGGCAGCTCCTCGACGAACAGTTCTACCAGCAGATTCTTGGTTTCCATCACGCCGCCTTCTTCGCCAGTTGCGCGAGCACTTCGTCGGCCCAGGCTTTGGGCGCCATCGGGAAGCCCAGGCGGGCACGGCTGTCGAGGTAACTCTGGGCGACGCTGCGGGCGAGGTTGCGGATGCGGCCGATGTAGGCCGCGCGCTCGGTGACGGAAATCGCGCCGCGCGCGTCGAGGAGATTGAAGGTGTGTGCGGCCTTAAGGACCTGTTCGTAGGCCGGCAGGGCGAGCTGCTGTTCCATCAGGTGCTTCGCCTGTTTCTCGTGCGCGCCGAAGGCGGTGAGCAGGAAGTCGACATCGCTGTGCTCGAAGTTGTAGGCGCTCTGCTCCACTTCGTTCTGGTGGAAGACGTCTCCGTACTTGAGGCCGGGCGCATAGACTAGATCGAAGACGTTCTCGACGCCTTGCAGGTACATCGCCAGGCGCTCGAGGCCGTAGGTGATCTCGCCGGTGATGGGCTTGCAGTCGATGCCGCCGACCTGCTGGAAGTAGGTGAATTGCGTGACTTCCATGCCGTTCAGCCAGACCTCCCAGCCGAGGCCCCAGGCGCCGAGCGTCGGGTTTTCCCAGTCGTCTTCGACGAAGCGGATGTCGTTGGCCTTCAGGTCGAAGCCCAGCGCTTCCAGTGAGCCGAGGTAGAGCTCGAGGATGTTCGCCGGCGCGGGCTTCAGCACCACCTGGTACTGGTAGTAGTGCTGCATGCGGTTGGGATTCTCGCCGTAGCGGCCGTCCTTG
>JBGOZF010000121.1:0-10159 GCA_041480065.1 Rhodocyclaceae bacterium
GGCCTTGAGCAGTTCTGGCGTGTCATCCGCCAGGCCCGTCTGCACCTTCTCCGCCAGTTTCGCGATTCGTTTGAGATATTCCGCGTAATCAATCCGCTTGGCCCGCAGGTCCGCGATGATTCCGTCCAGCAGCACTGACATCTTGCCGTAAAAGGCGGGATCGTTGAGGTGCTCTTTGATGATCTTGCTGCGGACGTTGTTCTCAATGCTCTCCGCTATCGCGTCCCTGTTGCCTTTCAGTCCGCCCAGTTGGCTGGCGATGGCGGCGGCGATGCCCGTCTTGACGATCAGGTCCAGCAGGCCGATGTTGTCGAAGGGAGAAATCTTGCGCGGTGCCGAAGCTTCGATATAGGTGTCGATCAGGTGGCGCATGTCGGCCTCGTAGGGCTTGAGGTCGAGAGTCTCGCCGGCGGCCTTGCGGATGATCTCGCGCAAATCGAGGTAGCGCTTCTGCTGGGTCTTGATGCGGTCGATGTCGGCCGGGCTGTAGCCCGCCGCTTCCAGTTCATCGGCGATGTTGGCGTAGGCGCGGATCAGTGCCACCACGCCTTTGTACAGCGCCGCCCGATGGGGCTCGCGCTCTTCCAGGTCGGACGCGATCTCGGTGTTGCCGCAGAAGTAGTGGATGTGCTCCAGTTCGCCCTTGGGCGGCTCCACCGGCTCGCACAGCAGGGCCAAGGCCTCCATGGCCTCGTCCAGCCGTTCGCGGCCCAGCTTCAGGCGGTCCTTCACCAGCACCTCGGGGTCGGCGCCTGGCGCGCTGTGGTCCAGTTCCGAGGTATAGACGGCGATGGCGTTCTCGACCTTCTTGAACAGGTCCTTGTAGTCGACGATGTAGCCGAAGTCCTTGTCCTCGCCGTCGAGGCGGTTGGTGCGGCAGATGGCCTGGAAGAGGCCGTGGTCCTGCATGGACTTGTCGATGTAGAGATAGGTGCAAGGCGGCGCGTCGAAGCCGGTCAGCAGCTTGTCCACCACGATCAGGAGCTTCATGTGGGCCGGCTCCTTGACGAACAAGGCTTTGACCTTTTCCTCGTAGGTCTCGGTCTTGTTCATGCCGGGATTGGCCTCGACGTCCTTCAGCAGTTCCGTGTAGGTGTTGTAAATGAACTGCTTGTCGGTCTCGGTATTGGCGCCGACCTCCTCCAGGGTCACGTCCCTGGCCTGGGGGTTGTAGGAGGTGACGACGGCGCAGCAACCCTTGAAGACAGTCTTCTGGAACAGGGCAAAGTATTTGCAGGCCTCGTGGATGCTGGAGGCGATCAGGAGGGCGTTGCCCCGTTCGCTGGAGAGGCGCGGCTTGGTGGCGAAGTCGAAAATAATGTCGGCCACCACCCGGTCCATGCGCGCCTTCGAGCTGAGCACGTGCTGCATCGTGCCCCACTGCTTCTTCAACTCGTCCTTCTGCCAGTCGTTGAGGCCGCGGGTCTTGGTCTCGAACCATTGGTCGATCTGGTCGGTGGAGCCCAGCTTCTGGTCGATGTCGCGGGCCTCGTAGGCCAGGTCCAGGACGACGCCGTCCTCGACGGCCTCGCTGAACTTGTAGGTGTGGATGTAGCCGCCGAACACTTCCAGGCTGGTGGCCTTGTCCGCCTTCAATAGCGGCGTGCCGGTAAAGCCGATGAACACCGCGTTGGGCATCATGGCCTTCATTACCCGGTGCAGTCGGCCGCTCTGGGTGCGGTGGCATTCGTCCACGAACACGAACACCTCGCCCTCCGTGGCGCTGGGCTGGGCTTCCAGCTCCTTGATGAAATCCTCGAAGGCCTGGTCCTGTTTGCCCCGGGCGTCGAGACCGAACTTGTGCACCAGGGAGCAGAGCAGGCGGGGCTTGGTCTGCCCCAGTTGCCGCATCAGATCGCGGCCGCTGCTGGTGCGGCAGATGGTTTCGCCGGCCTCGGTGAACACCCCCTCGATCTGCTTGTCCAGTTCGTCCCGGTCGGTAATGATCGCCACCCGGCCGTGGGGATTGTTCTCCAAGATCCATTTCGCCAACAGCACCATGAGGATGCTCTTGCCGGCGCCCTGGGTGTGCCAGATGATGCCGCCCTTCTTCTGCCGGACGTGTTCCTGGGCGGCCTTGACGCCGAAGTACTGATGCACGCGCGGCAGCTTCTTGATGCCGCCGTCGAAGAGCACGAAGTCGCGCAGCAGCTCGATCAGCCGGCCCTTCGCGCACATCTTGAGCAGGTACTTGTCGAGCTTGAAGCGGCTGTTGTCGGCCTCGTCTTCCTTCCACTTCAGGAAGTACTTCTCCTGGGTGCCAATGGTGCCGTACTGCAAACCTTCGGAGTCGTTGCCGGCGAAAACCAGCTGGATGGTGCTGAAGAACCACTCGTTGAATTCCGGCCGCTGGTTGGAAAGGTTCTGGCGGATGCCGTCGCCGATGGTCACCCGGCTGTTCTTCAGTTCCAGCACGCCGATGGCGATGCCGTTAACGTAGAGGACGATGTCCGGGCGGCGTTCGTGCGCATTTGCGTACCCATCCTTGAGCGTCACCTCCTCGGCCAGGGCGAAGTCGTTCTTCTCCGGCTCGCGCCAGTTGATGAGATGAATGGTGTCGGTGACCTGGCCGGCCTCGGTCCTGACCTGGACGCCGTAGCGCAGCAGGCCGTAGACCGCTTCGTTGTTGGCGTAGAGGCTGCGGCCGTGGTGGCTGGCTTCCCGGTGCAGCACGTCCAGGGCGCGGCCGATCTGGGCGGTCGAATAGCCGGCGCCGGCTAGGTAGTTCCTTAGCAACTCGTCTTCGATGTTGCTGTTGCCGGGCCGGTCGATCCAGTCGCCGAGGAAGCGATAGTTCAGCTCGTCGCGGAACAACGCGATGATGCGGTTCTGGGTTACCCGCTCGGGCGTTCCGATGCCGGTCATTTCAGCACCTCCCAGCGTCCGCCCTTGCGGGGGCCCACAAAGCGCAACCGCCCTTCCTTCACCAGCTTGTTGGCGGCCCGCTCCACGGCGCTGACTGACTTGCCGACAGACGACGCCACGGCCGCCAAGGTCGTCTGCGGGTTTTTCGCCAGGATCGCGAGAATTTGTTCCGGCGTTTTTGCCGGCGTTTTTGCCGGCGTTTCTACCGGCGTTTCGGCGGCGTTTTCTCCGACCTTTTCTCCGACCTTATCTCCCCCAAGCGCCGCCGCAAGCTGCGCCGGATCGGCCTTGAACGTCAGCATCAGGCCGGACATGTCGAAATCGAAGACCGGCGGCGGCGCGCCATGCGCCCGGCATTCTCGCTGCATCTTCTCGATGCCGCGCCCCCAGGACTCCACATAGCCCGCCCGGAAGAAGGCGTTGGCCAGCAAGGGGTTGGCCGGCATGGAGGGATGCTTGCCGAGCAGGCGCTCCAGGGTCCAGCCCTCGGGCATGTGGCCGGCATTCCACAGCACGACCTGATGCTCATACACGCTGATCTGGATCGGCACGGCGCTCGCGTAGTCCTTGTGGATCACCGCATTGAGCAGTGCCTCGCGCAAGGCCTGGCGGGGGAAGAGAAAGGTCTCCAGCCGCTGTATCCCCCGGTAGCTGATATGGGCCTTCAGGTACTTGGTGTACAGAAGCTCCAGGGCCTTCTCCACCTGGGAGAACAGGTCGCCGTGAATTTCGTCCTGGTAGCGCAGATCGTCGTCCGTGCGGAAGAAGCCGATCTTGATCCAGGCCCCCGTGACGAAGCGTTCCGGCTCCTTACCGAACAGCAGCGCGGCGGCCCGCTTCAGATATTCGCCTTCCTCCAGTTGCAGGCTGGCAAGCAACGCAGTATCACCATCGCCGAGCACCGCCTCGTCCAGGCGGCCACTCAGGGCGGCCTTGTCGCGGAACCATTGCAGCGACGCAGCGCTGCAGTCGGCGGGCGACAGGCCCGGCAGGGGCACGCCATCCCAATGCAGGCCCTGCTTCTTCAGCAGGAAGCGGCTCAGAGCCGCGCCCTTCAGCTCCTGCTTGGTGCTGCCGCTGCGGTAGTGGTATTCGCCTTTGTAGCTGATCGGGCTGGGATAGGGCTCGACGCGAATTTCGATCAGCTCCTTGCCCTTCTCCCGGTGTAGGCTCACGTCCACCATGATGCCGAGAACATCGCGCACCTTGTTGGGCAGGTCCTCCAGCAGCTTCTTCGCATCCTTGACGCCGACCGCCACGCCCTTGTCGTTGCGGCCGATCACCAGCACGCCGCCCTCGGCATTGGCAAAGCCGCAGACCCATTTCAGGTACTCGTCGCGCCAGGATTCCTTCCACTCGACTTGCTGGTGCTCTTTCATCGCGCCTCAGCCCTTTACCAACTTGAAGCTGATCTGGTAACGGAAGAACTGAATCGACGGCACTGCGATCAACGCCCAGCGCAGCTTCTGATCGTCGTCGAGGGCGATGATTGCGCCTTCGACGCTTTGGTCCGCCTCCGCAATCTGGTCCTGCACGTAGCCCATGTAGCGGAGGGTTTGCCCGACCACCACGTCGGAGGCACGACCGCGCTTGAGTTCGACCACGAGCAAGCGCTTCTTGTCTTTACTGACGGCCAAGATATCGATCTGGCCGGCATCGGTCGCATATTGCTGGCCAACCAGTTCGCCGTTCTCCTCGTAGATGGCGAAGTCCTTGGCCAGTTCGGTTTGCTGCCAATTCGCGACCAGGAAATCTTCCAGGTGCTTTTCCATGGCGAAGGCGGCAGGATCCTCGACGGCGGGATCGGTAACGATGATCGCAGGAGCGGCGGCATCGCCAAGGAAGGATTCAATTTCCTTGGCGTGCGCCGTGATGTTGCTGACCGTTCCGATGGAGCCTGTCGAGTTCTGAAGGGTTTCGCTCATCGCCGAGCGCGCAATCTGAACGGGCAACCACTTCACCAGCCGCCGGTGGGGCAATGCCTGGCCCGGCGCGTAGGTGTATTCGCCGATGACTTCGCCGACGTGGTAGGTTCCGCTGCCGTCGGGGCAAAGTACGACATCGCCTCTTTGGATTCCCTTGGCCACTGTCCACACTGCGCCGCAGGCCAGGCCGGCACCTATCTTCGTCTTTCCGGGGTGATTGCTGAGGAAGATCGGAATGAATGCCTTGTTGAAATCGCGCCACTCATCGGGCAGCTTGCCCGTGAGGTCTTGCTCGATTTCGTAATTCACCCCGATGAAGCCCTCGGCGAAAGCTTCAGACGCATGCGCGCTTTGCTTTCCCAGCATCAGACGATAGTAGCTCTTCATACCAAGCGTATCCTCCCGGTCAGTAATGCCGCCATCATACCTTGCTTGATCTGGCGCGCCTTGGCGAGCTTGGCTTCGAGGGCGGCGATCTCGGCGTCCATGTCGGAGAGGACGGTGGCGATGGCGGATTGCTCTTCCGGTTCTGGGGCCAGGATCACCACCTGCGCAAGCGCTGCGGCACTGATGTGAACAACCGCATCGCCTTGCCCTCTGCTTGCTTTCTGCCGATTCACCTCAGCCGTGTTCAACGCATACCCCAAGAACAGCGAGTCGAAACCGCGAGGCCGCAAGATAACTATGTCCCCGCCTCCGTAGGCCTCTATGTCATCGAGAAACGCGACGCACTTGCCGATTTCCTCCTTCGTCTCGCCGGAGCCGGCGAACAACAAATCACCTTGCCTAAGTCGCGTTGCATTCTCCGCAACCTCGGCCGAGATCCACGAGTCAAATACGCGAATGTGGTCGTTGTGGGTCGTGTAAATCTCACCGTACCTTACGCAAGGCAGAGTTCCACTCTGTGCCTCGTCGCGCTTGATACCTGAGCCCTTGAAGAACTCGCCGATCGCTCCAAGAGGGGTCGGCACCCACTCCCCCGCAAACCCCGGCAGGCGCTTTTGGCCGGTGAGCAGTTCCTGCATTGCGCCTTGTTTGATCTGGTGCTTCTTGGCGAGCAGTTGCTCCAGCGCTTCGGTCAGCGCATCCGCATCGCTCAGGGCTTCGGCGATGGCTTGTTGTTCGGGCAGCGAACCAGGAAATGCCAGTACGAACTTGCGAAGGGTCGCAATTGAGAACTCCAGGCGCGTTGTTCCAACCACCTCCTTGGAAATTCTGGCCTGAGTGGCGCCGGCTTCAAGTTGATGTGCAACGTACGCCCCAGAGTACTCTGGCCTTGGCCTGAGCCTAGCGAGTTCTCGACTGATATTGCCCTTGAACCCGGTTGGCACCACACCCACACGGCCGATTGTTCCTTTGATTGAGATGAGAACATCACCTCGCCGCACTCGACTCCTCGAGTATGGGCGCTCAAGCGCTAACGCAGTGCGATGAAGTGGCGCATAAGCAATTGCCTTTACGTACTTGATCGCAACAATTGGAACGCCGTTATCCGTGTTTCGGCCAACTTGTACCACTCCATAGCAGATTGGTGCATCAGGTTCGACAAGTTCTGCTGTCGTGATGCATTGCCAATCCTCCGGAATCAACCCTACCTCAGTCTGCTTGTACGCAGCCTTCGCCAGATACTTGGCGCTCGGCTCCCTCACTTCCATGCGAAGCCCATCCTCTCCAGGTGGCGGTTCACGCGCGCTTCCAGTTCGGCAACGCGGTCGGTGAGCCTTGGCAGCGGCGTCTCGTAGCGCTCGGCGAGTTCCTTGACGCGCCGGGTCAAGGACTGGCTGACGCGATCCAGTTCGCCGTGGATCGCGGCATCGAGAGCGGCGAACCATTTGTCGTCGACGACCAGGGTCTTGATCTCTGCCTCGGTGAGCTTGGGGTAATGGGCGTAGGCCCGAGCGTCCAACTCCGCTTCGGCGGCCTTGAGCTTCCTTTTCAGCGCGGCTTCGTCGTCGGCCAGTTGCAGCCATTGCTTCAGCACGGCCAGTTCTTCGGCGGCTTCCTTGTCCTGGCCGATTTCCCTGATACGCTCCTTCGCCGCGGCGGCGTTGATCTTGTCGAAGCCGGAGAACACCCCTTCGTCTCCGCCCTGTTCCTCTTCCAGCTCGGCGAGCTTGGCGGCGGCGGCTTCGAGGTCGACGGCCAGTTGATCTATCGCCGCCTGCTCCTTGGCAAAGTAGCGGGCGACGATGAAGGGCTTGGGTAGCAGATCGCAGGCCCAGCCCTTGTCCTTCTCCTTGCCCTTCTTGTCGGTCTCGATGACGCGGTAGGTTTCCGCCTTCCAGCCGTCGGCCGCGATGAGATAGCAGTCGTCCTGCATGGTCTCGGCCCAGTAGTCCATCAGGTGCTGGTAGATGCCGTAGGGGTCGAGGAGGGGCTTGCCGGTGAAGGAATAGAGCAGGCTCTCGGACATCTGCTCGATCAGTTCCTTCGGGTGAAAGCCCGGCTTCAGGGTCTTCAGCACGGCGGCGCTCTTGTGGCGCCAGGCGGCAAAGTGGGCGTCGATGTCGGCGATGAAGGCCTTGAACTCCGGATGGTCGAAGATCGTGCCCTTGATGGCGGACTTCTCCACGGCCAGATCGAGATAGCCGGGCCGGTTGGTTTTGAACAGTGTTGCTCGGAGGCTGGGGCAGATGGTCCAGTAGGGCGATAGCGCCTCGACGTCCGCCACCGGGATGCCGCCCTTCAGGTGGCCCGCGATGTCCTGCCGGTCCTCCGCCTGGGCGTTGTCGATGTAGCGCGGCAGGTTGAGGTTGTAGTCGTTCTTCTCGATGTCGTCGAAGCCGACCAGACGCGCGTATTTGGGGTCGCTGCCGTCCTGGCGGGTGAAGACGTCCACGATCTTGTGGATGTCCTGCTCGCGCAGGCGGTTCTTCGGGCCGTCCTTCATGTAGCCCCCGCTGGCGTCCACCATGAAGATGCCCTTGCGGGCCTGGGCGTCCTGCTTGTCGATGATGATGATGGTCGCGGGGATGCCGGTACCGTAGAAGAGGTTGGCCGGCAGGCCGATGATGCCCTTGATGTAGCCGCGCCGGACGAGATTGCGGCGGATGTCGGCCTCGGCGTTGCCGCGGAACAGGACGCCGTGGGGCAGGATGCAGGCGCCCTTGCCGGTGCTCTTCAGGGAACGGACGATGTGCAGCAGGTAGGCGTAGTCGCCCTGCTTGGCGGGCGGGACGCCGAAGGTCTTGAAGCGGTCGAAGGCGTCGTGCAGCGGGTCCAGGCCGTTGCTCCAGCGTTTGTCGGAGAAGGGCGGATTGGCGACCACGTAGTCGAAGGTCTTCAGCGCCTCGCCGTCCTTGAACTTCGGATCGGCCAGGGTGTTGCCCTGCATGACCAGCGCACCGGGGTTGTTGTGCAGGATCATGTTCATGCGCGCTAGGCCGCTGGTGGCCGCATCCTTTTCCTGGCCATAGAGGGTGACGTCGGCCTTGGCTTCGTGGCCCACCTTCAGCAGCAGCGAGCCGGAACCGCAGGTCGGGTCGTACACCGTCGTGTTGTTGGTCGTGCCGTCGCCGCCGATACCGATGATCTTGGCCATGATGCGGCTCACTTCGGCCGGGGTGTAGAACTGGCCCTTGCTCTTGCCGCTCTCGGTGGCGAAGTGGCGCATCAGGTATTCGTAGGCGTCGCCGAGGATGTCGTCGCCGTCGGCCCGGTTCTTCGAGAAGTCCAGGGCCTTGTTCTCGAAGATGGCAATCAGGTTGGTTAGCCGATCCACCATCTCCTTGCCGGTGCCGAGCTTGGTGGCGTCGTTGAAGTCCGGCATGTCGGCCAGTTTGTTGGCGTTGGCCAGCGGGCCGATGATCTTCTTGTTGATCTGGTCGCCAATGTCCGGCTGGCCCTTGAAAGCCACCATGTCGCGGAACGAGGCGCCTTTGGGAATCTGGATCGGGGCGAAGGGCACGTCGGCGTACTTGTCGCTGACGTACTTGATGAACAACATCACCAGCACGTAGTCCTTGTACTGGCTGGCATCCATGCCGCCGCGCAGCTCGTCGCAGGATGCCCAGAGGGAAGAGTAAAGCTCAGACTTCTTGATCGCCATTAGGAATCGTTCTTTCTTGGGGAAATAGCCATGCCGGGCAGAATGATAGACGTAACCGCATGGCCACGAACCACCGGCGCGCCCAAAAGCAAAATGGCCGGGGTGCAAGCACTCCGGCCACTAGGATTTTGGCTGTCCAGAGAGGACACCAGGACTACCTTTTCAAACTTACGCCATTGATTCTCTGGGGGAACGGGCAGTTTTCATTTAGTGAGAATCTTTTCACCTATTCTGAGACCCTACAGGATCAGACGTCGATGTTCCTCGCGTAGAGCGCATTGCCCTCGATGAACGCGCGCCGGGGTTCGACGTTGTCGCCCATCAGCGTGGTGAAGATCTCGTCGGCGGCGATGGCGTCTTCGATCTGCACCTTGAGCAGGCGGCGCACGGTCGGGTCCATGGTGGTTTCCCAGAGCTGCTCGGGGTTCATTTCCCCCAGGCCTTTGTAGCGCTGCTTGGTGAGGCCGCGATCGACTTCGGCCAGGAGCCAGGTCATGGCCTCGGCGAAACTGGTGACACCCTGTGATTTTTCGCCGCGGCGGATGTTGCTGCCGGTATCCATGAGGCCGGCAATCATCTGCGCGGTCTTGCGGATCTGGACGTAGTCGCCGGAGTGCATGAATTCGTCGTCGATGTGGCCGGTGCGCAGGTTGCCGTGGCGCATCTTCTCGACGCGCAGGCGCCAGTTCTCGGTCTTGGCGTGATACTCGGCGACGATGCGCACGCCCTTGGGCGCGTAGCGCATCAGGGCGGCGGCGCTGGCCGTGGCGGCGGCTTCGTCGGTGAGGTCGAGGGCGATGTCGTGCGCCAGCATGGCATGCAGCACGCCGGGCTCGATGAAGTCCGCCAGGCGCTTGATAACGGCCTCTGAGAGCAGGTAGGCGCGGGCGAGTTCGCCGAGGGCTTCGCCTTCGATCGGCGTGGCGCCCACCTTGGTCGTCAGCGAGGCGTTGTCGAGCGCCAGCGTCAGCAGGTGCTGGTTGAGTTCGTGGTCGTCCTTGATGTAGCGCTCGCTCTTGCCGTGCTTGATCTTGTACAGCGGCGGCTGGGCGATGTAGATGTAGCCGCGCTCCACCAGTTCCGGCAATTGGCGGTAGAAGAAGGTGAGCAGGAGGGTGCGGATGAGGGCGCCATCGACGTCGGCGTCGGTCATGATGATGATGCGGTGGTAGCGTAGTTTGTCGGCGTTGTATTCCTCTTTGCCGATGCCGGTGCCCAGCACGGTGATCAGGGTGACGATTTCCTGCGATGAAATCAACTTCTCGAAGCGGGCGCGCTCGACGTTGAGTATCTTGCCCTTGAGCGGCAAGATGGCCTGGAA
>JBGOZF010000122.1:0-10158 GCA_041480065.1 Rhodocyclaceae bacterium
CCCTGCATCCACCACCAGGTTCTGGATGTTCTGCTTGAGAAGTACCAGGTACTCGTGGATCTGATCGTCGTTGGATGCCTTGGCCATGGTCGCCGTCATGTCGCCGTTGGCGAGCTTGGTGACGTATGCGATCAAGGAAGTCAGCCAGCCGTGCACGCCGTTGATCGCCTGCTTCATCTTCTCGTGATCGCCCTTGCAGGCAACTTCCACCTTCTCGCGCAGGTTGCCGCCACGGATCAGTTCCAGTACCCGGTTGCCTTCGCCGATCGGCAGCAGGATGGCGTCGAGCATCTGGTTGACGCCGACCAGCACTTCGGCATAGGCACCCTTGAACTGGTCCGGCTTGCCCCGTTCGGACAGCATGCCGTCCTTCGACGCTACGGTCAGGCGCGCCAGCTCCGCCTGGAGACTCAGCAACACCTTGGTGATGCCGATCAGGCTCTTGGCAACGACGTCGTTCTCCGAGCGAACCTTGACTTCGACCGTGAAGTCTCCGGCCGCGATGCCTTGTGCGGCCGCGGCTTGCTGATTGATGGCATCGATGCAGGTGTTCAGGTTGTTCTTGAGGGTGTTGAAGTCGCCGTTGTAGGTGTCGGTGATCTTCGGCGGCGTGTCGCCCTTGGCGATCCGGTCGACATAGTTGGCGGCAACGTTCAATGGTCCGATCACGGCGTCCAACGTGTCATTGACGCCCTTGACGATGGCCTGGAAGTCGCCCTGGTGCTTGGATGCATCCGCCCGCGTCGCCAGCTTGCCCTCCACTGCCGCCTTCGACAGCAGGTTGGCGTCGGCCACCATCCTCTGAACGGCGGCTTGCAGGGAACGCACGGCATCGGCCAGCATTCCGGTTTCATCCTTGCTGTCGACATCCAGCTTGAAGTTGAAATCGCCGGCCGCCATCTTGTTGGCGCCGTCCATCACCTTGTTGACGGGGCTGGTGATACTGCGGGTCGCCCAGAAAGCCAAGCCGGCGCCGATGACAATGGCGCCCAGGGCGAGCACGATGATCAGGGTCGCCGTTGAGCCAGCCAGGGTCCCGGCCGCTTCGCCGACCTTCTTCGCGGCTTCATCTTCAAAATCGGCGAAATCGCGCAGTGACTTCAAATAGGCGTCGTAAGTCGGCCTGAGGCGGTCGTTGAAGACCTTCATGCCCTCATCCCAGGACTTTGCCTTGACGGCGTCCTCGAAGCGAGTCTGCGCTTCAAGGTAAACACTGCGCTTGTTCTTGGTGTCGTCGAGTAGCTTCTTGGCCGCCTCGCTGTATTGCATCTTGTCCAGCTTGTCGAAGCTCGCGGCGTTGTTCTTGCCCGCGTCGGCGATCTTGCCCAGCCCTTCCCGAGTCATGTCGTCGGTCTTGTAGATGAGGATATTGCGCTGTGCGCGGGCGGTATTGGCGAGCTCGTCGCCGAGGTCGCCGATGATCTTTGTCTTGGCGATCTTGTCACCGACCAGGTCCTCGATCTGCCCATCAAGCTCGTTCACTCGCATCACACCGATGAACGCCACGACCGCAAGCAGAATCAATACGGCCGCAAAGCCCAAACCCAGGCGGACGCCGATTTTGAGGTTCTTGAACATGGTGAATCTCCTTTGAAGGAAAGGACTATCAGTTGCGCGCGCCGCTGGTGGCGAGCGAGTGCTCTTCGCTGGTGGCGGCCAGATGCGCCAGCGCCTGGACATCGAGAATCAGGGCAACGTCGCCGCTGCCGAGTATGGTTGAACCGGCAATGCCGCGCAGGTGGCGGAACAAGCCCCCGAGCGGCTTGATCACGGTCTGGAATTCGCCGTGCAACACGTCGACGACGATGCCGGCCTTCTGGCCGCCGGATTTCACGACCACGACGTTCTCGCGCTTGGGCTTGTCGCTGGGGGATTCGAACAACTCCCGTAAGCGCACGAAAGGCAGCACCTCGCCGCGCAGGTTGAGGTAGTTGCGGTCGACGGTGGCTTGCTGCAGTTCCATGCACTCGACCACCATTTCCAGCGGGATGACGTACGAGGATTTCTCCACGCCGACCAGAAAGCCGTCGATGATCGCCAGGGTCAGCGGCAGGCGGATGACGAAGCGGCTGCCGGCGCCCTCCTGGGAATGCACTTCCACCGTGCCGCGCAGGGCCTGGATGTTCTTCGTCACCACGTCCAGGCCGACGCCGCGGCCGGACAGGTTGGTCACCTGGTCGGCGGTGGAGAAGCCCGGCTGGAAGATCAGGTTGATCACTTCATCGTCGCTCGGCGTCTCACCGGCCTGGACGATGCCGCGCTCGATCGCCTTCTTGAGGATCTTGTCCTTGGGCAGACCGCCGCCGTCGTCCGCGACTTCGATGACGATGCTGCCGGAGTCGTGATAGGCGTTCAACTCGAGCCGCCCCTGGGCCGGCTTGCCGGCTGCGGCGCGAATGTCGGCGGGCTCGATGCCATGGTCGATGGCATTGCGCACCAGGTGCATCAGCGGGTCGCCGATCTTCTCGACGACCGACTTGTCGAGTTCGGTTTCGGCGCCACTGATGGCGAGTTCGATGTCCTTGCCGAGTTCCCGGGAGACATCCCGCACCACGCGATGGAAGCGGTTGAAGGTATCGCCGATCTGCACCATGCGCAATTGCAGGGCGCTGTCGCGAATGTTCTCGACCAGGCGCGATACCACCGAGGTGGCTTCGGCCAGCGCCGTCTGGCCGCTCTTCTGGGCGATCAGGTTGGCGCCGGCGCCGGCAATGACCAACTCGCCGACCAGGTCGATCAACTGGTCGAGCTTGTCGGCCTGGACCCGGATCAGGCGCGCTTCCGCTGCCTTCTTTTCGCCCACCTGTTTTTGCTTGACGGCAGCAGCTTCGACCAGTTCCGGCTGGATCGAGTGCTGTTCGACCAGAATGCTGCCGATGGACCCCGCCGCCGGGCCGCCTGCCTCCGCGGCCGTGATCTGGGCTGATCGCTGCTGGCGCAGGCCGGCATCGAGTTCCTCCTGGGTGAGGGCACCGCTCTTCACCAGGATTTCGCCGATGCGCAGTGTCTCCTCCGGCAGTTCCTCGATCAGTTTGAGGTAGTCGGCAAGCTTGCTGTGCGGCGGCAGGATGTGCAAGACGCATTCGTCCCGGACGAATTGGAAAACCCGTTCGATGGTGGTCTTGTCGGCATGGCTGCGGAAACTGATCTCGAAGCCGAGATAGCAGCACTCCGGGTCCATTTCCGCGGCGGCCGGCATGGCATCGAACAAGGTGGTGATGTGGGCGATCTCGCCCAGGGACAGCAGGTAGCGCAGGAAGGCCAGGGGATCCTGGCCGTGCTTGAGCACGTCGCTGCCGAAGCGCAGCGAGATATGCCAGGTGTCGGCACCGACGCTGCCGCCTCCGGAGCTTTCGAGGTCGGCCGGTTCCGGCTCGGGCGCGGCCGCGACGGCTGTGGTGCCCTCGCCGAGCCGGGCCTTGAGGCGATCGACGATGTCTCGCCCCCGGGCTGCCTGGGCTTCCTCCTCGCCGGTTTCGCCCCGCTCGACGGCATCGAGCAAGGCGCCGATATGATCGGCCGCGGCGAGCAGATCGTCGATCAATTCGCCGTCCAGGTGCAGCTTGCCGTTGCGCACCTGATCGAGCACGTTCTCCGCTGAGTGAGTGAAGTGCTCGATGACATGGACTTCGACCACGCCGCTGCTGCCCTTGATCGTGTGGGCGGCGCGGAAGATCGCATTGATGAGTTCGGGGTCGGGCTCGGTGCCCGCCTCCATCTGCCGCAGGCGCATCAGGCCCTGTTCCATCTCGCTCAGCTGCTCGCGGGCTTCCTGAATGAATACGGCGAAGATCTCTTCCATGGCGGACGCTCCTCAGGCCTTGTCCTGGGCCGGAATCACCAGGGGGTCGCCGAAATAGCTGGCTACATTCAGGAAGTCCAGCAGTTCCTGTACCGCCGGACTATGGGCAAGGATGCGCATCTCCTTGCCGGCCGCCAGCGACTCCCGTTTGGCCAGGATGAGGACCTGCAGGCCGGCGCTGTCGATCTCGCCGACGCGGGCCAGGTCGAGCTCGACGACCTGCGCGTGATCCAGCGCATCGAGCAATGTGCGCTTGTGTTCCGGTGCGTTGTAGATGGTGAGATCGTTTTCGAGCACCAGACGCCGGGTGTCGCCGTCGGTCGGTGCTTTGGCGTGTGCTTTGCGCATGATGGAGATCTCCCTGTGGATGACACCTCGGTTTAGAAGAGTTCGACTTTGGGGCCACTGCCGCTATCGCTGTCCGACTTCCGGTTCAGCGCAGCCTGGTGGCTTTCGCGTTGCGAGGACATGACGTAATCCTGGTAAATCTGGTCGATATGCTGCGACAGCGGCTTTAGCGCGACGCCGGGATCGTCGAAGCGATCGAGGCGGTCGGCCAGTTCGGTGGCGTGGCCGTCGAGACGATTCAGGGCGGCGACCACGTGTTCGATCTGCTGCCGCGTGACGTCCTGGAACTGCACGCTGGCCAGCGCTTCCATGAACATGGCCGCGAGCTGCTGGCTGCTTTCGCCGATGGTTGCCATGACCTGCGCTTCGTGCCGAGTGACATCCTGATAACTCTTGCCGAGGTCTTCGAGTTGCGACGAAAAACGCTGTAGCGCCTCGCGCTCGCGGTCGATGTGGGTGCGGGCCAGTTTGTCCTGGAAGCGGCTGGTGATCGAGGTCGCTACCGCATTCATGCCTTCGCTGATCTGCCCGACCGCTGTATCCGCAGCGGCAGACAGCTTGCGCACTTCGTCGGCGACGACGGCAAACCCACGGCCGGCTTCGCCGGCCCGGGCCGCTTCGATGGCCGCGTTGAGCGCCAGCAGGTTGGTCTGGCTCGATATGTTCTTGATCAACTGCACCAGCGACCCCAGCGACTGGACTTCCTTGACCACCTCGGCGACCCGCTTCTCGTCCTCGTGGGTCGCGTTCACGCGGTCGGATATGTACTGGTCGAGCGTGGTAATCAGCTCGCGGTTGCGCTCTATGCTCGATTCCGAGCGGGTCAGAAGGTCCGTGGACTCCTGGGTCGTGTTGTCGACGAAGCTGCCGAGCCGGGTGACGACCTGGTCGATGGTCTGCAAGCGCTCGGCGATGTCGAAGGCAGCCTTCTCCGTTTCCTTGACGATCATGTCCATCTGGCCGCGCAGGACATCGTTGAAGGTGTGTACCTGCTTCAGTTCGGCGGCGACCACAGCAGCGGCATCGTTCCTGGACTGGATCTTCTGCAGCAGCTCCCGGTGGGAGGTGATGCCGCCCACGTCCAGGTCGCGGAAGACGGCCAGGGAGACCAGGCGCTGGCCGACGAAGACCACCAGGACGACGACGAGACTACCCAAGGTGTCTGCGGCTCTGTGGCCCAGGCCGAACGCGGGAAGAATATGGTAGTCGAACCAGTCGTGGCCGAAATACACCAGCACCGTCGCAGTCAGTCCGACCCCAAGTAGGACCGCAGAACTGCGCCTCAGGACGGTCTTGGCGTTGGCGTCCATGATCGTCAGCGTACGACGAGCTTGATGGTGTTCAGCAATTCATCCGCGGTTGCCGGCTTGACCAGCCAGCCCGAGGCGCCGGCGGCCTTGGCCTCGGCGCGCTTGGCCTGTTGCGACTCGGTGGTCAGGAACAGGATGGGCATGAACTTGTAGCCGGGAAGCTTGCGCACCTCCTTGATGAAGTCGATACCGTTCATGCCCGGCATGTTGAGATCGGTGATGAGCAGGTCGATCTTGGCGTTGGCCTTGAATTTGGTCATCCCTTCCTGCGCATTCGCCGCCTTCTCGACTGCGTAGCCGGCCTTGGTGAGAATATTCGAGATGCTGAGCAGGATGGTCGCCGAATCGTCAACAAGAAGAATGGTCTTCATATTTTTTTGCTCTCGACAAAGGACCACTATCGAACATGCACTAAGAGCATAGGTCGCGCGGTTGACTTCCGCCAGTCGGGCAACTCAGCGGCGACCGGCAGACTATTGCCGTGTCTCGACTTCAAGACTGCCGGCACCTCGAGCCGCAAAACTTGCCATGCCATAAGGGTCATTCCCCGATTCAGTGCTTGATCGGCGGCGGAAATGCTTTTCGCGGGTGACAGAACCCCGCGTAGCGCGATCCCCGACCGGGCATCGTGGGCGGGTGGTGAGCAACCCGGATGGGGGGAAACCTTCCATATTGGTCATTTGTTTTGCATACGTCAAGGAAATAGATGATCCGGTCATCGCTTGATCCTGCTTGCGCTGTTCCCGGTGGGAGCGTGGTTCAGGGCGACGACGAGCACGCGCGGCCGCCTCGTGCGGTCCGGGCGCTCTTTCCCTGACACCTTTGGCGTGTCAAACCTGACTGAATCGGTGGGACGTTTGCGGGGGAAGGCCGCGATAGCGGGCTTAGCCGCGCAGTTCCGCCAGCAGCTTCTCGATCATGCGACGCGCCTGGCCGAGATAGCCGGCGCCGAACAGGTTGAAATGGTTGAGGACGTGGTAGAGGTTGTACAGCGTCTTGCGCGTTTCATAGCCGGCGTCGAGCGGCCAGGCCTCCCGGTAAGCGGCATAGAACGTCTCCGGGAAGCCGCCGAAGAGTTCGGACATGGCGATGTCTGTTTCGCGGTCGCCGTAGTAGGCGGCCGGATCGAAGATCACCGGCGTGCCGTCGGGCAGCGCGGCGGCGTTGCCGCCCCAGAGATCGCCGTGCAGCAGGCTGGGCACGGGCCGGTAGTCGAGAAAGAACGCGCTGAGCCGTCCGGCCAATGACTCGCCCTGGTCGGCGAGTTTGCGCTCCATGCCCCGCAGAACTGCCATTCTCAGTTGCGGTCGCAGGCGCCGGTCGGCATAGAACAGCGCCCAGTTGTCGCGCCAGGCATTCTCCTGCGGATTGGTACCGATGAAGTTGTCGCCGGGCCAGCCGAAACGGGGACCGGTGGTCCTGTGCAGTTGCGCCAGTGCCTCGCCGAGCGCGGCGGCGCTGCTGCGGTTGAGCGGCCGCAAGTCGAGATACTCGAGGGCAATGCGTGCCTGGCCGCCGACGACCTCGCAGGAGAAGACTTCCGGCACCCGCACGGCGCCGGCTTCGCGCAGCGCCGCCAGGCCTGCGGCTTCGGCCTGGAACATCGGCAGCGCCGCGGCGTCGCCGCTCTTGACGAATTGGCGGCCGGCGTCTGGACCGCGGCCGACCATTACGTTGACGAGAGGCGCGAGTTGGCCATGGCCAGGCGGCCCGTCAGGACTTGCAGGAAGGACTGGTAGAAATGCATGCGGCAGACGTCCGAGGCATCGGCGAGCGCCTTGCCGGAGATGGTGACCACCTTGGCCTCGGTCTCGGCAACGACGTCCGCACCGCGAAGATGCTGGCCGCGTCCGATGACCGCCATCTCGCCGAAGCAGTCGCCGGGCGAGAGCACGCTGAGGATGCGGCCCTTCTTGGTCACCCGCAGTTCGCCGTCGACCAGGAAACAGAAGAATTCGCCGGGTTCGCCGTCCTTCATCACCACGGTTCCGGGGCCGACCTTGTCCCAGGCGGAGAAGCGCACCACCTCCCAGATCTCCACATCGGAGAAGTCGCCGTAGAAAGGCAGCGCGCGCAGGGTTTCGAATTTCTCGCTGTCCGGGAAAAGGTTCCGCCGGCTGGCGATTTGCTTGTTGTGGAATGCCTGGGCGAGGTCGTGCGAGAACTCCTCCCAGGTGGCATAGCGGCGATCGAGTTCCTTGTGCATGGCGCGCGCGACCACCGAGTCGAAGCTCGCCGGCACCTCGGCGCGCAGGCTGGATGGCGGCGCCGGTTCGGCATTGCAGATCTGGTAGACCATGCCGTAGTTGTTGGTGGCGGTGAACGGCAGCCGGCCGGTGAGCAGTTGATACATGACGACGCCCAGCGAGTAGATGTCGGTCTGGTGGTTGAGCGGCATCTCGCGTACCTGCTGTGGCGACATGTAGGCGGGCGAGCCGATGCCGGTGACCTGGGTCTGGGTTTCATTGCTGGACAGCAGGGCGGCACCGAAATCCGAGATTTTGATGTCGCCGTGGGCTCCACCGGGTGTTGCCAGCAGGATGTTCGCCGGCTTGATGTCGCGATGGGTGACGCCCATCCGGAACGCATAGTTGAGCGCCCGCGTGCATTTGAAGATGATCTCGACCAGGCGGTCGAGCGGCAGCAGCCGGTCGTGCAGGCAGAAGCGATCGAGGGTGCCGCCGGGCACGTACTCCATGACGATATAGCTCTGCTCGTCGGCGACTACGGCATCGTAGATCTGGACGATGTGCGGATGCACCAGTTTGCCGGCCAGGGATGCTTCGTTGAGCAGCAGGTGACGGTAGAGCTTGCCCTTCACCGGGTCCTGGAGAACTTCGGGCGAGATTACCTTGATGGCGACCGGGCGGTCGGCGAAAGGGTCGTGCGCGAGGTACACCGTCGAGGTGGCTCCCTCGCCGAGTTTCTTGCGTACCTCGTACTTGCCGATATGCTCGGTTTTCATAGGGCGGCGGATGTCAGACGGATGTTGGCGAGATCGAGACGATCGACCAGGATGCGCAGAAAGGCGCGATCGAAACTGTGGCGCGCCGTTTGCGAAGCCTTGGCCAGCGCCTCGGTGCCGATGGTGATGAGCATGCCGTCGCCGGCGGCGACCACGTCGGCGGAGCGGGCGCCGCGGTTGGGAGTGAGATAGGCCATCTCGCCGAAGCACTCGCCGGCCGAGAGCACGTTGAGCAGGCGGCGCTGCTTGGTGACCTTGACCTGGCCGGCCACCAGCACCGAAAACGTTTCGCCGGGCTCGTTTTCGCGCATCAGCACGTCGCCGCGGCTCAAGTTCTGCCAGCGCGAGAAGCGCAGTACTTCCCAGAGTTCGACGTCGGCGAAGTCCTTGAAGAAACTCAATGGCCGCAACAGGCTGAACTTCTCGGAATCACCGATCTGGGAATCGCGCAGGGCGACCACGTCCTCGTCGCGGAAGGCGGCGGCCAGATCGAAGGAGAATTCCTCCCAGCTCGGATAACGTTCGCCGGGTGATTTCCTGAGCGCACGGGCGACGACCGCATCGATGCATTGCGGCACTTCCGGCCGCAGCGTCGACGGTGGCGGCGGCTCGCCGGTCTGGATCTGGTAGGCCAGCGCAATGTTGTTGCTGCCGTCGAAAGGCCGATGCCCGGTCAGTAGTTCGTAGAACACTACGCCGAGGGAGAACATGTCGCTTTGGGGGCCCAGGGCAACGCCGACGATCTGCTCCGGCGACATGTAGGCAGGCGAGCCGATGCCGTCGATGTAGCTCTGGTCGGACGAGAGCGACAAGGCGGCGCCGAAGTCGGAGATCTTCACGTCGGTGCCTTCGCCGCGCAGGATGTTGGCGGGTTTGAGGTCGCGGTGGATGATGCCCTGGTGATGGGCGAAATCCAGCGCCCGCGAGCACTTGAAGATGATGCCTACGACTTCCGGCACCGGCAGCAGATTCTCGGCGCGGGTGTTGGGCTCGAGCGTGCCGCCGGCCAGGTACTCCATGACGATGTAGCAGGGGTCGGCATCGGCGACGGCATCGTAGATCTGGACGATGTGCGGATGCTTGAGCTTGCCGGCGAACGAGGCCTCGGTGACGAAGAGCTTGCGCGCGATGCGGCCGGATTCGCCGTTCTGGAACACCGCCGCTTCGACCACCTTGATCGCGACCGCGCGTTGAGCGAAGGGGTCGTGGGCGAGATACACGGTGGCCGTTGCGCCCTTGCCGACCTGCTTGACGATCTCGTACTTGCCGAGCCGGCTAAGCGGGGGCTTCGAGTGCATTCTCATTCCCTCGTCGGCGCGCGTCGCATGGATGGGAGCGGACTCTACATCCGCGCCCGGGCGCGGGCAATGGCGGCGCGTACCTGGGCGGGTGCCGTGCCGCCGACGTGGTTGCGGGCGGCGAGCGAACCGGCCACCGTCAATACCGCGAACACGTCGTCGGCGATCAGCGGTGAGAACAGCCTCAGTTCCGCGAGCGGGAGCTCCGCCAGATCGCAAGCCTTCGATTCGGCGGCCCGCACGGCGCGGGCGACAGCCTCGTGCGCATCGCGGAAGGGCAGGCCCTTCTTGACCAGGTAATCGGCGAGATCGGTGGCCGTGGCGTAGCCCTGCTTCAATGCCGCCGCCATGGCCTCGGGGCGGACCGCAATGCCGGGCACCAGTTCGGCGAAGATGCGCAGCGTGTCGATCACCGTGTCGGCGGTGTCGAACAGC
>JBGOZF010000123.1:0-10144 GCA_041480065.1 Rhodocyclaceae bacterium
GCAGGTGGCGCAGAAACCGTGGCTCATCGGCGTGATGAAGGCGAGCCGGCAACTGGTCTCGCCAACGCGCCAGTAGCGGCCCGGCCCGCCGGTGTCGTCCGCAATCGGATCCAGGGTCCAGCGGTTCGCCAGATGCCAGCGCACCATGTCCAGCGGCAGATAGCGTTACCTGCTGAGCGCGACCGATGTCCCGTTCGGAAATCGGCCGTGCTCGGTGGTGTTTCCATCCGGTAACATGACGCATTGCATGAAGACGCGACACGAGCGCAAGCGGCGCTTCCGCCGCCGCGCTGCGTTGATGGCACAAGACTTGCGCTGTCTCCGAGGCGTCGGAAACGGGATGTCCAGCCGGCAATCAATGCCAGATGAATCGAATTTGCACCCTGAAAGCAGGAACTCACGGATCGCGCTCGGGCGCTTTTGTTACCCTTTAGTAACCGAATGACCCCTTAGGAGCTTATGTTACCGATACGTAACATTTCGAGCGTCCGCGAACTCGCACGGCTGGCGTTGCGGATTGCAAGCCTGTGGATCGCGGGGATGCTTGGCCTCGCGACCGCACTCGCCGATCCATTGCCCTTGCGCATCGGTCTGACGCCGATCATTGCCTACGATCGGGTGGCGCTGACCGAAGATCTGCGCAAGTACATCGAAAGCAAGTTGGGCCGACGGGTGGAATTCGTGCGCCGCGACAGCTACAGGCAGGCGATCGATCTGTTGGCGCAGGACCAGCTCGACTGCGCCTGGGTGTCGGTGTATCCCTACGTCTATCTTCAGCATCACTACAACCTGCGCTTGCTGGCGACACCGGTCTACCGTGGGCGGCCGTTCTTTCGCGGCTATCTGATCGTCCCCGCGGAAGATACGGCTACGGGGAGCCTTCTTCAATTGGAAGGCAAAGTCTTTGCTTTTGCCGATCTGTATTCATTTACCGGCTATCTCCTTCCGCGTTACGAATTGCACGAGGCGGGCAAGGACGCCGCCAGTTTCTTCGCCAAGACCTTTTTCACCAGGGGGCACAAGCGCGTGGTTCAGGCAGTTGCCAGCGGTTTGGCGGACGGGGGCTACGTGGATAGCTACATCTGTGATACGCTGGCGGCGACCGAGCCGCAACTGGCGGCGAAGACCCGGGTGGTCGAGATGTCGGCGCTGCACGGGTTCCCGCCGCTGGTGGCAGGCCGCAAGATGAGCAGCAGGGACTTCGCCGATGTACGGCGAATCCTGTTGGAGATGTCGTCCGACCCCGAAGGCAAGCGACTTCTCGGGCGCTTGAGCCTCGACGGTTTCGTCGCCGGCGATCCGGCCTGGTATGCCGAGGCGGCCCGCATGATGCGGGTGATGGGCGACATATGAATCCGCTCGATCTCAGTTTCCGCCACAAGATACCGCTATGGGGCAGCGTGCTGGTCATTCTGACAGCGCTTGCCGTATCGGCGACGCTGATGTTTCAGACCTACAACGAGTTGGAAGAAGATCTCGTCATCGACTCCGACACCCTGGCGCGGGCGCTGATCCCGAATCTGTTTTCGGCGCTGCTCCAGGGCGATGTCTGGTGGGCCTACGAAACCGTGAGCACCCCGCAACGGGAGTGGGCGGGGAAAGAACTGCCCAACAAGGCCGAGAACATCATCGTGCTAGACAACGATCTGCGCGTCTTCGTCTCGGCGCAACCGCGTGCCGTGCGCATCCAGACGGCCCTGCGGGACATCGGGCCGGAGTATGCCGCCGTGACGGAACGGATCGGAAGCGCCGGCATCAGTGACAAGAGCGCCTTCGGGGTGCCGGGTTCTTCCCACTTGTTCATCGTGCGGCCGATCGTCAGGGAAGAACAGCAACTCGGCCATCTGGTCATCGTGCTGACCAAGGCCAGCTTCATGCCCCGCTTCTTCGAAATCGCCCGCTACGGTGTGGTGGCGGGCGCAGTGATCCTTTGCATCCTGCTGCCCTTCAACTGGTACTGGGGGCAGCGGATGGCACTCCCGCTGGTTCAACTGGCCCAGCGCATGCGGGATATCGGCAAGCAACTGCCCGAGGAACTCGATCCGGCACTGTATTCGCACCGCGATGAACTGGGCAGCCTGTTCAATACCTACAACAAGATGCTGACGGACCTGAAGGCGAAGGAGGAACTCGAGCGGCAGGTCGTGCAGTCCGACCGCCTGGCCGCACTAGGGCAGCTCGCGGCCGGTGTGGCCCACGAGATCAACAACCCGCTCGGCGGCATGTTGATGGCGATCGATACGCTGAAGAACCAGGGCGTTGCCGATCCCCGCACTGCCAAGACCATTGCCTTGCTCGAGCGCGGCCTCGGCCAGATCAAGGATACGGTCGGCGCGCTGCTGGTCGAGGCCAAGCTCAAGAGCCGCAACCTGACGCCGAACGATATCGAGGACGTACTGGTCCTGATTCTGCCGCAAGTGCGCAGAAAGACGCTGCACCTGGAATGGCAGAGCGACATCGCCGGGGATGTGGCCCTGCCGGCGACGCTCGTGCGCCAGGTGCTGATCAACCTGCTCTTGAATGCCGTACATGCGGCCGCGCAGCAGGGTCAGGTCAGTTGTCACATCCGGCTTGTCGACGGTGCCATGCATATCGCCGTTGCCAATGACGGCAAGATCCTGACGACGGAGCAGATGAGCCACTTGTTCGAGCCATTTTCGCCGCTCAGCGATGATGGCCACGGGTTGGGGCTTTGGGTCAGCTACCAGATCACTCGCCAACTCGATGGCGATATCACGGCATCAAGGAAAGCGGGCCGTATGCATTTCGACGTCCGGCTACCGATAGGCGAGGGATCGGCGTGACCTCAAGACCGAAGCGGATCTGCCTGATCGAGGACGATGAGGTCATGGGCGAGGCGCTGGTGGACCGCCTTACCCTCGAGGGTTTCGATTGCCATTGGTGCAAGACCGGCGCCGAGGCGAAGAAGGCGCTCGGCGGCCAGCGTTTCGCCGTCGCGATCTGCGACATACAGTTGCCGGACATCAGCGGCGAGCAGTTGTTCGCGGAGCTGACGCAGGGAGAGACCGCGCAGCCGCCCTTCGTCTTCATCACCGGCTACGGCAAGATCGACGCCGCGGTCAGGCTGCTCAAGCTGGGCGCGGCCGACTACCTGACCAAGCCGCTGGATATCCAGGTGCTGCTGGCAACCTTGCAGCGGCTGAGCGGCGGGGCGCAGTCGCCGCCGCCGACCGAATATACATTGGGCATATCGAGCGCCATGCGCCGGATCGAGGCCATGCTGCCGCAGCTTGCCCGCAGCGACAGTTCGGTCCTGATCACCGGCGAATCCGGGGTCGGCAAGGAGGAGGTGGCGCGCGCCTTGCACCGCTGCCGCGATCCCGCCGGCCACCTGCCGTTCGTTGCCGTCAATTGCGGCGCCTTGACCGAGAGCCTGCTTGAGGCCGAGTTGTTCGGCTACGTGAAAGGCTCTTTCACCGGTGCCAGCCGCGACAAGAAGGGCGTCTTCGAGCTTGCCCACGGCGGCACGCTGTTCCTGGACGAGATCGGCGAGATGTCGCCGCTGATGCAGGTGAAGCTGTTGCGCGCCATCCAGGACCGCCAGATCATGCGCATCGGTGCCGAGAAACCGGTCTCGGTGTCGATCAACCTCGTCTGCGCGACGCACCAGGATCTCAAGAAGATGGTCGAAGCCGGGACATTCCGAGAGGATCTCTATTACCGCATCCACGTCGTGCACCTGCATATCCCGCCGCTGCGCGAGCGCAGGGACGACATCCTCTGGCTGGCGCGGAGACTCATGGATGTCATGGGCGAGGGCAAATGCAAACACCGCGACTTGCCTCCTTCGGCGGAGCGGGCATTGCTCGATCGGCCATGGCCGGGCAATGTCCGCGAGCTCAAGCACTGCCTGGAGCGTGCCTGCGTGCTGTACCCGGACGGCCCGCTGACGGCCAAGGTCCTGTTCGGCGAGATCCAGCCGGCAGCCCCGGTCGAGGAGCAAGGCGTGGCCAGCAGCCTCGGCAGCTACCTCGAGGCGCGCGAACGCGAATTCATCGAGCAGGCGCTGCACAGGCATGCCGGGCGAATCGCCGACACCGCAGCCGCGCTGGGCATCAGCCGCAAGAACCTGTGGGAGAAGATGCGCAAGCTCGGGATCCAGGAAAAAACTGGTGCTCAGAGCGACAAATGACGTTTCGCATTACGCAAGCTGCTTCCATTTGGTGGAACGAAAGACCGGCTGCGAACCCCAGAAGAATCCCTTATTGCGTTGCGGCGAAAATTCCCTATACTTTCCGGCCTCACGACCACGGAAGCGGCGCAACCGCTTTCGTGTCCACCGGAGGGGCGCCAACCCGTCCCTCCGTCCCGTAGGCCGGATCAGATCTCCGGCTGCACCGTGAAGGGCCGCGCGGCCCGCGCTCGCAAGGTGTCTGCCGCGACGGCCCCAATAACACGTGGTTTTGCATTTTTTGCCGTGTCCGGCGACACCCTTCGTGTGCCCTTCGGTTGCGGCGGTGCAGCAGACAACTCGCGGGAGATCGACGAGAGCAGTACGAATTCTCGTCCCCGACAGAGACATTGCGCGACGTCCCAGAACCGTCGCGCTCGGCGCAATTGGACTTTATAGGGACGCGGCAAGATGAAAGCGAAGTATCCAGGTATCTCCACCGTCATCCACGGCAACGGTGCAGTGGCCCATGTCATGGGCCATGTCTGCGGCGGCGTGATCGGCTATCCGATCACCCCCTCGACCGAGATTTCGGAGATCTACGAGGCGCTGCGCGCCGACGGCGGTCTCAACGTCTGGGGCAAGCACCCCTTCTTCTTCAGCCCGGAAGGCGAGCACTCGGCCCAGAGCGGCGCCCTCGGCGCGGCCCTCACCGGCGGCCAGTACATTTCCAACGCCTCCTCGAGCCAGGGCATCCTCTACGGCCTGGAGTCCCACTACGTCACCGTCGGCAAGAAGGTCGGCGGCTTCGTGCTGCAAGTGGCGGCGCGCGTCGTCTCCAAGCACTCGCTCAACGTCATGGCCGGCCATGACGATGTCTATGGCCTGCTCTCCTCCGGCTATACGATCCTGTTCGGCGCCAATCCGCAGGAAGCCGCCGACCTGGCAGCCATTTCCTACCGCGTCGCCTCCCTGTCGCTGATACCGGTCGCCAACGCCATGGACGGCTTCGCCACCAGCCACATGCTCTCCGAAGCCCTGGTGCCCGAACCCGAAATGCTGAAGGAATACCTCGGCGATCCCTCCGGCCGCATCCCCTGTCCGACCGTGGCCCAGGAACTGCTGCACGGCGCCAAGGGTCGCGTCTTCCAGTTGAAGAACCAGTATCTTGCGCGCAACAAGGACAACATGAGCGCCGAGAACCTGAAGCAGCTCGAACGCTATCTCGACAGCCACGCCGAGGCTGTCGAAAAGGACAACAAGGGCGCCCGCATCAAGGACACGCTGGGCTGGATTCCGGAAGAAATGCATGGCCAGTGGAAACGCCAATGGCACAACGCTCACGAGAAGGGCACGCGGAGCCGCGTGCCGGCGCTGGTCGACGTCAACAACCCCAGCCTCACCGGCGGCGTGCAGAACCAGCCCGACTTCCAGGCCGGTGCCGCCGACCACCGCACCCATTTCGCCGTTGACGCGCCGCGCTTCGTGCGCCAGGCGATGGCCGAGTACACGGAACTGACGGGCCGCGAGTACGCCCCGGTCAAGACCTTCATGTGCGACGACGCCGAGACCGTGATGGTGGGCCTCGGTTCGGTCACCGACGACGTCGAAGCCGTGGTCACCTATCTGCGCGGCCAGGGCAAGAAGGTCGGCTGCGTCGCGATCAAGCTGCTGCAGCCCTTCCCCGAAGCCGAACTGGTTGCCGCGCTGAACGGCAAGAAGGCCGTCACCGTACTCGAGCGCTCGGACCAGACCGCGCTGACGAGCTTCGTCACCCAAGCGCTGTTCAAGGGCGCCGAGAACGCATCCGGCGAGCGCCACGCGGGCATCCCGGCGATCACCCAGATGCCGCGCATCACCACCGCGATCTTCGGTCTCGGCGGCCACGACCTGCAACCGCGCCACCTGATCGCCGGCTTCGAGAACATGGAGAAGGGCGGCATGGCGCCGCTGATCTACCTGGGCTCCCAGTTCTTCAGCAAGAACCCGTCGCCTCGTGTCGCCGAGTTGCAGGCCCGCCTGAAGGCCGCCTATCCGGAAACGGAGTTGATGGCCCTCGACACCGGCGAAAACCCGAACCTGCTGCCGAAGAAGGCCTTCCGCATCCGCTTCCACTCCGTGGGCGGCTACGGCACGATCGCCTCCGGCAAGCTATTGACCGACATCCTGGCCGGCGTGCTCGGCATGCACTCGAAATCGGCGCCGAAGTACGGCTCCGAGAAGAGCGGTGCGCCGACCAACTATTACATCACGCTGTCGCCCGAGCCGATCAAGATCACCAACGCCGAACTCGAAGACGTCGAGATCGTCATCTCGCCTGACCACAAGGTCTTCAGCCACACCAATCCGCTGCGCGGGCTGGTGGCCGGCGGCACCTTCATGATGCAGACCAACCTCTCCGCCACCGAGGTTTGGGCGCAATTGCCCGAGCAGGCGCGCAAGACCATCCGCGACAAGAAGATCCACTTCTACATCGTCGACGCGTTTGCAGTGGCCAAGAAGCATGCGCCGACGCCGGAACTCGAAACGCGCATGATGGGCATCGCTTTCATCGGCGCCGTCGCCGGCCATGTGGACCGCGTTTCGGCCGATGCGCCGGCCGACGTCATCCTGGAGAAGATTCGAAACCAGATCTCCAAAAAATTCGGCAGCAAGGGCGGTGCAGTCGTCGACGGCAATATGGCCGTGATTCGCGAGGGCATAGAGGCGACGCACAAGGTCGACTACAGTAGCGCCGCCTTCACCAAGGCCGAATCCCAGCCCGTCGCCGTCAGCAGCCGCGGCGTCGCCATCTCGGCGCGCATGTGCCGCGCCAGCGGCTCTCCGGGCAGCGCCGGTTTCGGCGACCGCGGCTACTATGACGACATCGTCGCCAGTCATTTCCGCGAAGGCACGATCTCCGAGGCCCCCATATTGCCGGGTACCGGCATGTTCATGCCGGCGGGCACCTCGGCCTGGAAGGACAAGGGTCTGTTCCGCCGCACGGTACCCGAGTTCAACGCCAACCTGTGCACCGGCTGCATGGAATGCGCCTTGGTCTGCCCCGACGCCGCCATTCCGAACAACGTCCATGACATTCACGAGCTGCTGACCACGGCCATCCATCAACTCGACATCGCCGAGGCCCAAAAGGAGGCGATGCGCGAGCACGTCTACGCGCTGGCCGAAGCCCTGCGCGAGATGTATCGGCAGACCAAGCAGCCGCGTCCGCTGCACGAAATGGTTGCCGACGCCGCGAGCACACTGGACACCGACAAGGTCACCGTGCTCAAGAATTTCGGCAAGGTGGCAGAGATCCTGTCCGTCTATTCCGTCGCCAAGACGCGGCCCTTCTTCGATGCCATGGAGAAGACCAATCCCGGCAGCGGCGGCCTCTACGGCGTCAATGTGGACCCATGGAAGTGCACCGGCTGCCTCGAATGCGTCGATGTCTGCGGCCCGGGTGCCCTGGTCGCGCGCCAGCAGGATGGCGAAATCCTGGAGCGCCTCCAGGCCCGCTTCGAGTTCAGCGCCAAGATGCCGAATACGCCGGCACGCTTCGTCGACGGCGCCATCCGTGGCGGCGGCGAGACCAAGCGCCTGATGCTCGATCGCGCCAACTATTACGCCACCAACGGCGGCCACGGCGCTTGCCGCGGCTGCGGCGAGGTGACCGCGATCCGTTTGGTCATGGCGACCAACCGCGCCATCTTCGACCGCCGCCGGCGCGACCACATCCGCGAACTCGAAGGCCTGATCGAACGCCTCAATTTCAAGCAGTCCACGCTCGTCACCAAGAGCGACAACCCTCGGCGCGAGCGCATCGTCACCGTGCTGGAGACCCTGGAAAAACGGCTCTATCTGTTCGAGAGCGGCCCGGGCGGCAACGGCCCCGCGGGCGCCGTAATCGCCAACTCGACCGGCTGCAGCAGCGTCTATGCCTCGACCTTCCCGTTCAACTGCTACAACGACCCCTGGGTCAACAGCCTGTTCCAGGACGCCCAGCCGCTGGCCAAGGGCATCTTCGAGGGCCTGACCGCCAGCGCGGTCGAGGACATGCGCGCCCTGCGCATGGCGCGCCTCGAACTGGACGACGCCTATGATCCGGAGATCCACGGCAAGGAATTCAACAAGCTGTCGTGGAACCAATTCACCGTCGACGAGCTGAATCTCCTGCCGACGGTGATGACCGTGGGCGGCGACGGCGCCACCTATGACATCGGGTTCGGCGCCCTGTCGCGCATCCTGTGCACCGACACGCCGCTCAAGATCCTGGTACTCAATACCGGCGCCTATTCCAATACCGGCGGCCAGGCCTCGACCGCGAGCTTCCTCGGCCAGGACTCCGACCTGGCACGCATCGGCACCATGCACAGCGGCAAGCACGAGCACCGCAAGGAACTCGGCCTGATCGCCTCCTTCCATCCCAACGTCTTCGTCTGCTCGACCAGCACCGCGCTGCAGGGGCACTTCCTCAAGAACACGCTGGAGTTCCTCACCTACACCGACGCGCCGGCAGTGTTCGACGTCTACACGCCCTGCCAGCCCGAGCACGGCATCGCCGACGACGCCTCCAATCGCCATGCCCGGCTGGCGGTGGAGTCCCGCATGAATCCGGTGTTCGTGCACGATCCGCGCCGCGGCGTTTCGCTCAACGAATGGTTCTCGCTCGAGGGCAACCCCGATCCGGACCAGACCTGGAGCACGACGACGCTCGAGTACCTCGATGACGACGGCAAGGTGGCCTTGAAGACCATGCCGCTGACGCCGGCCCACTTCGCGCTCGGCGAGAACCGCTTCAAGAAGCACTTCCGCAAGATCTCCGGCGACGATCCCAATGCGGTGCAGGTCGACGCCTACGTCGAACTGAGCCTCGCCGACCGCGAAGGCAAGACGCCCTACATCTGGTCCGTCGACGCGAAAAAGCGGCTCATCAAGCTGTCGGTCTCGGGCATCGTCGTCCAGTTGGTCGAGGAACGGCGCCGGTACTGGCACATGCTGCAATACCTGGGCGGCTACCACGTCACCAAGCTCGACGCCAGCCACCGCGCCGGTATCGAGAGCCTGCAGGCGCAGTACCAGGAGGCGATGAAGCAGCGCGAGGCCTCCCTCGACACCATCGCCCGTTCCATGTCCGAGCTGGCGGCATCGAGCAAGGCGCCGCCTGCCGGCTTCGTGCCGATGGCGGGCTTCGCCCTGGCCGCGCCGGCGTCCGGCGCCGCCGTCCCGGCTGCCGCTGCGCCGAGCGGCGAGGCGCTGGTGACCTTCTCCCAGGAAGACCAGGCGAAGTGCACCAATTGCAAGACCTGCTACCAGGACCTCTCGGAGCTGTTCGAGAAGACCCGGATAGTCGTCAACGGCGAGACCAAGGAAGTCGGCAGCCTGATCCCGGGCGCCCTCGAACGCGTAACCGTGACGCCGGAACTCAAGAACCGGATCAAGAAGGTTGCCGCCAACTGCGACGCGGAGATCATTCGATGAGCGCGCCCACTCCCAACGCGGGTCCCGACGACCTGCAGCGCTACCTGCACGCCACCACGGCGCTGGAGAGCACCCGCTCCCAGCTCGAGGCCCTCGAACAGAGCGAGGCCGTCGGCGTGTACCAGAAGCAGCTGGCGTTGTTGCAGCGCCGGCTGCTCACCGAGCCGCAGGCTTTCCGCGACATGTTCATGACCGACGGCATGCAGGCCGTGGTCTGGGAGTTCCAGCAGGAAGAGCTGGGCGCGGAATTCACGCGCACGCTCTGGAAGCTCTTGCTGAAGAACGACGACATGAGCACGGTGCTGATGCGCTTCGTCTGGAACGTGCCGCTCAAGCTCAAGCGCAAGTTCGTGCGCGCCCTCGATCTGCATCTTTCCGACCGCTACCCGATGTTCAAGGGCCTCTCGGAAGACTGGCCGGCCAACAACAGCATTCCGCCCTTCATGCGCGATGCCGACGAGCGCTCGCGCGATTTCGGCCTGGTCAACGAGGGCTACCTGGGCTACATCGGCCAGGGCTTCAGCCCCCGCGAGGTCGATCTCTTCGTCTGGC
>JBGOZF010000124.1:0-10027 GCA_041480065.1 Rhodocyclaceae bacterium
GAAGACGAGGTTTCCTCGACGGATGCCGCCTGCTCGCTGGAGGCCTGGGAGAGGGACTGGGCGGTGGATGAGACCTGCTGGGTGGCTGAGGCGATGGTGTCGGTGGTGGCGTTGACCTCGGTGATGGTCTGGGCGAGCTTGTCGACGGTGTTGTTCACCGTGTCGCGCAGTTGCTGGAGCTTGCCCTGATACTCCTGGCGGATCGTCTGGGTCATGTCGCCCTTTTCCATGGCGACGAGGACCCGCATGACTTCATTGACCGGGCCGATGACGGCATCGAGCGTGGCATTGACGCCCTCGACGATCTTGCGATAGTCGCCCTGGTGCTTGGCGGCGTCGGCACGCGTTTCGAGCTTGCCGCCCACCGCGGCCTTGGCCAGCATGTTGGCGTCGGCCACCAGCGCATTGACGGAATCGACGCAGGTGTTGAGGTTGTTCTTCAGGGTGTTGAAGTCACCGTTGTAGGTGTCCGTGATCTTGGGCGGAATGTCGCCCTTGGAGATACGGTCGACATAGCCGGCCGCCACGTTCAGCGGACCGATGACGGCGTCCAGCGTGTTGTTCACGCCGGCGACGATCTTCTGGAAGTCGCCCTGGTGCTTCGTGGCCTCGGCACGGGTGGCGAGCTTGCCCGCCACCGCGGCCGATGCCAACATGTTGGCATCGGCCACCAGCGCATTGACGGAATCGACGCAGGTGTTGAGGTTGTTCTTGAGGGTGTTGAAATCACCGTTGTAGGTGTCCGTGATCTTGGGCGGAATGTCGCCCTTGGAGATGCGGTCGACGTAGCCGGCCGCCACGTTCAAGGGGCCGATCACGGCATCCAGGGTGTCGTCTACACCCTGGACGATCTTGCGGAAGTCGCCCTGATGCTTGCTCGCATCGGCTCGCGTAGCCAGCTTCCCGTCCACTGCGGCCTTCGCCAGCACGCTGGCATCGGTCACCAGCGCCTGGATCGAGGAACTCATGTGCTGCATGGAGGCCATCAGGCTCGTCGTGTCGCCGCTCTTGAGTTCGAACTTGCTGGAGAGATCGCCGGCGGCGATCTTGTTGGCGATGTCGGCGGCATGGTCAGGTTCGCCGCCCAATTGGCGCAGGAAGGCGCGGGCGACGGTGTAGCCGATGATGCCCACCGCCGCCAGCGTCAGGGCGGCGATGATGAGCGAAAGGGTCAGCGCGCTGCTCTTGGCGGCGATGGCTTCGTCGGAGCCCGTCTTGCCCAGAGTGACGTTGTACTGGAAGTGCTCGTCGATGACCTCCCCGAGCTTCTTGCCGATCGGTGCGACAACGGTGAGAAGCTCCCGGACCTTTTCGCTGCGGTGGCCCCGCGATTCGGCCAGGAGCAGCTCAAGCTGGGGCTGGTACTCGTCCCACAACTTCTTCTCCTGGTTGAAGAGTTCCTTGTCCTTGTCGTCCGCCAATGTGGCCTCATAGTCCTTAAGAGCCTTGCCAAACTCGTCGCGACTGCTCTTTATGTTTCCCTCGATTTCCGCAAACTTTGCGTCGTCGGTGTTCAGGATATGCTGGTAGGCTCGAATCCGAATGCCCAGAAAGACCTTGCGCATATCGTCCAGGGCAACCAGTGCCGGCACGGTATTGATGTTGGCGAAATTGGCGGCTTCATATACCTTGTTCGTCTGGTACTGGCCGAGGCCGGCCAGCAGCACGATGCCTATCAGGGCGGAGCCGGCCAGCAGGGCCATCTTATTTGCGACGGTGAGTTTCATGTGGGTCTCCTGAACAATTACGAATGTCTTGCCGATTGAAACCATCTGGCCGGGTTCGCCGATCCTGGTGAGGTTGGTGCTGAATGAACTGAGGTTTCCCGGTTGCAGAAATCACTCCGCAAGGGCGTAGGTCATGGCCTGGACGTTGCGGCGGACTTCGCGGCCGGTAACGCGGCGTACCAGGCCGGGCACGTCGAGAATCAGCGCGACATTGCCGCTGCCGAGAATGGTGAATCCGCTGATGCCGTCGATGCCGTTGAACACCGTGCCCAGAGGACGAATGACGGTCTGGAACTCGCCCATCAGGTTGTCCACCACCAACCCGGCCCGGTGGCCGGCGTACTGCACGACGACGACGTTTTCCCGTTTGACCGGATTCAGCAGGAACGCCAGTTCCGGATCCTTGGCCAGCGCGGCGGCGCCCTCGGCAGTGAGGATCACCGCGGACGATCGATCGCGCAGCAGCGACCTGCCGGTGTCGAACGTATCTTCCACCTCGGCATCGATGGCCGCCGCAGGTGGCTCGGGAATGTCGAAGAGTTGCTTCAGGCGGATGAAGGGCAGCACCTCGCCGCGCAGGTTGAGATGGTCGCGGCCTTGCGAGTCCACGGTTTCCTGCAGGGAAAGCTCCACGCATTCGACGACCATGTCCAAAGGCACGACGAAGGACGAGCCGCTCACTCCCACCAGGAAGCCGTCGATGATGGCCAGGGTCAGCGGCAGGCGGATGCGCATGGTGGTGCCGACACCCTCCGTACTGTCGATCTCCACCGTGCCGCGCAGCGCCGTGATGTTCCGCCGCACCACGTCCATGCCGACGCCGCGCCCAGAGAGGTTGCTCACCTGCTCGACGGTCGAGAAGCCCGGCTCGAAGATCAGATTGTAGATTTCCTGGTCGGATACCTGTTGATCGCCCTTGACCAGGCCGCGCTCGATGGCCTTTCTCAGGATGCGCTCGCGGTCGAGGCCGCCGCCGTCGTCCGAGACCTCGATGACGATGGTGCCGGAGTCGTGGTAGGCATTGAGCCGGACGGTGCCATAGGCCGGCTTGCCACGCGCCAGGCGCGTCTCGGCCGGCTCGATGCCGTGATCCATGGAGTTGCGCACCAGGTGGGTCAGCGGGTCGCCGATCTTTTCCACCACGGTCTTGTCCAGGTCGGTGTCGGCGCCGCTGATCTCGAGCCGGATGTCCTTGCCGAGCTCGGCGCTGACATCGCGCACCACGCGCTGGAAGCGGTTGAAAGTGGCGCCGATCTCGACCATGCGTAGGGTCAGTGCCGAGTCGCGCACTTCCTCGACCAGGCGCGAGAGTCGGGCGGCAGCTTCCAGCAGTGCCGGTATCGCGGTGCGCTGTGCGATCAGGGCGGAGCCGGCACTGGCGATGATCAGTTCGCCGATGAGGTTGATGTGCTGGTCGAGCTTCTCGGCATTGACGCGGATCAGGCCGGATTCGGTGTTCTTGTGCTCCTTGACCTGTTTCTGCTGGTCCAGAGCGGCTTCCACTACTTGCGGCCGCACCAGTTTTTGTTCCACCAGCACCTCGCCGATGAGGCTCGGCAGCTCATCCGGTCGGGCGGCCGCCTGATGACTCAGGGCCAGATCGAGTTCGCGCCGCGTCAGCGTGCCGCAGCGGACCAGGATTTCGCCCAGGCGCAACTCTTCCTGCGGCAACTCGTCGATCAGCCGCTGATAGTCGGCAAGCTTGCTATGGGGCGGCAGGATGCGGATGCGGGCATCGTTGCGGACGAACTCGAAGGCACCCTCGATGGTGGCCTTGTCGGCATCGGTCCGGAAACCGATTTCGTAGCCGAGATAGCTGGCTTCCGGATCCAGGTCCGTCAGCGACGGCACGGCATCCACCAGGGCAACGATATTGACGATCTTGCCGAAGGTGGTGAGATAACGGATGAAGGACAAGGGGTCCATGCCGTTTCTCAGCACATCCGGGCCGAAGCGCAGTGAAATGTGCCAGTTGTCGGTATCGACACCCTCGCGGCCTTCCGTTTCCACCTTGCCGGCGCGTTCCGCCGGAAGATGCGCTTGGGCAGCGACTTGCGGTGGCTGGCCAAGGTAGGCGCTGAGCTTGGCCACCAGTTCGGCACTGACGCGGTGCGTCTCGTCGTCCGGCTCCGTGCCTTCGGCGATGTGAGAGACCAATACGCCCAGGTGGTCGCAGACGCCGAGCAATATGGCGACCAGGTCGGAACTGATGTGCAGTTTGTCGCTGCGGACCATGTCCAGCACGCTTTCCGCGACATGGGTAAAGGCGACCAGATGGTCGAAGCCAAAGAGGCCGGCCGAGCCCTTGATGGTGTGGGCGGCACGGAAGATGGCGTTGAGGGTGTCGGCATCGTCGGGCGTCTGCTCGATGCGCAGCAGCGCCTCTTCCATCTGCTCCAGCAGTTCGCGGGCTTCGACGATGAAGGTTTGGAGGGCGTCGTCCAGGTTCATGGTAGCTCCTTGTCACTTCCTGGCACTGATCAGTACCGGGTCGCCGAGATGGCCGGCGAGGTCGCACAGCTCGAGAATGTCGAAGACCGCCGGACTATGGCCGGTAAAGCGCAGGGATTGGCTCCGCGCCGCCGCCTCCCGCTTCGCGGCGACCATCAGTTGCACGCCGGCACTGTCGATCTCGCTGACCCGGGACAGATCGACTTCCACTTCAGGGCCTGCGTCGAGGGCGTCCAGCAGGCGCTGCCGCAGAGCGGCCGCCGTGAAGATGCTCAACTCGCCCTCGATGTCGATGCGGGTTACTGCGCTCTTCTTTTTCATGGCGCGCCCCTCACGGCAGGACCAGCTTGGAAACCGCCGTCAGCATCTGGGCGGGCTGGAAGGGCTTGACCACCCAGGCTTTGGCACCGGCCGCCTGGCCTTCCTGCTTCTTGTTGTCGGCGGCTTCGGTGGTGAGCATGATCACGGGAGTGAACTTGTAGGCCGGCAACTGTTTGACTGCCTTGACGAAGGAAATGCCGTCCATGTTCGGCATGTTGACGTCGCTGACGATGAGGTGAAGCTTGCGGCCATCGAGCTTGGCCAGCGCATCCTTGCCGTCGCAGGCTTCGACAACGTCATAGCCGGCGCCTTTGAGCGCGATGCTGACCACCTGCCGCAGCGAGGCGGAGTCGTCTACGATCATGATGCTCTTGGTCATGGCAGGCCTCGCAGGTCTCAGAAGAAAGTGATTTCGGATGCCGTCGCCGCACCCGGCTTGCCGCCGCCGTGCACCACGTGCTGTTCGGGAACGGTGTAGGTGCGGGAAAGTTCGTCCAGCCAGGCGGTGGCGTCGACGGGGCCGGGCGCACCACCCTCGGCCAGTTGCCGTTCCTGGTCGGCGATCCGGTTCTTCAGCTTGCTCATGTCGTTGCACACGTGGGTCAGCACCTGGCTTACCCGGTCCTGGAACTGAAGGGCCACCAGAACCTCGGCAATCTCTTCCCCTACCGACTGGGTCTCCCGGCGCAGCACATCGGAAGAATCGACCAAGTCCCCGACCGCCGTATGGACGCGGCCGACAACATGTTCGATCACCTTCTGCGAGTTGGCGACCATTTCCTCGTCCTGCCGCGAATACTTGTGGGAGATCTGCAGGGTGGCGGCAATCGCCTTGTTGACGGTGTCGACCGTTTCGCAGATCTTCTTGCCGGTATCCCCGGAGAGGTCCGAGAGTTTGCGCACTTCGTCGGCGACGACGGCGAAGCCACGCCCGATGTCGCCGGCGCGGGCGGCCTCGATCGCGGCGTTCAAGGCCAGCAGGTTGGTCTGCCTGGCGATGTCGCCCACGTCCTTGGCCATACGCTTCAGCGCTTCGGTGAATTGCGACAGGGATGTGACTTCGCCAAGCATCGATTCCTTCATGGCCAGGGCGGAGCGCAATGTGGCGACGATGGAGTTGAGTTCCACCTCGTTTTCACCAAGCAGGGCAATCAGCCCACTGCCGGCCTGCCCCTGGGACGACGCCATGGTGGCTCCGATCCGCTGGTTGATGTTGGCGAAGCGGCTTGCCAGGGCGGTGATGGACTCTTCGGTATGCGTTCGCGCCATGTCGACCTGGCCCGACCAGACGGGCAGCACACCGCCGCACAGCCGATCCAGGCCGCCGATGCAACTGGATTTGCGATCGCAGCCCTCGCGCTTCAGTTCCGCCTGTGCCGCTGCCTGCGCCCGATGCAGCATCATCTGGCAGCGAGAAGTGGTCAGGAATGCAGTCGCACAGCCCACCACGGCAACGAGCGCCGCCAGTGCCGCCGATGAGATACCAAGACCGCCCACGGCCAGGATGCAGGCCGCGCCAAGTGCGGCAAGCGCCACGGTGGGCATTGCTACCCACACCAGCGGATTGCCGCCGACGCCCTGCGGCAGCGCAACCGTTTCCTGCGTGTTCGGCGACAGGAAGCGGGGCAATGTCGGAGCCATTGGGAAATTCATGTCGAGTTGCGCCACTAGCGGCTTGGCAGCAGGGTGTGGGAGCCCGACAGGGCACGGCTCACCTCGGTCTTGCGGCTGCAAGTCGATTCGGGCACGCAGTCCGGCCGCCAAATGCATTCGGATCGATTGCAATTGCCGGCGTCGGCGGACGCATAGCAGTCGAGACTGCCCTGCGAGAGCTGGATGGCCCGGATAAGTGCGGCCTTGCTCAGCGCGGCATCGAAGATGCAATGCAGTTGCGCCAGCTTGAGTAGATTTATCTTGTCCACGTCGTCATCTCCTGTTGCCCGTTGAAATGGATGGATTCAAGAATCGGTTTGCGCCTACTCGGCCGACTTGCCGAGGCAGTCCTTGCGCCACCGGCATGCCGTCTGGTCGCACTCGTTCTTGCCGGTCTTGAAACAGTCGATATTGCCCTCAGCCACCTGGATCTTCCGGATCAGGTTTTCGCTGCTCAGCCCGGAATCGGAAATGAAATACCGGTGGGCGAGCTCGATCAGATCTCCATTGCTCATGACGTCTCCTGAATATCCATGCCTACCCGGCCTGAAGCGGAATTGCGACGCCATGGTCGGCCAATTCCCCGGCACCGCGTAGAGCAGAAATACTCACTGCCGCTAGCGGGATACCACCAGGAAGTCGTCCATTTCGCAGATGGGTGTTTCTACTCACGCGAGAATCTTGTTTCCCGAGTCGATACTCGTTAGATTGATCGATTGCGCTCGGTCGCTCCCATGCCTCAAGCTTCCTCACCGCAAATGAGAAGCACGGGTCGCTGGCTGCGAAGCGCACACCAACGCATGTTTCGTATCGCGGCGACGGGGACTTGGAAGCTCGCGCCAAGCGTCCCCATTTGGCCGATTCTCCAGCTTCCGATCAGTGGGGCAGGTTCTGGTCGGGGTTGAACAGTGCGGGGGATAGAATCGATGACCTTCAATTCGAGTCGCCGGGTATCGCCTGCCCCGGAGCCTGGCGATGGATCAGGACAATGCCAATGAGCGCGAAATGACCTCGCCGCCCCCTCCGGAATCGTGGACCGATGCCGAAGCACGGCTCGCCCGCGCGCAACGGGGCGAGAAGACACCTCTCACTGCCGACGAGCTTCTGCACGAAATCCAGGTGCATCAGATCGAGATGCCGAATGAGACGTTGCGGCAGGCGCAAGCTGCAATGGAGGAGTCCGGCGACCGCTACGTCGACCTCTACGACTTCGCTCCCGTCGGCTATCTCACGCTCAGTGCCGAAGGGCTGATTACTGAAGTCAACCTCACCGGGGCGGCGCTGCTCGGGGACGACCGCGAAATGCTGCTCAACCGCCGCTTCGCCGACTTCGTCGTCGCAGCCGACAGCGAGCGCTGGCATGGTCAGTTCCGGCACGTGCTGAAACAGGGTGGCAAGCATGTCGTCGAACTGAGTCTCCGGCATGCCGATGGCACGGCCTTTCCGGCACGGCTCGATTGCTTGCAGCGCAAAGCCGGTGGGCCGTTGGTGGTGCGTATTGCGCTTTGGGACCTCACCGAGAGCAAGCGCGCAAACCAGGCCCTGCGCGACTCCAAGATACTGTTGCAAAGCGTGATCGACGCCACGCCGGACTGGATTTACGTCAAGGATAGCGAACACCGCTTCATGCTCGTCAATGGCCCTTTTGCGAAAGCCTTCAGTCGGGCTCCAGCCGACATGATCGGCCGCCACGACACCGATTTCATGCCGCGTCAGCTATGCGAGGGCAATCCGGACGATGGCACACCGGGCCTTCACGACTCCGACAGTGCGGTTTTCGCCGGTCAATCGTTGCATGTTCCCTGTGAGGTGATTCCCCTTGAAGAGGGCGAAACCAGGATCTTCGACACTTTCAAGGGACCGCTCCGTGATACGTCGCAAAGGATCTACGGCAGTCTCTGCTATCGGCGCGATATCACGGAACGCTTCAACAAAGCGCAGGAACAGAAAGCTCTCGAACTGCAACTATGGCAAGCCCAGAAGATGGAGCTCGTTGGCCAATTGACGGGGGGCATCGCCCATGATTTCAACAACATACTCGCCTCCATCCTCGGGTATGCCGAACTCGTCCAGATGTCACCTGACATCCAGCAGAATTCACGATTGACCCAGTATCTCCGTGAAATCCTGCAGGCCGGATTTCGCGCCAAGGAACTGGTAACGCAACTGCTCACCTTCAGCGGAAGAAGAGAGGTGCCGACCGAAGCGATAAATGTCGCGCCGATCGTAAAGGAAGTTGCGAAGCTGCTGCGGTCCACGCTGCCGACGTCGATCTCGATCAAGACCGACATCGCCAGGAACCTGCCGCAAGTGTTGATGAGCCCGGTCCAACTGCATCAAGTGTTGATGAACCTCGGTATCAACGCCCGCGATGCCATAACGGGAAAAGGCGCAATCGAGGTCAAGGCCAAAGCAGTCGCTCTGGAAGGCTCCATGGCTTGCGACTCATGCCATCAGGATTTCGCCGGCAGCCATTTGGTGCTTTCGGTGCGAGACACCGGATCGGGGATTCCGCTGGAGAACCGGTCGAAGATCTTCCACCCCTTCTTCACCACCAAGGGGGTTGGACTGGGAAGCGGGTTGGGCCTGTCGGTATTGCACGGTATCGTTCACTCCGCCAATGGCCATGTCAAGGTGGCAACGGCACTTGGCGAAGGAACGGAATTCCATGTCTATCTGCCCCCCCAATCGGAAGACGTTGCGCCTTTCAGCCGCGAGGTCAAACCGGCCGCTGGCCAGATCCCCGTTGGCCGACACGTCATGCTGATAGACGATGACGCGAGCATCATCGGGTTCATGACGCCGCTCCTGGAAAACCTCGGCTGCAAGGTCACCGGCCTGACCAGTTCTACCGTAGCATTGCGAGTCTTTCAAGCGGACCCCAATTGCGTAGACATGGTCATCACCGATCAAACCATGCCGGACTTGACCGGCGCCGACCTTGCCCGTGCCATGCTCGCCTGCCGCCGGGACATTCCCGTTGTCGTGAGCACCGGTTACAGCGATGAGATCGACGAGAACAGGGCACGCGAAATCGGCATCCGCCGCTTGCTCCTCAAACCGGTCCCGGCGAAGGTGCTTGCCGACGTCGTCGCCGAATGCCTTGCCGTGAAGGAAGAATAGGGATTGGCGCCGGTGCTGTTTCCCACAGGAACAGCTTGATAGATGACTCACTGCCAATCAAGCTACCCGGCTGTCTTTGGGAAGCACGGGCAATGGTCTTGTCGAGAGGGAGTTGTCCCGCCAGATTGCCGATCTGCTCAAGTGGTTTCCCACTGGCCGTAATGAGTGTTTCCACTCTAAGTGGATCGAAACAACTGGCTGACCATATCGACGCGGTCCGTGCATTCCCATAGCCCAGTCACCCACCACCGTTCGGAAGATGTCATGAGCAATGGGTATCCGGCCGACTTTGCCAAACGGCTTACCGGCACGATCATCAATACCACAACCTAATCGGTCACGAAGGGAAGATCATGGCTACGAACGCAGTCAGCTCGGCGACCAACTCGGTGCAACAGCTACAGCAACCGCGTCAGTCTCATCAGACCGAAGCAGCGAAAGTCGCCGCTGAGGCTGCAAAGACCAGGCAGGCGCAGAATCCCGAGCAGCCTCGCCCGGTGACGAACGCTTTCGGGCAGCATACGGGCACCGTGATCAACATCACGGCATGAGTTCAAGCGGCCGCTGCCCGCGCATTCGGCACTGAGCACGCCGAGCAAAGCAGGTCGTCCCCTAGCCCGAATATTTCACCAGACCGGCCCGAATATGACCGTATGTCACATCCAATGAGGCTTTCGATGAATCGACCCGAAGTCCACTTTGTACCGCCGGCCTTCGCGGGTGCTGGCGGCCGATACGCGGCGTCTTCGCGC
>JBGOZF010000125.1:0-9514 GCA_041480065.1 Rhodocyclaceae bacterium
CTCCGGCTTCCTTCAGACAATCCCTCGCGGTCTTGCCCTTGCCTTCGGCTAGTGGTTATCATCAATGCTTCATGCATCCATGTCGGTACTCCCACAGGGGACTTCCACCCCATTACATCGCGCCCATGCTGGGCGCACACCACTCGTTCCAGGGGACCGCCGGCAAGCTGCGCTTGCCGGTTCGCTCCGGGCTTCGCCCTCCGCCGGCCCCTGAACTCAAACGTTAGGCCGCAACCGATGAAACTCGTACCAGTGCTCATCGCGATCGTTGCCACCATTTCCGCTGGAGCCGAGGCACAACCCCAATCATCTACGCTCACGATCATGAACCTCGACGACAGCGCACCTGATCCACCCCTCTCGAAGGCAGAGCTAGCTTTGGTGAATCAGCTATCCCAAGCTCAAATTGACCAAGTTGATAGAGAACTCCGGGCCAACTGCACGCATCAGTGGAGAAAGGTGGCAATGGTTGTCGGCACTACCATGAGCACACTCGAATCAAGGACTGTTGGTATTCCGGCCATGTTCTACGCTCAGCGTGTCGCCAGGCTTGTGCACGAGGGGCGCCTCCAATCGCAAGGCGATCTTCAACGCATGCGCTACAGTGAAGTCCGTCTGCCTACCAAATGACTTCGGCCATTTCATTCACAAACCATTTCGCCTGCCAACTGCGGCCCGACCCCTCGTTCCAGGGGACCGCCGGCAAGCTGCGCTTGCCGGTTCGCTGCGGGCTTCGCCCTCCGCCGGCCCTTAACTCAAACGTTGGACATTGCTACTGACGCTCACTCATGGACATTGATGGAATCCCCTTCGTAACGATCGATTGGTCGGACGTCGAAGCGACAGAGCACAAAGGCGAGACAGGTACGGCTTTGTGGCGTACTCGCCAGTTCGGTCCTATCCGCGTCCGCATGGTCGAGTACACGCCCGGCTACCTTGCCGACCATTGGTGCTCGAAAGGACACATCCTTCTTTGCCTTGAAGGCGAGTTACATACGGAACTTCAAGATGGCAGGCGGTTCATCTTGAAGCCAGGCGTAAGTTATCAAGTCGGGGACAATGCTGAGCCTCATCGCTCTTCCACACCCGTCGGCGCAAAGTTGTTCGTGGTGGACTGATCTGAGCGATCGGGAACATAGGTAACCGATCAGTCCGGAGACATGGGTTACACGTTTCCCCGGTCGCCGTCCGCTGGATAGGCGCTTCCGGCGAGGCCGCATGCGTTACGGCCGGTTGAACTTCTCGATGCAGTCCGTCAGGTTGCCGCTCAGGTTGCCAGTGCCGACGGTGCAGTCCCCGGTCTTCTGCGGAGCGCGGGGTTTGGCACTCGCGGCAGGGACTGCGGCACGGCGGCCGGCGGGCGCGGGGCGTTCGACGCGTTTGGCTGCCGCCAACTGCTTGTCCAGTTCGTCGATCCGGCTCTTGTAGTCCTCGACCTCCCGCTGGGCTTCGCGCATCTGCAGGCGGAACTCGGCGTTCTCTTTCTGGAACTTGGCCATCAGGTTCACTTTGCGCGCCTCTTCCTTCTTCGCTATGTCGAGTTCCTCCTGGATTTGTTCCATCGCTGCCCCGCGCGCAGCGACCAGCTTGGACAAGCCGCGATACGAGAAATACGCGCCGGCGCCGCCCCCCACCAGCAGGCAGATCAGCATGATGAGCAAGCGAAACAACAGGCCTCGTGGGCGCGGCGCAGGTTCTTCGCCCGCCGTCGGCTCCTGAGGGCCGGACTGCCTGCGCTTGCCGCCCCCCCTGGAAAAGCCTTCCTCCTCCGCGGGCGCCTCGAAACGGCTGCGCAAGCGTTGCAGAGTGCGCAGGCACGCGTCGATGGCGCGCAGCATCGTCACGGTAACCACTCCGGGCTGTGGCGCGGCCTGGTCGCGATCCTCGGCTTTGTTGTTCATCCGGACACCTCCTCCGTGCCGACTTGGGCGGGACTGGTCAATAGGCGATACGGAACCATCGGTTCCCGCATTCCCCGTAAACGGCTGCTGACGACGAAACTACAGCAATACCGACAGCAAGGCTCCTTACCCTGCCCCTCTCCCCGCGTGCGGAGAGAGGGGAACCAGTCATTCTCCCGTGTTGGCCCAGCACTTTTCCAGCTAGGCCCTTGGTTATATCCGACCAGTCCGGTCGGGCTGTCACGAATTGACACAGCGCGGGACAAACCACCCCGTTTGTCTTGTTCAACATCGCGCGCGGACCAATACTGCGTTCCGAGGCGCCGATCATGGTTCGCGGCGCAAGGTCAGAATCGCCATGTCCGAGTTCTTCAGCAAGGAACCGCTGCCGCCGCACAACGTTATCGGGGATTTCACGCCCGAGGAACTCGACACCTTCTGGAACTTCTGATGATCCACTCCTCCCGGTGCCGCTACGGCACCGTTCCGCGTCCGGTGCGGGCTCGCAAGGCCCGTACCGACGCCTTTTCGCGAAGGCAGAGATTGCGCAGAGGATGCCATGAAGATCACGCTCAGGCTCTTTGCGACGCTGCGCGACTACCTGCCGGCCGGGAACGGCGCCTGCCCGGTCGTTGTCGACCTGCCTGAAGGGGCCACGATTCCCGAGGCGGCGGCTGATGGCGGTCATGGCCGGAAGATATGCCTCGCAACGCTTTCCGCGCTACACTTTTCGGATAGCCTGACCATCGGCTCGCAGTGCCCCAACGGACATCAATGCCCACCAACACCAAACCCGACCGCGCCAGCCTGCGCCGTGCCCGCGACCTGATGCTGGAACGCGGCGACCTGCCGCTCGGTTACTTGGTCAGCGCCCTGCTTGCCCGCTCGTGGCGGCGCAGCGTGGACGCCGGACTCGCCCCCGATGGTCGGCTGCCCGATGCCTGCCGCCTCGATGCGCCCGAACTGGCGCGGGCCGCCGAACGCCAGCAGGAGCTGATCTCTCACGCCCGGCCAGTGATGGAATACCTGCATGCCCAGACCCGCGACTCGGGCAGCATGGTGATCCTGGCCGACGACAAGGGCGTGCTGCTGCAAGCCCTCGGCGATCCCAACTTCCTGACCCGCGCCGAACGCGTGGCCCTGGCCCCGGGAGCCTCGTGGCACGAACGCCACCGCGGCACCAACGCCATCGGCACGGCCCTGGCCGAAGAACGGCCGCTGGTGGTGCACGGCGGCGAACACTTTCTCGAACGCAACGGCTTCCTTTCCTGCGCGGCGGCGCCCCTGATGGCGCCCGACGGCCGGCTGCTGGGCATACTCGACATTTCCGGCGACGAGCGCCAGCATCATCCGCACACCTTCGGCCTCGTTCGCGCCGCCGCCCAGATGGTGGAAAACGGCCTGTTCGACGCCTATCACGCCAGGAACCTGCGCATCCGCTTCCACCCGATGGCCGAGGGCATCGGCACTTTCGCCGAAGGCATCGCCGCCCTCACCGAGGATGGCTGGCTCATCGGCGCCAACCAGGCCGGCCTGGCGCTGCTCGGGCTGCGCGCCGCCGACCTCAAGATCACGCCGCTCTCGCGGATCCTGCAACTGCGCATGACGGATCTGCTCGACTGGGGCCGCCGCCGTCCCGGCGAACCGATGCTGGTCACGCGCAGCGACGGCAGTCGACTGTTCGTACGCCTTGAACCCGGACAGTCTGTGCGCGCCGGCGCCGCCCCAGCACCAACGCCCGCGGCACGTCCGCGCGATGCCCTCGATGCGCTCGACACCGGTGATGAACGCCTGACCGCGGCCGTCGAGAAGGCCCACAAGCTGATCGGCAAGCCCATCGCGCTGCTGCTCCAGGGCGAACCCGGCGTCGGCAAGGAAAGCTTCGCCCGTGCCTTCCACGCTTCGGGTCCGCGGCGCGATGGCCCCTTCATCGCCGTCAACTGCGCTGCCCTCCAGGAAAACCTGATCGAGACGGAGTTGTTCGGCTACGCACCCACACTGTGTCGGGACGGTGCCTTGGGACGCATCCGTGAAGCCGATGGCGGCACGCTGTTCCTCGACGAGATCGAAACCCTGCCAAGGCCGCTGCAGGCCTGCTTCCTGAGGGTTGTGCAGGAACGCCGGATAACGCCGCTCGGCGGTGAGCCGGTCGCCGTCGATTTCGTGCTGATTTCCGCCACCCACAGCAACCTGAAGACGGAGATCGAGGCCGGCCGGTTCGACGCCGATCTCTACTACCGGATCAACGGATTGACCCTCCAACTGACGCCACTGCGCGAGCGTCAGGACTTCCCGGCCGTGGTGGCACGCCTGTTCGAGGAACTGGCACCCAATCGCGGCATCAGCCTGGAGCCGGCTGTCGCCACGGCCTTCGCCGAATATCCGTGGCCCGGCAACCTGCGCCAGCTCGCCAACGCCCTGCGCGCCGCCTGCGCCCTGCTCGATGACGGCGAAACCCGCATCGGCTGGCAGCACCTGCCCGACGACCTGGCCGAGGAATTGCGCTGGCCGGTGTCGCCATCGCAGAGTACGGCCGGCGAAGCGACCGAGAACCTGCGCGAACTCTCCCAGGCCACCATCACGCGGGCCATCGCCCTCTCCCGCGGCAACATGTCGGAAGCCGCAAGGCGCCTGGGCATCAGCCGCAATACGCTGTACCGGCGCATGCGCGGCGTTCAGGCAGACGCAGACGGCAAAACCGGCGATACGTAGTCATTCCATCAGCAGGTAGCCGAGCACATAGGCGCCAGCCAGCAGCGCCAGCACAACCGCCATGCCGAGTTCGAGCGCACGCTGTGGAACGCGTTTCTGCATGCGCGCACCGGCGTACATGCCGGCCACGCCGCCGATTCCGAACAGGATGCCGAGCGCCCAGTCGGGCCGTGTTTCGATCCCCGGCGGTGCCGGCAGGAACTGGTAGAGCATGACCCCCGCGAGCGAAGTCACCAGGGTTCCGAACAACGTGGCGCCGGCGACCGCATGTATTGGCAAGCGGAGCATGGCCACCAGCACCGGCGCCATGAAAGCTCCGCCGCCGAGGCCGTACGCGCCGCCAATGACGCCGATGACAAGTGCGATGGGAACCACCGACAGGGTGGTCCAATGGCGGGTGGCCGCGTCCGGAGCGGAACCTTCTTCGTCGCCACGCCTCAGTTTCTGCAGCAAGCGCGCGGCCAGCCAGAGCAGCACCACGCCGACGAAGAACTTGAACAGGCGCGGATCGAGAACAGCCAGTGCACGCGCAGCCACCAGCCAACCAGCAGCCCTGGCAGCGTGCCGGCACCGATCACCCAGGCCAGATGCCAATCCATGCGTTGCTCGCGGGCGTAACGCCACACGCCGCCCGGGATCGCCACCACGTTGAAGACAAGATTGGTCGCCGACACCGAGGGCGCCACGTAACCGAGCACGCTCATCTGAAACGGCAACAGGAGCACACCCCCCGAGATTCCCACCATGGCGCCGAAGAACGAGAGGACGAAGGCCACCAGAGGCGGCAGCCAGATCGGAATGCTTATGCCGGCAACTTCAAAGAACATGGCGGTCATGATGCCGGATGGCTTGCACGCGAGAAGGGCCTACTTCACGCGGTACGCCGAATGACAGGCCACGCACTGGGCAGTGACGCTCGCCATCGCTTCGAGCACAGGCCTCAGATCGCCGGTGGCGCCGGCATCCTTCGCGGCCACGGCAAGGCGGCTGGCGTTGGCATGCATGGCACTGCCGACATCGCGCATGCCCTGGGGCATGAACTTGGCGCGCTCGTAAGAGCCGTGCAGTATCAGAGCCGTCATTCCGAGGCGCTGCTCGGCGATATCGGCAGCCTGATCGTATTCCTCTTTTGCCAGGGCACTTTGAATCTGTTGCAGCGCCAGCAGGTGGTCGCGCATGTTCGCCAGCGTGTGGTCGCGCATGGCCTGCGAGAACTCAACTGCCTGCCGGGTATCGACCACAGGCACAGCAAGATGGGCCTGAGCGCTCGCCTCCGGTGGCGTGGCCTGGTCGTGTTGATGCATTGAATGGTCATGCTGCTGGGCCGCTGCGGTGGCGGCGATGGCGAGACCCGCCAAGGCGGCTCCAGCGACTTGCAATCTGCACATGAAATGTCTCCTCCGTTGTGGGCTTGCGGACGAATGATAAGATTCCGATGCCGCCGGACATATGACTGCGATCATACGCAGCCAATCAATCGCAACTTCGTGAATCATGATGACAACCAACCGCTACGACCTGAATGAGCTGGCCGGCGCCTTCGGCGACCTCGGCACGCTGATCCCTTTCGTCGCCGCCTACATCTCGGTCGTGAAGATGGACCCGAGCGGCATCCTGCTCGCCTTCGGTTCGACGCTGGTGGTCGTCGGCCTGCTCTACCGCACGCCCTTCCCGGTACAGCCGATGAAGGCAATCGGCGCCGCCGCCATCACGCAATCGAGCCAGATGGCAGCACTCACTTCGTCGACCGTCATGGGCGCTGGCCTCGTCACCGGTTTGCTGTGGCTATTGCTCGGTGCCACCGGGCTCGCGCGCCGACTGGTGCGCTGGGTGCCGCGGCCGGCGCTGATGGGCGTGGTGATGGGGCTCGGCTTCAGCTTCATGCTGGAAGGCATCCGCATGATGTCTCACAGCCCGTGGATCGGCGCCGGGCTGCTTGCCCTCACGCTGGTACTGCTGGCGCGCTCGCGCTTCCCGGCGATGGTGGTGCTGCTGGCGATCGGCGCCGCGATTGCGCTTGTTGATGAACCTGCTCTCGCCGATCAGTTGGCCGCGATCCATTTCTCGCCGCACCTGCCGTCCTTCGCGTGGCCGACGCTCTCCTGGAATGACCTCTGGGTCGGCGCCATATTCCTGGCGCTGCCGCAACTGCCGCTGACTTTCGGCAACGCCCTGATCTCGATCACCGAGGAGAACAACCATCTCTTCCCCGACCGCCCGGTCACCGAGCGGCGCGTCGCCTTCTCCACGGGTTTGATGAACCTGTGGTCGAGCGCGCTGGGCGGCATTCCCATGTGCCACGGCGCCGGCGGCATGGCCGGGCATGTGCAGTTCGGTGCGCGCACCGGCGGCGCTTCTGTGATGCTCGGCGTGCTGCTGCTCGCGGTGGCCCTGTTCCTGGGCGATTCCGTCGCGCTGCTGTTCCGGCTGTTCCCAACGGCGGTGCTGGGTGTCATCCTGTTCCTGGCTGGCGTCCAACTGGCACTGAACGGCAAGGACGCCGGTACCGACAAGGTGGATCGCTTTGTCGTGCTGACGACGGCCGCATTCGCCATCTGGAATGTCGGGCTGGCCGTGCTGTTCGGGATGGCGACCTACCACCCCTCCAAGCGCGGCTGGCTACGGCCTTGACCGAAGCGATCGACTGGGTAGCGCTAAGCACCGGCCATCCGGTGCTTGGCCGCCTGCCGCCCGCCTTGCGGCAAGCCGCCAAGCGAACGACCCTGAAGCCGGCGGACCCGGTATTCCGCGTCGGCGACCCAACCCGGGCAGTGCTCTTTCTGCTGTCAGGCGAGGTGCGCCTTCAGCGGCAAAGCCGCGACGGCGCCCAAATCATTCTGCAGCGCACCCACGGCGGCTTCTTCGCCGAAGCGAGCCTGGAGTCGGGGCGCTATCACTGCGACGCGGTGGCTGCCCAGGCCGGCGAACTGCTGCGCTTTCCGGCGCGCGCCTTCCGTGAAGCGCTCGCCAATGACGCAACGTTCCGCAATGCCTGGATCGCCCACCTGGCGCGCGAAGTGCGACGGCTACGAGCCCTGTGCGAGCGCCTAAGTCTCAGGACTGCCGAGGCGCGAGTTCTTCATTATCTGGAAACGGAAGGCGATGACAGCGGGAGCATCCTTGTACCGTCACGCAAGGCCTGGGCTGCGGAACTCGGGCTTTCCCACGAAGCGCTTTACCGGACGTTGGCGCGGCTGGAAGAGGCAGGCACGATTGCCATGGAAGGAAAGACGATCAGCCTGCCGCGATGAGCGACGCAAGCCTACGCTGCCTTTCGCCGGGCGCCCCGGAAAGCAAGAACCAACAACGCTAAAGCGCTGAACACCGCCCCGGCCACGAAAGTGAACGGCGCTCCCCACCTGTCCCACAGCAGCCCGGCAAGCCCGCTGGCGATCAGCATGGCAAGGCCGCTGGCGAGATTGAAGAAGCCGTAGGCCGTGCCGCGCAGATCGGCCGGTGCGGTATCGGCGATCATTGCCGCCAGGAGTCCCTGCGTCATCGCCATGTGCAGGCCCCAGAGGAGTACGCCCGCCCAGACCACGCTCCAGTGGCCGTCCCAGGCGAGCAGCGAGTCGGCAACGATCAGGATCGCCAGTCCCCAGGCCAGCAGCGTCGCGTGGCTCATCGAATCCGCCAGCTTGCCGAATGGATAGGCCGCCGCGGCATAGACCGCGTTCATCACGATCAGCACCAGCGGCACGAACGCGAGCGGCAGCCCGCCCGCCTGCACGCGCAGGACCAGGAAGGCTTCGGAGAAGCGCGCCAGGGTGAAGATCGCACCGATGCCCACCACCCACCAGTAGCCGGCGGACAGGCGGCGCAGGTTCTCGCGGCGGATCGGATTGACGCGCTTGCCATCCTGATGACGCTCGGGTTCCTGCACGCCGAAGAGGAGCAGCGCCACGGCGAGGAAGCCGGGAATCACCGAGACCCAGAACACGGAGCGGAAATCATCGGCCCAGAGCAGCATCAGCCCCATCGCCAGCAGCGGCCCAAGGAAGGCGCCGACGGTGTCGAGCGACTGCCGCAAACCGAAGGCCGCGCCGCGTATCTCGGGCGGTGCGATGTCGGCCACGAGCGCATCGCGCGGTGCGCCGCGGATGCCCTTGCCGACGCGGTCGATCAGGCGCGCGGCGACCACCAGCCCCGCGCCGCCGGCAATGGCGAAGAGCGGTTTCGACGCGGCGCCGAGACCGTAACCGAGCAAAGCGAGCGGCTTGCGCCTGCCCCACCAGTCGGACAGCGCACCGGAGAAGACCTTGACGATCAGCGCGGTGGCTTCCGCCGCGCCCTCGATGAGACCGATGGTGAAGGCAGAGACGCCGAGCGCGGTGAACATGAACACCGGCAGCAGGCTGTGGATGAGCTCGGACGAGACATCCATCAGCAGGCTGACGAAGCCCAGCGCCCAGATGGCGCGCGGGATGCGGGGCTTCGCCGCCATGCCTTCAGGCGCCGAAAACGGCCGTCTGCCCCAGCTCCGCCTCGATCTCCAGCAGCCGGTTGTACTTGGCGATGCGCTCGGAACGGCACACCGAGCCGGTCTTGATCTGGCCGCCGCCCATGGCGACGGCGAAGTCGGCCATGAAGGCGTCTTCGGTTTCGCCCGAACGATGCGAAATGACGAAGCCCCAGCCGGCCTTGCGGCACAGGTGGATGGCGTCGATGGTCTCAGAGACCGTGCCGATCTGATTGAGCTTGATCAGCGCCGCGTTGCAGGCGTTTTCCTCGATGGCGCGGGCGATAAAGCGCGGGTTGGTGACCACCAGGTCGTCGCCGACGATCTGGACGCGATCGCCGAGTTCCGCCGTCATGGCCTTGAAGCCTTCCCAGTCGTTTTCGGCGTGGCCGTCCTCGATGGAAACGATGGGGTACTTATCCACCCACGACCTGAACAGGGC
>JBGOZF010000126.1:0-9267 GCA_041480065.1 Rhodocyclaceae bacterium
TGATCGCGAGCTCCAGATCCTGAGGTGGGTGTGCACGGGCAGGAGCAATCACGAGATCAGTGCCATTCTCGAAATCAGCCCGCTCACGGTCAAGAATCACGTGCAGAAGATCTTTCGCAAGCTCAAGGTTCGCAATCGCGCCCAGGCAGTCTCGAAGGCCATGACGCTGAAGCTCTTCCCCGCCACCAATTAGCGCCTGGCTGCCGCAATGGCGCCGGCGCCGAGCAGTGCGCCGAGTACCACACCACCGCCGTTGAGCAGGAATTTGCCGATGGCGGTCATGACGGAAAACGCGTCGGGCGAGTAAGCCCGGATCGGTATGTCCTGGAAGGTAATCCACAACCACGTGGGTATGCCCAGGATCACCCAAAGCGCCAGCAGCGTGAGGCCCAGCAACCCTCGCATCAGGACTTCCCTGGCGCCGCGCACCGGCCACCCCAGCAGGAGCCCGAGCATCACGATCGCCGGCTGCATCAGGACTCCGATTGCCGTCGAAGACGTCAGCGATTCGCCCGGCACCAGCGTCACCGTGGTGCCGGCGCCGAAGACCATGAAGGTGCGTTCCACCGCCGCATGCCCCAGCACGACGAGGTCGCCGCCGATCTTGTTGTGGCCCGTCAGGTGAGACAGGACGAAGTCGATCCGATAGTGGTCGTCCAGGAGGTGTACGAACTGCTCGTAGAACGGCAGCAGCGTGTCCAGCAGCACCGGGCTGAGCCCGACCGAGAGCCAGAGTGCGAGTCCGAAGGACAGCACGGCACGGACGGCCAGTTCAAGCGGCCATTTTTCGAGCAGGTCGGCTGTAATGGAGCCAGGCATGGAAGTAGAGGACCAGCGCAATCACCAGCAGCACCGGGGCGACGGTGGTGTGCAGCAGGTCGAACAAAGCATGGTCCGACCGATAGGCATGGAACAGCACGATGATCCTGGCCTGGTTGAGAATGAACGCCAGCGCCAAGCCGAGCCCGAAGCCGATTGCGCGCAAACGCCATGACAGCGAGACCGAGGCGAATGCCGCGAACAGCAGGAAGTAGAGATCCGTGCCTTCGCAGCCGTTGCCGATGTTGATGCCACTGCCGCTCGGCGTCGTCACCCGGGTGCCGACCGCCCGCGCTTCCAGGCTTGGTTGCATCAGGTCGATCAGCGCAGCGGCCGGCCTGCTGCCCGTCGTCTCGAGAAAGAAGCGCTCGATGTCGGTGCCGCCGGCGCGGGCATAGAGGCCCTGGAGAACCACATAGCAGGCGACGAAGATGGCGACCCGAATCCACGTCGGCCAAGGGCGTGGCGGCAGATCGGCGAGGCCAAACCCGTCCGGAAGATATGGAATGCCGTTGGAATTGGGTAGCAAGCTCGATTCCTATGCCTGGCTGTAAGGCACCCTACTTCATCCTCCGGCGCTGACGCGCCGCACCCAGCAGGCCCGCACCCAGCATCACCACAGCCCAGGCCGGCAACGGCACATCGCCGTCGCTGCTGCCACCACCCGCCACCGATACCGCGAAGCCCCGCGCTACCGTCGGCGCGGCGGCGTATGTGGCGTTGCCGGATTGGCTGGCGGCAAGCGTACAGGTACCGACCGCCAACAGGGTCACGTTGCCGCCGCCGACCGTACATACGCTCGTGGTCTGGGAGACGATGGTGACCGGCAGGCCGGACGTAGCGGTGCCAGAGACTGCGAATGCGGCATCGCCCAGCACGTGGTCACCAATCCACGGAAAGCTGATGGTCTGGGTGACCCGGGTTACCGCGAAGCTGCGTGCCACCGTCGGCGCCGGCAGCCAGTAACCGACATCGCCCGCCTGATCGGCCGCGATCGTGCAGGTGCCGGCCGCGATCGTCGTCACCACATTGCCCGATACCATGCAAACGCTCGTGGTCTGACTGGCGAAGGTGACCGTCAAACCGGAACTGGCGGTCGCCGACATCGAGAGCGACGAGCCCACCGCCATGGCGCCCAGCGATCCGAAGCTGATCGTCTGCGCAGTGCCGGTCGCAGCCTGGTAATGCACGCTGGTCTGGGCGTAGGCGGGAGTCGGCTCGACGCCGCCCAGGTTGTCGGTGGCGATGCTGTAGAACTCGTAGTAGCCGGCGCCGCTCGGGAAATTGAACGCGGCCGTGTAAGGCGCGGTCGTGTCGGTGGCCACTTGCGTCCAGGCGCCCCAGGTCGCATGGTCGGTGGAGTAGCGGTAGAAGAAACGCACATTGGCAACGAAGGAGGCGGTTGCCTGCGTGGTGACGTAAAGCGCCGGCACATTGCTGCCGTATTCCTTGGCGTCGAAACCGTAGCTGGGCGCGGTCGCGTCGGCAGAACCTTCGGTCACCGGCTTGACCAGCAGCGACACCGTCTTGTCGCCGCTGAATTCTCCCTGGACGAAGGAAGTCACGTTCCAGTTGTACCAGGCGTTCGTGGTGCCGGAAGCGAGCGTCTGGGTGTCGAGGACGCCACCGAGGGCGGGCTGGTTGTTCCAGTTGAGGCCGCTTTCCGTCCAGGTGTCGTCCGTGGCGCTGCGCACCTCAACCGGCAGGGAGGCACCCGTCGCCTTCCAGTCCCACAGTTTCAGCGTGGCGCCGGTGATGGTCGAACCCGCCGGTATGCTGGAGAGGTCGAACTTCAGCCAGGAGCGCTCATTGCCATAGCCGCTGCTACTGCTCTGGAGATAAAGGTTGGTGCCGGCACCGTAGTTGACGGTGGGGTTGCCGCTCGCGACCTGGGCGTCGGCCAGGGGCGTGAGCGTATAGCCACCGCCGACGATGCTGGCCGTGGCGCTCAGGGTGATGGGCGCGCTGGCCGTCCCCACCAGCGGATCGACGCGGGAAGAGATACCCGATACCGCAGGCAGAACGGCCGAGGTGACGGCCGCCTGATCGCGGCGGAAGCGGAAGCCGTAGCTCTCCATGGTCAGCACGCCGGAAATCTCCAGGGTGTCGCCGACACTGCCCGGCAGCGCTGCCGCCGCGTAGCCCGTCACATCCCAGATCTTGAGGGCCTGGCCGTTCTGGTCGGTGACCGTGTCTGCCGCCGTCTTCCTGCCCAGGAACTTGACGTAATGGTTCTTGTAGTTGTCCTTCAGGAAGGCGCCGATGGACGACATGAACTCAGGCTTGGCCAGGCTGGCGTCATGACCGACGATCTTGAACTCCTGGCCGTCGGCGTAGATGCCTTCCTGGTCGACGAACTCCGGCGTGCCGCCGTAGAAGCTGGCCTTGCCCCAGGTCTCGATGATGTCGCCGGGAACCAGCGCGCCGGGCTTGAAGCCCAGGAAGCTGCGGTAGATCTCCTGCGACGACATGCGGTTGCTGGCATTGACGCTGCCGTCGGCGTTGACCAGATCGGCCGGCACCTGGTTGCCGCCACGGCGAGCCAGGGTGTCCGGCGTAGCGCTGAGCAGCCGCACGAAGGCGGCGTCGAAGGTGGGCTTGGTATCGTTGTCGTCCATCATCGTCACCACCGCGCGGTAGCCACCGGAGAACTCGCCGTTGAGGTGGTAACGGGCGCCGCCGACCTGATACGCATTGGCCTGGGTCGCATGCTGCGACTTCATGAAGTCGACGATGCCGTCGCGCACCAGCGTGCTGTTGCTCAGCGGCGCGAGGTCGGTCCAGGTGTACCCGGTGGGTGGGTGGGCATACATGTAGTTGTTGATCGCCACGGTGTAGGTGTTGCTCAGGACGATCGGCAGGCCATTGAATTTCACGCTGGTCGGCACGCCATCCACGGCGGTCACATCAAGGCCGCTGGAAAAGCCGGCGTTCATGTTGGTGGCCTTGAGGAAGTTGACGATGTCTTGCCCTGTCATGTTGATGCGGACGAAGGTGTCGTCGTTCCAGGGAAAGGTCTCGTAGACCTGCAGGAAGGTGACCGGACCGGCGGGGATGTCGGCACGCACGTCGCCACCGGCTTCGACTGCGAGGTCGCACTGGCCGAACAACTGCTCGGCTTTCCAGCGCATGGCGTCGGTGATCCACTGACCGGCGGTGTTGTTGCCGCTCCACGGATACTCGTCGGGCGACCACCAGCGCATGTCGTTGTCGAGCATCAGGTTGTCGGCCGTGTAGCCGACCACGTCGTAGACACGGGGCGTCGGCGGCACGTGTGCGTCGGCAGCGGTGTTGTATTGCGTGACCAGATTGTTCACGAAGGTCTGCACATCCGGATCGGGCGTGATGTCGGCGTTGCGCAGCACGTGCTGGGCGGCACTGACGTAGGTACCGGTGGCGCTGACATCCAATTCGCCGATGTACTTCATGTAGCTGCCGGACTCGGTGAAGATCGTCTTGTAGTTGAGCTGCATCGGCTGCCAGACGGTATCGGCCCAGGTGTGCCAGTGGCCGGTGACGACCACTTCCGGCAGCTTCGCCACGCCGTTATCCACCAGCAAAGGCGCAGTAGGATCGACCAGGGCGCTATGGCCGATGTGGGCGACCAGCACCACCACATCGACGTGCTCGGTGTTGCGCAAGGTATTCACGTAGTCGGCCAGGTGACAGGGGGCGGTCGTGCCGCTCCAGTCGCAATCGACGACCTCGAGCGTGGTGGCCAGCGACGCGCCGACTTCGGCCGCCTGTGTCGTGTAGCCGAGGATGCCGATCTTGGTGCCGTTGACGGTGACGGTGCTATAGGGGGCGAAGTGAGGCAAATGCGTCGCGATGTCGCGGACATTGACCGACAGCACCGGCACCCCCGAAGCCTTCAGGGTATCCAGGTTGGCGATGTAGTTCGCATCGCGCACGTCGTGGTTGCCCACCACTACCGCGTCCATGCCGCGACCGTTGCGGCCGGCCACGGTCTTCAGCTTGTTGGCGAGCATGGCGTAGAACTGGGTCATGCTGCCGTTGCCGCCCATATCGCCGATGGGATTGCCTTCGGAAATGTCGCCAGCATCGATGACCAGGGAGCTGGGCTGGCCGGCCGTCAGGGACAGCATCTTGCCCGCCACGTAGGCAGCACCGCCGACGTCTTCATAGACCGGCGCGGTGTTGCTCTTGCTGGGGATGACCCACTTGTGCGGCGTCAGCCGGGCGTGGGTGTCGTTAAGGTGGAAGATGCTGAAAGGCCCGCCCGCCGCCTTGTTGGCCGAACAACTGGCTGTGGTGCCGGTGCCGCTGCCGGCGCAGTTCCACGTCCAGGGTCCGCTGCCGCTGACAGCCGAGGCCGTGCCTGCAGAACACAGATTGGCCGTCGGCGCTGAAGACAGGTTCTGGCCGTTCGCCGAACCGCAGGCGCCATTGACGCCGCTCGATATGGTGACCGAGCCGGAGATCTCGAGGTCGTTTGCCGCACTGTTGCCCGCGTCGAAGACGTACCACGTTCCAGTCGCGCCAGAGGCGCCGTAGTTGACGACGCGGAAGGTCACCGTCGTGCCGGCAGGCACGTTCTGCAACGCGCTGACACCGCTCAGGTCGATGGCGGAAAGCGAAGCGCCGGAACTGGAAGTCGAGGAGTAGCTGACGGTGGCGATGTCGTTGAAACCACCGCTGCCGATCTGGTACTGCACTACCCCGGCAGTCGCGCCGGAGGCGGAGCGACGGTAGTCGAACTTGCTGATGGAACTGAAGGAGATCTGGTAACCAGTATTAGCCGCGACCGCGAAGGTGGCGTACTGGCTGGCCGAAGCGGCGGCGGATGCGGAAGCGCTGTTCCAGTTGTTGCCACCCCAGCCGCGACTCGCTGCGGTGCCGCTGATGCCGACGCCGCTACCGCGGGTCAATCCACCTACGCTGACATTCGCATCGTGAACGGTGGCAGCCAATGGAGAGGCGCCATACCCGGTGGCACCGCTGACATCCCAGCCGGCCAGTACGGCAGCCAGGGATGGGCCGGATGCCAGCACGATGACCAGGGCAGCAAGTCCGGATTTGCCAAAGCTGAACAAGCGCTGAAGGCCGGGCAGAAGCCGGACGGTGCTGGATAGGTTCATGATGCGTGCTCTCTGTTTGCCGACCCTCTGGGAGTCGAAAGTTGATCCACCCCGCCCGGAAGCCAGCCTTCGGCTTCCGGGTCATTCACTTCATGTTTCTTCTTTGCGCTTACTTGTTGCGACCGCGCGCGGCGAAGCCCAGCAGTCCCAGGCCGGCCAGCATCATGGCGTAGGTTTCGGGTTCGGGAACAGCGGCGACGCTGCCGGTGACCGAGTCGAAATAGTAGGCGCTGCCGCTGTAGTAATCGCCCACGCGCAGCGTTCCGGCGCTGCTGGTTGCACCTGAACCGAACACACGGAAAGTCATGGCGCCGGTAACCCAGCCGAATCCGGAAAGATCGATGACGCTATTGGTGTATGGCGTGCCGGTAACCGTGTTGTTTTGCGCGATCGTGGCGATCGGGTTGGCAAAGCCATCCAGCGACGTGTAGATGGTCGCCGCAGTCGGCCCGGTGGCACTGACCTTGGTAGCGAGGTAGAGCTTGTCGAGGGTGGCAGCGAAGCCTGAATCGACCGCAAAGCCGAACTCGACATAGTCCGTGGCTTGGCCAGTCCAGCCGTTGGAATTGAGCGAGCTGCCACCGGCGTTGGCGCCCAGTCCGGCGCCGCGAACCATGGACTCCGCCGTAATGTGGGTCGCGCCGGTACCGGCGGTGAAGCTCTGGTTCCCCGGTTGGCCCTGTTGGTTCCAGTAGGCGACGGAATTGGCAAAGGCGGTATCGGCACTGGCGGAAGAAGCGCCGACCATCAGGGCGATGGCGGCCGGCAGGAACTTGGCGAAGCTCATTGTGAAACCTCCTTGGGCAAACGGGGCGTTTGTTGATGCCCGTCATGATCCGCCGGGAATGTTGCCGAACTAGCTTCGGCGCGGCTCGATTTCGATAGTCCGAACGGACTAAGCGCCGCGTCCGCCAACGTCGATCTCTGCCTGAATGGATCTACTCAACTTTACGTACACCACACCAACCGGCGCCAGCGCTGTCAACACGCTGTCATGACGCGACGGCATGCTGCATCGCTCGATCAATCGCGGACGATGCCATGCCGAACCGAGCGCTTGCCCTGACTGTCTTCATCCTCATGTCGGTCGCCACCTGCGCGTTTGCGGCAACGGCGCCGACCGGCGTCCACGAACGCCTGCGCGCCGGCCAGGCAGTCGAACTCATCGTCGAGTTTCAGGCCGATACAGTGGATCAGGAGGCGACCAGAATGCGCAGCGCCAGGGGCCGCCATTCCGACGACGACAGCATTCTCGCCATGCGCGCCGAGCGCTATGCCGGCATTCGCGACAAGGTCGGCGCTGCGCTTGTCGGGCAGGAGATCGATGCCCTGCGCGACTACAGCCATTTGCCGATGGGTTTCCGGCGCTTTCGGTCGGCGGCGGCGCTGAGTGCTTTCCTGGCGCAGCCCGAAGTGAAGGCCGTCTACGAGAACCGCGCCCTGCACGTGGTATTGGCGCAGAGCCTGCCATTGATCGGCCAACCGACTGTCGCCGCCGTCGGCGAGAAAGGCGCCGGCACCACGGTCGCGGTGATCGACGACGGCATCGATTACACGCTGTCGGCATTCGGCAATTGCACGGCGCCGGGCAGCCCGACCTCGTGCCGCGTGATCTACTCGCACGACTTCGGTACCGGCACCACCGATACCAGCCACGGCACCAACGTCTCCGCGGTGGTGGTCGGCGTGGCGCCCGAGACGCGGATCGCCATGCTCAACGCCTTCTCCGGAACCACCGCATCTTCATCCGACATCATCTCTGCCATCAACTGGGCAATCACCAATCGCTCCACCTACAACATCGCCGCCATCAACATGAGCCTCGGCGACGGCGCGAAATACACGTCGACCTGCACCGGCGGCAATCCCTTCGCCACGCCGATCACCAACGCCATCAGCGCCGGCATGATGGTTGTCGTCGCCTCGGGCAACGAGAAATTCACCGATGGCATTTCGAGTCCGGCCTGTTCGCCGGGCGCGATTTCCGTCGGTGCCGCGTACGACGCCAACGTCGGCACCGTCACGTTCCCGGGGCTGTGCAGCGACTCCACCACCGCCGCCGACAAGGTGACCTGCTTCTCCAACAGTTCGAGCCTGCTGACCATGCTGGCGCCCGGCGGTGCAATCACCGCCGCCGGCATCACCATGTACGGCACCTCGCAGGCGACGCCGCATGTCGCCGGCGCGGTCGCTGTGCTGCGCGCCGCCTTTCCGGGCGAGTCGCTGACGGCGACGAAGACGCGCCTCACCAGCACCGGCGTGGCCGTCACCGACTCCCGCAACAGCCTGCTCAAACCGCGCCTGAATCTGCTCGAAGCCGCGCGCCCCGCCAACGATGCCTTCGCCAGCCGCGTCACCGTCGCCGGCAGCGGCGGCTCGGCCACCGGCACCAGCCTGCTCGCCACCGAGGAAGCAGGCGAGCCGGTCCACGGCGGCAGCGGCGGCGCGCATTCAGTCTGGTGGAAATGGACGGCGCCGGCGGCCGGCCAAGTCACGCTGGCAACCGCCGGCAGCGGCTTCGATACCCTGCTCGCGGTCTACACGGGGTCTGCGGTCGCTGCGCTCACGAGCGTCGCCAGCAACGACAACACCAGCGGTGCGACGACCGCCAGCAGCCTGCTGTTCGAGGCCCAGTCGGGAACGCAATACCAGATCGCCGTCGACGGCGCGAGCGGCGGCGCCGGTGCAGTCAGCCTGAACTGGAGCTTGAATACCTCGGCCAAGGCCAACCTGTCGGTCGGCGTCACCGGCCCGACCACGGGCGTGCCGGGCACCAACTCGACCTACGTGGTCACCGCGGCCAACGCCGGGCCGCAGTCGGCCACCAATGTCGTCGTCACGATCACCCTGCCGACGAGCGCCAGCCTCGTCTCGGCTTCGGCCGCCTGCACCGCAACCGGCAACCAGGTCGTATGCAGTGCCGGCACCGTCGCGAGCGGCGGTACCGCGAGCTTCGAGATCGTCGCTCTCTGGAACGCCATCGATCCCGCGGCCACCGTTTCCACCAGTGTGACGTCGGACCTGCCGGACTCAAGCGTGGCCGACAACACGGCGACCTTCTACGTCGCCGTAGCTCCCGACAGCGGCGACGTGCCGACGCTCCCGGAATGGGCAGTGCTGCTTCTGGGTATGCTGCTCCTTGGCGCCCTCGCTCGGACACGGCAGGAACGGGGATAGTCGGGGGTCAAACGTTTGCGGCGAAGGGGTGGAACCGACGGACCACCAAGCTTACAGAAATCAACCCAAAAACCTCAGTTCATTCACCGCGAAGGACGCCAAGGACGCAAAGGAAGGCGATCTTGAGACGATGCATGTGTCACAGGGAAGGTGAAGATCCGCAGATATCAAA
>JBGOZF010000127.1:0-9111 GCA_041480065.1 Rhodocyclaceae bacterium
ACCTCGTCCAGGATGTCCCAGACCTCGGGTTGCTCCTTCTCCACCAGCTTCTTGGCCGCCTTGATCGAGCTGGCGAGGTTGCGCTCCTCGAGCTTGTTGTAAATGAAGGGCTTGAACAGCTCGAGCGCCATCTTCTTGGGCAGGCCGCATTGGTGCAGCTTGAGCTCCGGGCCGACGACGATGACGGAGCGGCCGGAGTAATCGACGCGTTTGCCGAGCAGGTTCTGCCGGAAGCGGCCCTGCTTACCCTTGAGCATGTCGGCCAACGACTTGAGCGGCCGCTTGTTGGCGCCGGTGATGACGCGGCCACGGCGGCCGTTGTCGAACAGCGCGTCGACGGCTTCCTGCAGCATGCGCTTCTCGTTGCGGACGATGATGTCCGGCGCCTTGAGTTCCAGCAGGCGCTTCAAGCGGTTGTTGCGATTGATGACGCGGCGATAGAGATCGTTGAGATCCGACGTGGCAAAGCGGCCACCATCCAGCGGCACCAGCGGACGCAGATCGGGCGGCAGCACCGGCAGCACTTCAAGGACCATCCACTCGGGCTTGATGCCCGAGTGCTGGAAGCCTTCGAGGACCTTGAGCCGCTTGGCGATCTTCTTGATCTTGGCTTCGGAGCCGGTAGTTTCCAGATCCTTGCGCAGGATTTCGATCTCGTGGCTGATGTCGAGGGTGTGCAGAAGCTCGCGAATGCCCTCGGCACCCATCACGGCGGAGAACTCGTCGCCGTATTCCTCGACCTTGGCCAGGTAGTCGTCTTCCGTCAGCAACTGCGCGCGATTGAGCGGCGTGACACCCGGGTCGACGACCACGAAGGCCTCGAAGTAGAGCACGCGCTCGATGTCGCGCAGCGTCATGTCGAGGACCATGCCGAGGCGGCTGGGCAGCGACTTCAGGAACCAGATATGCGCGGTCGGCGAAGCCAGTTCGATGTGGCCCATGCGCTCGCGGCGAACCTTGCTTTGCGTGACCTCGACGCCGCACTTCTCGCAAATGACGCCGCGGTGCTTCAAGCGCTTGTACTTGCCGCAAAGGCACTCGTAGTCCTTGACCGGGCCGAATATCTTGGCGCAAAACAAACCGTCGCGTTCGGGCTTGAAGGTGCGGTAGTTGATGGTCTCCGGCTTCTTCACCTCGCCATAAGACCAGGAACGGATCTTCTCCGGCGACGCCAGGCCAATGGTGATGGCGTCGAATTCTTCTTCCTGAGTAACCTGCTTGAAGAGGTCTAGCAGTGCTTTCATCGCTTATTCCTTATCGGGTTCTCAGTAACGTTCCAAATCGATGTCGATCGCCAGGGAGCGGATTTCCTTCACCAGCACGTTGAAGGATTCCGGCATGCCGGCATCGATCTTGTGCTCGCCCTTGACGATGTTCTCGTACACCTTGGTGCGGCCGTTGACGTCATCCGACTTCACGGTCAGCATTTCCTGCAGCGTGTAGGCGGCGCCGTAGGCTTCCAGCGCCCAGACTTCCATTTCGCCGAAGCGCTGGCCGCCGAACTGCGCCTTGCCGCCGAGCGGCTGCTGAGTCACCAGGCTGTACGGGCCGGTGGAGCGCGCGTGCATCTTGTCGTCGACCAGGTGGTGCAGCTTGAGCACATGCATGTAGCCGATGGTCACCGGACGCTCGAAGGCTTCGCCGGTGCGGCCGTCGAAAAGCACGGTCTGGGTCTTGGCCGGCGTCAGGCCCATTTCCTCGAGCACATCGTCCGGATAGGCCAGATCGAGCATCGCCCTGATCTCTTCCTCCTTGGCACCGTCGAACACAGGTGTCGCGAAAGGCACGCCACCCACCAGGTTGGCAGCGAGCTCCATGGTTTCGCGTTCATTCAGACTGTCCGTATCGGCACCACGGCCCGAAACGTTGTAGATCCGGTGCAGCAGCTTGCCGATCTCGGCCGCCGAGGCCTGCCTGGCCAACATGGCACCAATCTTGAGGCCGAGGCCCTTGGCGGCCCAGCCCAGGTGCGTTTCCAGAATCTGGCCGATGTTCATCCGCGACGGCACACCGAGCGGATTCAGCACGATGTCGACGGGACGGCCGTCCTTCATGTGCGGCATGTCCTCGACCGGCACGATCTTGGACACCACGCCCTTGTTGCCGTGACGACCGGCCATCTTGTCGCCGGGTTGCAGGCGGCGCTTCACGGCCAGGTACACCTTGACCATCTTCTGCACGCCCGGGGGCAATTCGTCGCCCTGGGTGAGTTTCTTCTTCTTGGCCTCGAAGGCAACATCGAAGTCCTTGCGCGTCTGCTCGAGACTGTCGCGCAGGTTCTCCAGTTGCTGCTGGGACTCCTCGCTTTCGAGCGAGATGTCGAACCAGTGGTAATGCTCGAGCGAAGCCAGGTAGTCCTTGGTGATCTTGGCACCCTTGACCAGCTTCCTCGGCCCCTTGTTGGCCGTCTTGTTGGTCAGCAACTTCTCGATCCGGGCGAAGGTGTCGCGCTCGACGATGCGCATCTGGTCGGCCAGATCCTGCTTGTAGCCCTTCAACATGTCGTCGATGATCGACTGGGCGCGCTTGTCGCGCTCGATGCCCTCGCGGGTAAACACCTGGACATCGATGACCGTGCCCGACATACCCGAGGGCACCCGCAGGCTGGTGTCCTTCACGTCCGAGGCCTTCTCGCCGAAGATCGCGCGCAGAAGCTTCTCTTCCGGGGTAAGTTGGGTCTCGCCCTTCGGTGTCACCTTGCCGACCAGTACGTCGCCGGCTTCGACTTCGGCACCGATATAGACGATGCCCGATTCGTCGAGACGGCCAAGTTGGGCCTCGCCCAGCGTCGCGATGTCGCGGGTGATTTCCTCGGCGCCCAGCTTGGTGTCGCGGGCGACAACCGTCAGTTCCTCGATGTGGATCGACGTGAACCGGTCGTCGGCGACCACGCGCTCCGAGATCAGGATCGAGTCTTCGAAGTTGTAGCCGTTCCAGGGCATGAAGGCGACCAGCATGTTCTGGCCGAGCGCCAGTTCGCCCAGGTCGGTCGAAGCGCCGTCGGCGACCACGTCGCCCTTGGCGATGATGTCGCCGACCTTGACCACCGGCCGCTGGTTGATGTTGGTGTTCTGGTTGGAGCGGGTGTACTTGATCAGGTTGTAGATGTCGACGCCGACTTCGCCCGGCACCGTCTCCGCGTCATTGACGCGGACCACGATGCGATCGGCATCGACGTAATCCACCGCACCGCCGCGCAGCGCTTGTACCGCCGTGCCGGAGTCGACGGCGACCGTGCGCTCGATGCCGGTACCGACCAGCGCCTTCTCCGGACGCAGGCAGGGAACCGCCTGGCGCTGCATGTTGGCACCCATCAGGGCCCGGTTGGCGTCGTCATGCTCGAGGAAGGGGATCAGCGAGGCGGCGACGGAAACGATCTGGCCCGGCGCTACGTCCATGTACTGAACTTCCTCAGGCGTCTTCAGTTCGAACTCGCCCTTGAAGCGGCAGGACACCAGTTCGTCGGTCAGCTTGCCCTTCTTGTCCAGGGTGGCGTTGGCCTGGGCGACGACGAAGTTGCCTTCCTCGATCGCCGACAGATATTCGATCTCTTCACTGACATGGCTGTTGTCGACCTTGCGGTAAGGCGTCTCCATGAAACCGAACTCGTTGGTACGGGCGTAGAGCGCCAGCGAGTTGATCAGGCCGATGTTCGGACCTTCCGGCGTCTCGATCGGGCAGACGCGGCCGTAATGCGTCGGATGCACGTCGCGCACCTCGAAACCGGCCCTTTCTCGGGTCAGGCCGCCGGGGCCGAGGGCCGAGACGCGTCGCTTGTGGGTGATTTCCGACAGCGGGTTGGTCTGGTCCATGAACTGCGACAACTGGCTGGAGCCGAAGAACTCCTTGATCGCGGCGCTGATCGGCTTGGCGTTGATCAGGTCGTGCGGCATCAGGTTCTCGGATTCGGCCTGGCTCAAACGCTCCTTGACGGCCCGCTCGACCCGTACCAAGCCGGCGCGGAACTGGTTCTCGGCCAGTTCGCCGACGGAACGCACGCGGCGGTTGCCCAGGTGATCGATATCGTCGACTTCGCCGCGGCCGTTACGCAGCTCGACGAGAATGCGGACGACGTCGATGATGTCGTTGTTCGAAAGCGTCGCAATACCGGTCAGTTCCTCGCGACCGACGCGGCGGTTGAACTTCATGCGGCCGACGACGGACAGGTCGTAGCGCTCCTCGGAGTAGAACAGGCCGTGGAACAGCGTCTCGACCGCATCTTCGGTAGGCGGCTCGCCCGGCCGCATCATGCGGTAGATGGCGACACGGGAGGCCCACTGGTCGGCAGTCTCGTCGATGCGCAGCGTCGAGGAGATGTAGGCGCCACGGTCGAGGTCGTTGACGTACAGCGTCTTCAGGTCCTCGATACCGGCTTCCATCAGCTTGGCCAGCAGCGCCTCGGTGATCTCCTCATTGGCGCTGGCCAGAATCTCGCCAGTGGTGGCATCGACCACGTTCTGGGCGATCGTGCGGCCGACGATGAAGTCCTCGGGCACCGCGTGCTTCTTGACGCCGGCCTCGGCCAGGTCGCGAATGTACTTCGCCGTGATCCGCTTGTCCTTGGGCACGATCACCGTGCCGTGCTTGTCGGTGAAGTCGAACTTGGCGACTTCGCCGCGCAGGCGCTCCGGCACCAGTTCGAACTGGATGCCCTTCTTGGTCAGGTGGAAGGTGTCGAACTCGAAGAAGGTGGCCAGGATTTGTTCAGCCGTCAGGCCGATGGCCTTGAGCAGGATGGTGACCGGCATCTTGCGGCGCCGGTCGACGCGGAAATACAGGATGTCCTTGGGATCGAACTCGAAGTCGAGCCAGGAACCGCGGTAAGGAATGATGCGGGCCGAGAACAGCAGCTTGCCGGAGCTGTGGGTCTTGCCCTTGTCGTGCTCGAAGAACACACCCGGCGAGCGATGCAACTGGGAAACGATGACGCGCTCGGTGCCGTTGATGACGAACGAGCCGGTCGTGGTCATGAGCGGGATCTCGCCCATATACACTTCTTGCTCCTTGACCTCCTTGACCTTCTCGTTGCCGGTTTCCCGGTCGAGAATCACCAAGCGAACCTTGGCGCGCAGCGGCGACGCAAAAGTCAGGCCGCGCTGCTGGCATTCCTTGACGTCGAAGGCCGGCTCGCCGAGCTTGTACTCGACGAACTCCAGGCGCGCACTGCCCGAGTGCGAAACGATGGGAAAAATGGAGGAAAACGCCGCCTCCAGACCATGGCTGTGCCGCTGCGGCGGCGGCACGTCAACCTGCAGGAATTGGGTATAGGAGTCGAGTTGCGTCGCCAGCAGGAACGGCACGTCAAGCACGTTGGCGCGCTTGGCGAAGCTCTTGCGGATCCGCTTTTTCTCGGTATAGGAGTACGTCATGGTCGCTCCGTTTTCTCGTCAGCGTCGAAGGTCAGAAGGCAAGGCTGAAATCATCAGTCTTCTCTGCTAACCGCCGCCGTATTGCCAAATTCAACTAGAAAGCACAAAAGGGCTGGTGGCACCGGCCACCAGCCCGTGACTCGATCGAGGACCTACTTGACCTCGACCTTGGCGCCCGCATCCTCGAGCTGCTTCCTGAGAGCCGCGGCGTCGGCCTTGGAAATGGCTTCCTTGACGGCCTTCGGCGCGCCATCGACCAAGTCCTTGGCTTCCTTGAGGCCAAGGCCGGTGGCGGCACGCACTACCTTGATGACTTCGACCTTCTTCTCGCCGGCAGCCAGCAGCATGACGGTGAATTCGGTCTGCTCTTCTGCGGCGGCGACCGGGCCCGCTGTCGGGGCGGCCACAGCAACGGCAGCAGCAGCAGCGGAGACGCCGAACTTCTCTTCCATTTCCTTGATCAGTTCGGACAGTTCGAGCACGGTCATGCCAGCGATCGCGTCGAGGATTTCAGCTTTGGTAGCCATATTCAAAAGACTCCTGAATGAATTAAAGGTTCGTTGATTGACGGAATATCGTCGTGATTAAGCGGCCTGTTTGGCGTCGCGCACGGCAGCGAGGCCCCGGACGAACTTGGTCGGGACTTCATTGAGCGTACGGACGAACTGGGCGATCGGTGCCTGCATGGTGCCGAGCAACTTCGACAGCAACTCTTCGCGGCTGGGCATGGTGGCCAACGCCCGGACAGCCGAGGCGTCCATGACGTAATTGGCCATCGCACCCGCCTTGATGACGAGCTTGTCGTTACCCTTGGCGAACTCGTGGAGGATCTTGGCCGCCGTCACCGGATCCTTGGAGATCCCGTAGATCAGCGGGCCGACCAGCGCCCCCTTGAGCCCTTCGAACGGCGTGCCGGCAACGGCGCGACGCACGAGGGTATTTTTCAGCACCCGCAAATACACTCCCGACTTGCGCGCGTTGGCGCGCAGCGTGGTGATCTGCCCCACTTCCAGACCACGGTACTCAGCGACGATGATCGCCTGGGCACCCGCCACCTGCGCGGACACCTCGGCAACTACCGCCTTCTTCTCTTCGAGATTGAGACCCAAGGTCAACTCCTAGTCAAAACGTCCCCGCATCGCTGCGGAGACAAATACGGCGACCTTCATTCAGGAATCGAAAACCATCCTGTCTTCGGGTGACGCCATCTGCGTTGGCCACCAATGCTGCCGGCGATTAAGCCCTGTCAGGGGCGCCAACGGTCTTTGATAACCCGCCGCGCCCGGACTGCGACGCAGCGGCCCAAAGTTCCTTATTGCACTTGCTGGGCAACCAGGCTGGCCTGATCCACCCGAACCCCGGCGCCCATCGTCGAGGACACCGAGACCTTTTTCAAATACTGTCCCTTCGCCGCCGCCGGCTTGGCCTTGTTCAAGGCTTCGATCAGCGCGGCCAGATTCTGCTGCAGCGCTTCGACGGTAAACGAGGCACGACCGATCGTGCATTGGATGATGCCACCCTTGTCCGTGCGGTACTGCACCTGACCCGCCTTGGCGTTCTTCACCGCGGTGGTGACGTCCATGGTCACGGTACCGACCTTCGGGTTCGGCATCAGGCCGCGCGGACCGAGGATCTGTCCGAGTTGGCCGACCACCTTCATGGCGTCCGGTGTGGCGATGCACATATCGAACTCGATGGTGCCGCCCTTGACGGTGGCCGCCAGGTCGTCGAAGCCGACGACATCGGCACCCGCCGCCTTGGCTTCAGCGGCCTTGGCGCCCTGCGCGAAGACGGCAACGCGGACCTTCTTGCCGGTGCCAGCGGGCAACACGACTGAGCCGCGCACCAACTGGTCGGACTTCTTCGCGTCGATGCCGAGGTTCACCGCCACATCGATGGATTCGTCGAACTTGGCGATGGCGTTCTTCTTCACCATGGTCAGTGCCTCGGTGAGGACGTAGTTCTTGTTGCGGTCGACCGTGGCACGAACCGCGGCCAGGCGCTTGGAATGCTTAGCCATCTCAGAGGCCCTCCACGATAATGCCCATGCTGCGGGCGCTGCCGGCAATGGTGCGGGTAGCCGCATCCAGATCGGCGGCGGTGAGATCAGGCATCTTGGCCTTGGCGATTTCTTCGGCCTGGGCCTTGGTGATCTTGCCCACCTTGTCGGTATGGGGCTTCGCGGAACCCTTCTGAATACCGGCAGCCTTCTTGATCAAAATCGTCGCCGGCGGCGTCTTCATGATTAACGTGAAGGACTTGTCCGCAAAGGCGGTGATCACCACGGGAATCGGCAGGCCGGGTTCCATGCCCTGGGTCTTGGCATTGAACGCCTTGCAGAACTCCATGATGTTGAGGCCGCGCTGGCCCAGCGCGGGACCGATCGGGGGCGACGGATTCGCCTTGCCCGCCGGCACTTGCAGCTTGATGTAGCCGACTATCTTCTTTGCCATGATGGCTCCTGATAAGTGAGTGGTAACGCGCTTTGGATTGCTCTACTCGCGCTCCTCTTTGCCGGAATCGAGGCTCCCGGCGAGCCCAAAACCTTAAGCCTTCTCGACCTGCGCGAACTCCAACTCGACCGGCGTCGCCCGGCCGAAGATGGTCACCGAAACGCGCAGGCGGCTCTTCTCGTAATTGACCTCTTCCACGTTGCCATTGAAGTCCGTAAACGGACCGTCCTTGACACGGACCATCTCGCCGGCCTCGAACAGCACCTTGGGCCGCGGCTTCTCGACGCCTTCCTGCACCTGTTGCATGATCTTCTCGACCTCCTTTTCGGAGATCGGGGTCGGCTTGGTCGCCGTGCCGCCGACGAAGCCGGTGACCTTGGGCGTGCTCTTGACTAGGTGCCAGGACTCGTCGTCCATTTCCATTTCCACCAGCACGTAGCCGGGGAAGAACTTGCGCTCGGAGGTGTGCTTCTGGCCGGCCTTCATCTCGACCACTTCTTCCACGGGCACCAGGATCTGGCCGAACTTGTCCTGCATGCCGCCGCGGGCAATGCGTTCGACGAGCGCCCGTTGCACGGATTTCTCGAAGCCGGAGTAGGCGTGTACGACGTACCAGCGTTTTGTCATTGTCTTATTTCCAGCCCAGCACAAGATCGTAGAGCACCCATTCGAGGCCCTTGTCGGTAATCCAGAGCACGACCGCCATGATCAGCACGAACGCGAAAACGATGCCGGTCGTCTGCATGGTCTCCTTGCGTGTCGGCCAGGCCACCTTCTTGGCTTCCGCGACCGCCTCGCGACTGAAGACGAAGAAACGCTGCCCCGGCTCGGTGAACCAGGCGATTGCGGCGCCGGCGGCAACGCCGGCCAGCACGGACAGCACGCGCAAAATCATCGGCTGCTCGGCGAGCAGGTAAAAACCCGCCACGCCAGCTACCAGGAGAAGCAATGCAGCCGCGAACTTGAGCTTGTCAGCCATATGAACCAGAAAACGTCAGCGATCGTCTGAAACAGTGGCAGGGGCAGAGGGAATCGAACCCCCAACCTGCGGTTTTGGAGACCGCCGCTCTGCCAATTGAGCTATACCCCTGCGGCAGAAAACCAAATTGCAAATGGGCGGCACCCGCAATGGGGCCGCCCGCCTTATGTGCTCAGACTACTCGATGACCTTGGCGACGACGCCGGCGCCGACGGTACGGCCGCCTTCGCGGATGGCGAAGCGCAGGCCTTCTTCCATCGCGATCGGGGCGATCAGCTTGACGGTGATCGACACGTTGTCGCCTGGCATG
>JBGOZF010000128.1:0-8757 GCA_041480065.1 Rhodocyclaceae bacterium
ACAAGGAAGGCTCGTCCTACTTCGGCTACTGGTGCCTCGAAGCGGCCTTGGTGACTTTCCTTGGGGACATCGACGACCCGAGCGACCGCGACCATCTCGTCTATCCGAAAGACCTTGTCGCCTACGCCCGCGAGAACTTCCCCTTGCGCGATCCGTCAGCCCCGAGCGCAGATACTCGCCTGCGCTGTCTGGCAGGCCAGCCGTGCCCGAAGGCGGGCTACTGGCTCACGCCGGCCAAGGCCGATTCGCGCCGCCTCTTCAAGGCCGGCGAGATCATGCCGCGCTTCGAGGGCGACTACGGCGAAACGATCTGGCAATGGGACGAGAAGCAGTGAACCGCCCTTCTGCGCTAGGCCGTGGCGACATCAGCCTGCTGGACGCCGATGACCGCGTCATCTGCGCCGAACTGCCGGGGCTGCACACCGTAGGCATTGCCGACCTTGCGCAAGTGGTCGATCACCGCATCAACGCCATCCTCGATTCCATCGCGCACTATGTCCGTTTCCGCAGCGGCGGCGAGCTTTACTACGTCTTCAATGGGCGCGGCCAGCTGGTCGAGCTATCAGCGAAGGCGCTGCGGTTCACCATTTCGGCGAAGGGTGACTACCTCTTCCGCCAGCTATAGCCGCAAACCTCAACCGATCCGCCCAGGCAGTCAACCGACTCTCATGAAAAAGAAACTCGACCTCACCCAACTGCGCGACCTGCGCAAACGGCACCGCCTCAACCAATACGATTTCTGGTCTCGCTTCGGCGTCACTCAAAGCGGCGGCTCGCGCTACGAAACCGGCCGCGCCATCCCCAAGCCGTTGGCGCTGCTGATCCATTTCTGGCATTCCGGCAAGATCACCGACGAAGACCTCGCCCAGGCCGCCAAGGCGCTCGGCCGGCACAGGCGCAAGGCTCCCGCCAAGTAGCCCCTGTGCCGATGCCGGCGGCCAGAGAAGCGCTCGCTTCGCGCATCGAGCGCTCACGTGCGCCGGGCGGTCGCCATCGCCTGCGGCCCAGTTGGCAATGCAGTATCACCGCATGGTTGTCGATGGTTTCTGCAACGTCCGGAACGACCGGGCTTTGGCCCTTGGAGGGAACTCGGACGTGAATCATGCCGGGCCATCTCCGGTTCGGTCCGTCTTCTCCGAGAAAGCAGCGCGCAGTGGCGAAAGAAAGGAGACTCCATGCCCCGCGGAATACCGAATCCAGATCCAACCATGTATGGCATAACCCGGCTGATCCAGGGGTATGGTTGGTACGTGTTCCTGCGCCGACGCGGACGCCCGTATTCGGCCGAGTTCAGGGATCGACACTACGGCGGCCGCCAAGGCTCCCTGGGGGCCGCCAAGGCGTATCGCGATCGACTGGTGTGTGAAAAGGAACCGTTGTCAAAACGCGAGTTCGCCATGATAGTGCGATCGACCAATACCTCCGGCATCCCCGGGGTACGGCGTATCAGGAAGGCTTCGGGACACATCTACTGGATTGCTGAGACCAAACTCCCAGCCGGTAAGTCGCTGCACCGCACTTTCAGCGCCGGGTTGCTTGGCGAGGAAGAGGCTCGCCGGAGCGCGATTGAGGAACGCCAGCGACAACTCGAATCCGTTACCGGCCTAGTCTTGTTCAATTCAATGGCAACGGTTTCCGCCGAAGCTGCAAATCGCAAAGGGGGACGACGAGGAGTTCCCGTCGGTGCTAACCCGCGCGGCTAGCTGCCTGATGGTTGTTTGATCGCTTGACGGCCGCAGCCAGCGCACCCTAGAATATCCGACTATATTTATAAACTAATCGGAGATCCCCAATGGAAGCGCTCAAGCAGCAAGTCGAACAACTGGTGACCGGCAACCCGGTGGTGCTGTTCATGAAAGGCACGCCGCAGTTTCCGTCCTGTGGCTTCTCTTCCCGCGCCGTGCAGGTGTTGAAGGCCTGCGGCGTCGGCGAGTTCAGGGCGGTCAACGTGCTGATGGAAACACCGGAGATGTGCGAGGCGGTTTGCGAATACGCCAACTGGCCGACCTGGCCGCAGCTCTACATCAACGGCGAATTCATCGGCGGCGCAGACATCATGACCGAGATGTACCAGGCCGGCGAGTTGCAGCAGAAGCTGGCGGCTGTCGTCCTGCCGGCCTAATCGTTTTCGGCCCACAAGGGCGTCAAAGGGAAATCTCGCAGCGCAGTCCGATGACGGTGGCGTTCCTGATCTCGGGCGCCAGGCCGGGGTTGAAGATCCGTTGGATGTTCGGTGTTATCGCCAGCCAGGGCCTGACCTGGGTGCGGTAGGCGGCTTCCACCACGGTTTCGTGGCGGGGAATGGCAATGCCGGCGGCTTCCTGGGCGAGACGGAATTTCTCGCCGGCATGGGCGCGGGTGGCGGCGATGCCGAAGAAATCATCCACCCGGCCATTGATCAGCCCGCGCACGCGCACCCCGATGCTGGCGGAGTAATCGAAGATATTGACGTCCTTCTGCGCGCGGCCGTAGCGAAAGAATGCGGTCACGTCGCGCTCCATGTTCTTCGCCTGGTAGATGCTGTTTTCCATCAACACATAGACGCCCCGGTTCATTCGTTGCAGGGGATTGCCGGCCGGATCGGCGTCGAACAGGTCGTCGAAACGCTTGCTGTAGGACCAGTAGCCGATGGCGTACTTGGCGATGGGTTCGTAGCGCTCCTCCAGTTTCTCCGCCGTGGTGAGGGTTGCCCCTTTTCCGGGTTCGATGTGCGGCTCCATGTGGTGGGCTTCGCCCGGCCGATAGCCGATTTCGGCCATGAACAGCGAGCCGTCGCCGTGGAAGGGATTGATGCGGGTCCAGTGTGGGTTGCGACCCTTCCCTGGGTTGGCATCGACCACCGCAGCCTGGGCATACAGGATGGGCAGGGGCTGGTACTTCACCCGCACGCCCAAGGCAGCGAGCGGATAGATTGACGGTCCGTTGGCCCCGGTTTGCGCCACCTCCGCCGCCATGCCGAAGGACGGATGCAGGAAGATGCCCGACGAGTCCGTGACGTAGAACTCGGTGTCCACCGGATAGACGCCCGCCAGAACAGACAAGGTGGAACTGAAGAAATCCTTGTTGAACCAGGCCTGAAACAGCTTGGCGTTGTTCTCGCCTACCTCGCTGTTGTCCACCCCCATCAGGCTGCCGACGTAAGCCGCGTTCATCTTGCCGCCGCTGTTCACCAGTACGTGGAGGTAGGCTGAGCTGTCGGGAATGTCCCAGAGCTTGGCGCCGTCGAATCCGACCTTCAGCTCCAGGTTCTGCATGTAATCGCTGCCCTTCTTGGCGCCCCCGACCGGGTTGGTCATCAGCGTGCCCTTGAACAGCAACTCGGCGTTGACGCCCTTTTCGGTCCACGCGCTGCGGGTGCCGTTCCAATCGCCGGTGAGGGTTTCCGTTGCCCAGTCGATGCTGCCCTCGGCTGCAAGCGTGAGCGAGGGCAGGGCAATCAGGAGCGCGCCCGCAAGCAACGCCGGATGGGACCGACGCTTCCGCACTTGTTTCGGCATGGACCTCTCCTTGTGGGGGCGCTCGAACCTCAGAGCTGCAGCGCGCCGGCGAGGGAATTCACTTCCTCCGCCGATTCCTTGAGGATGGCCGAGAGCGTATCGGCACCCAGAATCATTTCGATCGAAGCGGCTGCCCCGGTTGCAGCGTCGGCGGCCTCCTTGGGGTGCGCATCGTTGACCGGATGAAACGGCGACGCCACCGGCGCCAGATCCTCGGCCAGCAACAGCGTGTCGCCCAGGGTGCGCGGCGGCATGGCGAGAAAGCCCTGCCAGAAGGCTTCCATGGCGGCCATGACGGGTTCCGGAACCGCCAATGCACGCAATACCGCCCGGTCCAGTTCGCCTTGCAGCGCCAGCACGTCCTCCTCGTTCCATCCTGCCGGGTCGTCTTCCAGCAGACCCGGGTAATCGACCGCGCGAGAAAGCAAATAGAAGCCGCCGATTTCATGGACGATGCCGGCGAACAGGGCGACCTCGGCGTCGACGTGCGTCACGCGTCGCGCCAGCACATGGGCCAGCGCCGTGACATGCGAAGTGTGCTCCCACAACTGGGTCGCCATTTGCTGCTGCAGCGGTCCTGCTTTGGCGCCTGCGTTCATTTGACGCACCAGGAAGGCCGTGGCGAGCGAGCGCACATTGCGAAAGCCGAGTCGCGACACGGCGCTGCGCACATCGACGATGGCGCGCCCGGCACTGCTGAAGGCGACCGAGTTCGCTACCGCCACCACCCGTGCCGCCAGTACCGGCTCGGCCTGAATGAGTTTCGCCACGGTGGCGACGGGAACCTCCGGATCGTCGAGGGCGCGCCGCACGCGCATGGTCACTGCGGCATGGGTCTGGAAATTGAGGTCGCGGCGGCCGGCCTCGGCGGCGAGCGTTTTCAGGATGTCGCATTTGTCCATGAACGGTTTCCTTCGAACACTTTCCTAGAACAATTCGACCCTCTTGACCTTCGGCGCTGCCAGCGACTGCTCGTAGTCCGCTTCCGCCTTGACGACCTCGGCGATGGCCTGATTGACGGGCGAGCGGCGGCAAAAGGCCTCGCCCGTGTTCGGTACACAGAGCACCTTGCGCGACCAGGGGCCGCCGAAATCCGAAGCCGTCAGCGGAATGCCTTCGCGCGCCAGCCATTCGGTGGCGAATTCGGCATTGCGGTCCCCGATCGCCATGCGGATGGAACTGACGATGTTGCCGCCGCCGAAGGCCTTGGCCACCAGCCGATCCTTGTGCGCACCCTTGGCCAGCATGGCGTTGACCAGCACTTCCATCGCGTAGTCGCCGGCCAGCACCACGTCGGTGTCATCGCCGGCACCGGCCCGTTTGCTCGGCAACAGAAAATGGTTCATGCCGCCCATCCTCAATTTCGGATCGTAGAGGCAGACGGCAACGCAGGAACCGAGCAGCGTCGCGATCGGCCGCTCGGTCTCGACCGCCCAGCCGCCCGGATTGATGTTGAACGCCAGCCGTTCGAAATCCTTGCCGGTGAATCCGCTGTCGATGGCCATGGCTGGATCGTCAACGCAGTGACGGTATCGGCGCAAAGGCAACGATTTCGCGCGGAATCAGGTCGAGCGGGACGACCTTGTCCACGCCACCCAGCTTGATCGCTTCCATGGGCATGCCGAAGACCACGCAGGTCGATTCGTCCTCGGCCACCGTGCGGGCGCCCGCCTCATGCATTTCCTTGAGGCCGCGGGCGCCGTCGTCGCCCATGCCGGTCATGATGATGCCCAGCGCATTGCTACCGGCCGTCTGCGCCACCGAGCGGAAGAGCACGTCCACCGAAGGCTTGTGGCGGTTGACCAGCGGGCCGTCCGCCACCTCGACGACGTACTGGGCGCCACTGCGCTTGAGCATCATGTGCCGGCCGCCAGGTGCGATCAGAGCCAGTCCGGGGATGACGCGGTCGCCGTTGCGAGCCTCGCGCACTTCGATGGCGCACAGGCTGTCGAGACGTTCGGCAAACATGGCGGTGAAGGTTTCCGGCATGTGCTGGACGATGACCATGCCGGTACAGACCGCCGGCAAGGCGGTGAGGACGGCCTCCAGCGCCTGGGTGCCGCCGGTCGAGGTGCCGATGGCGATCACCGCGTCGGTGGTCTTGCCGAGTCCCGACGGCGGCAAGGACTTGGTCGCGCTGAGCATTGCATCGGCGCTCAGTTTCGCGGTCGTTACGACCGGGTGGCTCGCGGCGACCAGGCGACGCACGTTGGCGCGTGCGGCGGCGCGCACGGCGCTGACGATGTCGTCCGACGCGTCCTGAAGGAATTGCTTCAGGCCCATCTTTGGCTTGGTGATGATGCTCACCGCACCCGCAGCCAGGGCATCCATGGTCGCGGCCGCGCCTTTCTCCGCCAGCGTCGAACAGATGACGACGGGGATCGGGCTCTCGGCCATGATCTTGCGCAGGAAGGTGAGCCCGTCCATGCGCGGCATTTCGATGTCGAGCACGATCACGTCGGGCCGGCTCTGCTTCATACGCTCCAGGGCGAACAGCGGGTCGGGGACGGCACCGATGACCTCGATGCCGCCGTCGGCTTCGAGGGCCGCGCGGGCCACCTGGCGGACCACGGCCGAGTCGTCGACGATGAGTACCTTGATCTTGGGCATGGCGCCTAGCGTGAAAGAGATTCGTCACTGCGCATGGTGATAGCCGAGCGAAGCGAGCCAGATGGTCGCCTCCCCTTGAGGGGAGGCTGGGAGGGATGGGCCCATTTGCCTGCGTGAGGTGAGGCGAAGGTACAGTCTTTCATGATGTGGGATGGTCCATCGGAGCCATGAGCGTCAGGGCTTCACGTAGATTGTCGGCTGCACGGTGCGCAACTCGTCGGTCACACCGTTCAGCGATTCGGAATGGCCGACGATGAAGTGGCCGCCGGGCCTGAGTTGCCGGATCAGGCGGCCAACCACGTCGCGCTTGGTTTCGGTATCGAAGTAGATCATGACATTGCGCAGGAAGATCACCTCGAAAGGACCCAGCTCGGGCAGCTTCTGGTTGAGATTCACCTGCAGGAAACGCGTGTGTTTGCGCACTGCCGGGTCGATCAACAGCATACCCTCCTGCGAGCGTACGCCCTTGAGACAGTACTTGCGCAGGAACTCGGGTGGAATGCCGCGGGTCCGTTCATTCGGGTACAAGCCGCGCTGTGCGGCAGCGAGCATGCGCTGGCTGATGTCGGACCCCGTGACCATCCAGTTTCCGTGCAGTCCAAAGTGCTCGGCCAGCACCATGGCCAGCGTGTAGATCTCCTCGCCGCTCGATGAGGCCGCGCTCCAGACGTTGAAGGCGACGCCGGGGGGATGCTTGGGAAGAATGTGCGTGGCCAGAAACTCGAAATGCTTTTCCTCGCGGAAGAAGTAGGTTTCGTTGGTGGTGAGCAGATCGACCATCATCTGCAGTTCGGCCTCTTCCGTGCCGCTGGTGACCAGACGGTAGTACTCGGTGTAGGTGCCGAGGCTGTAGTGCTTGAGCCGCTTGCCCAGACGGCCGGTCAGCAACACCTTCTTGGCGTCGCTCAAGCTGATGCCGGCGATCTTGTAGATCAGCGCCTGGAAGCGGGCGAATTCGGCATCGGTGATCGCGACGTTTTCCAGGCTCACGGCGAATGGATTCCTGTGGGGCGTAACGCCGCGCGGTCAGTGCGCCGTCACGCCGTCGTCAAGGATCGTCAGTGCACGCTCTCTGCCGTCTGGTTCGGCGGCGTGACGGCGGCTCCACCGACATGGGTCAGTTGGGCCATTTCCTCGACCGAGAGGACACGCTGGACATTGAGGATGATGACGAACTTGCCCGAGACCTTGCCCATGCCGGCAATGAAATCGGCGCGAATCTTGGCGCCGAAAGTCGGCGGCGGTTCGATCTCGCCGCGCGGGATCTCCAGCACCTCGGAAACGGCATCGACAATGATGCCGATATCCTGCCCCGCGTCTCCGCTCTCGGCTCCTTTCATCTCGACGATGACGATGCAGGTGCGCCGGCCGATCTCGGTGGCCTTGCCGCCGAAGCGGGCCGACAGGTCTATCACCGGCACCACGCTGCCGCGCAGGTTGATGACGCCGCGGATGAAGGCCGGCATCATCGGGATCTCGGTGAGGTTGCCGTACTCGATGATCTCCTTGACGTTGAGAATGGCCAGCGCAAACATCTCGCCGCCAAGCAGGAAGGTCAGGTATTGCTGTGGTGCCTCGACCACCGCGACCGCCTTCTGTTCGCTGCGCGCAACGGCCAGCGATTTCTCCTGGCTGATGATTTCGACCATGATCCGTCTCCGTTCTAGAAGCGCTCGAAGTCCTGCTCGCCGGCTGCGGCGGCGGCCGCTTTCTTGGCTGCCGCCGGTTTCGCGACCTTGGCTGCCGCTGCCGCCGGCCGCGCTGCGCGGGTGCCGCGTGCTGTCCCGCCGCCCTGGTCGCCGACGTGGAAGAAGGCCATCAGTTCCTGGAGCTGCCCGGCCTGGCCGCCCATTTGCTCGGCCGTGGCGGCAAGCTCTTCGGAAGCCGAAGCATTCTGCTGCGTCGCCTTGTTGAGCTGGCCCATGGCGCCGTTGATCTGCGCCACGCCCGACGACTGCTCGCTCGAAGCGGCGGCGATCTCCTGCACCAGGTCCGAGGTCTTCTTGATCGAGGGCACCATTTCGTCGAGCAGCTTGCCGGCCTTCTCGGCCATCTTGACGCTGGAACCGGCCAGTTGGCCGATCTCCTGCGCCGCCACCTGGCTGCGCTCGGCGAGTTTGCGCACCTCGGCGGCGACCACCGCGAAGCCCTTGCCGTGCTCGCCGGCCCGCGCGGCCTCGATGGCGGCATTCAGGGCCAGCAGGTTGGTCTGGTAGGCGATGTCGTCGATGATGCCGATCTTGCCGGCAATCTGCTGCATGGCATCGACGGTTTCCTTGACCGCGGCACCGCCCTCGGTCGCCTCCTGCGACGACTTGGTCGCCATGTTGTCGGTGACCTTGGCGTTCTCGGTGTTCTGGTTGATCGAGGCCGTCATCTCCTCGACCGAGGCGGTGGTTTCCTCGACGGAAGCGGCCTGCTCGGAGGACGCCTGCGAGAGCGACTGCGCCGTGGCCGAGACCTGCGCCGAGGCGTTGTTCAGGGCGTCCGAGGCCGTGTTGATCTGGGAAATGGTGTCCGACAGCTTGGCGATGGTGTTGTTGATGGCTTGCTTGAGCGTGTCGAAGTCGCCCTGGTAGGACTTGGTGATGGTCTCGGTCATGTCGCCCTGTTCCATCGCCCCCATGACGCGCTGGATGTCGTTGATCGG
>JBGOZF010000129.1:0-8737 GCA_041480065.1 Rhodocyclaceae bacterium
CGGTGGCCATCATCCGCTGTGTTGACGCTGGAAATCTTCCATGAAGCCGACCAGCTTCTCGACCGCGGTGAGCGTCAGTGCGTTGTAGATGGATGCGCGGATGCCGCCGATGGCGCGATGGCCCGAAAGGCCGGAGAAGCCCGCCGCCAGCGCCTCGGCGATGAACTGCCTGTCCAATTCGGGCGCGCCGAGGTTGAATGTCACGTTCATCAGGGAACGGTCCCGCGCCTCGGCCCGGCCGCGATAGAAGCCGCGGCTGGCATCCAACTGGCTGTAGAGCAGTTCGGCCTTGCTGCGGTTGATCCGCGCCATGGGCTCGAGGCCGCCGATTTCCTTGAGCAGCCAGCGCGTGACCAGCAGGACGACGTAGATCGCGGAAACCGGCGGCGTGTTCAGATTGGAATGGGCTTCGATGTGTTTGCGATAGTCGAGGAAGCTCGGCAGATCCGTGGGTGCGTCCTTGAGCAGTTCATCGCGCAACAGAACCACGGTGACGCCGGCCGGGCCGATGTTCTTCTGGGCGTGGGCGTAGATCAGGGAAAACTTCTCGGCCGCGCAGGGTTCGGACAGGAAGTCCGATGACATGTCGCAGACACGGGGAACGTCGTCGCGGCCGAGGACACGATGAAACTGAAGTCCCTCGACCGTTTCGTTCGAGACATAGTGCATGTAGGGCGCATCCGGCGAAAAGGCAAGCTCGTCGTCGCGGGGAAGGCGTCGGAAGCCGAGGCTTTCGCCGCCCCAGACGACCCGGATCGGGCCTTCGCGCCTGGCTTCGGGAAGCGACTTGCCGCTCCAGTAGCCGGAGTGCAGGTAATCCGCCGGGTGGGTCTTGCCGCGCAGCAGGGTCATCGGCACCATCGAGAACTGCTGCGTTGCCCCGCCCTGCAGAAACACGACGCGGTAGTCCCACGGCAGTCCCAACAAGCTGCGGATGTTGGTTTCCAGTTCGGCAATGACGGCGGCAAACCAGTCGGAACGATGGCTTATGCCGAAGATCGAGAGGCCGACCTCGGGTACCGCAATGATGGATTCCTGGACCTGCAGCAATACGCTTTCCGGCAACGCGCCGGGCCCACCGGAAAAATTCAGGCTGTTGCGTGGATTCATCGATCAAGCAACCGAGACAGGGCTGGCGGTTCGGCGCAGCAGAAAGTCCCGGAATGCGCTCTGCACCTTCTGCATCTGAGCCCGCTTGTAGGGGAACAGTTCTTCCGGATCCATGGCGTGCACCACCATGGCATGGTCGATCTCGAATATCAGGAGCCGGCCGTCGCGGGTTTCCGCGCAATCGATACAGACATAGTCGAGCTGCGTGCGCCGGTAAACGGCATCCAGCGCGGCGCGGTGGCGCCGGCCGAAGTCGTCGAAATGCTCCATGAAGTCGGCCTCTTCGGCCCGCTTCGCCGCGTCTTCATACATGCCGGCATTGACGTAATGGATCATCCAGTGCGATGAGACGGCCATGTGGCAGCCGAAGGCCGCGCCGTCGATCAGCGCGACGCGGAATTTCCGGTACAGCCCATCCTCGCCGCTGTAATCGATGAACGGGGAGAGAAAGAATTCCGCATCGCCCACTCTGGAAATATAGGCTGCAACATCCTCGGGGCACGCGATCCTGTCGAGATCGCGTCCGGCATGGGAATCCAGCGGACGCAGGATGACGGGGAAATCGCAGCCTTCGAACAGATCGGCGAGTTGCGCGCTGCCGGATGCAACGGCTTCAAGCTGGGCACGCGTGGCGCGCAGCGTCGGCGGGATGAGCAGACCCGGCGCGTCCCGCAGAAGCGCGCTGGCGGTGTTGCGTCCGGTCGCCGGGATGTGCTGCGGTGCGTTGATCACCGGCTTCGGCCAATCGGCCAGCGCTTGCTCCAGCGCAAGCAACAACTCCCGGTTCTGGTCGGATTCGCTGATGGCGACGATCACGGCGTCGTGTTCGGGGATGGGTGAGGCCAGCGGTACACCGGGAGAAACGTAATAGATGTCCATGTCGATGTCGCTGTCCTCCAGCAGGCAGTCGAGCGGCGTATTCGCAGCCAGGTCACCCGGTACCGCGAGCATCAGCAAGCGCATCTTCGCCGGTTGCCGGGATGCGGCGAGGTGGTAGACACACTTCATCTTCAGGGCATGGGCCTGGATTGCCAGGCCGACTTCGCGCTGCCCGATACACAGCGTGACGGTCGATAGGTTCATCCACAGATTTGCATCGCCGGGATTGCGCTCGGCACCGGCCAGCATATCCTGGCCGATGGGCCGCAAATCGATGCCGGCGATGTTCATGCGAAGAAAGGGTGCAAGCCCCAGGAAAGGGGTTGCCGATTCAGGGGTGCTGGTGGCTTGAGTAGACGTAATCAGGTCCGATGGCTGGGGTTGGGCGGACGCCTGACGCATCAACGCGTTCTGACGATTTTGAGTTTTGCCTAGTGTCTCACGAATGACCCGCTCTGACGGTCATGCCAGAGACAACAGCGCGAGCGCGATGGCGGCGGGAGCCGCCTGGACGACCAGAATCTTGCGACTGGCCGTGGCGCCGCCGAACAGCCCTGCGATCAACACGCAGCCAAGGAAGAAGGTCTGCACCTTGATGCCGTCCGGGCCAAGGCTGAGGCCCCAGAACAACCCGGCAGCAAGGAATCCGTTGTAGAGCCCCTGGTTCGCCGCCAATACCCTGGAGGCTCTCGCCGCGTCTCTCGTGTGACCGAATGCGCGCAGTCCCGCTGCCTTGTCCCAGAGGAACATCTCGAGGACCATGAAATAGACGTGCAGCAATGCGACGAAAACAACTGCGATGTTCGCAACTCTCGACACGATCACGCTCCCCCTCGGACCATCCTCGCCAAGCGGTACTCTACCTGCTGGAAGCGAGTTGCGGGTCGGCCCGGCGATCGACGACAAGCGCGTGGCGCGCTTGTCTACCACGGAATCGGCTGGCGATCGCGGAAGAAGCCGCCGCTTGGGCCGTCGTCGGGCAGCGTCGCGAGCCAGACCACGGTGTCGATGCCTTCCTCGGCCGTCCGAGAGGCTTCGGGGCCGCCCATGTCGGTGCGGCACCAGCCGGGGCACACCGCATTGACCTTTATCCGGGTACCCGCCAGTTCGACGGCCAGGATGCGCGTCAGCGCATTCACCGCGGTTTTCGAGATCCGGTAGGCGGGCGCACCGGCGGCCATTTCGGACAGTTGCCCCATGGCTGAAGACAGATTGACCACCCGCCCGGTGCGGCTCTCGTGCATCAGCGGCAGCAAGGCCTGCGTCACCCTCAGCATGCCGTACAGATTGGTTTCGAGCGTGGTGCGCAGGCTGTCCAGCGGTAGGTCGAGCAGGCACATGTTGTAGGGGCCGATCGATATCCCGGCGTTGTTGATCAGCACGTCCACGCGACCGAAGCGTTCGCCGAGCCAGCGGCGCAGGGCGGTGACCGAATCGTCGTCGGTGACATCGAGCTGGCGGCATTCGATCAGGTGTCCGCTACGCTCAAGCTCGAGTCGCAGCGGTTCGAGGTCGGCCACTTTGCGCGCCGTGGCGACGACCAGATGGCCTTCCGCGGCCAGACGTGACGCGGCAGCGCGCCCGAGGCCGCGACTGGCGCCGGTGATGACGGTGATCGTTTGGCTTGTCATGTGCGAACGTCCCCGGCGATCAGGCGGAAACAACGGCTATCGCGTGTATCCAGGCAGCGTCGACACCAGGTTGAAGTGGTTCGCGGCCGTTATGGTCATCCCGGCCTGCCGCCACCGCGTTCATGTTGCCAATCCGTAGCGCGGCGCTGCTGTGGGCTGAAAAGCACCCGTGCCGCAATTTCCGGCGGCACGCCCTCCTTGATCATGCTCCTTACACCGGCGCGAACATTGACCAGCATCGCCGCGGCCAGGGCACGGTTGATGGCTGCATTCAGTTTGCTGTCCATACGAACGTTTTTCATAATCAGACTCCATTCCGCGCAGTCCGAATCTGTCACTATAGACAAGCGCCGGATCAACTGCGCAAACTCTTGGACGCCGGCTTTCGCGACGATGTTCCCGGTGGCAGGTGTGCAACCAAACCGGGCCGCCGGTGCCAAACCAACCTAAAGTCGTACATCGACCGAACGTCGCCGCCGCCAATCGCCGCAGCCCCCGTATCGGAAAGGCCAATTGCGTGTTTCAGCCCGTGCTTCTCAACAGCGCCCTCGACCTGAGCGAGACCGAGTGGCGGCAGCTCGCTACCGACGGCGATCCCTTCGTCAGTCGCGCCTTCCTCGGCGCGGCGGAGCAAACCGGGACGACTGACGGCATATTGGGCTGGCGCGCGATGCACCTTGCATTGCGCGATGACCATGACCGGTTGGTGGGTTTGTTGCCCCTCTACCTGCGGCACCATTCTTACGGCGATTTCGCTTCCGACTGGACCTGGGAGGCCGCCTGGCATCAGGCGGGCCTCGACTACTACCCGAAGCTTGTCAGCGGGGTACCGTTTACGCCTTCGCCGGGGCCACGGCTGCTCGCGGCCGACGGAGCCGATCCCGGAATCGCGGCGGCCCTGATTGCTGCCGCGATCGAGTTGACGGCCGAATGCGGCGCATCATCGTGGCAATGCCTGTTCGTGCGCGAGTGCGACCGCTCGCACCTGGAGTCGGCCGGGTTGGTGATGCGGCGCGGCGTCCAGTTCCATTGGCGCAATCGTGGTTACCGCGACTTCGCGGATTTCCTCGCCGGCTTCACCGCCGAGAAGCGCAAGAAACTGAAACGCGAACGGCGCGCCGTCAGCGAAGCTGGCCTGCGCGTCGAGGCGCGCCATGGCGACGAGATCGAGGCACCGCTGTGGCAGGCGATCCATCGCCACTACCGCAACACTTTCGAGCGCTACGCCAGCCCGGCCTCCTTCAGCGTGGAATTCTTCCGCCGCGTCGGCGCCGCGCTGGCGCAACGCATGGTGGTGTTCGTCGCCTTCCAGGGCGAGCGGCCGGTGGCCTCGGCGATCTGCTATCGCGACGGCTCGGCGCTTTACGGCCGGCACTGGGGTACCGACATCGCCTGCCCCGGCCTGCACTTCGAGCTCTGCTACTACGCCGGCATCGAATACGCGATCGCCCATGGCCTGCAACGCTTCGAGCCCGGCGCCCACGGCGAACACAAGGTCGCGCGCGGCTTCGAGCCGATGCCGACCTGGTCGGCGTTCTGGATCGCCGATCCCTGGTTGCGCGAGGCGGTGGCGCGTTTCGTCAAGCGCGAGGACGGTGCCGTGCAGGACTACCAGGCGGAGATGGCCGGGCATCTGCCCTATCGCGCGTCGCCTGCGGGATGAGCCGCCGCCCCTGGGACTATCTCTGGGCAGCGGGCAGCCAGACCGAAAACACCGAGCCCTTGCCGGGTTCGCTGGCGACGTCGATGGTGCCACCGTAACGCGCCACCAGCGTCAGGCTGATCGACAGGCCCAGGCCGGTGCCGCCGTTCGCCTTGGTGGTGAAGAAGGCATCGAAGATGCGGTCCTGGTCCGCGCGTGGAATGCCGACGCCGGTGTCGGCGACCTCGATGACGGCGCCGGCCTGTCCGTGTTTCTCGAGCGATCGGCTGCGCAGCGTCAGTGTGCCGCCGTCCGGCATGGCGTGAATGGCGTTGACCGTCAGGTTGATCAGCACTTGCAGCAGTTCGTTGCGGTTGATCCGGACTTCGGCGCAGGCAGTGTCTTCGCGCGCTACGGCTATCGTGCAGCGGCTGATCTCGTGCCGCACCAGCACCAGGGCGTCGGTGATGACGGCGGCGGGTGCGACCGGCTCGGCATAGCCGGGGTACTCCGTCGGCCGGGCGAACTGCAGCAGGCGCGTGACGATCTGGTTGATGCGCTGCACCTGCTCGTCGATCAACGCCAGTTCGCCGGCGGCCGCGGCCGCGGCCGGGCCGAGGATCTCGCGCGCCAGGTCGAGGTTGCCCTGGATCACCGCGACCGGATTGTTGATTTCGTGGGCGACGCCGGCGGTCAGCTCGCCGATTGCGGCCAGCTTCTCGCGCAGCGCCAGTTGCCGATGCGCATCCTGCAAGTGGCGGTTGGCCTCCTCGAGGTCGCGCGTGCGCGCCGCCACCTTGGTGTCCAGGTCCGCGCCCCAGCGCCGCAACTCGTCGTTCTGGCGTTGCAGCCGGTCGAGCAACTGGTCGAAGTGCCCGGCCAGGCGGCCGATCTCGTCGCGGCTGGCGAGCTGCCCGACGCGGGCGTCGGCCTGGCCGGATTCGATGGCATCAATGGCCTGGTCCATGCGCTCGATGGGTCGGAAGATGGCGCGCGCCGCGCGCAGCGACAACAGCGTGGCGAGCAGGATCGCCACCACGAAGAGGCCGATCACGCCGGCCAGCGCCCATTGTTTGATGGCGCGAAACGGCGCCTCGAGATAGCCGACGTAGAGCATGCCGATGCGGCGCCCTTCGCTGTCGACCAGCGGCTGGTAGGCCGAGACATACCAGTCGTTGACCACGAAAGCCCGGTCCAGCCAGGTGTCGCCGCGCGTAAGCACGGTGTCGCGTACGGTGGCCGAGACCCGGGTGCCGATCGCGCGTTCCTGCGCGCGTTCGTCCTGGAACAGGCGCACGTTGGTGGCGATGCGGACATCGTCGAGAAACAGCGTCGCCGTGCCGTGGCTGCCGAACGGCAAGGCGCCGTCCGGGTAGATGATCTCGTTGATGTGGTCGACGAAATCCAGGTTGCGGTTGAGCAGCAGCCCGCCGACGAGCGCGCCGAGGAGCCGCCCTTGCTCGTCGTACACCGGTGCCGCGGCGTGTATGACCATGCCGCGCTGCTCTTCGACCCGCTGGCTGGGCGCGGCGTTGCGCGTGGCGACGATGGGCACGCGGGCGCGGGCCGCGAGTTCGGTGTCGATGGCGACGAGTTGGTCGGCGCTGAAGATGTCCAGCACCGTGCTTTCCCGGCCGGCCAAGGCGGCAGACACCACCGTGCCCGGGCCGAGACCGGCGCCGGATGGCAGCCGGTCGCTCGACGCCTGCACCACGCCGCGGCTGTCGACGAAGTGGAGGAAATCGACGCGCAGGTTCTGCTTGGCCGCGCGCAGAAAATCGGTCAGGGCGTCCGGCCGCCCGCCAGCCAGCGCCCGCGCCAGGCGGCTGGAGGCCGCGAGCATGCCGACGTTGCGGCCGACGCCGTCCTTGACTCGGTCGAAGTAGCCGTCGGCCACGGCCAGGTCGCTGCGGATCTTGTAGATCAGCAGCTTGTCGTAAGCATTGCCGCCGAACACGACCAGAATGCCGACCAGGACCGGTAGCACCACCACGAGCGGCAGCGGCACGATGGCCAGCAGCTTGGCTCGTACAGAGGAATGGAAGCGTTCGAGCAGGTTCATGCGAAAGACGTCAGTTCGTTCACCACCAAGGGCACCAAGGGAGGCGACGCCACCTGCAATTCAACGGGTATCCGCATTACGTGGATGATATCCGCAGTACATCTTGCGGCGCAGAACGCCAGCAGAAGGAACGAACATTATCGGAAATGCGCTGAATGTCGCAATGCGACCCACTGCCTTCTGATGACGTGTGGAACTTGTTGGTCGGCTATGTGCCCTGAGCTGCCGCATGACTTTGGCAAGCAGTCTGGCCGGTGTTGTACCGAAAACGGTCGCACGGCCTTGCGGACTGCTATCGTCCCGGCGCCAGCGGATGGCATTGCAGCTGCCCGCCTGCAAAGGCGGATGGGGTGCGGCTTTACGGGTTATTCCAAATCAATCCGAGCCTGACCCCTTTGGCTCTTCACCAGGCAATTTGCCAAATTCATTTCTGATTTCGATAGAGGCGCCATAAGCCCGCAGCAAGTCGGCTACATCCTTTGTCTTGGCGTAGTGCAAAGCGGTACTCCCCATATCACCGATTCGATTGACGTCCACGCCGGCCTTAAGGAGGAGCTCTACAGTTCGCAGATCGCCAAGCTGAGCGGCGATGTGCAGGAGACTATCTCCGTTCGAGTCAACATAGGTCAGAGGATCGATAGGCTCATCCGGATCGTCCGACTCGTAGTTGATCAAATGGCGATACTTGTGTTGCAGTTCAGAGATCTCGGCGTCGGTCAGTTTCATGGACATTGGCACCCCTGTTTCTTCATTTTTTCCTTGATGTTCTTGATGGCGTTTTGAGACTGAATCTCTCCATTCATTCCAGCATGGCGCCCAGGTGCCCACTTCGCGTCCCATGCGCGCCTGGCGCGCAGCAACTCTTCCTCTCGTTTCAGTTTCCACCTAAGCTCTTCGCATGGATCCATGAATGGCGGCGGTGGTTCCTGATAGTTCTTCTTGTATTCGTCGTATTCGGCTTTTGCCTGGGGATCATCTACCCACTGCTTACCGCCCTGACCAATCGCGTTCGCCATCTGGTGGACAGACTGAACAAACGCATTGTTTGCTGCCGTGCCCCGCACAAAGACATCGAACGGTGTGGGAGCGGGCGTGAATCCTCCTGATCCACTTGATCCGCCAAACGGGTTATCAGATGACAACCCCAACGGATCGATGTTGCTTAACGGATTCGATCCTGCGTAGGCGTAGGTGTTGATCCCTGCTTCCAGCCCGACCGGGTCCGACTCGTAGTAGCGCCCTGTCGTTGGATCAAGATACCGATGGTAGTTATAAAACTGCCCCGTCTCCTGATCATAAACCTGCCCGGGCATTCGGAGGTTGTAGACAAATGTTTGGCCCGACACGATTCCATCATAGCAGGAGGCATTTTGCCTAGACGCGATGCGGGTTTGCGGGGCGGAAACGAAGACG
>JBGOZF010000130.1:0-8665 GCA_041480065.1 Rhodocyclaceae bacterium
GGGATTCGTTGGCGCTGCGACGGCTCTCCAGTCCCCCCAGGTAATCATATGGACTTGGCTGCGTGGCGGCAGCGCCGTGGCGCCGCTTCAGCGGCGCCGCCACGAGGTGCTCGTCCAGCCCGTCGAGGATCACCTCCTCCCAGAGCATCAGCGGCTGGTCGCTGCCGCCCGTGATCCTGTCGAGCCCCGGCAGGATCACGGTATCGAATTCGAGCCCCTTGGCCTTGTGCAGGGTCATGAACTGCAAGCTGCCGTCGGCGAGCGGATCGGGGGCAGCGTAGAGCCGCGCCATCTCCTGTTCCAGTTGCTCGGGCGTGAAGCGGCCGCCGGCATCGAGCTTGTCGACGAGGTCGAAAAACGCCTGCGCATCGGCGAGGTCGCCCGCGCCGGCCAGACAGGACGGGCCGCCGAGTGTCAGCCATGTGCCCTCGATCCAGCGCCGCAGGCGGCTGCGACCCTGATGACGCAGCGCGGCGTCCATCGCATCGCGCAGAGGCAGCAGGCGCGCGCGGCCGTCCTCGGAGAGTCGCGCCACGCGGCCTTCATCGTTCAGCAGGCTCCATATCGACGACTGATGATCGTCGGCCGCCAGCGCATGCAGATCGGAAAGCCGAAGCCCGCACCAGGGCGCGCGCAGGATCGCCAGCCAACTGACCCGGTCGGCACGATGATGCAGGGCCCGCGTCAGCGCCAACAGGTCCTGCACCACCTGGCGCTCGGCGAGGTTCTCGATCTCCACCGCCTGGAAATGCAGACCCGGCCTGTGCCGGCGGATCTCGGCGACCAGCGGCACCAGATGGTCGCGCGCACGCACCAGCACCGCGACCTGTCTCCTGGCCACGCGTTCGACGTCGATGATCTTCACTACCTCTCGCGCCTCGACGGCACCGCCGTCGCCGCCTTTGGCTACAACTACCGGGTGAAGCTGAACACCGGCGTGAGGCAAAGGCTCGCGGGCCGCCGCGAACTCGCGGTAGCGGATGGCGCCGGCCGGCACGTCGTCCTCGGCCGGAAACACGCCGGCGAAAGCGCCATTGACCCAGTCGACCACGGCGCGGCAGGAGCGGTTATTGCGGAAGAGCGAGAGCCGCTCCAGCGGCACCGTACCGAGGCCATGGCGCGCGACTTCGAGGAACAAGCCAACGTCGGCCTTGCGGAAACGGTAGATGGACTGCATCGGGTCGCCGACCAGGAACAGGCTGCGGCCATCGTCCGCCAACCAGCCGGCGGTCAGTCTTTGCAGCAGCTCGACCTGCGTCGGGCTGGTGTCCTGGAACTCATCCACCAGCAAATGGCGAATGCGGTAGTCGAGGGCGAGCGCGAGGTCCGTCGGCGCCGCATCCGAGCCCAGTGCCTGCCGGGCGCGCAGGGCGAGCTCGACGAAGTCGGTCTCGCCGGCCTCGTGAAAGACGGTCCACAACTCGGCCGCCGCGAGACCGAGCAGCGCCGCCAGCGCCTGCACGGTCTGCCACTCCTCGTGGGTGTACTCCGGCGCCGGCAGGCGGCGCACCTGCACCAGCGCGGCAATCGCGGCGCGCGACAGGCTCTCGGCGGTTTCGATGAGCACCTTCTGGTAGGCCTTCGACTCCTTGGCCGGGAAACCCTGGCGCACATCCACCTTCTTGCGCAGCGTGTCGGCTTCAGTCAGCAGCAGCGTCGCCAGCGCGCGCCAGCGCACCAGATCGCCCGCTTCCGGTCGCAAAGCGACAGTCCAGTCGCGCAACGCCGCCAGCGCGTGATCGTCGGCCAGGTTGCCGGCGGCATAGCGGGCGACCGCCATCAGCGCTTCCTGCACGCGCGACGGAATCTCCCTGGCCACGCGTTCGAGATCGCGCTTCACGAGCGCCGCCAGCCCGGCCTGCGCCTCCTCGCGCGAGCGGCCGGCCAGCGCGTGGCGCAGCCACTGGTCGCGCCGGGCCAGCATCTGCGCCAGCAGGCTCGCCAGGCGACCGGCATCGTTGCCAAGATGCGCCAGCGCAGTGGCGACGACCTCGGCCTGCGGCGCTTCTTCGTCGAGCCAGGACAGCGCACGCCGCGCCGCCTCGTCGTAGTGCCGTCCGGCATCCTCGGCAAGGCGCGGCTGCGAACCGAAGCGCGACAGGAGCGGCATCTGCCGCGCCAGGCCGGCGCAGAAGGCGTCGATGGTGGTGACGCGCAGCCGCCCCGGATGATCGAGCAGGCCCCAGCCGCGGCGCCCGGCGGTCTCCAGCGCCACGCGCGCCAGCTCGAAGGTGATGCGTTTGTGCGGCTGTTCCGGTGGCACGCCTCCGGCGGCGACTTCCAGGCTTTCGAGTATGCGGTTGCGCATCTCCGCCGCCGCCTTGTTGGTAAAGGTGATGGCGACGATCTCTTCCGGTTCATCGACCCGCGCCAGCAGCATCAGGAAACGCTGCGTCAGCAGCTCGGTCTTGCCGGCACCGGCGGGCGCCTCGACAATGAACGACCCCGGCTCCAGTGCACGCCGCCGGGCCTGGGTGTCGAGTTCGATGAGGGCTTCGTTCATGAGGCAAACCAAAATTCGTTCACCGCAGAGAACGCAGAGAAAAGCGAGTCGTATGACTTGTTCTCCTCTGCGCTCTCTGCGCTCTCTGCCCTCTCTGCGGTGAAAGAGGTCTTACGCCTGTCATCGCCTCTCCCTCTGCGCGCGGTACTCGGGCAGGCGCAGCAGCGGTAGCACTTCGCAGTAGCGAAGCTGTTTCTCGTCGGCGATGCGCACGCCCGCTTCGCCCGCGCGGATTTCGCGGGCGATGGCGCCGATCGCGGCGCGCCAGGCGGCCAGCGTGGCCGGCCAGTCGTCGTCGGCCTTCATGCCCGGCAGCAGGCCCGCCTCGGCGCCGAGGCCGACGAACGCGCAGCCATCGTCGCGTACCTTCGCAAAAGCGACGGCCACTGGAGCCTCGGTTGACGCATACGCTGCGTACGCCGGCAACTGCGGCTCGACGATGCGCTCGCCCTGCCAGTCGGACACCTTGAGATTGCGGCCGGTCTTGTAGTCGAGGATCACCTGCCGGCCATCGGCCAGCGCGTCGACGCGATCGACGCGGACATCGACCTTGAGGCCCTCGATGTCGGCCTCGGTCGACTGCTCGCAGGCGAGCACCGAGAACGGCAGCGGCCGTTCGAGTTCCAGTTCCACCCAGTTCAACAGCAGCCGCGTCAGCCGCTCGCGCTCCAGCACCGTGAAGCGCGGCGACAGCGGCAGTTCGCGAGCATCGTTGAAGGCGGACATGGCGCCGACCACCGCCTCGGCCACCGCCAGTTGCCGATCGCTTCCGCTCATCGCCGCGAGGCCCGCGCTATCGCGACCGCGCCAGAAACGTTCCATCACCCGATGCAGCAGCGTGCCGCGGGCCGCTGCATCCAGCCCCTCGACCGGCTCCGTGAGCGCCTTGGCACCCAGCCGGTAACGATAGAAGGCCCAGGCCGGACAAACCGCCTGCGCGCGCAACAAGCCGACGCCGCCGCCGAGTTTCTCGCCCTCGGCAAGCGGCGGCGCCCGGCTGTCGTCGAGGGTTTCGACCCGCCCGCTGCCCGCCTGCGCCTCGACCGGCGACGGCACCGCCGCCGGCGCGGCCAGCACCGGCAGCCCGGCCAGCAGCGGACTCACGCGCAGGGGCCGGTCGCCCTCGCGCTTCGCCCACGAGAACATCACTTCGGGCGCGCTCTTCAGCAGGCGGCCGTGGATGGCGCGGGCATATTCGAGCTGCACCTCGGCACCGGCATTGGGCGAACCGGCGCGGCGCTGCAAGACGGCCGGCAGCAGCGGGTTGGGCCGCGGCACCGGCGGCCAGACGTCGTCGTTCATCCCGATCACCCAGACGGCGTCGAACTGGGCGCCGGCGGCTTCCAGCGGCCCCAGCACCTCGACCGCCGGCCGCCCCTCGGTCTGCGGCTGGAACACGCGCTCGCGGCACAGGCGCAGCGCCTGGCGCACGGCTTCGGCAAAGCCAATCTTGCCGAGCACGGCATCGAGCGTTGCAAGGCCCGCCAGGGTCTCACGCAGACCCGCCACCGCTTGCCATTCGTGGCTCGACAGCGTGCGTTCTCCCGGCCAGCCGGCCACGTCGAGCAAGTAGGCGAGTATGCCGGCCCAGGCGGATGGCCGCTCCTTGCCGGATTGCGCGCTCGCACCCTGCACGGCTTCGAGATGGCCGATGGCAGCCGCCAGCGGCAGGCCGCGTTCGCGCAGCCGGCGCGCCAGGCGCAGCACGTCTGATAGCGCCACCGTCGGCGCCAGCAACTCGCGCACGCGCACATCGAGCCGGGCGCGGGCATCGAGCGCCGCGCCCACCGCCGACCAGTAAGGCGAGTGAAGCAGCTTCGCCAGCTCGGCCTGGGCGATGCGCCGCGGCCCGGCCGCGAAACGCAGCAGCCGCAGCGCCGCGTCGACCACCGGCCAGCGCGCCAGCGGCAAACCGAGGGAGAAGTTGTAGCGGCGCGCCATCTCCGCGTTGGCCGGCGCCAGCGCCTGCGGATGCAGCGCATCGTCGAGCGCGGCACCGATGGCATCGCGCAGGCTCGCCAGTTCCGGCACGACGATAGCGAGCTTGGCGTCCGCTCGCGCAGCCAGGTGCTGCGCGGCCCATGCCGCGGCCGCGCGGCATTCGGCCTGGCGATCCGGCAGTTCCACCGTGGCTGCGACCGCCACCTCACGCCCGAATTCGAGTTGCGCCACCGCCACCCCACGCGCCGCCAGCACGCGGGCCAACTCGATCTCCTGCGGCGTGTAGCGATCGAAGCCCGCGAACACCAGACGCGCCGGCAGCCGGCCGACCCCGGCGGCGAGACGCCCGATGCGCCAGCCGCGCAGCCGCGCCGGCTCCAGCCAGCGCCCGGCCTCGCAACGCGCGCGCACCTCGGCGCGCCAGCGCAGGAAACTGTCGGTCTCTTCGCCTGAACCAATACCCAGCGCCAGCCCCCAGGTCTCGGCGAGATCGTTGGCCTCGACGGCGAGCGCCGCGAGCCCTTCGCGATCGAACAGCGCGTCGTCGCCCGAGTCGCCGGCCCCGATCGACTGCTCCCAGAGCGCCCGCTCCTGCGCCGAAGACAATGCCAGCCGCGGCACTTCGTGCGCCGCCAGCGAACCGTCGAGCAGCGCCGCGTCGGTCACCTGCGCCAGCCAGGCATCCACCGAGAGCGCCGACAGCGGCGTCCAGCGCGCAAGCCCTTCGGCCCGCCGCGCCTCGTCGTGCGCCGCGCACAGATGACGGGCCAGGCGATGCGTGGCGCACAGCACCACCGCGCCGGGCAACTGGTTCAGTTGGCAGGCGGCGAATTCAGGCATGGCTCACCGCTATAAACATCAGTTCATTCACCGCAGAGGGCGCAGAGGACGCAGAGGAAGACCAATCTGAGGCCAGGCAACACCGAGTCTCGTCAAAAACAGCACGAGAACTCAGGTCTTCGGTTTTCCTCTGCGTCCTCTGCGTCCTCTGCGGTGCAACTGCCTTTTCGGGTCTTATACCAGCGCGGCAACGGCGCACAGCAGCAGCGTGCCCCAGAAGACGACGACATCGGGATGCAGCGAATAAGACATGGCGGCGGACCTCCGTAGCGGCGACAGAGGCCATTGTCGCCAACGCCAGGCTCATGGCGTGAGCCTGTCCGCCTTCTCGCTGCCCGCCTGCATTTCCGGCGCCTGCAGAGCCCGCGCGGCGACATCGACCGGCGCCAGGTCGCGGATCTCCTTGTCCTCGGGCGCCGCCCGCAGGTCGCGGAACTTGCGCGCCGTCGCCAGCACGCGCGTCTCCAGCGAACCGACCGCGCGGTTGTAGGCGCCGACGGCCTCGCCGAGGTTCTTGCCGACGCCGGCCCAGTGGTCGGCCAGGGTCGCCAGCCGCTCGTAGAGCTCCTTGCCGAGCGCGCTGATCTGCTGGGCATTCTCGGTCAGCGCCTCCTGCTTCCAGCCGTAGGCGACGGCGCGCAGCAGCGCGATCAGCGTCGTCGGCGTGGCCAGGATGACGCGGCTGTCGACGCCGGCCTCGATCAGCGACGGATCGGCCTCCAGCGCCGCAGAGTAGAAGGTCTCGCCGGGCAGGAACAGCACCACGAAATCGGGCGAGGGCTGGAACTGCTCCCAGTAAGCCTTGCGGCCGAGCTTGGTCAAGTGGTCGCGCACCTGGCGCGCGTGATCGGCCAGCTTGCGCCGGCGCAGGCCCTCGTCGTCTGCCTCCAGCGCATCCAGGTAGGCCGCCAGCGGCGCCTTGGCATCGACGACGATGTTCTTGCCGCCGGGCAGCCGCACGATCATGTCCGGCCGCAGGCGGCCCTCTTCGGTGTCGGTGCTCTCCTGCTCGAAGAAGTCGCAATGGTCGAGCATGCCGGCCATCTCGACGACGCGCTTCAACTGCATCTCCCCCCAGCGGCCGCGCGTCTGCGGCGCCCGCAGCGCCTTGACCAGATTGGCGGTCTCGGTACGCAACTGGCCCTGCGACTCGGCCAGCGAGCGAACTTGCTGGCTGAGCGTGGCGTAGGCGTCGATGCGCGACTTCTCGATGCCGGCGATGTGCTGCTCGAACTTCTCCAGCGAACTCTTCATCGGCGTCACCAACTCGCCGATTGCCTGCGCTCGCCGCTCCAGCTCGCTGCGGGCCACCTCCTGCTCGCGGCCGAGCGCCTGCCCGGCCAACTCGAGAAAGCGCCGATTGTTGCGCTCCAGCGCATCCGAAGAGAGCGCCTTGAATGCATCGACGAGGCCGGCGCGCGCCGCCTCGGCCGCACGCCGCCGCTCACCGAGCAGCCAGAACACCGCCAGCCCGCCGAGCGCCAGGCCGGCAACGAAGGCGAGCAACAGGGACAAGTCAGGGCTCATCGGGAAGGCAAAGGAAACGAATCCCGGCAGTCTACCCGAATGGCACCCGCGGCCGCTCCCGTAGAATCGGCGCATGGATATGCGATTGATCAAGTACCGATTGCGCAACGACTTCCAGCTCGCCATCCTCACCCTGCTGGGGACGATCTCGCTGCTGGGAATCGCTCCCTTTGCGGTATTGCGCGCGCTCAACGGACAGTGGCTGGCGCTCGGCGTAGACCTGGTGATCCTGGCCGGCATCCTCGGCGGCCTCGCATACGCCTGGCGGACCGGCAACACCCGCGGCACCAGCCTCTTTGCCGCCTACTTCCTTGGCGTCATGGCCGTGATCGCCACCCATGTCATGGGCGACGCCGGCCGGCACTGGCTCTATCCGACCATCGTCGCCAACTTCTTCCTGGTCGATCGCAGGCTTGCCCTGGGCATTGCCCTGATCGCCCTGCTCAGCCTGCCGCTGACCGGCGCCCATGTCGGAACCGCCGTCGAGGCCGCCTCATTCTTCGCCACCGCCGTCGTCTGCGCCCTCTTGAGCTACGCCTTCGCCTTTCGCTCCGCGATTCAGCGCAGCCAGCTCGAGACCTTGGCCGCCAAGGATCCGCTGACCGGCATCTACAACCGCCGCACGCTAATCGACGACCTCGAACGCGCGCGCGAAGTGTTCAAGCGCGAAGGCCGCGGCTACGCGGTCCTCGTGCTCGATCTCGACGAATTCAAGGACGTCAATGACCGTCATGGCCACTTGGCCGGCGACAAGGTGCTGATCGCCCTCGCCCGCCTGCTCGAGAACAACATTCGCAAGGGCGACCGTCTCTACCGCTACGGCGGCGAGGAGTTCGTCATCCGCGTGCCCGCAACGCAGCCGGGCCGGCTGAAGCTGTTGGCCGAGAAGCTCCGCAACAAGGTGGCCGAAACCATCGCCGCTCCCTACGGCCGGCCGATCACCATCTCGATCGGCGCCGCCACCCTGCGTCCCGAGGAGTCCGTCGCCGACTGGTTCGCCCGCGCCGACACCGCCCTCTACGTCGCCAAGAACTCCGGCCGCAACCGCTACATCATCGACCCCGACGGCCAGCCGTCATAGCACCGCGCCGGCGGCAAAGCCCGCCAGAGGCGGATCGGCGCGCATCGCGGAACCCGAAGATCCTGCGGGTTTCCACCCACGGCCGTTGCGCCCGCAGCCGCGCTGGCGTAAGCTGCCGTCATGGCGCCGGCAGCGGCGTCCAGGGGAGAAGATAATGCGGGACAGCCTGTTCCGGTCCTACCCGACGGCCACCGAGGCCGCCGAGCTGGCCACCACCGTCGTCACCAAGCGTCTGGCTCCGGGCGCCGCCGGCACCCGCCGGCTGCAGCAGCATTACGGCAAGGACCTGGTCTGCGTGCGCTACCGCGAAACCGCCGACGGCAGCGCCCGCTTCACCACGATCGAACTGGTGGTCGAACGCCGGCCGGCAACCAAGCGCCAGGCCGAGCCGGCCGAACGATGGGTGCGCATCGGCTTCGACGAAGCCGAACTGCGCCAGAAAGTCAAAGCCGCCGGCCGCCGCTGGGACCCCAAGCGCAAACTGTGGCGGGTTTCCGCCCCCGCCGTGCGCACCCTGAGGCTGAAAAGCCGACTGGCAAAACCCACCCACTAATGGGCATCCCACATGGCCACTAATAGACACCCATACCCACCCATGGAAACATATCTCCATAGATGGAAACAAGCGATGACGTCTACTTCACGTTGAACTAAACCGCTGACGCGGTGGTGGGGCGATCCACTGCCGCGTTTTGCATTTCAGGTGTTTCAGTTGTTCGATCCTGTCCTTCGGGAATGTTCCCGAATTGACGAGGAGAACGACATGACTGAAC
>JBGOZF010000131.1:0-8160 GCA_041480065.1 Rhodocyclaceae bacterium
ACTCGCCGTCTCTTCCAGGCTGCTCGCCTGCTCTTCCGTCCGGCTCGACAGGTCCTGGTTCCCCGCCGCTATCTCCTTCGCCGCCGTGTCGATCGCTTCCGTCGCCTCCTTGATCCGGCCCACCACTTCCTGCAAGCGGGCCACCGTCGTGTTGGAATCGTCCTGCAGCTTGGCAAAGGCGCCCTGGTAGTTGCCGTCGATGCGCTGCGTCAGGTCACCCTTGGCGAGGGCACCGAGGATGCGCTGCACCTCGTTGATCGGACCGACCACGTTGTCCAGGGTCTCGTTGACGCCCTCGACGATCTTCCTGAAGTCGCCTTGGTGCTGGGTCGCATCGGCCCGGGTCTCGAGCTTACCGGCCACGGCGGCCTGCGACAGCATCATGGCATCGGCCACCAGCTTGTTGACTGCGTCGATGCAGGTGTTGAGGTTGTTCCTGATGGTGTTGAAGTCACCGTTGTAGGTATCTGTAATCTTCGGCGGTATGTTGCCCTTGGAAATGCGCTCGACGTAGTCGGCCGCAACGTTCAACGGCCCGATGACGGCATCAAGGGTCTGATTGACTCCCTCGACGATCCTCTTGAAATCGCCCTGGTGCTTGCCCGCCTCCGCCCGTGTCGCCAACTTGCCGTCCACCGCGGCTCGGGCGAGCGTGGCGGCATCGGACACCATCGACTGAATGGCTGCCGTCATCTGCTTCATGGCCGACATCAGGCTGCTGGTATCGCCCGCCGCCAGCGGGATGTCGGTGCTGAGATCGCCGTCGGCGATCTTCCTGGCAATCTCCGCCGCATACGCCGGCTCGCCACCCAACTGGCGCATCAGCACGCGCAGGATGAACAAGCCGATGACAATCGCCGCTGCGATGGCGAGCACGGAGATGACGACCGAGAGGATGATCGCGGTGTGTTCGCTCTCCTTGGCCTCCATCGCCGCTTTCTTGCCAAGGTCGACGTTGTAGGTAACGTATTCATTGATGGCCTCAGTCAGTTCCTTCCCCTTGCCAGCCAACGGCGGGATCTTCTCCGCGGCCTCGGCCTTTCTATTGGCACGCGAGGCTTCGAGCAGCGGCGCCATCCCGACGGCATAGTCCTTGTAGAGGGCGGAAACGTTGTCGAAGCGTCGCTTGTCCTCGCTGTCGACGATGGTAGGCTCGTACTCCTTCAGGCCTGCCTGAAACTCGCGACCGGCTTCTTCGAGCATGCGGTCGCTGTCGGCCAGCTTGGCAGCGTCGGTAGCCATGAACACATGGCGGTAAATGCCCATGCGGGTACTTGCAAAGCCCCCGCTGATCTTGTCCAACGCCATCAATGCCGGTACGGTATTGTCGTTGGCGAAATTGGCGGCCGTGAACACGCGGCCGATCTGGTATGTCCCGATACCGGCCACCAGCACCAAACCAACAACAGCACTGGCGATCAGAAGCATCAAGCGTTGTTTCACGGTCATTTTGGTCACCTCTCTCGTTGAGTACCTACCTGTTTATCTGTGTCTACCGAGCCCTCGTTGCACCATGGAAGGACGCGCAATCACCGCCGTCAAGACCCGGTTCGCCCGTGCTCGCTCAGGCCACCACCGCTTCATCGATCAGCGCCATGTCGGCCGACAGCATCAGGCGCGAGATGTCGATGACGATAAGCATGCGTTCGTCCTGCGTCGCGAGTCCGTTTATGTAGCGCGTATCCACTGCCGCCGAAAACTCCGGCGCCGGGCGGATCTGGCTCGCCGCCATGGTGATGACGTCGGACACCCCGTCGACCACGACACCGACGATGCGGTGACCGATGTTGAGGATGATCACGACCGTGATCGGCGTGTATTCCGCCTTGCCGACCTGGAACTTGATGCGCAGATCGACAATCGGCACGATGGTGCCGCGCAGGTTGATCACGCCCTTGATGAAGGGTGGCGCATTGGCGATGGTCGTCGGTTGTTCGTAGCCCCGGATCTCCTGCACCTTCAGGATGTCGATGGCGTACTCCTCGTGACCGAGGGTAAAGGTCAGGTATTCCTGGGTCAAACCGGACTCTTCGGTATGCTCGGCTCTCGCTTGGGTCAGTTCCTGCATCTTCGGTCTCCTGTTGTCAGGCGGCCGCCGGCATGGCATTGCGTGCCATGGCCGCCAGCACCGCCACGTCGAGAATCAGCGCCACATGGCCGTCGCCCATGATGGTGGCGCCGGAAACGCCCGCCACCTTGCGGTAGTTGGCTTCCAGGCTCTTGATCACTACTTGCTGCTGGCCGACCAGGGCGTCGACGAACAGAGCCGCCTTGGCACCGTCGGCTTCGATGATGACCATGATGCCGCGCTCGTAATCGGTGATGGCACCGGATACGCCGAAGACTTCATGCAGGACCACCACCGGCACATACTCGCCGCGGACGAACAGGAGTTTCCTGACGCCGGAGATACTCTTGGTCATCTCGGGCTGGGCTTGCAGCGATTCGACAACGTAACCAAGCGGCAGTATGTAGGTCTCGCCGGCCACTGCGACCGACATGCCGTCCAGAATGGCCAGTGTAAGCGGCAGACGAACCGTCATGCGGGTACCGACGCCGAATGCGGACTCGATGTCGACGCGGCCGCCCATGGCGTGGATGTTCCGCTTCACGACGTCCATGCCGACGCCGCGCCCGGAAACCTCGGTAACCACGTCGGCAGTCGAGAAACCGGCTTCAAAGATGAGCTGCCAGACTTCCTGGTCGGTCATCTGGTCGTCGACGGCGAGGCCTTTCTCCCTGGCCTTGGCCAGGATCTTCTGGCGATCGAGCCCGGCACCGTCGTCGCCGACCTCGATGACGATGTTGCCGCTCTGGTGGTAGGCCCTGAGCGTGATCGTGCCGACCTCGGGCTTGCCCTTCTCATTGCGCAACTCGGGCATCTCGATGCCGTGGTCGAGGCTGTTCCTGACCAGGTGCGTCAGGGGATCGGTAATGCGTTCGATCAGGCTCTTGTCGAGTTCGGTTCCTTCGCCGACCAGTTTCAGTTCGACTTTCTTGCCCATCTTCTGGGACATTTCGCGCACCACGCGCGGAAAGCGCGAGAAGACCACGGAGATCGGCATCATGCGGATGGACATCACCGCTTCCTGAAGATCGCGTGAGTTGCGCTCCAGTTGTCCGAGGCCGCTATGCAGCCGCTCGTACTGAACGGGATCGACGCCGGTCGCGGACTGCAGCAGCATCGCCTGTGTAATCACCAGTTCGCCCACCAGGTTGATCAACTGATCGACCTTCTCGACGCCGACACGGATCGTCGTGTCGCTGCCAGCCTTGGCCATTACGGGTTTGTTGCCCCTGTCGCCCGCCTTCTCTGCAACCGGCGCGGCGGCCGTCTCCAATACTGGCGGCGGCGAGGCCGCAGCCTGCGGCACCGGCGTACTGTCGAAGAAGCCATAACCATCGCCTTCCTCGGCAGTCGGCACCGCCTCGACAGGCTTCAGTGGTTCGAAGAAGCCATAGGCACCATCCGGCGATTCCGCTGCCGGCGGCGCGCCAAACCGTTGAATGCGGATGCTTTCGCTGCGGGCGACGAACTCAAGCACGTTCCGCAATTGTTCTGCATCAGGGTGGCCGAAAATCTCGACCCGGTAGGGTTGTCCGGCGGCCGGCGCAACGGACACCAGCCTGGCCGCACCTTGCTGCCCAAGTTCGGCCATCAGGCTATCCAGCGTGCCCTTGTGCGATTCCGGCTCGCCGTCGATGACAAAGTGGATGTCATAGCCATCCATATCGCTCGGGGCGGGTGCCTCCGCCGCCCGCACGGTCTTGCGCGCGGCGCCGTTGCCGGTGAGGGCACGCAGACGGGCGCAAGTGGCATCCACAGCCGCAGGATCCGCTTCGCCCTCGCCTTTATGGGCCGCAAGCAGTGTCTTCAGGACATCGCCGGCGGCGAGGAAGGCGTCGATCATCTCCTCGCGCAAGGCCAACTCGCCTTTGCGGATGCGGTCGAGCAGGTTCTCCAGGACATGGGTGACATCGGCCATGTCGGTGAAGCCGAAAGTCCCCGCCGACCCCTTTATCGAATGGGCGGCACGAAAAATGGCATTGAGTTGCTCGGAGTCAGGGGCGACAAGATCGATCTCCAGCAACTGGGTTTCCATCGAGGCCAGGTGTTCCGCAGCCTCATCGAAGAAGACTTGGTAAAACTGGCTCATGTCGATGCTCATGGCATCTTCCTCTCGTTGGGGCTGGCGTCGGCTCAGCCGATTACTTTTTTGACTACCTCCACCAGCTTCTGCGGATCGAAGGGCTTGACCAGCCAGCCGGTTGCCCCCGCCGCCCTGCCCTGCTGCTTCATGGCATCGGAGGATTCCGTCGTCAGAATGAGGATCGGCACTGTCTTGTACTGAGGCAGCGCGCGCAGCGATTTGATCAGCGTCAAGCCGTCCATGCGCGGCATGTTCTGGTCCGAGAGAATCAGGTTATAGGACTTGGCCTTGGCTTTGTCGAGGCCGTCCTGACCATCGACGGCGTCGGCGACTTCGTAGCCTGCGCTCTTCAGGGTAAATGCAACCATCTGCCGGATGGAGGCCGAATCGTCAACCGCGAGAATCGTCTTTGCCATTTTCTCGTGCTCCTAGAAGAGTTCGATATCGCCGTGGCTCATGGCCTGTTGTTCCACCGGGTTGCTGGTGCTCAGATTCTCCATCTGCTTGAAACTGGAAGCCATTCTTGCGGTCTCTTCGCGCAGGGAGGCGCCGACTGCGGCGATATCGTTGCCGCCGACCTTGCCGCGCAGCCCTTGGCTGAGTTGATCAAGTTCACCCAGGATATCCTGGAGCGCCGCCAGCCGCCGCAGGACGTGCCCCATCGCCTGCGAGCCAATGTCCTGGAATTGAAGCGCGGTCACCGCCCGATTTACCTGCTCGGTGAGCAGAACCGATCCGTCCGACAAACGGTTGATCGCAGCGTTGCGAACTTCGTTCTGCCCTTCCATGGTGTGAATGATTTCCTCCACACGCATTTTGGATTCGAGCGCGAAGGTCATGTCCTGCCCGGCCATGCGCTGAATCGCCTGCTCGGTCTGATGCACTGCCCTCTGCATCGTCTCCATCACGGCGTTGATCTGCTGGCTGAACTGTGTCGTACGCCCGGACAGATCGCGTACTTCGTCAGCAACGACGGCGAAGCCCCGGCCCGCCTCGCCCGCCCTCGCCGCCTCGATGGCCGCATTGAGGGCCAGCATGTTGGTTTGCTTGGCGATCGACCCGATCTGGGACAGAATGCTCTGAACGTGACGTGTGTGCCTGGCGATGTCATCGGTCATTTCGACCAATTCCATCCCCACTTTGCTGTTGCCGACGATGTTGTCCACCACCTGGCCCATGACTTTCGTGGTATTGCCGACAAATTCGTTGAACTGTTTGACGCTCTCGGCATCACCAGCCGCACCGGTCACCTCGATGGTGGTTTGCCGCTGCTCGTCGGTCAGTCGGTTCATGCCCTCGAAACTGCTCGTCAATTTGCCGACGGCGTCGGTCAGCAGGCTCTGAACCCGCACGACGTCGCCTTTGATGGCGGAGAACTGGCTGGAACATTGGCGGACGCATTCGTCGAGCAGATCCGAGAACTGTGCAGTCAACTGCGATTGCTGGCCGGCGGCCGTATCGCCGGCGGCATGCGCGCGAACTTTGCCGTTGGCCATCAGCGCAGCAACCACCCAACCGGCAGTTATGAAAGCGACAACGAGCAGCGCGATCGCAGCCGATTGGCCAAGCGAGGAGAACAGCAGGAAGCCGGCGACGGTCGCCACGGTCCATGCCAGGCCGACAACGAGAAATTTGCCGAAGTTCATGGTCGCCATTCCGTGCCGTCAGCCGGAATATCTCATCGAATCATGGAACGGTGGCGAGATGAAACGCGAGCAGATTCGCGCCTCCCGCCCCGAGCCAATGACTTCGCCTGTCGGCGAGAAGCGGAAGCGCGACGATGCCGCATATCGACCGCTAGCGCCCGCCCATGCAGGCGGTGCAAATTGAATTCGGCCGTCGTCGCCGCAGCTCTCTCTGTTCATCATGTTTTCCGCCAGCTTTCGGGCTGGTCTGGTGAATTGTTCGGGCTAGGGTGTCTTCGGCCCGGGGGGAACGGCCGCAGTCGGATCGGGCGCTCCAGTCGCCCCAGGCTCCGCCGCCGCATCTGCGCCATCCATCTCAGTCACGCTGCCATCACGCAGAATTGCCTCCTCGGTTCGCTTGTTCAGCACCACGATGCTGATGCGCCGGTTGATCGGATTGTGCGGGTCCTGCTTGTCATATAGCACAGTTGAGGCCAGTCCGACAACCCGTATGATTTTGTCATCCGCCATACCACCCGCAACAAGTTCGCGTCGCGAAGCGTTGGCGCGGTTGGTGGAAAGCTCCCAATTGCCGAAGCCGCGATCGCCACCGGCGTAAGGTGTGGCGTCGGTATGTCCGGAGAGGCTGATGCGGTTCTCCACCTTGTTGAGTGCCTTGCCCATTTCACGCAGGATGTCGCGGGTATATGGCTTGAGTTCGGAACTTGCCGAGTCGAACATCGGTCGGTTCTTCTCGTCGACGATCTGGATGCGCAACCCTTCGGTCGTCAGGTCGAGCAGCAACTGGTTCTTGAACTGCTTGAGGCTGGCGGTCGCATCGATCAGCACTTCCAGGTCGTTCTTCAGGGTTTGCAGCTTCTGACGCTCGACGCGCTCGTAATCTTCCTTCAGGCGTTGCAGGTTGATGGTCTTCTTCTCGGTCGCGGTCTCGCCTTGTTTGACCTGGCCGTAGGTCCGGGTCAAGTCCTCGCCGCCGCCCTGAACCACCGACGATGAGTCGCCGGACCCCGAACCGCCGAACAGCGCGATTTTCAAGGGTGTCTGGAAATAGTCGGCGATACCCTTGAGGTCGGCCTTGGTGGTAGACCCGAGCAACCACATGAGCAGGAAGAAGGCCATCATCGCCGTGACGAAGTCGGAGTAGGCGATCTTCCAGGCACCGCCGTGGGCCGCGCCGCCACCCTTCTTGATGCGCTTGACGACTATCGGCTGCTGGCTATCGTCGCTCATGGCGCTCCCCCGTCACTTGTGCTTGCGGGCCTTGATTTCGCTTTCCAGTTCCATGAAAGTCGGCCGGTCTGTCGACAGCAGCACCTTGCGGCCGAATTCAACGGCAACTTGCGGCGCGTAGCCGTTCATGCTCGCCAACAGCACCACCTTGATGCAAACGTAGATCTTGCCGCCCTCTTCGGCCTTCTGTTCGAGCTGCGTGGCGATCGGCGATACAAAACCGTAGGAAATCAGGATGCCAAGGAAAGTGCCGACCAGCGCACCGCCGATCATGCGGCCCAGTACCGCCGGCGGTTCGCCGACCGAGCCCATGACGTTCACCACCCCCATCACGGCGACGATGATGCCGAAGGCCGGCAGGGCATCCGCCAGCTTCGCCATGATGTGAGCCGGCTGATGCGCCTCTTCGTGGTGGGTCTCGATCTCGATATCCATCAGGTTCTCGATCTCGAAGGCGTTGAGGTTGCCGCCCACCATCATGCGCAGGTAGTCGGTCATGAACTCGATCACATGATGATCGGCGGCAATGCTCGGATACTTGGCGAACAGCGGGCTGTTCTCGACGTTGTCGATGTCGCCCTCGATGGACATCAGCCCTTCCTTGCGCACCTTGGCCAGAATCTCGTAGAGCATGGCGAAGAGATCCATGTACAAGGCCTTGCTGACGGTCGATGGCTTCAGTACCGTAGGGATAGCGGACAGCGTCGCTTTGATCGCCTTGACGCCGTTGCCGGCAATGAATCCGCCGATCGTCAGGCCGGCGATGGCCAGGTACTCCATGGGAACGAACAGGGCGGCCAGGCTGCCGTGCACCGCAAACGTGCCGACCGAGGCGGCCAGTACTATCACGTACCCGATCAACAGAAACACCGACCACCTCCCTGCTCATCAGCAAAACGCAATGGCCCGGTGTGGGTCGCCAGGCACGTATCGAGGCCTAATCATATCGGTATTCGAATCCGGACGGAAATACCCACTGCGGCGGCGCGATCGCAGTGCTGGGAAGACGAAAGCCCCGTCGGCAAACGCCCGACGGGGCTTTCTTGTTTCTTGTCTACGGCAACAGCGAGAATTCTATGCGGCAGCAGCCTCGGCGGCGGCGCGGCGGGTCTTGCCGGCACGCGCCGGCATAT
>JBGOZF010000132.1:0-8024 GCA_041480065.1 Rhodocyclaceae bacterium
ATCGTCTTTGACGGTGACGTCACCATCGACGACGACATATCCATCATCAAGTACGTCCAGGATGCAGGATCAGCGCTCGCTCGGGCTGCCTTGGAGAATCGCCTGCTCATCTTCCGCGGCAATCTGACCTGTCGGTCGCTGTACACGGATAATCTGAGCGGTGTCTTCGTCTTTGGCGATCTGAAATGCAATGTCGTCAGTTTCGGCTGCACCCCGGTATTTGTGAAAGGCAATGTGGTGGCGTCCTTGGCGATTCTCGCCAACGCCGAGGATGACGAAGTGTTTGATGCGGCGAGCGAAGGCAAGTATTGGGTGCGGGTGGATGGGACCGTCTCTTCGCCCGTGGTCAAGACTTGGCACTTCCGGTTGTCTCATCTGACTTTCGCCCGTGATTCAGGCACAGAGCAGTTGGTTGAGAGATCCGAACCGCAAGCAAGCGGCGCAACGTTCCCCTAGTGTGAACACGCCGTTTCCATATTCCACAGCCACCAAGAGCGCGAGTGGACGGTCCGCATGAACAGCCCGGCCGCATTCGATGTTATCCCGGCCTTGATCGCCCGCCACGCCAGCGACGCCGCCTTCTATTGGATGCAGCTCGACCAGTCCGCTGCCTCGTTCCGCCTCACGCCGGCCCGCTATCGCCAATTCAACGAGCGCCTCGACGCCCATCTCGAAGGTCTGGCGATCGCCGGGCCGGCGGGTATTCAGCCCGCCTTCGCTGCGTTGGAGCGCTGGAAGAAGCCTGGCGAAACCTTCGTCTGCAGCTGGCTCGCCAGCCAGCACCCCGAAGACGAAGCGTTGAAGGTGTTGGCCGGCTACCTGCAGAAACAGCCCGACGCCCTCCTACGCGGCGTGATTTCCGCACTCGCGTGGCTGCCGCGCGACGTCTCGGCGCCGATGATCAACCGCTGGACTGGATCGGAGGCAGACATCCCGGTACAAGTGGCCGCCTTGCGCGCCCTGGCGCTGCTCGGCCCCGAATCGGCCAGCGCCCTCGCGACCCCGATGCCCGAATTTCTAGCCTCGCCGGTGCCGTTCATCCGCGCCGCCGCCTGCCGGGTACTGGCCAGACTGAAACCGGAATTCTCCGTGCCGTTCCTGCACGATGCCTTGCAGGATGACGATCTGGCGGTGCGCGCCGAGGCGGCCATCGCCCTGTCCACCATGCCCGAGCCGGGCGAAGCCGGCGCCGCGATGTGGAAGTGCGTTGCGTTGCAAGCGGGGATCCACCGCGAGTCAACCGGCTGGTATCGCATGCAGGCGACGCGCCGCCTGAACCGGTGGACGCGCTATCTTGCCTGGCTGGCGCCGATCGGGCACGCGGACCTGCCGGCCCTCTTCGAGTACCTGCCGCCCCGAGTCGGCCTGACCTTCGCGCTCTACCACGGCGACACTACCCATCTGGATCGCATTCTGGTCGCCATGGCCGACCCGGAAACGGCCCGCTATGCCGGCTGGGTATGGCAGACACTGACCGGTGTCGACCTGGAAACGGCGAGGTTCACCTTGCCCGAACCGGAAGCAGCGTCAGATCGCGGCCCGATCACCGATGCCCGCCTCGATGCCGACAATGGTCTGCCGGTGCCCAACGCAGCGGCGATTCGCAACTACAAGGCGACAACTACACCGGGCGTCCGCACGCTCCTGGGCAAGGAACTGACGGCCGCCTTTGCCGCAGAGATTCTCGGCGACCAGCCGCAGGCAATACGCGCCATTACCGCGCAGTATCTGCGCATGACGCTGCCGGCCCTGGCGCCCAACATCCGCGCCAGAGCCCAGGTTCAACAGACGCAAACGGCCGCCCTGCGGACAGCGATCAAGGTATGAACCGGCCGCTCGATCCATGGAGCGATGCGCGCGAACTGGCGCAGCGCTTGAGCAGTCCCACGGCCCGCCTGATCGTCGTCCTGGGTGCCGATGGCTGGTGCGAGAAGTGCCGAACCTTCCGTCCCATCTTCGATACCCGTGCGCAAGAGGCCGCGCCGGAAGAAACCTGGCTCTGGCTGGACATGGAGGAGCACGCCGAGTTCATCGGCCCCTACTTGCCGCCCGACTTGCCGCTCCTGCTTCTATACGAAGGCGCGCGACTGGCTCGCCTACGCGCACTGGAGCCAAAGGTAGAGGCACTGGAAGGCTCGCTTGCGGGAGAAGCGGAGCCGCCCGATCTTGTCGATCCGGGCATCCTCAATCGCCTGGTGCGTAACGACTGGGCACGGTAACGGTCGGCATCGAATCCCTGCCCGCGCTGCCGGTCACGGCGGCAACAGGAAAGGGCGGCTGCGGCCGCCCTTTTTCTTTTCCGGCCGGTGGCTTCCATTGACAACGAATCATCCCCGGGGCAATGTCCCTGAGGCGTCATTTGTCATTTGTCATGGGGCATAACGAATGACTTTCCTATGCCGCTCCGTTTCGGGGCGCAAGATTGCCAGGGGTGAGGCCGATGAGAATGTGTGTGGTTCTATGGGTGCTTCTCGTCGCCGCACGGGCGGCATTTTGCGCGCAGGGCGGAGATGCCGACCCCGCCGCCGCTGCGCCGGCGATCAGCCAGGTCCGGGTGCACTTGTTCCAGAACAAGACCGCGGCATGGTCCGACGACATTCTCGATCCCAAGTTCGGCGAACTCTGGAACACCATCGCCGGTCCCGGCGCGAGCAACGCTGCGCTGGTGATCATCGAAGTCTCGGGGACAGCCGGAGCTACCTACTCCGGCTTCTTCGGGCCGAGCACGAAGTACGCAGTGCGGCTGGTGGCCAGGGACGTCGGACGAACCGCGAAGGCGATTGACCAATCGCAGACAATCCCGGTGCTGAACGATCAGGGCAAGGGTTACCTGGCATTCATGTTCCATCAAGACGGCTGCAAGCCGGTCCGCCTGAGTGCGACGATAGTCGGCTTGCGCGCCGGCAAGCCTGTCGAAAAGTCATTGGACTTCGCCTGCGGCGAGTGAGTCACCGACCGCTCGATCTTCGGGAGACAGCATGCAGACACTATCCGGAACAGTCGGCGATGGTGGCATCAATGCCCGCCACGATACCGCCCTGGTTCAGGCGATTCTCCTATTGACGGCGCGCCCGGCAATACTTGCTCCGAAACAGCCCAAGTAGCTGAACGGAACCATCGACGGCGGTTACGGCGGCATAACCAAGGCCGCCATTCAGCAGTTCCAATTCGACAATGTGTTCGTCGATGCCAGCGGCAATGCTTCCCGGAACGTGAGCGGAGCGACGGCGGGACTGGTGACGCCCGGAGATGCCACCTGGACCAAGATGGTCGCTGTGGTGCCGCCCGAGTTCGCCGATCTCCGGGTTCTGGCGGGAAGCAAATTCGTCTATGCCGCCGCATTGCCAGCCGTGCGCGCCGCGCGTGTCGCGAGCGTCAATCAAATGACTTTCGAGGAGCGTTTCCGAGCCAGGGTCCGGACTTTGATGGATCGCGTGTTCGAGTGCTATGGCATTGCCATCGGAGTCTGTCGCGATGGCGACCGCCGTACTTTCCAGCGGCAGTACGAATTGCTCACAAGCGGACGCGGTGTCACCCATGCCGGTCCGGGTGAGAGCAATCACAATTTCGGCCAGGCAGCCGATGTCGGTTTCGAAGGACTGCGCTGGCTGCAACCCGACGGCACCGTCGTCGAAAACGAGACGTCGTGGCTGCATCGGCTCGATCCGAGTCAGCATGGAACGCGGGGAACCGCCGTCTTCTGGAGCATGCTGCGCAGCGAAGGTGTCCGGACCGGCATGTTTCGTGGGCCGGTCGACGACAGCCCGCACCTGCGCCTGGGACGACGCGGGAATCGACATGGCGAGCCGCCTCGCGGACTTGCTGACGCGTTCGGGGCGGATGCGCTGGACCGGCGCACGCCAGCGCTATCAATGCGATTTCGGTCTCGGCGGCCAATTCTTCGAGGTCGGGACCGCCGCGCAGGTATGGAATCGTCAAGCCACCGTGACCGTGGACGCGTTGACTCGTGCCCGTGCTCAGGCAGCGGCGCGGCCCGTGGCCGGAGCCGCTCCGGCGCGTCCGCCGGCGGCGCAGGGTGCGCGGCCGGCCGCACCGGCAGTTACCATCCAGGATGTCGTCGCGATGCAGGCGGCATTGCGTGCCGACTTCGAGGCGGCCGACGACAACTGGCAGGCGTGGCGATCGCGCTGATCGTCGGCAAGCGGCACTCGGCAAAACGCCCGCTGCGAGCGGGCGTCTTGTCTTTCGGGAAGCATTACGTCCCGGCAATGGAGAGACTCAGTTCATTTCGGAGCCAGGGCGAAGGAGCGCACGGTGTAGGCATCGTAGGCACTGATCCGCTGTCTCCACCCGGTGGTGGCCTTGGGGAACACGTACAGGACTTCGGCGAAGGCGCCTTTGCCCTTGCCGCCGGGCAGCGAACAAGTGCCAAGAAGATCCGTCCGGGTCAGGCTGCCGGCGAAGTTTCCGGAACCATCGCCAGTGAACGCGCCGGCCATCGGCGCAGAGACTTCGGCGGCCACATCGATGACGTTGGTGGTGGCGCGGATCAGGTCAAAGGAGAACACCGCGAACTTGGCCGGATGGGTCGCATGGAAAGCCAGCCGGATCTTGGCAGCCGGGTCGGCGGCACCGACGGCGGGGTCGTACAGCAGGAAGCCGCAGGCATCCGTGGCGGATCCGCCTCCCAGGAGGGGGGCATCGATGACGGCGCCGGTACTCCGATTGTCGACATGCACGGTAAAGACATAGCCGCCATGGTCGATGGACGCGCCGGGTGCCATAACCGTGCTGACCGTCCCATCTGCGGCCGTGCCCGTGGGTGCGAGGAACTGGAAAGTGCCCCCACCCGGCAAAACCTGGACACCGTGCTTGTCATAGATCTCGAGTTTGAACTGGTAAGACCCCTCGGGCAGTGCCGGGGAACTCAGCAGGCCGCTGTAGATGTCCCCGAACCAATCGGTCGCCGGCCAGGTGTTCACCGCTCCTGCCTCTATCGCAGGCGGCGGCGCAGGGGGACGGAATTCGTACAAGTTCTTGCCATCGACATTCTTCGGCCCAAGCGGGTAGACGGGGAAAGAAACCGCTGCTCCCACACGGTGCTCATAGTGCGCACCGATGGTTTCAGAGAACTCCTGCCAGGCGATGCCGCCGACCGGCCGGTATAGCCACCGGTAGTAGGTGAGCGTGGCGGTGGGGATGCGACTGTCGTAGCCATGGCGGAATCCAAGATGGCCTCCGAAGGGTGCGTCGGTCATGAGCCTGCCGCTCAAGCCGTCGGTGTAGTCGGTAAGGCCCGTGGCCTTGATGTTGTACAAGGCCGTATCACCGACGGCCCAGGGCATTACCCAATAACCCATGCCGGCCGGCACCGTGACGTTCAAACCCGCAGCGGTGCCGATGAGCACCTTGGTGCTGGTGGTGTTGTTGGCCTCGTTCGACTCGGCGACATGGTTGTAGGAGTCGACATAGGCCCCCAGCCAGTAGGTGCCCGGCTGGATCTTCGTAGGCACGTAGGCCGGCAGGCTATAGGTCACGCTGCCGCCGGGAGGAATGGACGTGGTGTTGCTGATGCGGCCTCCCAGCACCAGCATGTCCTCCACGAAGTCATCCTTGGTGAGGCCCTGGTAGACCGGCTGCACGGCCGGCTTGGCTGGGATGTTGCTGTCCGCGGACCAGACCAGGTCAACCATGTAGGCCTTGTCGGCGGGGCCCTCGCTGGTTCCGATCGCCTTCAGCGCGCCCTTGTTGGTCACCTTGACGGTGACCGCCAGGTTCGTGCCGGCGGTGGCCTTGGAGTCGCTGGAAAGGGACACGACAAGGTCGGGCCTGAGAATGGGCAGCACCGCCGGTGCGTGCACCGCCGGTAGCGGCTTGGACTGCTCGACCGGCATCTTGGCCGCCTCATCCACCCGGGTCGGGCTTTGGGCGCCGGCCGGGGTGGTTGTCAGGCCAGCCAGCAAGGTGATGCAAAGGGAAAGTTGACGGACGGAAAGCATGGTTTACCTCCTCATGAATGTCCAGGACAAATACAGGGATTCAGGACTTCTGGTATCACGCATCGGTCGCTCGTCGACACGGCCGACGTTCATCGTGCTCCCGCGGCAAGCCTGTCGACCATTGCACGCAAGGCGCCGACTTGCACGCCCTGCCTGTCGGCGTAGTGTTCGTCGGTATAGCCCCACCAGTCCCAGCATCCGTTGGGGTTCCTGGCGGGAACGGTGACCGCCTGCGGATAAAGGATCACCAGCTTGTTGCTGTCGGCCCAGGCGTCGTAGCCCGCGTGCTTGACGAAGGTGGTTCCGTAGTACAGGCCCCCGCCGGGCGGCGGGGTGAGCGGAAGATGGCTCTGACCCTGTTTGCATCCGTGCAGCGCGATGTGGAGGCGGCATTTCTGTCCTTTGGCGCAAGCGTCGGGTACGTAGAGCCAGCCGCTGGTATCCAGGCCTGAACTCCAGAGAAAGTTGAATTGCCGCGGAATGAACGGCTTCTGGTCGAACTGGATGAAGCGCCCCTTGCGCGCGCCCGAGCGCACCGGTTTGAGCGGGCCGTAGATCCAGCTCAGGATCTTCCCGGCGGCGTCGAACCGGCACTTGTTGATGTAGGGCTCAGCAGTTGCCGGGCAGGCGCTGCCGAAGGAACTTGTCGGCATGGCATGACCCGCGTCGGCCAATGTCGAGGCGGCAAGGTTCTGCGCCGGCATGCCCATGGCGGAGAAGTACCCCTGGAGTTGCGCGACCACCGGTGCCGGCACCGTTTCGTCCTTGCCGCCGGCAAGAGTGAATACGCGCTGGTGCGCGATATTGCCGGGGTCGTCGATGAGGCCGGCACGTGCAAAGCGCCCGGTCGCCTCTACGAGTCCTGCCACGTCGGTGCTTGTGGGCGTGACCGCACAGAGCTGGTGTCCGGCATCCAGTGTGCAGGAGCATTTGGTTGTCGCGGTGACGACGTCATTGCGGGCGCAGTAGTAGGGCCCGGCGGCGACGATGCCGGCGCCCTTGACGATCGAAGAATGCGCGACCTGGAACTGTACCGCCATGAATCCGCCGGAGGAGATTCCGGAGACCGATGTCTCCCCGATGTCGATGTTCAAGGCCGGCAGCGCCTGGGGCGGCTCCGCGATGCAGACCATGGGCAGCGCGGCCAGGAATGCGACCAGGGCAGCGAATGCGTGACGGAATCCGTGGAGAGGTGTGGGCACTGCGGATTCTCCAATCAGGTGGAACGGTTGCCACGGCAAAAGGATGCCACGGACAGCCCATTAGACTGCTATGCCGCCAGCAATGCAATATGCCAAAGGTATGGTGCCGTCCTGCGCTCGGCTGGGCCGGGGTTCCGGGCAGATGACGGTAAGGCTTGATTGACTCGGTTTGCCCAAGCGGCCAGCGATCCCGGCCGGAGCCCGTCGCTTGGCCCCTGGGGCCGCCTCTACGCCGCGTAGTTCAGCACTGCAAAGACATGAAAGCCGGTGCCGGCGGCAACGAAACCGTGCCACACGGCGTGCGCGTAGCGGAGTCTGCTGTCCAGCAGAAAGAAAGCCACACCAGCGGTGTACGCGATGCCGCCGGCCACGAGCAGCTCGATGCCCGGCAGGGCCACATGCTCGACCAGCGGCACGGCCGCGATCAGCACCAGCCAGCCCATGACCAGATAGAGTCCGGTCGATAGCCAGGGATGCGTGAGCCGGTCGAAGGCCTTGAGCGTGACGCCCAGGGCCGCAAGCGACCACACCAGCCCGAACAGCGTCCAGCCCCAGGGGCCGCCGAGCGCGCCCAGCGCGAACGGCGTGTAGCTGCCGGCGATGAAGACGTAGATGGCGCCGTGATCGAGTTTCAGGAAGACGCGCTTGGCGCGGCCCGGCGGCAAGGCGTGGTAGAGCGTCGAGGTCAGATACAGCAGGACCATCGTCCCGGCAAAGACGCTGGCGCCGACCACGTTGGCGACGCCGAGATTGCTCGCCGCCATGATCAGGAACGGCACCGCGACAATGGCCGCCACCAGGGCCACGCCGTGGCTGACGCTGTTGGCGATTTCCTCGCCGAGGGTCTGGCTACGTTCGATCA
>JBGOZF010000133.1:0-7456 GCA_041480065.1 Rhodocyclaceae bacterium
CGCGCCACGCGTCCAATTACCGCGTATTCGGGATCCATGCCGTTCGAGAAGAAGAACGACAGGTTGGGCGCGAAGTCGTCGATCTGCATGCCGCGCGCGAGGTAGGCTTCGACGAAAGTAAAGCCGTTGGCGAGCGTGAAGGCGAGCTGCGAGATCGGGTTCGCCCCCGCCTCGGCAATGTGATAGCCGGAGATCGACACCGAGTAGAAGTTGCGCACGCCGTGGTGCACGAAGTACTCCTGGATGTCACCCATCAGCTTGAGCGCGAACTCTGTGGAGAAGATGCAGGTGTTCTGGCCCTGGTCTTCCTTGAGGATGTCGGCCTGCACGGTGCCGCGCACGTTGGCCAGCACCCATTCCTTGATCTTCTCCCACTCGTCGTCGGTGGGCTCGCGGCCGTTGTCCGTCTTGAACTTGTCCACCTGCTGGTCGATGGCGGTGTTGAAGAACATCGCCAGCATCATCGGCGCGGGACCATTGATGGTCATCGACACCGAGGTGGTCGGGTCGCAGAGATCGAAGCCCGAGTAAAGCACTTCGAGGTCGTCGAGCGTGGCGATGGAGACGCCCGAGTTGCCGATCTTGCCGTAGATGTCCGGGCGTTCGTCGGGGTCGCAGCCGTAGAGCGTCACCGAGTCGAAGGCGGTGGATAGGCGCTTGGCCGGCAGACCTTCGGAGACCTTCTTGAAGCGGCGGTTGGTGCGGAAGGCATCTCCCTCGCCGGCGAACATGCGCGTCGGGTCTTCGTTCTCGCGCTTGAACGCAAACACGCCGGCGGTGTAGGGAAAGGAGCCCGGCACGTTCTCGCGCATCAGGAACTTGAGCAGTTCGCCTTCGTCCTCGTAGTGCGGCAGGACGACCTTGCGGATCTTGGTGCCGGAGAGCGACTCCGAAACCAGCTTGGTGCGGATCTCCTTGTCGCGGATCTTCACCACGTAGTCGTCGCCGGCGTAGGCCTTCTTCATGTCCGGCCACATGGCGAGGAGCTTCTTCGCCGTCGGAGTGAGTTGGCCGTCCTTCCAGACGATGAGGTCGTCGAAGTCCTTGGCTTCCTTGCCGCAGCCCTCGAAGATCGCCTTCGCCGTCTTCAGCGACTGGCGCTCGCGGGCGATGGCGGCCTGCTCGGCGGTGAGCTTGTGGTAGCCGCGCAGGGTGTCGGCGATCTCGGCCAGGTAGCGCACGCGCTCGGCCGGCACCACGGCGCGGCCTGGCGAGGAATGCCCGACATCCACCTTCGGCAGCTTGCCGGGCTTGAGTTTCAAGCCATGCCCGGCCAACGCTGGCGCCAGCGCCTGGTAGAGCGCGGTGACACCGTCGTCGTTGAAGCGCGCCGCCATGGTGCCGAACACGGGCATGTCCTCGGGCTTCTCGCCGAAGCGTTCCCGGTTGCGCTGGTACTGCTTGCGCACGTCGCGCAGCGCGTCTTGGCTGCCGCGGCGGTCGAACTTGTTGATGGCGACGAAGTCGGCGAAGTCGAGCATGTCGATCTTCTCCAACTGGCTGGCGGCGCCGAATTCCGGCGTCATCACGTACATCGAGGTATCGACGTGCGGCACGATGGCGGCGTCGCCCTGGCCTATCCCCGACGTCTCGACAACGATCAGATCGAAGCCGGCCACCTTGCAGGCGGCGATGACTTCCGGCAGTGCGGCGGAAATCTCCGAGCCGGTGTCGCGGGTCGCCATGGAGCGCATGAAGATGTTTGGGTGCTCGATGGCGTTCATGCGGATGCGGTCGCCGAGCAGGGCGCCGCCGGTACGCTTGCGCGAGGGGTCGATGGAGATCACGGCAATCTTGAGGCTGTCGTCCTGGTCGAGGCGGAAGCGGCGTATGAGTTCGTCGGTCAGCGAGGACTTGCCGGCGCCACCGGTGCCGGTGATGCCGAGCGTCGGCACGATGGTCATGGCGGCCTTCTCCAGCAGAGCCTTCTTCGCCGCATCCGGCCAGACGCGGTTTTCCAGCGCAGTCACGACCCGCGCCAGCGCCCTCTTGTCACCCTTCTCAAGCGCCCTGGTGTCCTGCGGCGCCAGCGGCGACAAGTCCTTGTCGGCGCGCGCCACCATGTCGTTGATCATGCCTTGCAGGCCCATCTTCTGGCCGTCGCCGACCGAGTAGAGGTGGGCGACGCCGTAGGCGTGCAGTTCCTCGATCTCGCGCGGCACGATGACACCGCCACCACCGCCGAAGACCTGGATGTTTTCGCCGCCGCGCTCACGCAGCAGGTCGACCATGTACTTGAAGAACTCGACGTGGCCGCCCTGGTAGGACGAAACCGCGATGGCCTGCGCATCCTCGTGCAACGCGGCGTTGACGATCTCTTCGACCGAGCGGTTGTGGCCGAGATGGATGACCTCGGCACCGGTGCCCTGAAGAATGCGCCGCATGATGTTGATCGAGGCGTCATGGCCGTCGAACAGCGATGCCGCCGTAACGAAGCGCACCTTGTGCTTCGGCTTGTAGGGAGCCAGCTTGGCGGCGACGGACAGGTCGGTCATTCAGTGCTCCGGATGGCGGGGGTAATGATCTTAGGAGTTCCGGCACCGATATGCCATTGCCGGCGCCGCCGGAAATAGTGCAGAATCCGCCATAATCAGGAACGCCCCCAACCCCTTGCCGCATGGTCGATTGATCAGGCAATGAACCTCAAGATAGCAAAATCCGCCACGCTGGCGGCCCGGGCGCCAGCCACCGTCGCCGCTGGCTTCGTCACCGGCCTCTTGGCCGGCATGCGCGCCGCCGGCCGCGACCCGCTGCCGCTGATCGACGCCGCCGGCATCGATCGCAACTGCCTCGCCGACCCCGACGTGCGGGTACCGCTGGCGCGCTACACCGATCTGTACCGCCTGGTCGTGCGGGCCTTGGACGACGAAGCCTTCGAGTTGTTCTCGCAGCCGATGGCGGTGGGCAGCTTCGAACTGCTCTGCCGCGCCGTCGTCTCGGCACCGACGCTGGCCCGTGCGCTCGAGCGCACAGGCCGCTATCTGCGCATCCTGCTGCCGGACGTCACCGTCACCTTGCGCCGCCAAACCGACACCGCGCATCTGGTGGTCGCCGAACGCCGGCCGCTGGCCAAGCGGGCCGACAACCCGCGCCGGGTGTTCGCCTATGAATGGCTGCTGCGCCTGATCCACGGTCTCGCCTGCTGGCTGGCCGGACGCGGTCTCGCGCTCGACCGCGTCGACTTTCCCTATCCGCGGCCGCCGCACGCCGGTGACTATGCGCTGATCTACACCGAGCGTGCCGAATTCGGCGCGCCGATGCTCGACGCCGCCTTCGAGGCGACGCTACTCGACCTGCCGATCCGGCGTGACGAGGCGGCCGTCGACCTGTTCCTGAAGGGCGCCCCGGCCTCGATCACCGCCCTCTACCGGCGCGACCGGGAGATGGTGCTCAAGGTACGCGAGATGCTGCGCAGCGCGCTGCCGGCCAATCTCGATCTCGAGCGGGCGGCGTCGGCGCTGCACGTGTCGCCGCGGACGCTGCATCGCCGCCTCGCCGACGAGGGCACCAATTTCCGCGCCGTCAAGGACGCGCTGCGCCGCGATCTCGCGCTCGCGCGCCTGGCTGGCAGCGACGCGGTGGCCAAGATCGCCGCCGATCTCGGCTATGCCGACGCCTCGGCCTTCTTCCGCGCCGTCACCGACTGGACTGGAACTTCACCGACTGGGTATCGCCGTCGACTCGGTAGCACGCCTGCTTGATTGATGTGAGCTGCGGCGCAAAGATGCTGACCGAGCAGTGACAGCACCAGTCAAGCGGAAGCGAGGTCCTTCGCCTTCCAGTCTTGGTCGAAGACTTCTGCCGACCGCGATGCCGTCGAACACCACGGGACGGTCGGCGTACAGGGCCACTTGCCCGATTGCCCGGGACGACTTCCTGCCGGCAGCCATCTACGTTAAGCGCGACCCCGATTCCCATCTGGGACCGCTTGATGTTCCCCGGGAACCGCGACCGGCTCCAGGCCCCTGAGGTGGTCGATTCGATCTTTGCTGAGGTGATGGCGCGGGCCGACAAGAAGGGCCTGCCGTCCAAAGAACACTTCTGGTTTCCCACGCGGACGGTATAGGCAAATGAGTGGCCGCAGTTGCGGTCCTCGACACGGCTGCGAGCACTCCCGCCAAGGCGGTCCCACCGACAAGGCTCACGACATCGCTGGCTTCGTCGCCACCGACCGTCAGCGCAATGTCACGCGGCACAGCACCCAGAATGGTGGCCTGCGCGGTGGTACCGCCATCGATGGGGTTGGGGCTTGTGGAACCTGGCCGATTTCAACAGCCTGTCAGGAAAACTGCCCGCCCAAGTAGTCTCCCAATCCAGCCACAGGACTGTCGCACACGAAGTAACGCGCCATCCCTGCGCACGCGCTTCGCGATACCGTCCCGCCACCATGATCCATATGGGCTATTTACATCGCATTGAGTGGGGCTTACGGTGGCACTTTGCCAAACACGGGCTATAGCCCCCCATGTCTACCTGGAGCATCGACCATGATTAGGACGACTTTGGCGCTTCTGCTCGGACTGTCTTTGATGCCGTTCGCGGCGCAGGCCATCGGTGTTGATTTTGTCCTCAGCAATGTAGGCGACGGCCGATATCGATACGATTACACGATCCGCAACGACGGCTCCCTCGGGGCAGCGACCGAGCTTGCCCTTGTTGACCTGCTGTTCGATCCGGCCCAGTACGATGAAAGTTCGCTCACCAACGTCTCGTCACCCCTGACGGCGACGGACTGGAATCAGCAGTTCCTGGCCTCGGCACCGGGCGGTGTTCCGGCCGCTTTCGATCTGTTCGCCGTCGGCAGCGGAATTGCCGTCGGCAGCTACGCTTCCGGGTTTGCCGTCGAGTTCCGCTGGCTCGGCAACGGCCGCCCCGGAAGCCAGCCGTTCGAGGTCTACGACCCGCAGACTTTCGGCCTGCTGCAGCAGGGCATGACCACCCCGGTTCCGGAACCGGAGACTTGGTTAATGTTCTTCGTCGGCACGCCCTTGCTGGCGGTCTTGGGCAGACGCAGGGGGCGGCGCAGCAATGGTCTCGGCGCCGCCGCGAATTGACAACGTCTTGGATGATCGTTTTCCGCGTCCCGATTTCCGGAGAGAGCCATGAACAACGCCAAACAACCGCCCTTCGCCTCGGCCCGCCGTGTGGTACGTTGGCTGGTCCATGCCGCCATCGCGGCAACGCTGCTGCCTGGCTTGGCAGCAGCCCAAGTGCCCAACCTGAAGATCACCCAGTACCAGCTCGTTTCGAGCAAGCGCATCAACGCCACGAAATTCCAGTACGAGTACCGCGCAGTCGTGACCAACTCGGGCGCGGCGGCGCAGCAAGTTACCGCTTCCGTCATGCCCTCGACTGCCGCGACGCAGATCGTCGAAGGCGGCACTTCCTTCGGCACCGTGCTGACGGGACAGGCGATCACCAGCATCACCACCATCAAGCTGATCCAGGATCGCCGCTATCCGCTCAGCGTGAATGACCTGCACTGGAATTTCGAGTACGTCGCCCCGCCTGCAAGGCTGGACGGGGCGCCGACCGATCTGGCGGCGGATGCAGCCCGCGATTTCGATAACGGCGACATCACGCCAGACTTGGAAGTATCTGATCATCCGAGCTACGGCCCAGTCGCGCGGACCTCGCTTGCGATTGCCTTTGACGACACAGCGACCACGAAACAAGTCAACGACGTACTCGACTTCCTGCACGGCGGAATCACCAGCATGTTGTCGAACTTCAATACCTTCGTTGTCCGAATACCCGACCCCGGATCGGTCGCGGCCCTCGACAGCCTCATCGCTAGCGTCAATACAATGCCTGGCGTCAGCGGAGCGTTCCCGGAACTCATCGCCAATCCCGGGCTCCTGCCGGGAAACCCTGGATTGGGCAGCGACCCGGACGCATTGTCCCGCCTTGACTTAATCGCCCACCATCTGGCCGCCAAGGCGCATGGTCTTTGGAACGCCAAGAGCCTGGTGGATGGCGTCATCCTGGATGCACCCACGTTCCTTATGTGGGACTATTTCGGCAATGGCGCTCCGCACGGTCCGCTCTGGAGCTTTGCCACTCCAGTTCCTAGTGATTTCAGGTCATCGGTGCCCATGATCCACGGATACGAGGTCGCCAGTGTCTTCGGCGCATCGTTTGGCGGATCTAGCGACGATCCCAATGACCAACTGACCGGCCTTTACCCCGGCTTCCTGGCGCTACGGGCATACGCACTCCAGAAGCAAGACGTAAACGAGGGATGGCCGCGTCTGTTCTTTCGAGCTTTGCGCCGGATCACCGTCAGCAGTCCCAGAGAAAGCTTTGTCGTCAACGTTTCGATAGACGGCTGCGAGGCCGCGGAGAACCCGCCCTGCATGACCGATAAATGGAGTGAGCTGATGGAATCTGTCGGGGCGCAACTGGTCCGGAAGATCAAAGACCCACTGTTGGGCCTCGACAAGCGGGTGCTCTTTGTCGCGAATGCAGGCAACATCGTCTGGCCCTATTACTCGAGAGGAGGGCGGGGGCCGCTGCAGAGGGCGATCATCGGCCCGTTCTCTGCGGGCAGTGGAGTCGAGCCGCTGCGAAATGGACTGGCTGTCGGAAATATCGAGCACAACCCCGCCACGGCCCCTACGAACGCCGTCGGCTGCCTGTCAGCCAGTTCGGAGGGGGGAAGCAACATTGCCGGCTTTGGAACGCATATTCCAGTCCTGCAGGATCCGACCGGAATCGTCGGCTTTGGCACGGGGACATCGTACGCGGCGCCCCAAGTGGCCGCCGTGGCCCAGTTCCTCTGGAGCGTCAAGACCTACCCTGCGCTCAGCGCCTCCGATATCGCCGACCGCATCATCGCCTCCGGTCGAAAGACCAGCGCCAGTTGCTTCCTCGGCGATGACCCGACAGTTCTGGATGCCTACGGCGCCGCGCTGACAGCGGATAGCGCAATCCAGATCGGGCAGGCCCCCGTGCGGATGGCGATCCTCGATGTAGCCAACGATCAGGATCAAGACATACCCGACGGAAAGTTCGACGAGCACGATGTGCGACGCTTCCTGAAAGCGTTTGCCGAATCGGCAAAGGTTGCGGCGGCAAAAGGCGGCTACGTGGCCGACTACTCGCGCTTCGACCTGAACGGTGACGGCTACACGGGCGGCGATGCCACGAACACCCATTTCAAGTTGCAGGAACCTTTTCCTGCAACCTACACCAGACCGCATTTGCTCGACTACGGCACGGTGACGCAGAACATCGAGGGCGTGCCGGTCAGTTTCGATGAGAAGAACCTGACCGACCTCGAGATCCTTGCCTACTATGCCTATAGTCCGTTGTTCAGCAGCACGCCGGATGGGGACTTCGAACGCACGCTGCTTTTCCTTCCGTATGTTGACCGCCTGCACTTGAAGGTCGATTCGATTGAAATCAATTGGAGCCCGGCTCTTCTCGTCTCGCCTCCCGCCGGCTGGGTCTTCTC
>JBGOZF010000134.1:0-7194 GCA_041480065.1 Rhodocyclaceae bacterium
CGCACCGGATCGACCGGTCCGACGTAGTAGATGACGCGGTTGGTGAAGTCGACCGGCAGTTTCTCGCCGCGCCCAAGCATGTCCGCGATGCGCTTGTGGGCAGCGTCGCGGCCGGTGAGCATCTTGCCGTTCAACAGCAGCGTCTGGCCGGGCTTCCAGGCGGCGACTTCGGCGGGCGTGAGCGTATTCAGATTCACGCGCGTCGAGGTTTCGGTGTTCGCCTGCCAGGTCACCTTCGGCCACTGGTCCAGGTCGGGCGGTTCCAGCTTGGCGGGGCCTGTGCCGTCGAGTTCGAAATGCACGTGACGGGTGGCAGCGCAGTTGGGGATCATCGCCACCGGCAGGTTGGCGGCGTGGGTCGGGTAGTCGAGCACCTTGACGTCGAGCACCGTGGTGAGGCCGCCCAGGCCCTGGGCGCCGATGCCGAGGGCATTGACCTTTTCGTAGAGTTCGAGGCGCAGTTCTTCGGCGCGATTGTTCGGACCACGGGCCTTCAGTTCATGGATGTCCACCGGGGCCATGATCGACTCCTTGGCCAGCAGCATGGCCTTTTCCGGCGTGCCGCCGATGCCGATGCCCAGTATCCCCGGCGGGCACCATCCGGCGCCCATGACCGGCACGGTCTTCAGCACCCATTCGACCAGGTCGTCGGAGGGGTTGAGCATGGCGAACTTGGTCTTGGCCTCACTACCGCCGCCCTTGGCGGCGCAAATGACCTCGACGTGGTCGCCGGGGACGATCTCGTAATGGACGACCGCGGGTGTGTTGTCCTTGGTGTTGGTACGCTTGCCGGCCGGATCGGCCAGCACCGAGGCGCGCAGCTTGTTGTCGGGGTTCAGGTAGGCGCGGCGCACGCCTTCGTTGACCATCTCTTGCAGGCTCAGGGTCGCGTCCCACCTGACGTTCATGCCTACCTTGAGGAAGACCAGCGCGATGCCCGTGTCCTGGCAGATCGGCCGCTTGCCCTCGGCGCACATGCGCGAGTTGGTGAGTATCTGCGCGATGGCGTCTTTCGCCGCCGGGCTCTCCTCGCGCTCGTAGGCTTCGCCCAGCGCCTTGATGAAATCGAGCGGGTGGTAGTAGCTGATGTACTGGAAAGCATCGGCGACGGAGGCGATCAGGTCTTCCTGCTTGATGGTGGTCATGCTGTCTCCTGCAAGAAACTCGCCGGGCCGCCCCAAGAGTTTCTTGGCCCCCTGGGGGGAGAACCGAGCGAGGCGAGGTTTTCGGGGGGGGGTCAATGTTGTGCGTGCTTGCTCATCAGCAGTGTGCTGGTCATCATCCTGTCGGTCCAGGCAATGGCCAGGGCCGAGACCAGGAAGGCAAGGTGAATGCCGACCTGGGCGATGATGACGCGATCATCCAGATGCGCGGCATTGATAAAGGTCTTCAAAAGGTGAATCGAGGAAATGCCGATCAACGCCGTGGCCAGCTTCACCTTGAGTACCCCGGCATTCACGTGGGATAGCCACTCGGGCTGGTCGGGGTGGTCATCCAGGTCGAGCCGGGAAACGAAGGTTTCGTAGCCGCCGACGATGACCATGATCAAAAGGTTGGCAATCATGACCACGTCAATCAGCCCGAGCACGATCAGCATGACTTCCGTTTCGCCCAAGCTGCCGGCCTTGGAAATCAGGATCGTCAGTTCGTGCATGAACTGGTAGACGTAGACGCCCTGCGCGGCGATCAGGCCGAGATAGAGCGGCGCCTGCAGCCAGCGGCTCCAGAAGATGAAGGATTCCATCGCCTTCACCGGTTTGCTCATGGGGTTTCTCCTTCAAAAAGGCCGGGCGATTCTAGCATTCGTACCCTTTGCTCTTCCCTTGCTGCGCTGCGATAATCACCCCCCGGCGTCATGGCGGGCTCAGTAAGAGCTTCGTAAGGCTGTTGGACTCTAATACGCTGGAATCCTGCCGAAACTGGCCAGGTGCCGGAGAAGATGCCGTCAACCGCTTAAAGAGGAGAGGAAGAAATGTCAGCCATCGAATCGGTATCCCAGGAAAGCCGCGTCTTTCCCCCGTCTGCGGAGACCGTCAAGAAAGCCACGATTTCCGGCATGGCCGCCTACCAGGCGCTCTGCAAGGAAGCCGAACAGGACTATTCCGGCTTTTGGGCCCGTCTGGCCAAGGAACATGTCGTCTGGAAGCAGCCCTTCACCAAGTCCCTCGACGAATCCAACGCGCCGTTCTACCAGTGGTTCGCGGACGGCAAGCTCAACGTTTCCTACAACTGCCTGGACAAGAACGTCGAAGCCGGCCTGGGCGACAAGGTCGCCATCATCTTCGAGGCCGATGACGGCAAGGTGACCCGGATCACCTACAAGGATCTGCTGGCCCACACCGCGCAATTCGCCAATGCCCTCAGGGCGCACGGCATCAAGAAGGGCGACCGCGTCATCATCTACCTGCCGATGTCCATCGAAGGCGTCGTCGCCATGCAGGCCTGCGCCCGCATCGGCGCCATCCATTCGGTGGTGTTCGGCGGCTTCTCGGCGAAGTCGCTGGAAGAGCGCATCCTCGATGCCGGTGCCGTTGCCGTCATCACCGCCGACGAGCAGATGCGCGGCGGCAAGGCCATTCCGCTCAAGCCCGCGGTCGACGAGGGCCTCAACATGGCGGCCAATCACGGTGTCAAGACCGTTTTCGTCTACAAGCGTTCCGGCGGTGCCTGTAACATGGTCGCCGGCCGCGATGTCTGGTGGCATGACGCCGTCGCCGGCCAGAGCACCACCTGCGAACCCGAATGGGTCGAGGCCGAGCATCCCCTGTTCCTGCTCTACACCTCCGGTTCCACCGGCAAGCCCAAGGGCGTCCAGCATTCCACCGGCGGCTTCCTGCTGCACGCGATACTGACCACCAAGTGGACCTTCGACCTCAAGCCCGACGACGTCTTCTGGTGCACGGCCGACATCGGCTGGGTCACCGGCCATACCTACATCACCTACGGCCCGCTCGCCTGCGGCGGCACCGAGATCGTCTTCGAAGGCGTGCCCACCTACCCGGATGCCGGCCGCTTCTGGAAGACCATCCAGGACCACAAGGTCTCGATCTTCTACACCGCGCCGACGGCCATCCGCTCGCTGATCAAGGCTTCCGAAGGCACGCCGACGACGCACCCGCGCAACTACAACCTGACATCGCTACGCCTCTTGGGCACGGTCGGCGAGCCGATCAACCCCGAAGCCTGGATGTGGTACTACAACAATGTCGGTGCCGCCCGCTGCCCGATCGTCGACACCTTCTGGCAGACCGAGACCGGCGGCCACATGATCACGCCGCTGCCGGGCGTGACGCCGCTGGTACCGGGCTCATGCACGCTGCCCTTCCCGGGCATCGCCGCCGCCATCGTCGATGAGACCGGCCACGAACTGGAATGGGGCAAGGGCGGCTTCCTGGTCGTCAAGAAGCCCTGGCCGTCGATGATCCGCACCATCTGGGGCGATCCGGAGCGCTACAAGAAGTCCTACTTCCCGGCCGATTTCTCCGGCAAGCTCTACCTCGCCGGCGACGGCGCCGTGCGCGACGCCAAGACCGGCTATTTCACCATCATGGGCCGCATCGACGATGTGCTCAACGTGTCCGGCCACCGCCTGGGTACCATGGAAGTCGAGTCGGCCCTGGTGGCCAACCCGATCGTCGCCGAGGCCGCCGTGGTCGGCCGTCCGGACGACCTCACCGGCGAGGCGATCTGCGCCTTCGTGGTGTTGAAGCAGTCGCGTCCGCACGGCGAAGAGGCCAAGAAGATCGCCAACGAGCTGCGCAACTGGGTCGCCAAGGAAATCGGCCCCATCGCCAAGCCGAAGGACATCCGTTTCGGCGAGAACCTGCCCAAGACCCGCTCGGGAAAGATCATGCGTCGGCTGCTGCGTTCGCTGGCCAAGGGCGAGGAAATCACGCAGGACGTGTCTACGCTAGAGAATCCAGCCATCCTGGAGCAGTTGAAGCAGACGATCTGATCGCAAGTTCGATCGGCAAGAAGGAAGGGGCGCTTCGGCGCCCTTTTTCGTATAGGGAGACCCAACGAGCATCTTCACAGCGAAGGACGCTAAGGGCGCAAAGGGAGGCGACTTGGAGGCCAAGCGCAGACCATCTACACGGTGACGTCTTCAGGAAATCAAAGCCACCGACTTCCTTGGTGCTTGGCTATGCAACTGCGTTTTCCAGCGTGAACACTGCTCAATCCTGCGCCTGCAACCGATCCGCTCTCACCCATGTCGGCGCGATGAACATCAGCTTGCGCAAGGACATCTGCGGCCCGTGTGGCTGCATCCTGAAATGCCCGCGGCGCAGATGCGGCGAGACCTCGCCGTGGCCGGCGATTTCCTTCGGCCCGAGGATGATTCGGTCATAGAGATCGAAAAACTGCCGCTGCAACTTCGCCGCCTTCTTCGGACCCAGCCGCGCAAGCCTGTCCAGCGCATCGGACGAGAGCCGTTCCTCCACCCGAGCCGCCTGCGGCAGATTCAGGTACAGGAAGACCTTGGCGACGATCCGCACCAGAGACAAGAACGGCGCGCCAAGCTCCGCAACCGCCTGAGCGGCGAAAGGCAGGATGCTTTCGTTGAGCGGTTGCGTTGTTTCGTCGGCGATCAGTACCTCGAACGAACTCGCCCCAAGCCCGGGCCTGCCGGACAGATCGTGGATCATCGCCAACGCCAAAGCCCGCCCGCTTGCCTGCGGCGTCTCGAAGACATAGACGCCCTGAGGGCGGGAGTAACCGTATCCTGGCCAGCGGCCCGCGGGTGCCAGCGCCTCCCGAAAGACTTCCCCGAACCTGATGAAGCAGGATGGCGCCGGCGGCCGTAAAAGTCCCGCCGGCAGGCGGCAAGAATGCCGCAATTCCCGGCCTGGACGGGATGCAGGCAGGAACCTGCGACAGTGCAGTCGTCAGCGCTGCGAAGAACGCCAGCGTCTCGGCGGGAACGTTCTCCTAAGCCGCCAGTTCGCGGGCGTTCCGCGCGGTCAGGAGCGAGCGCGCCAGCGGCGGGGATGAGGGCGAGGACATAACCAAAGTCCTAGAAAGGGTTGAGAATTCCGACCGGATGTTCCGGGTATCATATCTATATTCGATAATCGGCGCCAAAACGGCTATCATGTCACCCCACAGCCGACCCGGCTTTTTCAACTTAAGCGCTGTTTAATCATGGTCCTTCGTCCTCGACCCATCGTTCGCGCCCCCCTTTCACTGGCGACCGAAGGCGCGTGGTCGCAGCAGACCCGGCTGCTGCGCATCCATACCCCTTTAGGCGCAGACAAACTCATCGTCGAATCCTTCAGGGGCCGCGATGCCCTCGATGAGACTTTCATCTACAGCGTCGACGTCGTCAGCACCGACGCCCAGATCGAACTCAAGAAGCTCAACGGCCAGCCGGTTCTGCTCGAACTGCTGACCGCGCAGAGCCGAACCGACTACCGGCCCTTCCACGGCCACGTCACCCGCGCGGAACTCTTGGGCTCCGATGGCGGCTTCGCGCGCTATCGCCTGACGATCGAACCCTGGCTGTCCTTCCTCGGTCACCGGCGCGACAGCTACATATTCCAATCGATGTCCGTTCCCCAGATCATCGACGAGGTCCTCGGCGACTACGTCGGCGAAGGCAAGCTGGTGCCGGAATGGCGCTGGGAGCTCAAGGATCCCGGCGCCTACAAACCGCGCAGCCTGACCACCCAATTCGAAGAATCTGACCTCGCCTTCATCCGGCGCCTGCTGGCCGAAGAAGGGCTGTTCTCCTGGTTCGAGCACGAGGGCGATTCGTCGGCGGCACCGTTTGGGAAACATACTTTGGTCATCGCCGACCACAATGGCGCCTTCAAGACCAACGCCCAGGCCCAGGTCAAGTACAAGCGGGCCGACGCCACCGAATCTGAAGACACGATCCAGCGCATCTCGGGCGCGCGCCGGATCATGACCAACGCCGTCGAGATGGCCAGTTGGGACTACCGCAGCGTGCAGCCGCGGGCCGTCGCCGCCCAGTCCGGCCGCAACAACTCGCAGGAGAGCTTCGATCTCACCGCCGTCGACCATCCCGGCCTCTATGCCTACCAGGATGGCGAAGACGGCACTCGCTACGCCCACCAGCAACTCGAAGCCCTCGAAGCCCGCAACAAGCTCTACCAGATCGCCGGCACGCTGCGCACTGCTGCCCCCGGCACCACCACCACCGTCGCCGACCACCCGGAGTTCACCGGTGGGGGCGACGACTCCAAGCTCGCCCTCATCGCCGTCGAGCACGAGGCCAACAACAATCTCGCCGCCGACCACAAAGCCGGCATCGACAGCATCTTCGCGCCGGCGCAGAAGGAAGAAGGCCCGCTCTACCGCTGCCGCATCGAAGCCCTGCGCGTCGCCATTCCCTGGCGGCCGCTGGCCGAGGACGGCCACGGCCAGCGCATCCATCCCAAGCCCACCGCCGGCGGCACCCAGACCGCCGTCGTCGTCGGTCAGGACGGTGCGCCGCTTTTGGCCTGCCGCGATCACCGCATCAAGGTGCAGTTCCACTGGCAGCGCGGCGACAAGAGCCACAACACCCAGTCGCACCCCAAGGGCGCCAACGCCCCGGCCAACGAGACCGCCGGCACCTGGGTGCGCATCATGAGCCAGCAGGCCGGCTCAAACTGGGGCAGCAACTTCGTGCCCCGCATCGGCCAGGAAGTGCTGATCGCCTTCCTCGAAGGCGACATCGACCGCCCCGTCATCGTCGGTGCCGCCTACAACGGCCGCGGCGAACAGAACAGCCAGGCCAACGGCACGGGGGCCACGGTCGGGGCGACCACGGCCAACGCGCCGGCCTGGTTCCCGGGTGCGGCCGGCAGCGGCCAATCGACCGCCGATGTCGAGAACCACGCCCATCAGGCCGTATTCTCGGGCTTCAAGACCCAGGCGCTGGCGAGTAGCCAGAGCGGCCAGGGCGGCTATAACGCGCTCATCTTCGACGACACGCCCAATCAGGCAGGCACCCGCCTGACCACCACCCAATTCACGACGGCGCTGAACCTCGGCCGCCTGAAGCAACAGACGGACAACCAGCGCCAGGCAAATCGCGGCCATGGTGCCGAACTCACGACGGAAGCCTATGGTGTGCTGCGGAGCAACGGCATGCTGCTTTCGGCTGACGCCCGTCCCAACGCGGGCAGTACGCAGATGGACAGCCGCGAGGCCATCGCCCAACTGACGCAGGCGAAGGAACTCGCGAAG
>JBGOZF010000135.1:0-6973 GCA_041480065.1 Rhodocyclaceae bacterium
CAGGTTCCGCGGGCAGAATGACTATTTCTTTAGTCATACCAAGGCTTTCCAGGCGGTTTCGGCGGATTTGTGACCTTGGGGAAAGCGTTCGCAGAATTGGCAGCAAACGTTGCCCATTCGAGCGCGGCACAACCAGGAAACCGTAGGTTCATACGATCCGCGCGTTACGGACTCGCGCCGGAGCTTGGGCTGGGTTCTGGATTCAAGGAAGATCGCTTCGCCGCCTTTGTTTTGACCGGGCTGGTTGCCGTTACTTCAACAGGGACATGGTCCGGTCAGATGGGTCCATATACGGTGACGTCGAGTGCACCAAATACAATTACCGACTAGCCGACCAGCTATGCTGGACTGCTGCGGACTACTCGACAGTGACAGACTTTGCCAGATTGCGCGGTTTGTCCACATCAGTGCCCTTGACCAGTGCCGCGTGGTACGCGAGCAGTTGCAGGGGCACGACGTGCAGCACGGGTGAGAGCAGGCCGTAGTGCTCGGGCAGACGGAGGATGTGTACGCCTTCCGACTCCGGCACTTCGGAGTCGGCGTCAGCGAGCACGTACAACTCACCGCCGCGCGCCTTCACCTCCTGGAGGTTGGACTTCAGCTTCTCCAGCAGCGCGTCGTTGGGCGCGACCGAGATCACCGGCATCTCGCGGTCGACCAGCGCCAGCGGGCCGTGCTTGAGCTCGCCCGCCGGGTAGGCCTCGGCGTGGATGTAGGAGATTTCTTTCAGCTTCAAAGCGCCTTCGAGGGCGATCGGGTAGTGGTGGCCGCGGCCGAGGAAAAGCGCGTGCTGCTTGTTGGCAAAGCGGCCGGCCCAGCGTTCGATTTCGGGCTCCAGTTCAAGTACCTTGCTCACCGCCACCGGCAGGTGGCGCAAGGCGTTGAGGTGCTTGGTTTCCTCCGCGTCCGATAGCCGGCCGCGCGCCTTGGCCAGCACCAGTGCCAGCAACGCGAGTGCCGCGAGTTGGGTCGTGAAGGCCTTGGTCGAGGCGACGCCGATTTCCGGACCGGCACGGGTGAGAAACTTGAGCGCCGATTCGCGGATCAATGCCGACTCGGGCACGTTGCAGATGGCCAGCGTGCGCTTCATGCCGAGGAGCTTGGCGTGCTTGACGGCGGCCAGCGTGTCGGCGGTCTCGCCTGATTGCGAAATCGCGACCACGAGCATGTCCGGATTCGGCACTGAATCGCGGTAGCGGTATTCGCTGGCGATCTCGACCTGGCAGGGCAGGCCGGCAAGCTGCTCGATCCAGTAGCGGGCGGTGAGGCCGGCATGGTAGCTGGTGCCGCAGGCGATGATGAGCACGCCTTTGGCGTCGCCCATCAATTCAGGTGCCGCCGCGCCGAACAGGTTGGGCGACAGGCTGCCGGCACCGCCGATCATTTCCAGGGTGTTGGCCAGCGCCTGCGGCTGCTCGAAGATCTCCTTCTGCATGTAGTGGCGGTACTGGCCGAGTTCGACGGCTTCGGCCGAGAGGCTCGATTCGAAAGTCGGCCGCACGGCCACGCTACCGTCCGGGCGAACGATGCGCACGCCGTCGCGCCGAATCTCGGCGATATCGCCATCCTCCAGGTAGATCATGTTGCGCGTCACCTGAAGCAGTGCGGATGCATCCGACGCGGCGTAGTTGCCCTTGTCGCCGAGGCCCAGCAGCAGCGGCGCGCCGTTGCGCGTGACCACGATGCGGTCTTCGCCTTCTTTGAGCGCCGCGATGGCGTAGGCTCCCGAGAGCCGGTTCATGGTCAGGCGCACCGCCTCGAAAATGTCCGGCGTCGCCTTCAGCGTTTCCTGGATCAGGTGGGCAACGACTTCCGTGTCGGTATCGGACGTGAACGTGTAGCCCTCGGCCGACAGTTCCTGTTTGATCTCGGCGTAGTTTTCGATGATGCCGTTATGGACGATCGCCAAACCACCGGAGATATGCGGATGGGCGTTGCGTTCTGAAGGCACGCCGTGGGTCGCCCAGCGGGTGTGGGCAATGCCGGCTTCGGCAGCAAGACCGGCGGCCTGCGACGCCAGTTCGGCGACGCGGCCGACGCTGCGCAGGCGCTTGAGTTCCGGGTTAAGCACGGCGAGGCCGGCGGAATCATAGCCGCGGTATTCGAGACGCCTGAGTCCTTCGATCAGGACAGGAACAATGTTTCCGCCGGCGATGGCTGCGACGATTCCACACATGATCATGCCTCCTGTAGGGCCGCCTCAAGGGAGCTCATTTGTCTAATGAGGCCCCCCGTGAGGGCAGCGAACAACGTGAGCGTGGGGGCCATTCTCTTATTCCTTCTTCTGTTTGACCGGCCGTTGCCAGCCGGCAATGCTGATCTGCCTGGCGCGCGAGAGTGTGAGTTGGTCCGGCGGTGCATCCTGGGTCAGCGTCGTACCGGCGCCGAGCGTGGCACCATGGCCGACGGTGACCGGCGCCACCAGTTGGGTGTCGGAGCCGATGAAGACGTCATCTTCGATCACCGTGCGAAACTTGTTGGCACCATCGTAATTGCAGGTGATGGTGCCAGCGCCGACGTTGACGCGCTGGCCGATGGTGGCATCGCCGAGGTAGGCGAGGTGATTGGCTTTCGAGTGGGCGGCGATGCTGCTGTTCTTGATTTCGACGAAGTTGCCGACATGGACGTCCTCGCCGAGCACGGCGCCCGGGCGCAGGCGGGCATAGGGGCCGACGATGCTCTTGGGGCCGACCTCGGCGCCTTCGAGATGGCAGAAGGCATGCAGTTGCGCGCCGGCCTTGACGGTAACATTCTTGAGCACGCAGTGCGGGCCGACGGTGACGCCGTCCGCCAGCGTCACCTTGCCCTCGAAGACGCAATTGACGTCGATCTTGACGTCGCGGCCGCAGATGAGTTCGCCGCGCACGTCGATGCGATCGGGATCGATCAGCGTCACGCCAGACTCCATCAGAGCGTTGGCGATGTTGCGCTGATAAATGCGCTCCAGCGCCGCCAGTTGCACCTTGCTGTTGATACCTTCGACCTCCCAGGCGTGGGCCGGATGGCAGGCCGTCACGGGCAGGTTTTCGGACACCGCCAGTGCGACGATGTCGGTCAGGTAGTACTCGCCCTGGGCATTGCGGTTGCCCAGGCTCGGCAGCCAGCGCGCGAGCGCTGCGGTCGGCGCGATCAGGATGCCGGTGTTCACTTCGTCAATGACGCGCTCGGCATCGTCGGCATCCTTCTCTTCGACGATGCGGACGATACGGCCGCTATCACGGACGATGCGGCCATAACCGTGAGGGTTATCGAGCCGCACAGTCAGCAAGGCCAACGCACCACCGGCACCCTGCGTCATCAGTTGCGCCAAGGTCTCGGCACAGGTCAGCGGGACGTCGCCGTAGAGGACCAGCGTCGGCACCGCGGGGTCAAGATGCGGCAGCGCCTGCAGCACCGCGTGGCCGGTGCCGAGTTGCGGCTCCTGGCGGACCCAGGTGATGTCTGCGGCCGGCAGCGCCTCGCGCACCCGCTCGCCACCATGACCGTAAACGACACAGATGCGGCCGGCGCCGAGTTGTCTTGCGGTGTCCAGCACATGGGCCAGCATCGGCTTGCCGGCGATTGGATGCAGTACCTTGGGCAGGTCGGAGCGCATGCGCTTGCCCTGGCCGGCAGCGAGGATGACGACGTTCATATTCGACTATGGGTATGGAAACCCTGATTCTACCCGTACCGCACAAACGATAACGCCGGTGCAATGCACCGGCGTTATCTGGACCATACCTCGATTCCGTTCAACGGGGCAGGAGCGAACTGCCCATCAGGAACTCGTCCACGGCCCGGGCGCACTGCCGGCCCTCGCGGATTGCCCACACCACCAGCGACTGGCCACGCCGCACGTCGCCGGCAGCGAAGACCTTTGCCACGTTGGTCGCATAACAGCCCGCACCGTCGGTCGAAGCACTGGCATTGCCGCGTTGGTCCCTGGTCACGCCAAAGCCGTCGAGCATCGAAACCACCGGCTGGGTGAAGCCCATGGCCAGGAAAACGAGGTCGCAAGGCACGGTGAATTCCGAGCCGGGAATCTCGGTCGGCTTGCCGTCCTGCCATTCCAGGCGCACGGCCTTGAGGGCTTTGAGCTTGCCGTTCTCGCCGATGAATTCCTTGGTCGCGATCGACCAGTCGCGCTTGCAGCCTTCGTCGTGCGACGAGGATGTGCGCAGTTTGTTCGGCCAGTAGGGCCAGGTGAGCGGCTTGTTCTCGTGCTGCGGCGGCTTGGGCAGCAGTTCGAACTGGGTGACGGACGCCGCACCATGACGGTTCGAAGTGCCGACGCAGTCGGAGCCGGTGTCGCCGCCGCCGATGACCACGACATGCTTGCCGGCAGCATTGATCGGGTTCTTGCGGCCACCCGAAACCTGCTTGTTTTGCGGGATCAGGAATTCGAGCGCGTAATGCACACCGGCCAGATCGCGGCCGGGGATCGGCAGGTCACGCGGCGTTTCGGCGCCACCGGCGAGCACGACGGCATCGAAGTCCTTCATGAGCTTCGCCGGCGCCAGCACCTTGGTGGCATCGTTGGCGACACCCTTGGGCAGGCCGTCGCCGACCATCGTCCTGGTCCGGAACTTGACGCCCTCGACTTCGAGTTGCGCCATGCGCCAGTCGATCAGCCGCTTGTCGAGCTTGAAGTCGGGGATGCCGTAGCGCAATAGCCCGCCGATCTTGTCGTTCTTCTCGAACACGGTGACGGCGTGGCCGACACGTGCCAATTGCTGAGCGCAAGCCAGGCCGGCCGGCCCGGACCCTACCACCGCAACTTTCCTGCCGGTCTTCTTCGCCGCCGGTTGCGGCAGCACCCAGCCGTTCTCGCCGGCCTTGTCGATGATCGCCCGCTCCAGCGACTTGATGCCGACCGGATCGGCGATGATGCCGAGCGTGCAGGCAGCCTCGCAGGGTGCGGGGCAGATGCGGCCGGTCATTTCCGGGAAGTTGTTGGTCGAGTGCAGGATCTCGATTGCCTCGCGCCAGTTGCCCTTGAAGACGGCATCGTTGAAGTCCGGAATGCTGTTGTTCACCGGGCAGCCGTTGTTGCAGAAAGGGATGCCGCAGTCCATGCAGCGCGCGCCCTGCACCTTGGCATCGGCGTCGTTCAGGTGGTTGACGAACTCCTGGTAGTTCTTGACCCGCGACTCCTTGGATTCATACGTTTCGGACCTGCGTTCGAACTCTAGAAAACCAGTCGGCTTACCCATCAGGCGGTTTCCTTCTGCTTGCTTGCGACGGCGGCCGTCGCCATTTCCTTGAGGGCGCGGCGGTATTCATGCGGAAACACTTTGACGAATCGGCCGCGGTACTTCGGCCAGTCGGCGAGGATCATGCTGGCTTGCTCGCTACCCGTCTCGGCCAGATGCTTCTCGATCAGGCTCCTGAGCAGCGTCTCGTCGGCCGTTCCCTTGTGGCGTGTGCCATCGTCGGCCTGATCGACCGCCGGCAGCACTTCTTCGAGTGCAACCATGGCGGGATTGCAGCGCTGGCTGAACATGCCGTCTTCATCGAACACATAGGCGATGCCGCCCGACATGCCGGCAGCGAAGTTGCGGCCTGTGGCGCCGAGCACGGCGACGGTGCCGCCGGTCATGTATTCGCAACCGTGATCGCCGGTGCCTTCGACCACCGCCGTGGCGCCGGAGTTGCGCACGCAGAAACGTTCGCCGGCGACACCGCGGAAATACACCTCGCCTTCGATGGCACCGTAGAGCACGGTGTTGCCGACGATGATGTTCTCGCAAGGCTTGCCCTTGAACTCGCTCGGCGGCCGGACAATGATCTTGCCGCCCGACAGACCCTTGCCGACGTAGTCGTTGGCTTCGCCGGTCAGGTCGAGCGTGATGCCGCGCGCCAGGAAGGCGCCAAAGCTTTGGCCGGCCGTGCCGCGCATGCGGATGTGGATGGTCTCGTCCGGCAGGCCGGCATGGCCATAGCGCGTGGCGACTTCGTATGACAGCATGGTACCGACCGTGCGGTTAACGTTGCGCACCGGCAGATCGAAACACACCTTCTCGCGGCGCTCCAGCGCCGGCATGGCTTTGTCGATCAATGTGTGGTCGAGCGCCTTGTCGAGCGCATGATCCTGGCTCTCGCACTGGAAGCGGGCGACGTCGGCAGGAACGGCCGGCATGTGGAAGATCTTGCTGAAGTCGAGTCCCTTGGCCTTCCAGTGCTCAATGCCATGCCTGGTGTCGAGCAGGTCGGCGCGGCCGATCAGGTCTTCGAACTTGCGGATGCCCATCTGCGCCATCAACTGCCGCGCCTCTTCGGCGACGAAGAAGAAGTAATTGATGACATGCTCGGGCTGGCCGGTAAAGCGGCGCCGCAGCACCGGGTCCTGGGTGGCAACGCCGACCGGGCAGGTGTTGAGGTGACACTTCCTCATCATGATGCAGCCTTCGACCACCAGCGGCGCGGTGGCGAACCCGAACTCGTCGGCGCCGAGCAGCGCACCGACGATGACGTCGCGGCCAGTTTTCATCTGGCCGTCGGCCTGGACGCGGATGCGGCCGCGCAGGCGGTTCAGCACCAGGGTCTGCTGGGTCTCGGCGAGCCCGAGTTCCCAGGGCGTGCCGGCATGCTTGATCGACGAGATCGGGCTGGCGCCGGTGCCGCCGTCGAAACCGGAAATCACCACGTGGTCGGCCTTGGCCTTGGCCACACCCGCCGCGACGGTGCCGACGCCGACTTCCGAGACGAGCTTGACCGACACCGAAGCCTGCGGGTTGGCGTTCTTGAGATCGTGGATCAGTTGCGCCAGATCCTCGATCGAGTAGATGTCGTGGTGCGGCGGCGGCGAGATAAGCTGCACGCCCGGCACCGAATGGCGCAGGAAGCCGATGTATTCGGAAACCTTGTGACCGGGCAACTGGCCGCCTTCGCCGGGCTTGGCGCCTTGGGCCATCTTGATCTGCAACTGGTCCGAGTTGGCCAGGTACTCGGCGGTGACGCCGAAGCGGCCGGAGGCGACCTGCTTGATGGC
>JBGOZF010000136.1:0-6692 GCA_041480065.1 Rhodocyclaceae bacterium
CTTTCGCCTCGCCACCATACTTCGCCGACAACACGGTCGTGATCGCCGCCGTCAACGTCGTCTTGCCATGGTCTACGTGACCAATCGTCCCCACATTCACGTGCGGCTTCGTACGCTCAAACTTGCCTTTTGCCATGATCGAGTTCCTCTAAAGAACGGCTATTTCTTGTTGATGATAGCCTCGGCGACGTTCTTCGGCGCCTCCGAGTAATGCTTGAATTCCATCGAGTAGGTCGCGCGGCCCTGGGTCAGCGACCGCAACTGGGTCGAGTAACCGAACATTTCGGCCAGCGGCACTTCGGCCTTGACAACCTTGATGCCACCAGGCAGATCGTCCATGCCCTGGACCATGCCGCGACGGCCGGACAAGTCGCCCATGACGTTGCCCATGAAGTCTTCCGGAACTTCGACTTCCACCGCCATCATCGGCTCGAGCAACACGGGACTGGACTTGCGCATCGCGTCCTTGAAGGCCATCGAGCCAGCCATCTTGAAGGCGTTTTCGTTCGAGTCGACCTCGTGGTAGGAGCCGTCGAACAGGGTGACCTTGACGTCGACCACCGGGAAGCCGGCGAGTACGCCGTTGGGCAGCGAGTCCTCAATGCCCTTATTGACCGCGGGGATGTATTCGCGCGGCACCGTGCCGCCCTTGATGGCGTCGACGAATTCATAACCCTTGCCGACCTCGTTCGGTTCCAGCCTGATCCAGACGTGACCGTACTGGCCGCGGCCGCCGGACTGCTTGACGAACTTGCCTTCCTGCTCGGCTGACTTGCGGATGGTTTCGCGGTAAGCCACCTGGGGCGCGCCGACGTTGGCTTCGACGCCGAATTCGCGCTTCATGCGATCGACGATGATTTCCAGATGCAACTCGCCCATGCCGGAGATGATGGTCTGGCCGGACTCCTGGTCGGTGCGAACGCGGAAGGATGGGTCTTCCTGGGCCAAGCGACCAAGGGCAACGCCCATCTTTTCCTGGTCGCTCTTGGTCTTCGGCTCCACGGCGACGTGGATCACCGGCTCGGGGAATTCCATGCGCTCAAGAATGATCGGCTTGTCTACGCTGGACATCGTATCGCCGGTGATCGCTTCCTTGAGACCAACGGCGGCCGCGATGTCACCGGCGTAAACCTCCTTGATTTCCTCGCGCTGGTTGGCATGCATCTGCAGGATGCGGCCAATGCGTTCCTTGCGCTGCTTGAGCGGGTTGTAAATGGTGTCGCCGGACTTCATCATCCCAGAATAGACCCGGAAGAATGTCAGTTGGCCGACATAGGGGTCGGTCATGATCTTGAAGGCCAAGCTGGCGAAAGGCTCGCTGTCGTCAGGCTTGCGCTCCCCTATGGTGCCGTTCTCCAACTCACCCTTGACCGGCGGGATGTCGAGCGGCGAAGGCATCAACTCGATGACGGCATCCAGCATGGCCTGCACACCCTTGTTCTTGAAGGCTGAGCCGCAGAGCATGGGCACGATCTCGCTGGCGATGGTGCGTTGGCGCAAGGCCTTCTTGATTTCCTCTTCGGTGAGGTCGCCCTCCTCGAGGTACTTGTTCATCAACTCTTCGGAGGCTTCGGCAGCGGCTTCGAGCATCTTCTCGCGCCACTCCTTGGCCGTGGCGACCAGTTCAGCCGGGATGTCCGTGTATTCGAACTTGGTGCCCTGGCTTTCCTCGTCCCAGAAGATGGCCTTCATCTTGACCAGATCGACCACACCCTTGAAGTTCTCCTCGGCGCCGATCGGTATCTGGATCGGAATCGGGTTGGCTTTCAAGCGTTCGCGCATCTGATCATGGACGCGGAAGAAGTTGGCGCCGGTGCGGTCCATCTTGTTCACGAAAGCCAGACGCGGCACGCCATACTTGTTGGCCTGGCGCCACACGGTTTCCGACTGCGGCTGGACGCCGCCAACAGCGCAATAGACCATGCAGGCGCCATCGAGCACGCGCATCGAGCGCTCGACTTCGATGGTGAAGTCGACGTGGCCCGGGGTGTCGATGATGTTGACCCGGTGCTCGGGGAAGTTCATCCCCATGCCCTGCCAGAAGCAGGTGGTGGCCGCGGACGTAATGGTGATGCCGCGCTCCTGCTCCTGCTCCATCCAGTCCATGGTAGCAGCACCGTCGTGCACCTCGCCAATCTTGTGATTGACGCCGGTGTAGAACAGGATGCGCTCCGTCGTAGTGGTCTTGCCGGCGTCGATATGCGCCGAGATGCCAATGTTACGGTAGCGCTCAATAGGAGTCTTGCGGGCCACGTTAATACCTGCCTTATCTAAGCCAAACCGCCGTGGCGCTCACCGATCGGAGAGAAACCAAGGCGGCAACAAAGTCAATAAACATAAGCGCGCGACATTGCCGCGCGCTTACATCAGAACCGGTAGTGCGAGAAGGCCTTGTTGGCTTCCGCCATGCGATGGACTTCCTCGCGCTTCTTCATCGCCGCGCCGCGACCTTCCGCGGCTTCCAGCAACTCGTTGGCCAGGCGCTGGCCCATGGACTTCTCGGAGCGCTTGCGCGCGGCTTCGCGCAACCAGCGCATGGACAAGGCCATGCGGCGGGAAGGACGCACTTCGACAGGCACCTGGTAGTTGGCACCGCCGACGCGGCGACTCTTCACTTCGACCACCGGCTTGACGTTGTTGATCGCCAGACCGAAAACCTCCAGCGGATCCTTGCCGCTCTTGGTCTTGATCTGATCGAAGGCGCCATAGATGATGCGCTCGGCAACAGACTTCTTGCCGCTGGTCATCAGGACATTGACGAACTTGGAAACATCGATGCTGCCGAACTTGGGATCCGGCAGGATGTCACGCTTGGGAACTTCACGACGACGGGGCATATGGGCTAACCTCGTGACCTCGGATTGAGTTACGCCTTCTTGGGACGCTTGGCACCGTACTTCGAACGGGCCTGCTTGCGGTCCTTGACACCCTGGGTATCCAGGCTGCCGCGAACGATGTGGTAGCGCACACCCGGCAGGTCCTTGACGCGGCCGCCACGAATCAGCACGACCGAGTGTTCCTGCAGGTTATGGCCTTCGCCACCGATATACGAAATGACCTCGAAACTATTGGTCAGACGCACCTTGGCGACCTTCCGCAACGCCGAGTTCGGCTTCTTCGGCGTCGTAGTGTAGACGCGGGTGCACACGCCGCGTTTGGCCGGACTCCCGCCCAGCGCGGGTACCTTGCTCTTGCTTTGCGGCGCCTGGCGGCCTTTGCGCACCAGTTGGTTGATGGTTGGCATATCAGATTCCCAAAATTCAGCGGCCTCAGTTCAGCAACCGCGGGCCCCCGGCAGGGAGCAAAGAGGCCGGATTATATTGACCACGCAGGATACCGTCAACCGGCCTGCACCCCTTCGGCAACATCTTCCTGCACCGGCAGATCGAACAGGCCCTTCGCCGCGTCCTCGCCGGCCGACTGCATGAGCCGCGTCCGGTGATACGCCAGGCCAGTACCGGCCGGAATGAGACGGCCGACGATGACGTTTTCCTTCAGACCGCGCAGTTCGTCGCGCTTGCCCATGATCGCAGCTTCGGTCAGCACCCGCGTGGTTTCCTGGAAGGAAGCCGCGGAGATGAACGAGTCGGTCGACAGGCTGGCCTTGGTGATACCCAGCAGCACGTACTGGTATTCGGCAGGGCGCTTGCCCTCGGCGATCAACTTGTCGTTCTCGTCGAGAACCTCGGAGCGCTCGACCCCCTCCTCACGAATGAACTTCGAGTCGCCCGGATCGGTGATGACAATGCGGCGTAGCATCTGGCGCACGATCACCTCGATGTGCTTGTCGTTGATCTTCACGCCCTGCAACCGGTAGACGTCCTGGACCTCGTCGATGATGTAGCGGGCCAGTTCCTCGACACCCTTCAGACGCAGGATGTCGTGCGGATCGGCCGGACCGTCCACGATAGATTCACCCTTATTCACCACCTGGCCGTCGTGGGCCATGACGTGCTTGTCCTTGGTGATCAGATACTCGTGGGCGGTGCCGTCCGGCTCGGTGATGACCAGACGCTGCTTGCCCTTGGTATCCTTGCCGAAGCTGACCGTGCCGGTGACTTCCGCCAGCATGCCTGCATCCTTCGGCGACCGGGCCTCGAACAGTTCCGCCACGCGCGGCAGACCGCCGGTGATGTCGCGGGTCTTGGCCGATTCCTGCGGAATACGTGCCAGCACGTCGCCCACGGCTGCCACCTGGCCGTCCTTGACGGTGATGATCGAACCGACCTGGAAGGTGATAGCCACCGAGTGCTCGGTGCCGTGCATCTTCACTTCCTGGCCCGACTCGTCGAGCAGTTTGACCTGGGGGCGCAGGCCTTTCGACAGCGACTTGCTGCCCCGTTTCGGATCGATGACCACCAGCGTCGACAGGCCGGTTACGTCGTCGATCTGCTTGGCCACGGTAACGCCCTCTTCGACGTGCTCGAATCTGACGGTACCGGCGTACTCGGTGACGATCGGCCGGGTATGCGGATCCCAGGCCGCCAGTTGCGCGCCCGGCTTGACCTGATTGCCATCGTCGCCCAGCAGCGTGGCGCCGTAAGGAATCTTGTGGCGCTCACGCTCGCGGCCGTTGTCGTCCGTGATCAACACCTCGCCCGACCGGGCGATAACGACCTTCTCGTTCTTCGGGTTGGTGACATAGCGCATCGTCGCCGAGAAGCGCAGCGTACCGGCACTCTTGGCCTCGACCTGACTCTGCGCCGCTGCCCGCGACGCGGCGCCGCCGACGTGGAAGGTCCGCATGGTCAGCTGGGTGCCGGGCTCGCCGATCGACTGGGCGGCGATGACACCGACCGCTTCGCCGGCATTGACGATGGTGCCGCGGCCCAAATCGCGGCCGTAGCACTTGGCGCACAGGCCATAACGGGTATCGCAGGACAGCGGCGTGCGCACCCGGACCTCGTCGATGCCGAGCGCCTCGATGTTGTCGACGGCATCTTCGTCGAGCAGATAACCGGATTCGTAGAGCACGTCCTGGGTATCGGGATGGATGACGTCGGTCACCACAACACGGCCAAGAATCCGTTCGCGTAGCGCCTCGACCACTTCGCCACCTTCGACCAGCGCCTTCATGGCGAACCCGGCCGTGGTGCCGCAATCGTCCTCGGTGACCACCAGATCCTGCGTCACGTCGACCAGACGGCGCGTCAGGTAACCCGAGTTCGCGGTCTTCAAGGCGGTGTCGGCAAGACCTTTGCGGGCGCCGTGCGTCGAGATGAAGTACTGCAGAACGTTGAGGCCTTCGCGGAAGTTGGTCGTAATCGGCGTCTCGATGATCGAGCCGTCCGGCTTCGCCATCAGGCCGCGCATGCCGGCCAGTTGGCGGATCTGGGCGGCGGAGCCGCGGGCGCCGGAGTCGGCCATCATGTAGATGGAATTGAACGATTCCTGGCTCACCTGCTTGCCGTTGGCATCGGTGATCGTCTCGCGAGCGAGTTGGTCCATCATGGCCTTGGCCACTTGGTCACCGGCCCGGCCCCAGATGTCCACCACCTTGTTGTAGCGTTCGCCGACAGTCACCAGACCGGAAGTGTATTGCTTCTCGATTTCCTTCACCTCGGCCTCGGAGGCTTCGATGATGGCCTGCTTCTGGCCCGGCACCAGCATGTCACCGATCGCGATCGAGATGCCGCCGCGCGTCGCCAGCGTAAAGCCGGATTGCATCAGCTTGTCGGCAAAAATGACGGTTTCCTTGAGGCCGCAGCGACGGAAGCTCTCGTCGATGAGTTTCGAGATTTCCTTCTTCTTGAGCGGCTTGTCGATGACCTTGAACGGCAGACCCTTCGGCAGGATTTCCGAAAGAATGGAGCGTCCGGCGGTGGTGGAGTAGCGCGAGATCTTCTCGCGCCAGACATCGCCGTCCTTCTCGTATTCCTTGATGCGCACGGTGATACGGGCATGCAGATCGACCTGCCTGGTGGCAACGGCGCGCGCCACTTCGGCCACGTCCGCGAACATCATGCCCGAACCGGCAGCCGCGGCATTTTCGCGGGTCGCGTAGTAGAGGCCCAGCACCACGTCCTGCGACGGCACGATGATCGGCGCCCCGTTGGCAGGCGAAAGTACGTTGTTCGACGCCAGCATCAGCGTGCGGGCTTCCATCTGCGCTTCGAGCGACAGGGGAACGTGCACCGCCATCTGGTCGCCGTCGAAGTCGGCGTTGAAGGCGGTACAAACCAGCGGATGCAACTGGATGGCCTTGCCCTCGATCAGGGTCGGCTCGAAGGCCTGAATACCCAGACGGTGCAGGGTCGGAGCGCGGTTGAGCAGCACTGGGTGCTCGCGGATGACCTCTTCCAGGATGTCCCAAACGACGACCGTCTCGGCCTCGACTTCCTTCTTCGCCGCCTTGATGGTGCTGGCAATACCCATCTTCTCCAGGCGTTCGAAGATGAAGGGCTTGAAGAGTTCGAGCGCCATCTTCTTCGGCAGACCGCACTGGTGCAGCTTGAGCTGCGGGCCGACGACGATGACCGAGCGGCCGGAGTAGTCCACCCGCTTGCCGAGCAGGTTCTGGCGGAAACGACCACCCTTGCCCTTGATCATGTCGGCCAGCGACTTGAGCGGACGCTTGTTGGCGCCGGTCATGGCCTTGCCGCGACGACCGTTGTCGAGCAGCGAGTCCACGGCTTCCTGCAGCATGCGCTTCTCGTTGCGGACGATGATGTCCGGCGCCTTGAGTTCCAGCA
>JBGOZF010000137.1:0-6605 GCA_041480065.1 Rhodocyclaceae bacterium
CGACAAGAAGATCACCTTCGCGAGCACGACGCAGAGTCTCACTGTCGCTGCACCCAATCACATCCTGATGACGGCGGGCGGCGCGTTCCTCAAGCTGGAAGGCGGCAACATCACGATGGCCGCGCCGGGCAGCATCGAACTGCATGCGAGTCAGAAGAATTTGACCGGGCCGGCGAGTGCGAATGCCAGTTTGAGTTTGCCGAAGGCATCGCCGATCACGCTCTGCGCCAAGCAAATGCAAAAGGCGGCGAACACCGGCGCCGCCGTCTGATCCATGGCGCCGGAGGATCTGGTCTACTCGCAGACGGAAGCCGCGCTACGGGTTCTGCGCGCGGCATCGGCGCAAAGCGAATCGCCGGCCGTTTCCATCTTCATCGACCCCACGCTGATCGACCCGCTCGGCGATGCCCTGCGGGCCGACGACTCGGCGACCTGCTGCCCACTCGCCGCTCTCGATCGACGATTCCCGCCGGACAAGCGCCCCTACATCGCACATCTGCCCGATGCCGAGCGGGCGCGGCGGATTCTGGAGCGCAGCATCGAACAGGCAGTACGCGAAGCGAACGAGATCGCCGACGACACCTTGCGACCGCGTAGCGTCTGCGGCTGGATCGTCGGCGCGGGCGAGCCCTACAAACAGGCGCATGCCCTCGGACTGGCGGCACTGGTCATCCGGCCGGAGAAGCAGCGCTGGCCCTTGCGCTACTGGGACCCGCGCGTCATCGGTCACCTGCCGAGGGTGCTGACGGCCGAGCAGTACGCCGCAATGCGCCCCTGCCTGGGCAACTGGTGGTCGCTCAACGGCGGCGGTCGCCTTGCCCCGGCCGCGCCATCGCAGCCGGATGCCGCCGGCAAGCTACCGCTGCGTTTCGACGTGCCACTATGGCGGGCGCTGGAGCGGATCGGGCCGGTCAACGAATTCATGCGCGCCCCCCCAGGCGACTACGCGCCCGGCCCGGAACTGGCGAAGCGCGTGGACGAGGCAATGCGCCGCGCCGAGGATCGGGGTTTGCAGGGCGAAGAGGATTTGCGCCTCTTCGCAGTCTGCGCGCTCATGGGTCACGCGCGTTTCGACGAACACCCGCGCGTCGCGGCGAACATCGAGCGGGCACGTAGCGCCGGCCAGACGTTTGCCGCCGCCATCGACGAGTTTGAAGACGAATTCTGGGCCGGCCTCAACGACGGACACTGGCTCGAACAACTGCAACAGGGAGTCTCAAGATGACTGTCGAATCGCCACCCAAACCGAGCGTGAAGGCCGCGCTGAAACAGGCGGGGCGCAACTGCACCCCCGGCGTCAGCAGCAGCAGCCACTGCAAGGATTGCGTCAAGACCAAGCTGGCGATCCTTATCGCCATCACCGCCGCCGGCCCCGCCAAGGCCGTGGCGAGGCTGCCACGGCCAGACGAACTGCTGCGCGACGTGTCGCTGGTCGGGCCGCTCACCGACGAGACTGCCTACTTCGTTCGGCCGCCGCGCCCGGGGTATGTTTACATCTTCAAGGAAGGCGCCCCGGAGCCCGAGCAATGGGAGGCCTACGTCGTCGGCAGCGACGGCCTGCTGCGACTGGAGCCGGTCGGCGATCTGCCGATGGACGCGAACCTGATCAGCCATCCTGACGACAAGTCCTGCGGCCGACCCGAGCACAACGCCTTCTCGCCGCAGTTCATCTCCATCGATCCGGAGCGCTACCCGAAGATCTGGATGACCTTCAGCGAATCGGTCTGGACCGACAAGGTACTGGACGACTACGCGGTGAACATCAACGTCGGAGACATTGCCTTCTGCCGGCTGGCGCGCATGCAGCCGTTCGACCTCAAACAGATCGCCGCCGGCGGACCGCATCCGGGCGTTATCCAGGCGAGCGAACAAGCGCTGACCGACAATGTCGCCGGCTTCAAGACCGGCGACATCAACGACGCCGACAACTCCCGTCTGTATTTCCCCGTCCCACGGCGCGACGGGCAGGCCGCCTCGGTGGCCAAACGCATGGCCGCCGCGAGCGCCGAAACGAAAGTCACCGGCGTCATCATCAGCCTCAACGATCCAGCCGGCATCCTGGCCGAAACGAACTGGCAGCGCCAACGGGCTCTGACCGAGAAGAGCCTGTATCAGTCGGAGCCTGAAGTCGCCTGGAAGAAACTCTCATCGGACGGCATCGAAAGATTGCGCGGGCGCATCAAGCAGCGCAAGAAGGCCGAGGTGATCCAGAACAAGACCGGCAAGCCCTGGAGCAAGGACAACGACCCGGAACTGGTACTCAGGAGTAGCGACCTCGTGCACCAAGCGCAGTTCGAGCGCATGCAGAAGGCCGGCGGCCTGCCCAAGGGCGCCGTCTTCAAGCCGACGCAGCCGGGCTACGCGCTGGGCCACGTCTGGGTGCCGCCCGACGCGGTGGCCGCCAGCAAGGCCGCCTCCGACATCGCCCGCATCGAAGACCAGTACGACGAAGGCAAGCGCCTGGCCTTCGTCAAGGAATACAACGACAAGCTGAAGGAGTTCGACAAGGTCATCAAGAAGCGCGAAGCGGACTGGTACGCCTGGGTGACGGTGAAGCCCCAGCCCGGCCTGCCGGACCTGACCACGCTGGCGGTGCTGGACCACCGCGACACCGACCGCAAATGCGCGCCGCATTACGTGCGCTTGACCGGCCAGTGCGTCGGCATGGGGCCGCTGACAAAGGAAAGCCTGCCCTGGTTCGAAAAGACGCTGAAGCTGAAGATCACGAACGACAAGCAGATCCTGCTGCGCGCCCTGTTCGGCAACCAGAGGAACTTGATCCAATGGGCCCACGAGGAGAAGAAAGACAAGATTTACGACAGCCTCAAGAGCATCGCCGGCGCGGAAGACCTGAAGGCGGGCAAATGGATGGGCATCGCCGTCGCCACCTACGCCAACCCGCTAATGGCAGGCATAGGCGCGGCGGCGATGGCGTTGAACAAGAACGGCAGCCTCGACAAGGGGCTGAGGGACAGCCTGACCCGATTCGTCTGCGCCACGCTCAAGCTCTGGGACGATCTGGAAATCAGCTTCATCAAGATCAAGAACGCCAAGCTGGGCGACCTGCAACAAGGTCTCCTGGCGGCGGCCTTTGGCAAGAGCATCAACACCGACGCCCTTGCCCAGGCCACGGGCAAAGCGTCGCGCACGGCGGGACGTGCCCGCCTGCCCTCGGCCGTGGCGGACAAGACCATCACTGCCACGTTGTGGACGGCGGACAAGGCCAAGGATATCGAAGGGATTCTCAAGTCCGCGTCGGAAGGCGCCACACCGGAACAGCGGGCGGTGCGGATCATGACCTGGACCGATGGCCTTGCACGCAGCGAGTTGAAGAGCATGAGCCACGAGATTCCCTCCGGCAAGGTGCGGGATATCGTCACCAAGATCGTCAAGCGCACCGACAGCGTCATGGGCAACGGCAATGCGCTGATGGCGGCCGGGGTGATCTGGATTCAGTGTTTCCAGGCGATCAAGAATCTTGACGAAGCAACCAGCGTTGGCGGTGCCGGGCAACTGGATGCGCTGCTGGGGCTGGGCGATGCGCTGACCTCGATCATGGGGGCGAGCGCCGAGGTGTATGAGGGGGTCAAGAAAGCCAAGGCGATTGCGACCAGGCAGGTGATGTCCGAGGGAACGAAGGTCGGGGTCCGCATCGTGGCGAATGGGTTCGCGGGGGTGGCGAGTTTGTTCAACATGGTTCAAAGTTTCAGCGCGGCGGGAGGGAGATGGAACGAGGGTGATAACGATGCAGGGGTGATGCATGGTGTCGCCGGGACGGCCTTCTTCGGAGCCGCAGTTGCGAGCTTCGCCATGGCCTTCGGCGCCAAGGCCGTCTTCTTCGGCCCGTTGCTCGGCCTTGGCCCGGCTGGCTGGGCGGTGATGTGTACGGTCGCAGCAGTGACCCTCACCTATGCCGCCCTGAACGCCGAGGACACCGACGCCGAAAAGTTCGTGGCGAAGAACGCATACTGGAGCAAGAACCAACGCAAGGAGGATGGCAAGCCCGAGCCCAAGTATGGTGACTGGCGCGAGGAAGCGAGCGCCTTTACCGCGCTTTGGTACGGCGTCAACGTCGACCTCAAGTGGGGCGATTCGTTGATCGCAAGGCGCGACACCGTCACGATGAAGGTTACCATCGCCGAACCGGACAACCAGCACGGCTGGCGCTATCGAATCTGGGCCACCTTCCCCAACGGCCGCGAGGGCATCATGGTCGATGTCGCCGAAGAGGTGCCGCGCTTCCCCTCGCCGTATCCCGACCGGCCGACTACAGTCAGCGCCTATGACCCGAGCAAGCCCCATTTCACCAATGGCCAGGAATTCAAATTCACCCCAGCAAATGTAACTGGCAAGGACGGACAAATCATCATCGAGCACACCATCGAACTCGACGACAAGTATTTCCAGCAGGCGCGAGTGGAATTCGAGTACTTCCCGGACGCGCGGGACACCAGCGAGCGCGCACGGCTGGAGCGGATCGAGAAGGACTAGGCGATGGTGGACCAGTCGATGGTCGCTCAGCCGAAGCACCCTGGTCCCCCGGTGCCAGTGCCCTACGAGGAAGGCGAGGGGCCGAAGCGGCGCATGGGGCGCAACAAGGAGGCATGCGGCCAGCCGAGGGGAAATAGCGCAGTCAATGCCGTTTACCCGGACGCGATGGAGATCGCTGGATTCACCTCTGCGGCGGGGGTGAAGGGCATGGGGGTGTTTGCGGGTCTATTTGGACTCGTGGGCGCAGCCTTTGGGTGGCAATTCGGTTTCATGATACTTACCGATGCCAGAGGCTACGCTTTGGCTGCCGCATTCTTCACGTTGTTCGGGCTGGTTGCGCTTGGTGTCGCCATCACCTTCTTCCGCCTCGACCTCTTCACCTACCGTGACGAACCCATCCTCTTCAACCGCAAGACGCGCAAGGTGCATCTCTTCCGTCGCCGTACCCGCATGACGAAGCCCTGGCAGCCCTGGCCGCTGGTGATCGACACCTACGACTGGGACTGCATTACGGGCGAGATTCACGGCGGCCTTCAACTCGTTGGCGGCTCGCTGCCGGCGCTGCGCTACCGCCTGCTGGCAGCAGTGAGCGATGCGCCCACCGGCCCTGGCCGCAAGACCAAGGTCATCGACCGTTTCCTTCTCGGCATGGAAGAGTCGTATCAGGACGATTGCGTCGCCCGCTGGGAGCACATCCGCCGCTACATGGAAGAAGACGGCCCGCCCCTTCAAGGCGGCGAGCGACTGGCCCTCACGCGCGGGTTCTCGCACCGGCTGGCGCTGGCGCGCGGTGGCCTGTGGGTGTTGCTGCCGGACTTCTACAAGGACTTCGCCAAGCATCCCACCAGCCTGAGCCTGGGCACGCTCGTGCAAGTCCTGCTCTCGCCCCTGCTGATCTTTTTCGCCGTCTTCCGCTGGCTGGCCGAGATCAGCAGCCGTGCCCCCTGGTGGCCGCAAGAGATACTCGAAGCGGCCGGCGGCAAGCCGCTGCCGGAAGCGCAGGTCCACACCCAGGCCGACGAACTCGCCAAAGCGATGGAACAGGTCGAAGAAGCGGCACTGACGGATGAAGAGCGTAAAGATCGCGCCTACGTCAAGGCAAAGGCGGAAGAACCCTTCTGGACGCCGGAGCGCAGGAAGTACGGGTTCCTGCTGCTCTCCCTCGGCGTGCTGTTCGGCATCGGCAAGGCGGTACAGTTTTGGATACGGGGGTATTGATGTCCTGTCCGCTGTCCGCATAGCCCCCCGCCCCGCCAAGACGACGGATTTTTCGACGCCCGGCGCAGCTTGACGCACCTCAAGCGCAACTATTTGCACCCCCGAACCGCCTTTTCATGCGCTTCTACGGCTGCTCATGTCGACTGCCGCATCCAATGGACGCGTCTTTCCCTGCCCAAGTGCGGACAGTACCCTTCTCGTCGGCTCACTCAGTCCGTCATCGGCTACTGCCGTAGGAAATACCCGACCAGCAAACCGCCGAGCGCCGAAACGAGCTTGGGCGTCTCGCGCATCGGCAAGCGTGGCGTTCTGTCGGAGCGCGCAGCCCAGACCTCGGCGGGCGTGCGCCCGCCGAGGTTCTGATGTGTCCGCACATGGTTGTAGAACAGCCGGAACTCGAACAGCGCCGTATCGAGGGCGTTGGCATTCGCCAACGCGAGTCGCCGCAGCAAAGGCTTCCGCGTGCCGAACAGGCGCTCGATGCGCCCGTTCTGCCAGGGCGAATGCGGCTGCGTGAATTGCTGGCGAATGCCGAAGACCTTCAGCGCGAGGCGCAGCAGCTTGCTTCGGAAGACTGGCTCGTTGTCCGAGCGCAATGCGCGCGGCTTGCCATACTTGCCGATGGCAAGGCACAGATGCCCGAGCACAGTCCACGCACTGCGACTGCTCAATCGCTTGAGGCGCAGCAAGAGGCGCGAACCGTGATCGACGAGTCCTATCGCCGAATGGACGTTGCCCGTGGCATCCGCCTGGAACGTGAAGTCCTTTGCCCACACCGCACCGACGCGGTAGGGCTTGGGCGGCCGGTTGCGGATGTCGCGTGTGAGACAGGCGATTTCGTATCGATGCGCTTTCAGCAACTCGGCAACGAAGGTTCTGCCCACCGTGGCGCGCTC
>JBGOZF010000138.1:0-6439 GCA_041480065.1 Rhodocyclaceae bacterium
ATCCACCAGTCGGACAACAATCGTGGCAGCTTCGGAGGCACCGGTTTCAACCTGATCTCCGACGCCTACGGCGCCATCCGGGCCGCCAAGGGGGTGATGCTCACCAGCTACGGCATCGGTCCCGCCGATCCCGCCGGAGACAATGGAGCCGCCATCGCGCTCTCGAAACAAGCCGCGAACCTGATCAAGACTTACAGCAAGGCGGCCGGCACCCATCAGACGGTGAAACTCTCGGGGCATGAGGGCACAACGGGGGCGAACCAGTCGAGCCTGGACGACGCGGCAGCCCCGCTGCCGGCGCTCGTCAAGAGCATCTCCGGCATGGTCGACGGCAAGGACCTCGATCAGGCCCAAGCCGACGCCGCAGCCAAGAACACCAGTACCGCCAACAAGCTGCCGCACATGGCCGACCCGATGATCACGGTGGCGGCCAAGGCTGGCCTCGGGCTGGTCGCGGGCCAGAGCATTCAGATGGCCAATAGCGAGAACATCCACCTGGCCAGCGGCGCGGATACCAACCTGGCAGTGGGCAATCAACTCCGCATCCACACCGGGCAGGCCATCGGCATGCTGGCGGGGGCGATACAGCCGGGAGAGGGCGCGGCGGGCACCGGCCTGACGATCATTGCGGCGCAGGGCAAGATCGATCTTCAGGCGCAGTCGGACACCATCAGTGTCCAGGCCAAGGATGAGGTGAACGTCATGAGCGCCAACGCGCACATCGACTGGGTGGCGGCCAAGCGCATCGTGATCAGGACGACCGGCGGGGCGTGCATGGACATGAGTGGCGGCAACATCACCTTCAAGGCGCCCGACACGATACTGGTGCAGGCGAGTCAGAAGAGTTTTAGTGGGCCGACGTCGATGAGCTATGCGATGCCGGCGATGCCGAACTACGCCCCGCCCCCGGAGAAATTGGACTTCAAGCTCAAGCTCCAGGACATTCCCGGACTTGCTGGCAGCGAGGGCGCAACGAGGGACTGGAAGATCGTCCTGGCCAAGAATGTGGGGCTTGGGGATACCGGCATCGCGGCCTACCAGTTGCATGACACGGACACGCACGAAAGCGTATTGGCATCCGGCACCGCCGACGTCTCGGGCGAACTAGCGATGACCGAAGATCAGCGTAAGGAGCTTTGGGCTAGTATCCAACGGAATCCTGGAAGGGTCTGGGTGCTACACGGAATGAACGCGGCGATGATGGCGCCGACGAACTTTGCGCAGTCGGACGAGCAAGGCGCACGTGCCCGCATCCTTGATGCGAAGAACTACATCGGTGATCTCGCCGACGCGAGCGACGAAAAACACCAGGAAATGCGGCGCTGGACCGAGTACGACGACAAGTCGCGCATCAAGGACAAATCCAAGAAGGACATCGACCTGTAAGGGCACAGCATGGCAGTCAGCAAGAATCCATATTCAAACGTCAGCCTATGTGCCGACACGCGTCATACGATCTCCGGTGATTGTTTCCAGCGTAGCGACCCTTGTTTTGCCATGCCCAGGCATGGCAACAAGGTCACCGCCATCACCACCGGAAAAGAAATGTTTCAGCAGGCCGCTGCCGCGATTGCCGGCGCGAAGAAATTCATCCTGCTCGCCGACTGGCAGATGGATTTCGACGTCGAGTTAATCGACCGGGGCTCCCCCGCACATTCAGGCCGACTCAGCGAACTCCTGGCCAAGAAAGTGGCCGAAGGCGTCGAAGTCAAGGTTCTGCTTTACGACAGTGTCGAGGCCGCCCTCTACACGCATGAGAACCACGTTCGTCAGAGTCTGATGGTTCTCAACCCGACCAAGGACGAGATTGCACGCGGTATCGGCCCCAAATGCAACCCGGCTGGCAACCTCCCCCTTGAGGTGGCATTGCAGAAACCCGTGACCGGCCGCGCCTTCGAGAACATCGCCTTTGCGCACCATCAAAAGACAATCGTCGTCGACGGGCAAATCGCCTTCGTCGGCGGCATGGACTTGTGTTACGGGCGCTGGTGCGACGGCAATTTTGATGTGGTGATTGACCCGGTGCTACATCGGATCAACGACATGTACAACCCCGGCCTGCCGGGTGGTCGCCTGCTCACTGCCGACGAAATCCGGCTGACCAAACCTTGGGCGGGCGGCGCCAAGCCGGCAGACGCTCGTTTCGGCGCCGAGCGCCCTGGGTTCGCGCCTCCTTATTACATCATCGGCATCCTGATGCAGCGCGCCAAGGAGCTTTGGGACAAGGGCTACTCCATCGACCAGATCGTCGTGCAGCTCGACAGCATGGCGATCCCGGACCAGATCGCGGACTACTTCAAGAAGACCTATCGCCGATTGCGCGCCATCGCCGTCGCCATCGACCGTACACTGAACGAATACTCGAACGCGAAGTCGGACGCGTTCTACGAGATCCTGCATGGCAACATCGTCAAGGGCCTGATCCATTCATATGGCGCGGACCTCAAGCTCATATCGATTGCCGCCAAGCAACTCAACAAGGCGCTTGATGCAACCCTGGAAGCGGCGCTGGACTGGATCGGCGGGCAAGTTTCGGGAGTTGAGATCTGGTTCAAGGACACGATGCGCGACATTGCCGACGATCTCGGCGACGTTGAGCGTTACGCCAAGAATCCAGCCCTGCTGAAACAGGACGCTTTGCGCCTGTGGCAGGACATCAACGATCTTCCTTCGCAGATCATCGACGACTTCGCGCTGGAAGAAGGTTGCCAGCCGCGCATGCCCTGGCAGGATGTGCATAGTGTTATCGAGGGGCCTGCCGTCTTCGACGTCTACCGAAACTTCATCAGGCGCTGGAACGTCGCGATGGGGAATGACCCCGAAAACAAGAAATTCGGCGTCAAGCCGCTCACTGGCAAATGGCTAGCACGCTGGGGTAGCCAGGACGCCGTGTTCGGCGATGTCACCCAGCACGGTACCGCCGGCAACGTGACTGTGCAGATCGTGCGCTCGATGAGCGCGCAGCTTTGGCAGAAGGAAGCGCAATTCGCATCGCTTCACCCGATCCGCGATGCGGGCTTCAGACCCGACGAAAACGAATACGCCAACAAAGGCAGTGGCACCCAGGATGGCGTGCTGGAGGCGATGGTCCACTCGATTCGCGGCGCAGAGGCCTTCATCTACATCGAGAACCAGTTCTTCCTGAGCGATTGCGAGAAATCCGGCGACCTGACCGCAAAAAGCCCATCCAAGAACATCATCATCGACGAGATCGCCGCCCGCATCGCCGTGGCAGTGCAGCTAGGCCGCGCCTTCCATGTCTATGTGGTGATGCCCGTGCACCCCGAAGGCAATCTCAACTCCGGCAGCGTCGCCAAGCAGCAGTATTGGGCGCTTCAAACCATCCTGCGAGGCAAGAAGAGCCTGATACGGCGCGTCTGCGATTTCATCGCCCGCAAGAAGAACAAGATTCCCTGCGGCGAGCATCCGAGCGACGAGCAGATCGAGGCGGAAGTGGCGGCAGGCTCATGGAGCCGCTATCTGACCTTCCTCAACATGCGCAGTTGGGGCGCCACGGCATGGTTCGAGCGCGACGCGCAGGGCAAGCGCAAGGTGTCCGAACAAACCCTCAAGGGCCAGTTCATCATCACCGAGCAGGTCTACGTCCATGCCAAGCTGATGATCGTTGATGACGCCATCGCCATCATCGGTAGCGCCAACATCAACGACCGCAGCCTGCAAGGCAATGGCGACACGGAAATCGCAGCCGTGGTCGTGGACAACGATACGGAAGTCCTGGACCTCGGTACCGGATACAAAGTGACGACACGCAAGTTCGCCCGCGATCTGCGCAAGAAGCTTTGGAAGAAGCACCTGGGGATGGACGTCAAAGAAAAGGAGTTCATGCGCGCCGACCGGCCCGGCGAAGACAACAACATGCCGCCGCCCTATGCGAACAAGCTGTTGTATCCGCCACGCACGGGACCAGCGCCGTTGCCGGCCGGCATCGACCTCGACAAGCCCGCTTCGAATGGCACTTGGGAGGCGATCCAGAAGCTGGCGCATGACAACGCCACTGCCTATGCGGAGGTCTTCCAGCATGTACCGACCGACGAAATGAAGCGCTTTGCCGATACTGAGCCAGGTTGGCCCCGACGCCTATCGCGCGCCGCGCTTGGCGGACGCATCGTTGGACGCGTCGCACCAAAGGACGCCAAGAAGTGGCTGGACAAGGTCGTGCCGAAGGACATCGAGGTAGCGGACTTCTCGACCACACCGCCCAAGTTGCAGGACACCTACATGCGCCGCGCTGCGCCCAAAGAGGCAAGGCCATACAAAGACGATGGCGATCAAGTGCATGATGTCGAGAAGGCAATCAAGAGACTTCAGAGTGGCGGCCTAGACAATCGAAGACGTTTGAGGCCTGGAGTTATCGGATTCTGGATCGCAATGCCGCTGCATTTTGGAAGTGACGAGCACGATGTCTGGCTGGGTGGCAAGACTGGCGCCTTCATGACGGCCGAAAACGAGCGGGCCGCACCTGCTGCCGACACCGTTGCCCAAGGCGATCAAGCGGACAAGCAGGAGAAAGTCGGGGCATGAGACGAACGATGCTGTGGCTGCTGGCCGTAACAGCCAATGCCCTGGCGGCCGAGCAGTTTCTGCCGCCGGTAACTACCGGCTGCAACGACCTCGACAACCCCGGTCGCTCGCCCGGAAGACAATTCGAGATGTTCTTCAATATCCATCTGCGCAATGTCGTCCGGGAAGAAGATATCGAACCGGGATCCATGGCACCCGAAATCGACGCGCAAGCCTGGAAGACGGAACTCCCAGTGCAACCGCCCGAGTTGTCAGATCCGGTCAAGCTTGACCAAAGGAAGCTCGGCCTCCTGGGCGGCGGCATCTATTACTACGAGGCGGACGGCAAGGGCGGGCGGCGGCTCTGTCGCACAGAAGAATGGGCGAACCGGACGAAGGTGCTGTTCATTCCTTTCCGAGGCGACAGCAAAATCATCCCACGCGGCATAGAGCACGGCAACTACTCGGGCCGAGTGCTGGACCGTCCCCCGCAACCGGACCAGACCCACAACCCCGCGCTAGCCGAACTCGCCAAGACTTACGTTCCGGTCGCAGCGACACGCTACCGCTATGACGCCGGCGGGCACCTCGTAGAGATCGTACATTTCAGCGAACTCAACTGGGAAGCTGGCTCCGCGAAACCAGCCGACTGGCGTTTTGACACAGGGTTTGGCCTGCGGTGCCGCCTCTATCAACCCGACGGCAAACTCTGGCGCTACGTCACTAGCAATTCTTCCAATTCCTCAGATTGTTTCAACGCTAAGCCCGAGACCGCCCACTACTTCGAATATCGATACGACGCCAACGGCAAACTGGTAACGTCGATCCAGAACATGCCAGATGACGAATCCCATTGGTTCGAGATTTGGCGCATGGTGGTTGATGGCGACCATCAACTCGAAGCCGACGCAGATGGCAAAGTTGGCGTCCTCCACATTACCGGCGCGGTAAACCGCATCGCCGCCAAGGACAACAACCCGCTGAACGCCAAAGGCGGCGTCTACTTCTTCCCGAACCACGATGCGCCGATCAGCCTGCTAGACGACTTCCCCAAAATCTACAACTACCGCCGCGTCCGCGAGAGAGGCACCGGCATCGCGCGCATGGTGGAAGCCTTCCCCGCCGGCAGTTCGCAGCTCACCGCCCGCGTCTGGCTCAACACCTACAACAACAACCTGCTGCGCCAGGAGCAGTACAAAGACGGCAAGCTGGTGCGCGTGATCAATACTGATTTCGCCGACGAACCGATGCAGGAGTATTACGAAGAACACCTCGAGAAATACGCGGTCAAGATCAAGCCCGCAAATCTCGTCCAGCGTGTCTACGAGTACGACGACAAGGGCAACGAGAAACTGGTCGCCATCAGTTGGACGAATGTTCCAAAGAAGGAGTTCTACGGCAATGGGCCGTCGCCCGGCCGAATTGGCCCGCTGGTCGACTTGGCCAAAGACGCCAAGAAAGCCTGGAAGAACCGCGGCAAACCCGCGCAACCCAAGCCCGCCCGGCTGGAGTTCTACTACGGCCTGCCCGACGGCACGGTGAAATGGAAGGATTTCGATGCCTTCCAAAAGGCTTTCGACATTCAGGAAAACGCGGACTGGCTCTATCCCAAGGGGCCGCCGAAACGGTTCTAGAGACCGTTGCGGCAGGGCTTTGCATCGAGAACCGTTGGCCAAGCCTGCCTTGATGCGCCCGCACCATCGTCAATGACCAGATATCAAAACCACCGACCTATCCAGCGATGAAACGAAGACTCGTAGCCCCCAAGTCCGGTACGGACTACATTGACCTGCCGCCCAATCCCGGTGGAGAAGCCTGCATCGATGCCCAGAACAACATAGCGATCAAGGACTCCAAAGTTCGATTCGTCGGCGTCGCCAGTCTGGCCGAGGTGGTCGAGTATCGCATCGCCGCCATC
>JBGOZF010000139.1:0-6431 GCA_041480065.1 Rhodocyclaceae bacterium
CAGCAGCAGCATGACTTCCAGTTACCCGTCAGTCGAAACCTCTCGGCCCCAGCAATACCCTTCGATCTCAGGCATCGCCCTACCACTACCTCCAGCCCACCAAGCACCTACACCTATCGGCTGTTTGATTGTTAAAGAACTGTTGCTGCTCAGCAGCGAAGAGGGGCGGATTATACGGACTGAAGCGGCCCGGTCAACGCCTTTTGAGAATATTTTTCAGGCCAGCGTCACACGCGCAAACTTGCGCTTGCCGACCTGCAATATCACGATCTCGCCGGCCTTCAGCACGAGGCCCTTGTCGGTCAGTTTCTCGCCGTTGATGCGCACCCCGCCCCCGTCGATCATGCGCAGCGCTTCGGAGGTGCTGGCCACCAGTCCGGCCTGCTTCATCACCTGCGGCACGGGACCGGCCGGCACCGTCACTTCCGGCATCTCGTCGGGCATCGCTCCGCGCTGGAAGCGGGCTTCGAAGTCGGCCAGCGCATCCTCGGCATCCTTCTGCGAATGAAAGCGGGCGACGATCTCCTGGGCCAGCAGTACCTTGACGTCGCGCGGATTGCGACCATCGGCGACCTCGGCTTTCAGCTTCGCAATCTCTGTGTTGCCACGGAACGACAGCAGGTCGTAGTAGCGCCACATCAGGTCATCCGACACCGACATCAGCTTGCCGAAGATCTCCTTCGGCGGCTCGGCAATGCCGACATAATTGCCGAGCGACTTGGACATCTTGTTTACGCCGTCGAGCCCTTCCAGCAGCGGCATCATCAGTATGCACTGCGGCGCCTGGCCGTAGTGCTTCTGCAATTCCCGGCCGACCAACAGGTTGAACTTCTGGTCGGTGCCGCCGAGCTCGACGTCGGCCTTCATGGCCACCGAATCGTAGCCCTGGCAGAGCGGGTAGAGGAATTCGTGGATGGCGATGGGCTGGCCGCCGGCATAGCGCTTGGCGAAGTCGTCCCGCTCGAGCATCCGCGCCACCGTGTGCAGAGCCGCCAGCTTGATCATGCCGGCGGCACCCATGGCCTCGAACCAGTTGGAATTGAAGCTGACCTCGGTCTTGTCGGGATCGAGAATCCTGAATACCTGCTGCCGGTAGGTCTGGGCGTTTTCGAGAATCTGCTCGCGCGACAGAGGCGGCCGTGTGGTGTTCTTGCCGGTCGGATCACCGATCATGCCGGTGAAGTCGCCGATCAGGAACATGATGTGATGTCCGAGTTCCTGAAAATGGCGCAGCTTGTTGATCAGCACCGTGTGGCCGAGGTGCAGGTCCGGTGCCGTCGGATCGAAACCGGCCTTGATCCGCAGCGGCCGGCCGGTCTTGAGTTTCGCGACCAGATCCGCCTCGATCAGCAGCTCGTCGACGCCGCGCTTGATCAGCGCGAGTTGGGATTCGATGTCGGCCATAAGTGATTGCCTGCTCGCCTGACCTGGCGCTTTGACGGACGGGTGGATTTTGTTACACTCCGCCGACCTTCAAATTCGCCCAAGTGCCTAGTGGCAAACGAAAAGAGTCGGATTCTAGCGCAACTGCAACGCTATCGCGACGCCAAGCCGGGCCCCCTGTGGGCTCTGGTCGGCGTGGCGAGCCTGTCCTTGTTCGGCATGGTCGCCGCTTTCGGCACCGCACCCACGACGGCGGAGATCGAGGGCGTCCGCCAGTCGGTGGTCGAACAACTGGCGCCGCCCGCGCTTCAGGCTACCGACGACGCCACCGAGATATTCGTGCGCGAGGAGATCGTCCAGCGCGGCGATACGGTTGCCAGCCTGTTGGCCCGTCTGGCCATCGCCGACAACGACGTGCAGGGCTTCCTGCGCTCCGCGCCCGGAGCGACCGTCATCGCTCGCCAGATGGGCCCGGGCAAACGCGTTGTCGCGCGCGTCGACGCCAACGGCAACCTCCAGTCGCTGATATTCCCGCTCAACGGCGGCAAGGATCAGGCGCTGTTCGTCGACCGCGACGGCAACAACGACTTCAAGATCGCCGAACGCGCGCTGCCGCTCGACGTTCAGGTGGTGGCCAAGTCCGCCCAGATCCGCTATTCGCTGTTCGGCGCCTCTGATGCTTCCGGCATACCCGATAGCGTGGCCACCGGGCTCGCCGACATCTTCGGTGGCGACATCGACTTCCACCGCGATATTCGCAAGGGCGACCGATTCTCGGTCATCTACGAAACCGTCAACCATCTGGGCCGGATGGTGCGCACGGGCCGCATCCTGGCCGCAGAATTCGTCAATGACGGCAAGATCTACCGCGCCGTCTGGTTCGAGGGCGAGGACGGCAAGGGCGGCTACTACACGCCCGAAGGCAAGAACATCCGCAAGGCCTTCCTGCGTTCGCCGCTCGAATTCTCGCGCATCACCTCGGGCTTCAGTTCCGCGCGCTTCCACCCGGTTCTGCACGAGACGCGTGCCCATCGCGGCATCGACTACGGCGCCCCAGTCGGCACTCGCGTCAAGGCCACCGGCGACGGCGTGGTCGAATTCGTCGGCCGCCAGGGCGGCTACGGCAACGTGGTCATACTGCGCCATCAGACTCATTACATGACGGCATATGGCCATCTTTCGGGGTTTGCGGCCGGCATCCGCAAAGGAGCCCGGGTCGCCCAGGGTGACGTGATCGCCTACGTCGGCGCCACCGGCCTGGCGACCGGCCCGCATCTGCACTACGAATTCCGTGTCGACGGCGTCCATCGGAACCCACTCACGATCGCCCTGCCGACTGCGCCGCCGCTGGCGGCAAATCAACTTGTGCAATTCCGCGAACGGACACAGGCAGTGCTGTCGCGCCTCGACATCATCGGCAGCAGCAATCTGGCTCTTCTCGATTAGTGGCCGCGGAGTTCTATGTCGGGCTGATGTCCGGCACCAGTCTGGATGGCGTCGATGCCGTCCTGGCTACGTTCGATGACAATCCCTCGTTCTGTCGTGCGACGCACTACATTCCGTTCGACGACGACTTGCGGGCCGAAGTGCTGGCACTGCATGTTGCCGGAGAGGATGAACTGCACCGGGCTGCCAAACTGGCGAACCGCTTGGCGCACGCTTACGCGACGGCGGTCTGCACGCTGCTTGCAGATGCCGGCGTGGCCGCGCCTGCGGTGCGCGCCATTGGCTGCCACGGCCAGACCATACGTCACGCACCCCAGGACGGCTACACCCTGCAACTCAACAACCCGGCGCTGCTGGCCGAGCTGACCGCCATCCCGGTGGTTGCCGACTTCCGCAGCCGCGACATCGCCGCCGGCGGCCAGGGCGCGCCGTTGGTGCCGGCATTCCACGACGCCGTGTTCCGCGATGACAGTCGGCACCGGGTCATCCTCAATATCGGCGGTATCGCCAACATCACCGACCTGGCGCCATCGCGACCGACGCTGGGTTTCGATTGCGGTCCGGGCAACATGCTGCTCGACGCCTGGGCGCAGCGACACCTTGGCCGTCCCTATGATGCCAATGGCGATTGGTCCCGGCAGGGGAAAGTATTGCCGCAACTGCTGTCCCGGCTTTCCGCCCACCCCTTCCTCGCGCTGCCGGCGCCGAAGAGTTGCGGTCGCGAGCAATTCAACCTTGCCTGGCTGACTGCGCAACTCGCGGGCGACAAGCGTCCGCAGGATGTGCAGGCGAGCTTGACCGCATTCACCGCCGACTCGGCGGCTGCCGCCATCCGCGGCCATTGTGCCGGTGCGCAGGAACTCTATGTCTGCGGTGGCGGCGCCCATAACGGCGCCCTGATGGACGCCTTGCGCGAGCGTCTGCCGAACCTCCGTGTCGAACCAACGGACCGGCTGGGCCTGCCGGCCGACTGGGTGGAAGCAATGGCTTTCGCCTGGCTCGCCCGACGCTGCCTGCGCGGCGAACCGGGCAATCTGCCTGCCGTGACCGGCGCTCGCGGCCCGCGCATTCTCGGCGCCATCTACCCGGCCTGAAGAACGATACGGCCACTCTCAGGTGGCCGCATCGTCGACGGGTAGCGCCAACATCTACTTCTTGTCGTCGACCTTGTACTTCTCGTGGCAGCCCTTGCAGGACTCGCCCAGCTTGCCGAACTGAACTTTGACAGCGGCAGCATCGCCGGTAGCAGCGACGTTCGCCATCTCGTTGGCGGCTTCGTTGAAGGCCTTTGCCACTTCGGCAACACCTTCCTTGTCGGTGAATAGCTCCGGCTTCACCTCGGTATCCTTCCAGCCCTTGCCCTTGTCCGTACCCGGCAGATAAAGCTTGCCCATGCCGGAATTGGCGATGGCCTGGATCACATTGGCCGCCTGTACCACTTCGTCCTTGTTGAACTGGCCTTCGGTGCTGGCCTTGATCCTACTCATATTCCAGGCCATGAACTTGTAGCCCGACTGGCGCACCTTGATCGCATCTTCCGGCTTCATCTGGGCCAACGCGGCACCTGCGGCAGCGATCAGCGATAAGCCCAGCGCCAGCATTTTCACAGTCTTCTTCATTTATGTTTCTCCAGGAGTTGTGGTCGGACGTCGTCAGTACTGCGGCATTATTCCATGCCGGAGCTGAAGACATGCTTAACGCGAAGCATGCCGCTTCCGGCGGCGACCAGCGCCAGCAAGCGGTCGATGTTGGGATGCTTGCCGGGATGCGCCTGGGCGTCGGCCGTGTGCTCGGCGTAGAGTTCCAGGCCCTTCTTCGCCGCCTCGACGGTAATCGCGCCGTAGATCTGTCCCAGGTGGTTATAGATCGCCAAGGACCCCGACTGGCCGGGCTTGTTCTCGATAGTCGTGACGACATTGCCCTCGCCATCGATCAACTGCATGGCGTCCAGATGCGACACGCCCGGCAGAGCCTTCAAGTTCTCCGCAAACCCCATACTCAGATCCGCTTCGCCAGTTCGCCCGCCTTGCCGACGTAGCTCGCCGGCGTCATGGCCAGCAAGCGCTGCTTGTCGGCCTCGGGAATCGCCAGCGTCTTGATGAAGGCGTGCAGGGCCTCCTTCTCGATGCCTTTGCCGCGGGTCAAGTCCTTCAACTGCTCGTAGGGATTCTCGATGCCGTAGCGGCGCATGACCGTCTGCACCGGCTCGGCAAGAACTTCCCAGCAGGCGTCGAGATCCTCGCGCAGGCGCGACTCATTCGCTTCGAGCTTGTTGAGTCCGCGCAGGCTCGAATCGTAGGCCAGCAGCGAGTAGCCGAAGGCCACGCCCATGTTGCGCAAGACGGTCGAATCGGTCAGGTCGCGCTGCAGGCGGGAAATCGGCAGCTTGTCCGACAGGTGCCGCAATACCGCATTGGCCAAGCCGAGGTTGCCTTCGGAATTCTCGAAGTCGATCGGGTTGACCTTGTGCGGCATGGTCGAGGAGCCGATCTCGCCGGCCTTGGTCCTCTGCTTGAAGTAGCCGAGCGAAATGTACTGCCAGATGTCCCGGTCGGCGTCGAGCAGGATGGTGTTTGCCCTCGCCATGGCATCGAAGAGTTCCGCCATGGCGTCGTGCGGCTCGATCTGGATCGTGTAGGGATTGAACTCCAGGCCGAAGGATTCGATGAAGCGCCGGTTGAAGCTCTCCCAGTCGAAGTCCGGATACGCCGACAGGTGAGCGTTGTAGTTGCCGACCGCGCCGTTGAACTTGGCCGTCAGGCTCACCGCCGCGATCCGGGCGCGCGCACGTTGCAAGCGGGCGCAGATGTTGGCCATTTCCTTGCCCAGCGTGGTCGGGCTGGCGGGCTGGCCGTGCGTATGCGACAGCATCGGCAGTTCGGCCAGCGCGTGGGCAAGATCGCGCAAGCGCGCGATGACGCTGTCGAGTGCGGGCAGCAGGATGCCATCCCGGGCTTCCTTGAGCATCAGCGCATGGGAGACGTTGTTGATGTCCTCGGACGTGCAGCCGAAATGGATGAACTCGGCGACCCGCATGACTTCCGGGTTCGACTTGAAGCGATCCTTGAGCCAGTACTCGACCGCCTTTACATCGTGGTTGGTACGCGCCTCGATCGTCTTGACCGCCTCGGCGTCTGCCACCGAGAAACTTGTAATGGCCCGATCGAGCTCCGCTATCGTGGCGCCGGAAAAAGCGGAGACTTCACCGATGTCCGCAGCCGCGGCAAGCGCTTTCAGCCATTCGATCTCGACGCGTATCCGATTGCGGAACAGACCGAATTCCGAGAAATGCGAGCGCAGAGCCTCGACCTTGCCGGCATAGCGGCCGTCCAGGGGGGAGAGAGCAGTCAGGGCTGGAGAGGGCATGAGATCGCAAGTTCTGGAAAGGAATCGTAAATTTTATCATGCGCCCAATGACGCTTCCCGTAAGCGCTCAGTCAGCAGGCGCGAACATGATTGCTATCACTGTTGTCCAAAACAGGATATGACGTTGGGTCATCCGGAGGTGTAGGGTATCGGTGAGCGACCAAACTCATCGACACCTGACCGAAGGAGACCCAACGTGAAAGCATCATGCAGCATGTTCAGTCAAATACTCAAGC
>JBGOZF010000140.1:0-6359 GCA_041480065.1 Rhodocyclaceae bacterium
CACTTGCTGTGGCGGCCTTCTTCGCGCAGCACCGACTGGATGGCGGCGACGCCGGGCTCGGCGGCATCCGCGCACTTCACGTAGGAACCGCCGGCGTAGCCGTCGCGGAGGTAGAAGTTCTCGGTGCGCGGCTGCGGATCGGGATTCTCGATCTGGTTGGCCGGCGGTGTCGCAGGTTTTCCGTTCAAGCGGTAGGCGGCCATATCGCCGGTGGCGAGCGCGAAGAAGTTGGCGCCGGTGCCGCCCATCACCGATTGGTGGTAGTTGTCGCTGATGGCGTAGGTCTGCGCCAGTTGCCTGAACAACGGCGCATCGCCCTGAGCCATGTTGAAGTAGCCCATCAATTCGCCGCCCTGGCCGGGGTTGTCGGCGCTGACGTTGGCGTTGTCGCCGCCGGTGCCGGCGCTCGTGGCCACCCAGGCGAACATGTCATGGTGGCGATTGCTGCCGCCGGTCTGCTGCCACATCTGGAAGAAGCGGTGCGGCGGATCGCCGAGCGCCGAGGTCGGGGTGCCGTAGGGCACGAACTTGGTGATCTGGAACGGACCGTTGAGGTCGAGCGTTGCGAAGCGCGGATCGGCAATCGGCGGATAAGGCTGCAGAGTGGCCGGATTGTAGGCGCCGGTCAGCATCGGCTGCGGCAGCTTCGCGTAGGCGTCGAGGCTGGTCGGGTCGATGGTGTAGCGACATGGCGGTTGGCGCCGATGCGCTGCACCGCGCGGCCGTAGTGCGGGCCGGGGTTGCCGTCGGCGGTGACGATGCCCTGCGAGAGCAGGCTGTGCACCGACTCGCCGGCCGGCGGCACGTAGGTGGCGAACAGGGTGTCGAAGGAGACGTTCTCGCCGACGACGACGATCAAATGGCGGATGGGCGTCGTCGTGTCGGCCGGCGCCGCGCCCACCGATGCTGCGGCGGCGACGGCGGCGGAAATCAAAGATATACGGATCGGGTTCATCGTTCGTCCCTGATGTCGAACACGGTGGTCAAGTCCTTGACTGCGGCGTCCCGGCTGCCGAGGGCGCCCAGGCCGAAGCGGCGCTCGATGGTGGCGAGGATCGACGTCGTGTCGTGTAGGGCATGATCGACGGCAAAGCCACTGCGCAGGTGGGGTGCGATCACCAGCGCCGGGATGCGGGTGCCCGGACCCCACTGGTCGTAGGCGCCCTTGGCATTGTTGGCACTCGGCGGCGCGACGTGATCGGCGGTGCCGCCGAATTCGTCGTAGGTGACGATGATCATCGTGTCCCTGGCGCAGCCGCTGCCTTCGATCGCCTTGATCAGATCGACCAGGTGATCGCTGCCGGTATCTTCGCTGGCATAACCCGGATGCTCGTTCTCCTCGCCCAGCGGCTTGATGAAGCTGACGGCCTTGAGCTTGCAGGTGTGGTGGCCGGACGTCTGTGCGACCTGGACGAACTCGGTCTCGTCGCGCAAGTGCTCGGCGCGCGCAGTCGTGCCCGGCGCGAAGTTGGCGAAATAGTTGAAGGCCTGGTGATGGAACTGGAACAGCTTGTCCGGGCACTTCGGCCAGGTCGAGCCGGCGATGGCGTTGGGGTCGGAGCAGGTCGGGCCGGCGCTGTTGGTAAAGCCTGGCTGGCTTGCGTCGCCGTCGGCATTGGCCCAGCCGCCCGAGTACCACGCCCAGTCGATGCCCGCGCCGGAGAGGCTGTCGCCGATGGTCGGCGTCGTCAACGCCGGCAGGCGCTTGGCGTCGGCCGTTCCCGGCGCGTAGGGCCAGGCCGCCGGCTGGATCGTATTGACGGCGAAGTCGCCGCAGGTGACTCCCTTCGGCGTCGGGCCGCGATTCGCGGCCGGGTTGCAGGAGGCGGTCAGCGCCTGATCCTTGACCGTGGTGCCGGCCGGCGAGGCGTAAAGAGCGTAGTTGTTCGGCATGCCATTCGCGTCGACGACCGAATGCAGGTCGATGGCAGAGCCGTCATTGACGGCAGCCACCCATTCCGGCGTGCGCGCGGCGACCAGCCACTGGTGGTCGAGGAAGGAGCCGCCGAAGGCCGCCTGGAAGAAATTGTCGGCAATCACGTAGTTCGGGTGATTGGGCCGATGCAGATAGGCGTAGATGGGCAGTTGCTTGGTATCGTAATAGCCCATGGTCAAGCCGATCGCGTCGCTGCCGGCAACGTAGCGGTCCATCTTGCCGCCGTCGATCTGGTATTGCTCCTGGTAGTAGCGATGCACCAGGTCCTTGGTGCAACCGCCGGGCAGGCCGGCGCCCTTGAGCACGCCGTTGGGCGCGGACGCGCCGGGCGGCGGACATGTGGTGTCGCTGGCGGCGATGACGCTGTCGAGACGGAAGGGCCTGTTGACGAAGGCGCTGGTGATGCCGTTGGCGGCATCGGTGCAGGAGGCGGCGAGCGGCGGCGAGGTGAGGTTGACGTCGTTCTGCTTCAGGCAACCGAAGGCGCTGCCAGCCTGGTTGACCTGGGCGACATGGCCGTGGGCGAGACCATTGACACCCTCCCAGCGGCCATAGAGGTTGTCGAAGCTGTGGTTCTCCTGGTAGATCACGACGATATGGTTGATCTTGCCCAGCGCGTCCTGGCCATCGTGGGCTTGTACGGCGCCGACGGCGCCGAGCGCAGCCAGGGCGGCCGCGATCGCCGCGGCCATGGGTTTGCGAATCTTCATCGGTGGTTCCTCCGGTCTTGTCTCTGCATGGGATCCAGACGCAGTAAACCAGTCGGCCTGTAGGCGTGCGGCCGTTACCGATCGGACTGCGTCTGCGGCGCGTTCCGCCCGGCTGATCGCTGCCAGGCGAGGAAGCAATCGCGACGTTACTGGGCCCATGTTGCAGCCCTGCGACGGAGTTATGACAACCTTGCGCCGTCGCACCGGAACGAATCTGGCATCCCCGGCCCATAGTCCGATCGGACCATGACCGTGACTTCCTGGCGCAATTTGCGCGGTGTAAAACGCCCCCAGCACGCTGTTTGACAAAACGCCGTTGTCGGCTGCAGGCACCTATCGTTTCAACTCCATCCATCGGAAAGAAATCATGGAATCTCCGCACAAATCGACCTTTTCCAGAACCGCCATCGCCGTCGCCCTGCTCGCGGCCGGCATCTCCCAAGGCGCCCACGCCTCCATCGATCTGATCGCCGTCGGCACACTGGACGGCAGTTCCGCCGGATCGTTTGCCGATCTCTCCGGACTCAGCGGCATGCTTGAAAACGGCGCTGCCCAGAACCTGCTCGGCGGCATCGGCTCGGGCCTCGCCTACGCCGGCGGCAACACCTTCATCGCCTTGCCCGATCGCGGTGAGCTATGCCGGCGGCATCGGTGTCGACTACACGACGTCCTACATTCCGCGCCTGCAGACAGTGACCATGTCGCTGACCGCCAGCACCTCGGGCAGCCTGCCATTCACGCTGACGCCGACGCTGAGCAAGACGACCTTGCTCTACAGCAACACCGCACTCAACTATGCCGCCGGCGCCGCGCCGGCTATCAACACGACCAACAAGTACTACTTCAGCGGCCGCTCGGACAACTTCGCCGCCGGGCTGTCGACCAATCCCGCCAACGCGCGCCTCGATCCGGAAGCCATACGCGTCGCCAACAACGGCAAGAGCGTATTCATCAGTGACGAGTACGGTCCCTATGTCTATCAGTTCGACCGGGCGACGGGCCAGCGCATTGCCAGCTTCACGCTGCCGGCCAAGTTCGCGGTGGCGAATCAGAGTTCGCTCGGCGCGACGGAGATCAGCGGCAACACCTCTGGACGGGTGGCCAACAAGGGGATGGAAGGCCTCGCCATCACCCCCGACGGCAAGACGCTGGTCGGTTTCGAGCAGAGTCCGCTGATCCAGGACGGCGGCGACGGCGGCCGCGCCAATCGCATCGTCACCTTCGACATCGCCAGCGGGACGACGCATGAATATGCCTACGACAACTATCTCGCGGCGAAGAACAAGGCCTACAACAGCAGCGAAATGCTGGCGGTGAACAACCATCAGTTCCTGGTTCTGGAGCGCGACGGCAAGGGGTTGGGCGACGGCTCCAACGCCGTCGTCAAGCAGATATTCTCGGTCGACATCGCCGGCGCGCAGGATGTGTCCGGCGTGTCGGGCGAGGCCAATCTCCTGGCCAAGGCGACGACCAAGAGCCTGTTCCTCGACCTGCGTGCGCTGTTCAACGCCAACGGCATTACGGATGCCCAGATCCCCGCCAAGCTCGAGGGCATGGCCTTCGGCGAGGACATCACGGTCAATGGCGTCATCAAGCACACGCTTTGGATCGGCAACGACAACGACTTCGTTTCCGGCGTCGCCGGCACCAACAAGTTCTTCGTCCTGTCCTTCACCGACGCCGACCTGGCCGGCTTCACGCCGCAGAGCATCGCTGCCGTACCCGAGCCTGAGACCTATGCCATGATGCTGGCAGGTCTTGGTCTGTTGGGAGTTGCAGCCAGGCGCAGGCGGCACGGCTGAACCGCGAAGGAGCGAACGCGAACGGGGCTTCGGCCCCGTCTTTCCCGTGCGCCTATCGTGGCCGGCGCAGTGACCGCCGCCCGCAGTGCGGCATTTGGCGCCAGCACGCCGTCCCGCAGGGATTTCCGTCGGTCATGGCAACGGTAACGATACCGACGTGGCGGCGGGATCAGAGCCGCCAGGCGGTCGATCAGTTCGAGCGGCGTCAGCAGCAGGTGGACGCTGCCGCCGGATTGGCCGGAGCGCGCCCGGCGACTCGGTGTCATCGCCATCCACTGCGCTGCTCGCCATGTCAAGGCCGAGGCCGTCGCGGCGATTCGCCTGGCAGGATATTCGGTCGCCTGCTACACCGTCAATCAGCGCGGCAAGGCGCAGGATCTGCTGGCGATGGGTGTCGGCGCAGCGTTCACCGACAGGCCGGATCTCTGGTCAGGTCAGCAATTCGAGCAATGAGCCATCTTGTCCAACGAAGATGGTAACTGGACGTTAATACCATTGTCACGTCATTGGGTCATCCTCGTTAAATAGCAAAATGACATACTCAGGGGATCCCGTGATGCGGAATATGTTGCTCTCGTTGGCCACAATCGTGTGCCTTTATGCACCGGCGTCTTTCGCCGGCATCGTCTATTCGATCAATCCGAGCCAAAGCTATGTTTCGGTGTCGGTTCCGACTTGGGAACGAGGCGATCCGTGGAACAGGATTGCTACCGATGGCAGTTCTGTCGGCGGGTACGAATGGCGACCGACAACACGTTCCGAACGATTTGGCATCAGCGGGGGATTGGAGCTGTCGATCATGTCTGGCCTATGGAACGACGGGCAGATCGGCATTCAGACCGAGCTTCGGGACCTGACATCTTCTGCCCCGTCTGAGCTCGGCTTCGCGATACCCTCCTATTTGTGGTACGACCCGACGCTCGGAGTCGTCAGTTCGCGAGGCACTTGTAACGGCTTCGGCAACGGCAGTATCTTCTGCTATGCAGATTTTTCTAGGACCGCCGGCGGGACGCTGGTGGGAAATGATCTCATTCTTGATGGCCTGTTCGGTCCGCCAACGATCATCTACATCGGGATGTTTGGCGGCCTGGAAGCACCGCCAGACCCCGAGTTTTCCTACGCGAATGCCCCCTATTCCTATCACATCGAGGCTACGATCCCGGAGCCGGCCACCGTGTCATTGTTGTTGATGGCGCTCTTTCTGGTTGTCGTCGGCCACCAGTTGGGCTCGTCTGAGTGGCGACAGCGCCGTAGCTAGAGTCGGCCCCGCTGACTTGCGGCGCGACCCGGCTTTAGCCCTCGATGAACGATAGCGATGGCGGGCTTGGTCGTCCTCGCGATGCGGCGAAATACCATACTATGATGGTGGTCGTTCTGTGCGCCGACGGGTGGAACGTCGGCGCGAATAGTGGCTAGAATCCGGTGTGTCTTCCTCTCCCCCAACGAGGATTCAACCATGACTCTGGCTACAGAACAGCTTGCGGCACATCGCCATGCAATCGAGAACCTGGCGAAGGAACTTGTCTTGCCAAGAGAACTGGTCGCTGATCGCTATCAGCAGCAATTGGCTGTGCTGACGCAAGGCGCGGTGATTAGCGATTACCTCGTGCTCCTGACGTGCCGACACGTTCGCAGCGATCTGCGGGAGTCGGAACACGCCTGACCATAAGCGCAAGGCAATTGGAGGGGCCGCGTTCGAATTGATCCTGGAAACAGCAGTTGCACCGCCAAGGACGCAAAGGAAAACAGGTTCGTCCGGGGAATCCATGTGTAGTTTTGCATAGAACAGCAGGCCCTTGGCATATTGATGAAGAAGCGTCGCGATGGTCTTCATGGCCGGAAGCGGAAAGGCGCCGCATCCGGCCATTCAGGAAGCGTAATCGGGGAGCGGCATCAAGTGTGCGCTGCGCC
>JBGOZF010000141.1:0-6102 GCA_041480065.1 Rhodocyclaceae bacterium
ACCACCAGGTCGTCGCCGACGATCTGGTCGCGATCACCGATTTCCGCTGTCATGGCCTTGAAGCCATCCCAGTCGTTCTCGGCGTGGCCGTCCTCGATGGAGACGATGGGGTATTTCTCCACCCAGGACTTGAAAAGGGCGACCATCTCGGTGGGACTCTTGTCGCCCTGCCTGCTGCGCGTCAGGCGATACTTGCCATTCTCGAAGAAGGAACTGGCGGCGGGGTCGAGAGCGATGGCAATGTCCTTGCCTGGCTTGTAGCCGGCTTTCTGGATGGCTTCGACAATCAGTTCGCAGGCCTCGTCGTTGCCGCCCTTCAGTTGCGGCGCGAAGCCGCCCTCGTCGCCGACAGAGGTCGCGTAGCCCTTGCCGTGCAGGATCTTCTTGAGCGCCTGGAAGGTTTCGGCACCGTAGCGCAATGCCTCGGCGAAGTTGGGTGCGCCGACGGGGAAGATCATGAACTCCTGGAAGTCGAGGCTGCTGTCGGCGTGCTTGCCGCCGTTGAGCACGTTCATCATCGGCACCGGCAGGTGGGTCGCGCCGACGCCGCCGAGGTAGGCGTAGAGCGGCAAGCCGCACGATTGCGCCGCTGCCCGCGCAACGGCCTGCGAGACGCCGAGGATGGCATTGGCGCCGAGGCGCGACTTGTTCTCGGTGCCGTCGAGTTCGATCATGGCGGCGTCGATGGCGGCCTGCCCGGTGGCGTCGAAACCTTCGAGCGCGACGGCGATTTCGTTCTCCACATTCGCCACCGCCCGGCGCACGCCCTTGCCGCCGTAGCGCGCAGCATCGCCGTCGCGCAGTTCGGTGGCCTCGTTCTCGCCGGTCGAGGCACCGGAGGGAATCGAAGCGGTACCGACGGTGCCGTCATCGAGCATGACATTGACGCGCACAGTGGGGAAGCCGCGTGAGTCGAGGATTTCGAGGGCGGTGATGCTGTCGATGTAAGGGGTCATGACGGTCTCCGGTGGTTGGGATTGTTTGTTTCAGCGCACAACATACACGCTGCACGGCGCGTAGCTCATTACCTTCTTGGCCACGGAGCCGATCAGCCAGCGTTCGAACAGCGTCTTGCCGCGGTGACCCATGACGATGAGGTCGATGCCATTGCTCTCGGCATAGGCGGTGATCTTCACTGCCGGGTGGCCCACGGCCACCTCGAGGCGGACACCGGGCGCTTTGTCCTTCAACGGTTTCTGGATCTGGTGGGCATGGCGGCGCGAATTCTCGACCACCGCCTCCGTTTCCACCACTTCACCGAAGTCGGGCGGCCGAACCACGGTCAGCACATGAAGTTCCGCCCCATATTTGCCTGCCAGGTCTTGCGCCTGTTCGAAAGCATGGCCCGCAGCTTCCGAGCCATCGTATGCGACGAGAATCTTTTTCGGCATGGCGTTCTCCTCAGGAATGGGTGCCCCCTCCCGCCGCGGCCAGCAGATGCCGCGGCAGGAAGAAGGCATTGGCGATCAGCGTCGGCACCACGGCGCTGCCGATGACGGCGGCGACCAGCGCCGAATACTGCGCCTGATCGATGAGTCGGTGCGAAAGACCGAACAAGGCCGAGATCGTGCCGAATGTGAGTCCGGTAGACATCAGGAGCGTCGTGTACATACCCTCGCCCTTCGCCGAACCGTAGGCACGCGTCACCGGATAGACACCGACGACCTTGGTGGCCATCTTGGTCAGCAGGAGCGCGAGAAAGGCCGCCGGTGCGGCGACCAGCGCCGGCAGCGAGACCAGCGAGCCGGCGCGGATGAAATAGAACGGCGTCAGCAGGCCGAAAGTCAGCGTGCGCAGGCGACGGACCAATGCATGATCCTTGCCGACCGTGCCGGCCAGCACCATGCCGAGAAGGTAGGCGGGCAGCACTGCTTCGCTGTCGGCCCAGGTGGCAAGCGCACCCATACCGAAGAGGGCGAACATCAGAAACTTGGCTTCGAGTTCCGAAGGCCGGCCGCCGTAACGCTTGAAGAAGCGCGGCACCAGCCACGGCAGAACGACGAAGGCCAAGGCACCGGCGCCGAGAAAGACCAGGGTCCGCCAGGTGAAAGGCGCGAAGATCAGCCCCAGCGCAACCACCGTGGCGAGGTCGGTGATGAAACAGGCAGCGAGTACCGTCTTGCCGTAGCTCGTGGCATTGAGGCCGAACTCCAGCATCACGGCATAGACGACGGCGACCGATGTGGTGGACATGGCGATGCCGGCCAGCCAGCTTGATTCCACGCTCCAGCCCAGGCCCCAGCGCGCCAGCGCCGCGCAACCGAGGAATGGCCCGACGAAGCTCACCAGGCCGATGGCTGTGGCCTGCTTCCATTGCTTGCGAAACACCACCGGGTCGAGTTCGGCGCCGGCCAGGAAAGTCAGCAGGATGGCGCCGGCCCCGGAAAGGAATTTGATCCAGGTGGCGTCGCCAGCGAGCAGCGCGCTTCCCAGAATCGCGCCGATCAGCAATTGGGCGATGGTCCCGACGACGATCTCGGACAACGCCGTGGCGATGCGCAGCCAGATGGACACCAGGGACGCTACCAGCGCCAGCCCCAGCCAAAGAGATGCTTGTGCCCAGATTTCTGTCACGACTCGGGTTCGCCCAGGGTGCCGAACTCGACCGGCGTCTTGACGTAGAACAGATGCACGCCTTCGGCCTTCAGCCGCGCGAACAGGCGCTCGGCATCTTCGGCGCTGACGGCCATCTGGATCTCCTGCGGCTGGTCGGCCAGTTCGAAGAAGTGCGCCGAGTGTATGCGGCGATGGTGGCCGAAGCCTTCGCTGCCGGCGACCAGCGTCGCGCCGGGCAGGTTCATCTCGCGGGCGAGCTGGACCAGCCATTCGCCGAGCGGCTTGCCGTGGTGGCGCTTGTCCTGCTGGGTGAAGAAGGTGATCTGGTAGCCGTTCATGATGACTTCCTTAGCGTGAAATACGTGGGTCAGCGCGCTTGGTGATATCCGAGCGAAGCGAGCCAACCAGTAGCCTCCCCGAGAGGGGAGGATGGGAGGGGCGGGCCCATTTACCGCGCCGAGGCATTGCGGAGCTGACGGGTTTCATGATGCGGACTGGTCGATCGGAGCCATGAGCGTCAGGATTGTTTCAGCCACTGCCAGGACGCGAGCCCGAACAAGGTCGCCAGCAGCGAGCCGCTGACGTGGATGGCGATCGCGCCCATCGCCCAGCTCAACCGTCCCTGCTGCAACAGGGTGACCACTTCGGCGGAGAAAGTCGAGAAGGTGGTGAGGCCGCCGCAGAAGCCAGTGATGATCAGCAGGCGCCATTCCGGCGCGATGTCCGGCGCGCTCGCGAAGTATGCAATGGCCACGCCGATGATGTAGCCGCCGACCAGGTTGGCGGCCAGGGTACCCGGCGGTACGCTCGGAAAGAGGCTGTTGAACTGGTTGCCCAGGCCCCAGCGCAATAGCGCGCCGAGTGCCGAGCCCAATGAAATGGCGATTATCGGTTTCCACATACCTCTGTCCTGTTGTTCGTCGTTCTTGGACAGGCACGCAGATCACCCACGCAACCCGTCCGGGTAAGCGTAGGCATCATCAGCCCGAAGCGCGGGCGGTTTGGTCAGCTTCGACTCGCAAAGCCTGCCAGGAGGAATGCCATCTCCTGGCCGGATTGTCCCACAGGTGAAGGGAAAAATCAGCGCCGGCAAATGCGTTCGAACGCCTTCAGTCAGTGAGATCGTTGTCCGGCGGGTGGTTGGCGCGGACCGGCCCCGCGCATAGAAGCGCAAAGCCGACGACAAGGTACCGGAGAACGGTTCGTCGCGCGGCGACTATTCGATTTCTCCTAACGCGGTGATGGCCTCGACGCGCCCGCTCTTTGTCAAGTCGACAAAGACTGTGGATTCGTCGTTCCACTGGATGGTGATTGTCCGTTTGCCCTTGCCCGTCCACCTCACGCCATAACGTCCATAGAATCTGCGAACGTCGGCGAGGCTGTCGCCGAGTTTGAGGCCGCGGCCGGTTGCACAGAATCCGTCGGGGTCGCTTCCGCTGACCTCGATATAGACCGGCGTCCTGTCAAGGTAGCCGTCGAGTTGATAAGCGTTCGCCTTGATCGTCAGCGACCCCTTCGACCACTGGTAGGTGACATTGACTTTGTCCGTTGGCCGAGGGTCAATGCGGTCGGGTTTGCCCAACTTCGACAGGATGTCTTTCATCGGCGTGAAATAGGGGTCGAAGCCGCAGAGCACGGTATCGGCCTTTCCGCTGGCCAGTTCGTTGTCCGGCAGATGATCGGCGAGAACCGGCCTCGCGCACAAAAGCGCAACGCCAATGATTAGGTACTGGAAACGATGGGATCGCCTATTATTGTTCATGATTGTTGCGCACGGTGATGGAGCGCAGGGCATCAGTGCGCATCGTCTGCTCAATGACGCGCATGGCCTCGTCCGTCGTGCGTATGCAACCCTGGGTCGCGTGGTCCGGCCCCATGCGCCTTCTGCCATCGGGGACGCCGGCGCGGCCTGAATGTACGCCGATGCCGTCGTGTCCCTGTATCGGTGCCAGGCGCACGATGCCGTGGCTGCCATACGAGCCTCTCGCCGAATCGAGCGGGATTCCATGCCGATCGCTGCCGGCGTGCCTGTGAGGCATTGAACGGTCAACGAGGATGTGAGTTCCGTTCGGCACGAACCGCAGGTGGCTGCCTACCTGTTCGACGACGTTGTTGGCCGGCCAACTGCCGACAGTATTGCCGTTGCTGTCAATCAACAATACTTGGCGCGTCGCTCCATCAAAGACGAGTTCAGACATGACCGTTGCCTATCGCATGGACATATTTCGATTCTACCCACATATCCGGAACCGATGCAACCGAGTCGCCAGCCCCAATGAAACGCTTCGCCGAGTGTGAACTGTATATACATTCGTATGATATGCTGACTCAAGCATTTGTTCACACGCTCGAGCCATGCCCAAATACATCGTTGTGTTGCTGTTTCTGTCCGCCGCGTTGCCCGCCGCCGCTCACGATCTGTGGCTGGAAAACGAAGGCAGCGGCCTCATCCTGTTCCAGGGTCACAAGCACTCGGAACACGCCGGCGTCGAATCCATTCCCTACGAGCCAGGCTTCGTGAAGAGCGCGCTGTGCCTCGATGCCGGCGGTGCAGTAAAGTCGCTGCCGCCAGCCAGGACCTCGCCTTGGAAGACCTCGACGGAGTGCGCAGCGCTGCTCGTCTCCGTTTCCTCGGGCTACTGGACGAAAACGCCTTGGGAGACGAAGAACCTGCCGAAGACCGCCATCGCCGGCGCGCTGAAGAGTTGGCTGTCGGAAGAGTCGGTGAAGCGCGTCGAGCGCTGGACCGCCGCTGCGGCGCAGCCTTTCGGCGTGGCGCTGGAGATCGTGCCGCTCACCAACCCGCTGACGCTCAAACCGGACGACAAGCTGACCGTGCGCGTGATGGAAGGCCGCAAGCCCAAGGCCGGCGTGCCGGTGGCCTACGGCGGCGACGTGCGCGGAGTCACCGGCAACGATGGCAACATCGCCATCCGCGTCCGCCATGGCGGTGTGCAACTCATCAGTACCAGCGTCGAGACGCCGCTCGCCGACGGCAAGGCCGACATCCGCATCCAGTCCGCCACCCTGCAGTTCGATCTGCCCAAATGAGAATTGCGCTTCTTGTTCTGCTGGCCTGGGCGGAGTTCGCCTGCGCGCATGAAGTGCATCACGTCATCGAGTCCGCCGGTGCCGCGGTGGTGAAACTCTCCTATGCCGACGGCAAGCCCTTTGCTTACGAAAAATACGAGTTGTATCCGGATGAACAGGAAGTTCCTGCACAGGTCGGCAACTCCGATGCCCAGGGGCGTGTGGTGTTCATACCCGGTGACGCAAAGCATTGGCGACTGAAGGCGTATTCGGCCGACGGGCATGGTCTCGATGTCAAGTTCGAGGCACCGAAGATGCAAGTCGGTGGAACTTCGGCGATTGGTGACAGCGGACCGAACCGCGCCAGTCTGATGCTCTTCGGCCTCTCGCTGATCCTCGGCGGCTTCGGTCTCTATCGCCTTCTTCTTGATCGGAAAACGTCATGACGAAATCGGGTCTTCTCTTTGTCCTGGCTATCCTCGGCGGTACCAGCCCGATGGCGCTCGCTCACCACGG
>JBGOZF010000142.1:0-5856 GCA_041480065.1 Rhodocyclaceae bacterium
CATGAAATACGCTGACTTCGTAGCGCCTCAAGCTGGCAAATGCGCCCGCCCCTCCCATCCTCCCCTCGCGGGGAGGCTACTGGTCAGCTCGCTGCGCTCGATCATCACCAGGCGCACTTACCCCCGTGTCTTTCACGCTAACAGCAGTTGCACCGCCAAGGACGCAAAGGACGCCAAGGAAAACAAGGCTTCTGATATCTGGGGGTCTTCGCCTTCCCGGTGACACATGCATCGTCTCAAGATCGCCTTCCTTTGCGTCCTTTGCGGTGAATGAACTGAGGTTTTTGGGTTCAAACGGCCGCCTATGGCTGGTTCATCGCCGGCGGCCGGCAAGACCTCGTCAGAGCTTGATCACGGGGATCGTCTTGTCCTCGTCTTCTCCCAGAAGATCGAGGGCGACCTGCGAGCGGCGCAGCGAGCGCCTGTGCACCAGCTTGTGCTGGGCCGCCTCGGGCAGATCGGTGAAGCGGATCACGTTCTTTTCGATCAGGGTGTCGATGATGTCCTCGACGACGCGGATCAGATCCTGGTCGGAACGCGCCAAGGCATCGACGGCGGGTGGTGACGACTGCGCCAAGTAGCTGTGTAACTCCACGGAGTCCTCGGACATCAGTTCCGTTGCCAGCGGACTGCTGTTTGTCGATACCGCAATGATGTTGCCGTCTTCGTCGCGCCCTACGTAAGGCATTGCTGCGCTCTCCCTTGATGGCTGTGGTGCCAGTGTAGCGCCGGCTTGCTCAGAATTCCAAGGGATCCACGTCCAGGTGCCAGCGCAGATCGTGGGCGGTCTTGAGCGCCCGCAAGGACTCCATCCAGGCGGAAAGAAACTCCTGCAAGGCCGGGCGACTCGCCGACTCGACCAGCAGTTGCGCCCGCTCAAGGTTCTTCAGCTTCGACAAGCGCATGGGCACGGGATCGTAAAGCGTCACGCGTTCGCCAGCCAGCGGCACGGCCGACCGGCGAGCGTCGCCGAGAAACGCCAGCGACTGGTCCATGGCCCGCGCCTCGGCACGCAACAGGGCCTGGAACGAGAAGGGCGGGAATCCGGCCACCTGCCGCTCGTCGAGTTGCGCCCGCGCGAAGGCGGCGTAGTCGTGCGCGGCCAGCGCCCGGTAGAGCGGGTGCTCCGGGTGTTCGGTCTGGATCAGGACCTCGCCCGGCAAATCGGCGCGTCCGCTGCGGCCGCCCACCTGCATGAGCTGGGCGAACAGGCGCTCGGGCGCGCGAAAGTCGGAGGCGAAGAGCGCGGCATCGGCGCCGACCACGCCCACCAGCGTCAGCAGCGGGAAGTCGTGGCCCTTGGCCATCATCTGGGTGCCGATCAGGATGTCGGCGGCGCCGGCGTGGATGGTCGCCAGCAGCGCCTGCCACTTTTTCGGCGTACTCGCCGAATCGCGATCGATGCGCAGGATGCGCGCCGCGGGGAAGCGCTCACTCAGCGTTGATTCGAGGCGCTGCGTGCCGCGCCCGAACGGATGGATGTCCAGGTTGCCGCAGTCGGGGCAGGCCCGCGGTATCGGCGCTTCCAGGCCGCAGTGGTGGCAGCGCAGGCGCTTGTCGGCCAGGTGCACGACGAGATTCGCCGCGCAGCGACGGCAATGGGAAATCCAGCCGCAGGCCGGGCAGGCCAGCACCGGCGCATAGCCGCGCCGGTTAAGGAAAACGAGGCTCTGTTCGCCGCGCGCCAGGCGCTCGGCCAGCGCTGCCAGCAAATCAGCCGAGAGGCCGTCCTGCAGTTTCTCCTTGCGGGTATCGACAGTCCTGACTTCCGGCGGCGCCTCGGCCACGGCGCGGCTGCGCAACTCCAGCAGGCGATAGCGTCCCGAACCGGCGTGGTGGAAGGTCTCGAGCGACGGCGTGGCCGAGCCGAGGACGATCGGTATGTCGAGCTGCTTGGCCCGGAACACGGCGACATCGCGCGCCGAGTAGCGCAGACCCTCCTGCTGCTTGAAGGAGGAATCGTGTTCCTCGTCCACCACGATCAGCTTCAGGCGCGGCAAGGGCATGAAGACGGACAGTCGCGTGCCGAGGATTATGTCGGCATGCCCCTCGAGAGCATCGAGGAAGCCCCTCGCCCGGGCCGCATCGGCAACGCCGCTGTGGGCCGAAACCACGCGTGCCCCAGGAAAGCGCTCACTTACCCGGCCCTCGAGTTGTGGCGTCAGAGCGATTTCCGGGACCAGCATGAGCGCCTGGCCGTCGGCCGCGAGAACTGCCTCGATGCTTTGCAGGTAGACCTCGGTCTTGCCGCTCCCGGTAACGCCATGCAGAAGGAAGGTCTCGAAGCCTTCGGCTCCCACGATGGCGGTTACTGCAGCCTGTTGGTCCGCGTTCAGCGGTTTCGCGTTCCGGCTTTCGAGTCTGCCGGCGTCATGCTCAGCACTCTTGCGCCGCGGCAGCTTGCCGCGACGGAGCATCGGCGGCAGGGCGAAGCCGATCACCTGACCAAGGGGATGCTGGTAATAGCGGGCGCAGAACTCGCACAACGCCAGCCACTGCTGCGGCAGCGCGGGCATGTCGCGCAAGATTGTTTCGACGGGTCTGAGCTTCTCGGGCGCTAGGTCGCTGATCTGCGTGATCGCCAGAATCAATCCGACCTTGGAGCCTGACCCGAACGGCACCACCGCGCGCCTGCCGATATCGGCCGCCGAAGCATCCTCTGCCTCATAGTCGAATGGCCGGGGCAAGGGAACATCAAGGGCGACTCTAACGATGGTCATGGAGGATCAAGGGCTTGATCGCTGAAGCTCGATTCGACTTCGCTTTACCGAATTAACGTATTGCACCGACAGGGATTTTTTCTTACCCACAGATTCTGTGGATAAATTTGTGAGTAACAAATGCGGCTAGAAGCTAAATGGCGAAGTCTTAATGGAAGCTTAACCTCTGCAAAGTATTAGCAATGACAAAAACCGACCAGAAAACATATAGTTATCATATCCCGGGGCGATTTCGGCGGTCTTCACGGCGACTCGCAGGGTTTCCCTTCAAACTGTGTATAAGTCGCTTGTCAACCCCTCCCGGCAAGCCTTGCGGCAGCAGCGTCCCGGGGCGAACCACCTGCCATGCCGCCCGCCGTGAGACAAACCGAAGTGCATATCCGCTAAGCCTGATTCGGACGCCCGCGGCGACGGGCCACCTGGCATCTCTTGACGCCAGCGTGCTATGCAGTCGGGCCGCCGTGGAATCCGCGGCTGTATTGCCGAATCGTGTCGACCAGGACGGAAACGTTCTCCGGTGGCGTGTATTGGGAGATGCCATGCCCGAGATTGAAGACGTGGCCGCTGCCGGCACTGTGGGTGCCAAAACTGTCGAGCACCCTGCGCGCCTGCCTGGTAACCCCCTCGGGCGAGGCAAACAGGGCCATGGGGTCGAGATTGCCTTGCAGGGCGACCCGATCGCCGACCCGACGACGCGCTTCGCCGAGATCGACCGTCCAGTCCAGACCGACAGCGTCCACGCCGGTCGCCGCGATGTCCTCGAGCCACAGCCCGCCGCCCTTGGTGAAGATGATGGACGGTACGCGCTCGCCGTCGTGCACCTTGATCAGGCTGTCGACGATGCGCTGCATGTAGGCGAGCGAAAACTCACGGTAGGCCCAGCCAGGCAGGACGCCACCCCAGGTGTCGAAGATCATCACCGCCTGGGCGCCCGATTCGATCTGGGCGTTGAGGTAGTCGGTGACCGCCGTCGTCGTCGTCTCGAGAACCCGATGCAGCAGGTCTGGCCGATCGTAGAGCATGGTCTTGACGGTGCGGAAGTCGTCGGAGCCACCGCCTTCGATCATGTAGCAGGCCAGGGTGTAAGGGCTGCCGGAGAATCCGATCAGCGGCACCGAGTTGTCGAGCGCCCGGCGTATCTCGGCCACGGCGTCCATGACGTAGCGCAGATGCACATTGGGATCGGGCGCCGCGAGATCCCTGATTTCCCATTCCTCCCGCAACGGCCTCTCGAACTTCGGACCCTCGCCTTCGGCGAAGTAGAGCCCCAGGCCCATAGCGTCCGGTACGGTCAGGATGTCGGAGAATAGGATGGCGGCATCGAGCGGAAAGCGGGCCAGCGGTTGCAGGGTCACTTCGCAGGCCAGCGTCGGCGATTTGCAAAGATTGAGGAAACTGCCGGCACGCTTGCGCGTCTCGCAGTATTCCGGCAGGTAGCGGCCGGCCTGGCGCATCAGCCAGGTGGGCGTGTACTCGACGGGCTGGCGCAGCAGCGCGCGCAGGAAGGTATCGTTGGTGGGGCGGGTCATGGTGGCCGGATCGTTGTTGAGCGCCGGATTATCTCACCGACGCCAGAAGGCCGGGGTAAAGAGCACCACGACCGACAACACCTCCAGGCGGCCGAGCAGCATGGCGAGGCTGCAAACCCAGGTCTGGAAGTCGGTCAGCGCCTGGTAGTTCTGCGCCGGGCCGACAACGTTGAGGCCGGGGCCGGCGTTGTTGATGCAGGCGATGATGGCGCTGAACGACGACGTGAAGTCGAGCCCGCTGGCGACCAGGAAGAAAGTCAGTTCGCAGACCGCGAGAATGTAGAGGAATATGAAACCCAGCACGGCGGTGGCGATGTTCGGCGGAATCGTGGTGCCGCCGATTCGCACCGGCGCCACGATGGCCGGATGTACCAGGCGCTTCAACTCGACTTCGCCCTGGCGGGCAAGGATCAGCGTGCGGATCATCTTGATGCCGCCGCCGGTGGAACCCGAACTGACCGAAATGCAGGACAGGAAGAGCATCCACAGCGGTACAAAGGCCGGCCATTTGTCGTAGTCGACACTGGCAAAGCCGCAATCGGTGGCGATCGAGACCAGGTTGAACGCGACGTGGCGCAGCGCGGTCGGAAACTCATGGTAGGTTCCAGCCAGCCACAGATATACCGAGCACACCAGAACCGACGAGGCAACCAGGGCGACAAAAGCCTTGGCTTCGGCATCGCGCCAATAAGCCTTGAGCGACCTGCCCTGCCAGGCGATGAAATGCGTGGCGAAGTTCATGCCGGCGATCATCATGAAGATGATCAGCACCAGTTCGATCGCCGGCGAATCGAACTTGCCGACCGAAGCGTCGTAGGTCGAGAAGCCGCCCAGCGAGAGCGCCGCGAAGGCATGGCAGACGGCATCGAGCCAGCTCATGCCCACCGCCTTGAGCGAAAGTATGCATGCCACCGTGATGCCGAAATACACCAGCCACAGCGCCTTGGCGGTGTCAGCGATACGCGCCGTCAGCTTGGCGTCCTTCATCGGCCCCGGGGTCTCGGCCTTGTAAAGCTGCATGCCACCGACACCAAGGAGAGGCAGGATCGCCACAGCGAGGACGATGATGCCCATGCCGCCCAGCCAGTTGAGTTCGTGGCGCCAGAGGTTCACCGCCGGCGGCAGCCCATCGAGTCCGACCAGGACGGTGGCGCCGGTGGTGGTGAGGCCGGACATGGTTTCGAAGAATGCGTCGGTGAAGGAAAGACCGTCGATCACCAGCATCAGCGGCAGCGTGGCGATGGCGGCCATGAGCACCCAGGCCATCGTCACCAGCAGGAAGCCGTCGCGCGGGCGCAATTCGCGCTTATGTCGCAGCGTCACCAGCCAGAGCACGAATCCTGCGCCGAAGGCCATGGCCATGGCAGCGACGAAGTCGACGGCGGTGCCGTCAGCGTAGATCATCGAGGCCAGGATCGGCATCAGGTAGGTGACGCTGAACACCATAAGCATCAGACCGAGAACCCGACTGACCGGCAGCAGGCGGTACAACATCAGAAGTAGGCCGCGCCGACCTGGAACAGCTTCTCGACCTCATGCACCAGGCGCTTGCGGACGCAGAAGACGATGACGTGGTCGCCGTCCTCGATCACGGTGTCGTGATGGGG
>JBGOZF010000143.1:0-5854 GCA_041480065.1 Rhodocyclaceae bacterium
CAGCCCAACTCCACGCCCGCCGAGATGACCCAGCGCCTTGACGATTGGTGCGGCATGGCCAAGGCAGCGAATATCGCCGGACTCAACAGGTTCGTGAAGACCTTGCAGTCTCATCGCTCCGGTATCTGCGCCCACGCCGATCATCCGATCACGACCTCGCGGCTGGAGGCCGGCAACGTGTCCATCGCGCTGCTGCGTCGCCGCGCTCGCGGCTTCCGCGACATGGCGTATTCCAAACTCAAAATCTTCCAACTCAATACCAACGACACGCCATCGTTCCTCTATAACCGCGTGCCATCAGCATCACCGTCAGCACACTTTCCTACCGTAGGAAAGCCGTGAACAGCCAATCTGTTTCAAGCGCTTCTCCTGAGCAAGGCGGGGGCGGAAGCAACATTATCGCCTCCGGCAAGGAAAGCTGCAGGCCTGCCGAACGGCGCCGATGCGGAGCTTCGCGTCGCCGATCTGTAGCGACAACTTGCACGCGAGTGCAGGGGTCGCCTGCGCCTTCAAGGCGGGCGCCCGAAGTATCTTTCGCTTGAGGTTCGAAGCTATGGCGAAGATTCTGCTGCTGTACTCGACCACCGACGGCCATACCCTTGCCATCAGCCGGCGTCTGCGCGAAGTCATCGAGGCCCATGGTCACGAGGTTGCGCTGGTGGCCATCGGCGATGCCGGTGCGCCGAACCTGAGCGAATTCGACAAGATCATCATCGGCGCACGCATCCGTTACGGGCGACACAGCCCGCTGGTGCTCGACTTCGTGCGCCGCCACCGGGTCACGCTGGAGAGCAGGCCCAGCGGATTCTTCTCCGTCAGCGTCGTCGCGCGCAAGCCGGGCAGAGACACGCCGGACACCAACCCCTACCTGCGCAAGTTCCTCCGCCGGACCGCGTGGCGGCCGCGTTACCTGGCGGTGTTTGCCGGCCGGATCGACTATCCGCGCTATGGCCCGCTGGACCGGATGATCATCCGGCTGATCATGTGGATCACCCGCGGCCCCACAGATCCAGACTCGGCAGTGGATTTCACCGACTGGCCGGCCGTCGAATCCTTCGGCCGCCGGATCGCAGCGGACGACAATCCAGGATCACGTGATTCGCGCGATGCGTAGCAGGTTCGTTGTCCCCGACGTGCCACGCGGCATACCGGCGGCAATCGTGATCACCTCCCCGGATCGCAGGTGCGGCCAAGCGCCTGCGAAGGGGTCAGGTCATGGCGTTGCCATATGCCGAACAATACGTGGCGCCAAATGCGCGGCACGTAACCGCAGGCCGGCACCTATTCGGCTCGGGGCCTTCTGGCCCGGGAAAGCCACCGAGGCGCGGCCGACGGCGCCGGATTCATGAAGAGTCGGGCGAGCTCGAGCAAGTTGGCCGCCCCCGTCTTTTGCATGATTCGGGAGCGGTGAATTTCCACCGTGCGAAAGCTGATATGGAGCTGTCGCCCTATGGCCTTGTTGCTGTGGCCGGCCAGCGCCAGCTCAAGGACTTCCGTCTCGCGCAGAGTGAGCCGCGCGAGGCATTGCTTGCGCGCTTCATCTGCCATGTCGCGGTCGGACAGTTCACGCTGGTATTGCAGGGCACTGTCGACCCTTTCCAGCAAGTCCGCGCCCGCCACAGGTTTGGTCAGGAAGTCCACGGCCCCGGCCTTGATCGCCCGCACCGACATGGGGATGTCGCCATGGGCGGTGAGAAATATGACCGGCAGGGACCAGCCGCGGCGGACGAGCTCCTCATGGAGTTGAGGCCCCGACATGCCCGGCATCCGCACATCGAGCACCAGGCATCCCCCTCGGCGCGGATCGTATCCGCGCAGGAAGGCTTCGGCGCTCTCGAAGGACTGCACGTTCAGGCCGGCAGCCTCCAGCAGCAGGGCAAGGCCGTCGCGCACGGCCTGATCGTCATCGACGAAGAAAACGACGGGCGGGCTCATGGGGCGAACGGCAGGGTGAAATGCAAGCTTGCTCCCGCGCCCGGCACCGACTCGGCCCACAACTTGCCGCCATGGCTCTCGATGATCGTGCGGCTGATGCTTAACCCGACACCGAGGCCGTTGGGCTTGGTGGTAAAGAAAGTATCGAACACCCGATGCAGGATTTCGGCATCGATGCCGGGGCCGGTGTCGATCACGGTCACCTGCGCCATGTTGCTTTCGGCATTCGTGCGCACCGTCACGGTGATGGCGGCGTTGGCGCCGGCCGCGCAATGCATGGCCTCGATGCCGTTTTCGACAAGATTGGCGAGCACCTTCTGGATTTGCAGACGATTCGCAACGACGGCAGGCAGGGCGGGAGCCAGGTCGAGGTCGAAGCGGATACCTTCGTGGCCGTGGGCGTTGATCTGCGTCACGACCTTGCGCGTGAGGTCCTTGAGATCCACGGGTTCCCGCTGGACTTCGCCGTGCCTGAGAAAGGCGAGCAGGTCGTGTACCACCTTGCCGGCGCGCTGGGCCTGCTGCGCGCTCTTTTCGAGCGCGTGCTTCAGTTTTCCCGGCTGCGGATTGCCCGCTCTCAGCAGGCTCAGGGCCGCTTCGGCAAAGGAACTGACGGCGGTGAGCGGCTGGTTCAGTTCGTGGGCCAAGGCGGCGACGGTGTGGCCGGCGACGTCGAATCTGGTCATGTTGTCGATCTTCTTGCGCAGGTTCGTCAGTTCCTGCTCGATGCTCTTCCTTTCCGTGATGTCTTCGCCGACGCTGATGAAGTACATCGGAGCACCGCATTCGTCGCGGGCGAGGGTCGTCGTGACGTTGGCCCAGACGATGCGGCCGCTCTTGTGCAGGTAGCGCTTTTGAAACGAACAGGTGGACACCTCGCCTGCAAGCAGGCGTCCGAACTGCTCCACGGCATCCTGAACGTCGTCCGGATGCGTGACGCTCTGTGCCGTCATGGTTGCCGTTTCGGCTTCCGAGTAACCGAGCATGTCGCACAGCTTCTTGTTGACGCGCAGCCACTTGCCACCGCGCGCGATGTGCGCCATGCCGACCGCCGCCTGCTCGAAGGTGCCGCGGAAGCGCGCCTCGCTTTCCCTGAGGGCGTTCGAGGTCCGTTGGCGCTCGGAGATGTCGCGAATAAAGACGAAAGCGCGCCCCATCGACGGAAAGTTGCTACCGATGACTTCGAGGCACAAACGCGTGCCGTTCTTGGCGCGATGCCAAGTCGAGAAATGGGTAGTGCCGTCGCTCTCAATCTTGGCAATATGCCGGCGGACCGCATCGGCGTCGCCGCAATCTTCGAGATCGTAGGGGGTCAAGCCCAGGAGTTCTTCCCGGCTGTATCCGGAAAGCCGGACGTAGGCATCATTGACGGCAATGATCCGGCTATTCTCGTCGAGCATCCAGAACCCGTCCTGGCAGGTTTCCACCACGGCCCGGTAGGTGGCTTCGCTGAGCGCCAGCGCGTTCTCGAGTCTGGCGATCGTCGTATTCTCGGCCACTATGCCGGCAAAGTAGCGCTCCGCACCGACGCATATGACGTGGGCCGACATCTGCATCTCGCGCAACTCGCCGCCTTTCCTCCTGAAAGGCGTGGGCACCCCGACCACTCGTTTGCCGCCGGAAACCTCTTCGACCAGTCGTTGGTAATCGGCGGGCCCTGTCCAGAAACCGAGCTGGACGAAACTCCTGCCCAATGCTTCCTCGCGCGAACACCCGAGGAGCTTCTCGAAGGCCCCGTTGACCTCCACCAGGCAGCCATCGGATAGCCGCGCTATGCCGATCGGCATCGGACTGTTCTGAAATAGCGCGGCCGCCAACTCGTTCATGCCTGCATCGCCTTTTTCTAATCCAGACCGTCATTTGGGGAATGCCGTGGGACCAGTTCGCTTCTCGGTCTTCGCCGAGATCATTTCATGACGGGGGAGTATCGCTCAGCGAAAGTCATATGGCAACCGGACTTCGCGCCCATACGTGCTAGCACGTACATACGATGGCGCGCGACGGCAGAGGGCGGCAGGGACAGTAGCCGAGGCGTACCGCGACGGCTGACAACGGGCCGAGGGCGGCGACAACTTTCGCGTTGCGTCTTCAATACATTCGACGGGGCACCTCAATCGGCCGGATCGGGCATGACGAGAATGGCCCGGAAGTCGTTGACGTTCGTCAGCGTCGGGCCGGTAACCACCGAGTCACCGAGCGCACTGAAGAACCCGTGCCCGTCGTTGTTGTCGAGGCTGTCCTTGGGGCGAATTCCTTTCAGCCAGGCGCGCTTGAGTGAATCCGGCGCCAGATAGGCGCCGGCGATTTCTTCCTGGCCGTCTACGCCATCGGTATCGCCGGCCAGGGCGTGGACGCCGGGAAGGCCGTCCAGGGCGATCCCCAGCGCAAGCAGAAACTCGACGTTGCGTCCACCGCGGCCGTTGCCTTGTACCGTGACGGTGCTTTCGCCGCCCGAGATCAGCATGCAAGGGGTCTTGAACGGCTGACCGTGCAGCTTGACCTGCCGAGCAATGGCAGCCATCACCTTGCCGACTTCCCTCGCCTCGCCTTCGACGCTGTCGCCAAGGATATGGGGCGTGATGCCCGCCGCACGCGCAACTTTCGCAGCGGCTTCCAAAGCCATTTGCGGGGCAGCCACCATTCGCGTCTCGTTGTCTTGCAGGCGCGCGTCGCCGGGCTTGATGGATTCGCCTTGGCCGCTTTCCAGAACGGCCCGGACGGCCGCGGGCAACTCGATGCCGTAGCGGCGGACGATCGCGAGTGCATCCTGGCAGGTTGTCGGATCGCCGATGGTCGGTCCGGACGCGATGTCGCAAGGGTTGTCGCCGGGGACGTCCGATATGAGCAAAGTCACCACCTTGGCCGGATAGCAGGCCGCCGCCAGCCGACCGCCCTTGATGGCGGAGAGGTGGCGGCGAATGCAATTGATCTCGCTGATGGTCGCGCCCGACTTCAGGAGCTCGCGGCTGACGATCTGCTTGTCTTCGAGCGTGATCCCCTGCAGTGGCATGGCCAGCAGGGCCGATCCGCCGCCCGAAATCAGGCATAAGACGGTGTCGTCCTCCGTCAGTTCGCTGACGATCTCGCGGATTCGCTCCGCCGCGGCCAGGCCGGCGGCGTCCGGTACCGGGTGTGCGGCTTCGACAATTTCGATGCGCGTGCACGGTACGCCGTAGCCATGGCGCGTGACCACCAGCCCGGAGAGAGGACCGGGCCAATTGTCTTCGACCGCCCGCGCCATCGCCGCCGAGGCCTTGCCGGCGCCGACGACGACCAGACGGCCCTTGGGCGGCTCGGGCAGATTCGATGCGACACAACGGGAAGGTTGGGCCGCTTCGATCGCTGCCTGAAACATCCGTTGCAGCAACTCACGTTGGGGATTCCGGGTAACCATTATTGAAAATCCTCTGAACGGCAGATGCGAGCTATGCGGGTTAGTCGGCCCTCCCGACCAACCCGCATCGCAATGGTATTACCGATTCACGGTTCTCGCGGGCACGCGCAAGACCAGCATGGTGCCCAGGAACAAGACCGCCGAGAGGATGTGGAGCGCAACATCGGTGCCACCGGTCGCATCCTTGATCCAGCCGACCGGCTGTTCCGCGCCAACAAAGTCGAAAACTGCCCTGTCGCAGTCATGAGAGTATCCGGCCGCTCCATCCGGCGCGCCCAACTTGAAAAGTCGAAAACTCATACAGAGCTCATCTCCAATTCGCGGCCGGGTTTCGAAGCATAGTCGAAAACGTCACTTGCCGCGGTCGGCTACTATGAACCTAATGTTTCCTGGTTGTGCCGCGCTCGAATGGGCAACGTTTGCTGCCAATTCTGCGAACGCTTTCCCCAAGGTCACAAATCCGCCGAAACCGCCTGGAAAGCCTTGGTATGACTAAAGAAATAGTCATTCTGCCCGCGGAACCTG
>JBGOZF010000144.1:0-5801 GCA_041480065.1 Rhodocyclaceae bacterium
ATCGCCGCCCAGGGCAAGATCGATATGCAGGCGCAGTCGGACACCATCAGTGTCCAGGCCAAGGACGAGGTGAACGTCATGAGCGCCAACGCCCATATCGATTGGGCGGCGGCGAAGCGGATCGTGCTTAGGACGACCGGCGGGGCGTGCATCGACATCTCCGGCGGCAACATCAAGGTCATGGGAACGATCATCGATGTTTATGCGAGTCAGAAGAGTTTTAGCGGGCCGACTTCCATGTCGTATCCAATGCCGCGCATGCCAACGTCTGTGCCCAAAGTGCGCGATCCGAAGTTCGACATCACGCTTCAGGACATTCCCGGTCCGGACGGCGTTTCATTGGCACATACCGCCTGGACGGTGGCGGTCACCAAGTTGGCTATGACGATCGACGAGGCTCGCAATCCCGACAACTGGAAGAAGAAACTACTTACGGGAACGAGCGGCGAGGACGGCAAGCTGACGCTTAACGACAAGCAGAACAAGAAAATCCTGGCGGCCTTCAAGCGCTATCCCGGCCGCGTCTTCGTGGTTTACCCCGGCCACGCCATTCCCGTCGATATGACCGAAGTCGCCGAGCACCTGACGCCGCAGGAGAAGGCAGCCGTCGCCATGAACACCCTGGACTATACCGCGACCTATGACAACACCTATGACGATGCCCGAGATAGCGGCAAAGTGGACCACGTGCTGGCGGACATGAAGCTGCAAGGCGTCGCGCAACTAACCCCGAAGATCGAAAAGGGAGCCAAGTAAGGTGGCCGATAAACCCCTTCAGTACGAGCAGGTCCGCAAACAGCTTCTTGAACGCAACAAACAAGTCAATGTCGCCCTTGATCCCAAGGACGAGAAGAAGACCCAGAGCGCCAGCGCGCCCGGCTGGTTCGCCGATGACGCGCCTCTGTTCTCGCCGCCGCGGAACAACAACGATGCCGCCTTCTTCACCACGGGCGTCGAGTACTACGCCGACGTGGCGAAAGCCATCAAAGGAGCATCCGAGCACGTCTGGATCGCCGGCTGGCAAGTAGCCTGGGACGTGGAGTTGGACAAGTTCGGCAGCGGCAGCACGCGCCTAGTCGACTGTCTGCTGGAAGCCAAGAAGAGCCATCCCGACATCGACCTCCGGGTGATGCTGTTCAGGACCAAGAGCAACACTCCAGCCATCGACGACGACAACGTCGCCGCCACCCTGCGCAGCGTCGGCATCAAGGCATGCCGCGTCTGGCCGAACTCCGCCTTCTCGGAATCGGCGTTCAGCTACTACAGCCACCACCAGAAGACCGTCATCATCGACCGCAAGACGGCCTACATCGGCGGTATCGACCTGACCCACGGCCGTCGGGATGACGGCGATTTCGTCGTTCAGGTGGACCCCAAGATTCGCCGCATCAACGAAGCCTACAGCGGCTGCGTACCCCATACGCGGACGCTCGAAAAGGACGAACAGGATTGGGTGAAGTTGAGCACCAAGCCCGGCGGTGCGCGGGACATCTACGACGGCACCGGCAAGATTCTCGACTACAAGACGCGCCCGCGCCAACCCTGGCAGGACGTGCACATGAAGCTAAGCGGCCCCTCGGTGTTCGACATCGCCGCCAACTATGTCCGACGCTGGAACGGGCTGGTGAGCGGGGACGACTCCATCTACCAAGATGACCCGGATGGCGGAGTGAGCCCCGACGCTCCGGCAGCGCAAATTGTGCCGGCCGAATACTGGATCACCCAGATCGGCCCCACGAAGCTCTCTGACTTCACGCCGGACAGCCTGCCCAAGGACGGCGGCGCCAAGGTGCAGATACTGCGCTCCGTCAGCAACCAGGAAAACATCAAGGAATACGCATCGCAGAAGACGCCCATCAACCTCCTGGGCGAACTGACGCCCGGCCAGCGCAGCGCGAAGAAACGGGACGCTCCGTCACACCAATACAACATCCAGGAAGCCATGGTGCGGGCCATTCTGGGCGCCCAGCACTTCGTCTACATCGAGAATCAATATTTCATCTCCCATTTCGGTGCCGAGCAACTGACCGATGCTAACGGACGGGTGATACTGAGGTCCAAGACTGAGAACGATACCAGCACGCCTTATCCCCAGTCGCCGGAGTTGGCGCACGGGATAGAACTGCGCTCCTACACGGCCGGCGTTGCCCTGTCCACCGTCTTCAGCAAGGAGATGAAAGACGTGCAGAACGTGCTGGTCGCAGCCCTTGGCCAGCGCATCCGCGATGCAGTACTGAAGGGCGAGCCCTTCCACGTCTTCCTGATGATTCCCCTACACAGCGAGGGTCTGCTGAGCGACACCTTCAACATGGCTGTCATGCACCAGACGATGCAGACCATCACCTTCGGTGCAGAGAGCCTGATCAACCGGATCAGGCGCGCGATTGCGGAAAAGCAGGTTTCGCCGAAGAAGCCATCTGAAGTGAAAGACTTCGAGGAGCAAGTGCGGGGAGTGGAAACGGAGAAGTGGCAGAAGTACCTGACGCTGCTTTGCGCCCGCAACTTCGACCTTCTGTCCAGCGGGCGGCTGGTGACGGAACAAATCTACGTCCATTCCAAGTGCCTGGTCGCCGACGACCGGGTGGCGATCATCGGCAGCGCCAACATCAACGACCGCAGCGTGATGGGCGACCGCGACACCGAGATAGCAGCCATGGTGGTCGACACAGAAACGAGCACCAAGCCCCTGGACGGCAAGAACGCGCATCCGGTGCGCAACTTCGCCCACGAACTTCGCGTGGCCCTGTGGAAGAAGCATTTGGGCCTGAGCAAGAATGGCAAGGCTGGGCCGCTGCCGGCCTCGAGTCTGGAAAGCCTCATCGAGAAACCAGCCGCTACCGAGACCATCGCGGCCATCCAGAAGCTCGTCGAGGCTAATAGCGCGGCCTACGAGCAAGCCTTCCCCTGGGTGCCCAGGAACAAGGACAACCGGAAAAGGGCCGGTGCCAAAGGTAACGATCCCGTTCCGGAGATGGGATCGAGCATCTGGCCAGGCTGGCGAAGCAAAGAGGACGACCATCTGCAACCCTGGTCGGACAAGTTCGAGTATCCCTCGGGCGATGCCGCGAAGAATGTCCACAGCCAGTTGCAGTCTGCGGTCAAGGGCTTCTGGTGCGCCTTCCCGTATTTGTGGACTCAAGGCCAGGAGAATCTGGACGCCAAGATTCCGATCGAATTCATCAGCAAGCAAGAGCCGCCGAAGCCCGCGCGAAGTGACGGCGATTCCGGCTTGGCGAGTGCCGACACAGAAAAGGCGCCAGCGACATGAGTGCGTGCATCAGGATTCTGCTGTCGACGATATTGTCGGTGGTTGCGCTGCACGCTGCGGCCGTCCCTGTGGTCAACGACAATCCCGAGGCCGAAGCCCTCTTCCGTCAGGGCTTCGAACTGCTCAAGCTGGCAAGCCCTCTAGACCTTGCGACCGATTCGATCGAAATCCTTGATGTGGCCTGGGATGCGGGGCATTACAAGAAGGGCGGCCAATACGCCGCCAAGGTGGAGGAGGGCTGGCGCTTGGTCGAGCAGGCCGCGGACAAGGGCAGCCTCCGCGGCATCTTCTGCATGAACTACGGTCCCAACAATTGGCGCTTCAAGAATGCCATTGATATCGCCGCCAAGGCCGGCTACCCCAAGGCGCTATTCTTTCAGGCCAAGCCGTATGAGGGTGACAATCGCCATATGGGCATACCGACGAAATCGGAAGCCCAACTCATGCTGGGTGAAGCCGGTGCTGATGGAGATACTGACGCCATGTGGGGTTGGTGCGCCTCATACAATGACGGTAAATTCCCTCCCGGACAAGAGGCAACCATCCAGGCGAGGTGTAAAGCTTGGGGCAACTCAAGCCAGCACAAGAGCATTCCAGATTATTTCGATCGCTGTCTGACGCACGACCCGGAGATCCACTGCTCGGAAGAGACGCGACGTATCTATCGGCGCTTGAAGGACAACATCAAGGTTTGGGAGCACCTAATCCTGGATGCCGCCGAGGCCGGCGATCCCGAGGCGCGCGAACAATGGTGCGAGTACAAGCGCAAGACGAACGATCCCTCCCCTGGCTTAGAGGATAAGTGCGGGCTGTGGGATGAACAAAGTGCGGCGAGGGGCAATAGGCGCGCTTGGTCACCCTACTTGCGCGAAAACGATCTCAAGATCGCTCGCCTGCAACAGGATGCTTACGCCGACGGCCGGGAGATCGTGTTCGTCGGCCACAAGATTTCCCCCGACAAGCGTTCTGCGAGGACAGACCGGAAGGCTGTGCAGCCCGATGATTGCATTATGCTGCACGACTACTTCCGATCATGGTTTGAACTGCAGGCGTGCGCCTCGCCTCGGCCCGGATACCCGAAGTGGTGGGGCTTGGGCAAGGACTTCACGGCCCCGCCGGCCAGCGCGGCGGCCGAGAAGCTGTACCAAGAGGGGCTTAGCAGGCTGGTGAACCAGGACATCAAGGGGGCCGCAGCCTTGCTCGGCAAGGCTGTACAAGCCGGGCATACGGGCGCAATGATTAACTTGGCACTGGCCTATCTTGAATTCCCGAATATTCTGCTTGGGTCGCCCGATGCCAACGCATTGGATGCCAAGAAACCGGCTTGGCAATCGGTGATGAAAGCGGACACCAAAGGCGATTCGCGCGCGCACTACATGCTGAGCTATTTTTCCTACGAAGGGGTCTACCCGAGCCCAACCGAACTTAGGAAAGGGATTACGAAGACCTACGTTGAGCGCAATCGCCTCGACGCCGAGCGTTACGAGCGCGAATCCGCCGAGCGCGGCCTCGCCCGCGCCCAATATGTCCTCGGCTGGCGGCTGATCCGCGAGGAACAACAAAAGGAAGGCTGGGACTGGCTGAAGAAGGCCTATGACAACGGCGAACGCATCGCCGGCTTCGACCTCTACCGCATTGCTCGCTATGTCCAGAAGGACAACGCGCAAGCGCTTCAATACCTGCGCAGCACGGCCACCGATGGCGAACTTGCCTCGGCTGACCTGCTCGCAGAGATCTACGACAAGGGCCTGCTCGGCGAAACAAAGAATGCTACCCGCGCCGCCTGCTACCGTGCGGCTGTCACCGCACATAAGGACATGACCTGGGAACAGCGCCTCGATCTTCGCTTGCCCGAACTGGGACGGTGCCAATAGCGCACCCGGTATCGATGGCGCCACGCTACGATGCGCGCCTCGCCAATCCCGTGAACGCCACGCCATGAACCCGCAATCGGATGACCGCTACATCGCCCTGCCGCCCAATCCAGGTGGGATCGCAAGCATCGATGCTCAGAACAACATATGCATCGCGCACAGCCGCGTTCGCCACGTCGGCGTCGCCGACATTGCCGAGGTCATCGAGTATCGCATCGCCGCCATCGTCGATTCCATCTCGCATCACGTCCGTTTCTGCAACGGCGGTGAGCTTTACTACGTCTTCAATCGGCGCGGCGAAGTGGTCGAATTGATGGGCAGGGCCGTGCTGGTCAGCATCTCGCCCGAGGGGGATTACCTCTTCCGGGCCCTGATCTGATCCGTATCGCATCGGCACTCGTTCAAGCAGAAAGCCTATGGTCAAGAGAATTCCCACTCCGGCCCGACTGCGCGAACTACGAGAACGGCGCGAGCCGTACGGACCCGAAATGCACTCCACGGCCTTCGGCCACCACAACCCCACAACGCCCGTTTCGCCCTTCGAGGGCTCGCGTGCGCGGGGCCGATGTCGGCGTAGCCGAAGTGTGGAACGCGGTCGCAAGCGCCCGCATTGCGGCCCCGAACCCCTGCACGAACTCGTCATCTTCGCCGACAGCACC
>JBGOZF010000145.1:0-5698 GCA_041480065.1 Rhodocyclaceae bacterium
CCAGCCCGAGCCCGAAAAGCCCTGGGATGAACTTGCCAAGGCAGTCGCCGCCGCCAAGACCAAACTTGCCTGAATAAGAAGACCATGTGGGAAGAACTTACCAATGCACTGGCGTGGTTCAAGGCCGCGCCAGCCAGATGGATAGAGAGCGCCAAGCAGGACCTGGGGGCGGCTGCCGAATGGCTGTGGGAGGTCTTACAGGGCGACTTCGCCGAGGAGCAGAGCACTGCTCAAGTCGTCACCGGCACGGTGATTTCGATGATCCCCTTCGTGGATCAGATCTGCGACGTACGCGATATCGTCGCGAATTGCGGCAAGATCAAACAAGACACATCCAACGCCTTCGCCTGGGTGGCGCTGGTGCTGACGCTGATCGGGCTGTTTCCCTGCCTCGGCTCGCTTGCCAAGGGTTGCCTAAAGATTCCCTTCAACTACGCCCGCAAGTACGCCTTCAAGGCTACTGCCAAGGCTACCGCCAAGGTGCTGGAACATGATCTTTGGAAGGCGACTAAACCCTACATTGAGCAGAGCATCGCCAAGCTGAACGATTACCTCGGCGATCCGGCGGTGCGCAAGACCCTGGCCGCGCTGAAGATCGACAACGTCTTCAAGTACCTGGCCGACAAGGTGCGGGAACTGAAAGGCGCATTGAACGCCTCGGCGCTGATGAAGGTTTTCAACGAAGGCATCGATGCGCTGGAAGGCTTCGTCAATCTGATCAAGAAGTGGGGCAACGAAGCCCTGCAAACCAAGGCTGGGCAGGCGCTCAAGGCGGTCAAGGAAGTGCGCGACGAAGCCAACAAGCGCTTCGCGGAACTTCTTGCTCCGATGCAACGCTGGCTAGACAATCTCGCGCGCCGGCTGGAAGTCGAAGCAGATATGAACTATCGGGCGGCGACGAATGCGCTGAATCCGCATGCGTATCGCCGGCCTCAACTAGCCGATGACGTCGCTGAGTTCGGCAAGGCGAAGCCGAGTTGGGTGGATGAGGGGACAAAGCTCAAGTACAAAGCAATGCGGACCCCCCCGCACAGTCCTGACTGGCCAGACTTGAATCCGCCTAGAGGCTCTCCGCTCTTTGATGCCTACAAGACCTTTCACGACGCTACGCCCGTCACTATCCAGCCGGGTGAGAAGCTATATCGCATCGTCGATCCGGGGTCGTTCGACAATCGAATGTGCTGGATGCGTGAATCGGAGTTCCTGGCCATTAAGGACAAGGCCGACTGGCGGCGTCGCTTCGCGGTCTGGCGTCATTGGAATCGGAACGGCGAATTCGTCACCTACACGGTGCCTCCCGGTCCCGGTCTGCGCGCGTGGGAAGGCAAAGCGGCCAGCCAAGAACTGGAAAAAACGAAATACTCGCTTGAAGGTGGCGGCGTTCAGATCGTGCTCGATCCGAAGGATCTCGACAAGAGCTTCGTCGGCAAGAGGCAGCCGACCAACTGGGGCTACACTGACTTCGCGGGCGATACCGATCAGTTCCTCGGCCTGCCCATGCTGACGAATAACTGGAGCTAACGCAGATGCCTACGATGCTCAATCCGCAGGAGATATATCTGCTCGAACGCTACAGTTCGATTGAGTACTACGAGAAGATGTACAACGCGTGGCGTGCAATGCTCGACCATGTCGAGCGTTGCTACGCAAAGTTCATGACCCAACTACCACCGGACTACCGAAACCGGCCGGTGCCGGAGCAGCCCGATGTCGTCTGGGGTCAGATGGTCCTGCCGAACTTTCGGAACACCATGATCTCGCTGGAGAACGGATACTTGCTGATGCAGCGCGGCGACAAGTCAGGCACCAGTGCCTCAATCAGTGTCGAGGGAGACGTAAGAGGTCAGCGCGAATACTGGGAGGGTTGGATGGACGAGGTCGCCCCTGAAGGAACGAAGAAGTATTTCGATTTCCTAGGGGATGCCAGTCATTACGCTGGAAATGTGCATGCCACCTACAGCGCGTTCTGGAGTTTGGGAGAACTGACGAGCAACTACTGGGAAAGCGGCCGCGGCCCGTTGAATCCCCCTCCCACTTGGCCCGTGTACCGTCTGAATAAGTCCGTGACCGTCAAGACAGGCGACATCGTTCCACAAACTGGTATCTATCTGCCCATGGCCGATGACAGCTGCGCTGAATTCCTGGTCAAGGGCAGGGAGGCCATCGAAGCCAACGTCGGCTACGACCCCAAGCGGATGCAGAACGTTTCTGAAATTGCGACCACTTGGACCTTGGTCGAACGCATTGCCGACAGTAGCGAGGAACCGGCCACAAAGGCAGCGCAAGCAACGCAACGCCTGCGCTGCCCGGCCGGTCAGATGTGCCCGCAGGAGGGCTTCTGGTTCACCCCCGCCAAGGCCGATTCGCGTCGCCGTTTCAAAGCCGGCGAAGTCATGCCGAGCCTCGGTGGCGATTACGGTGAGACCATCTGGCAATGGGACGAGCGACAGTGAACGCAGACGACACGACCGGCCCGCGAGGCTTCACCCTGACCATGGCCCCCGGTGTCCGATTGTCCGGCTTTACGGCTCCCGATGGTGATGTCCATGCCGAGTTACCTTGCATTCGTTCGGTCGGCATCCGCGACCTGACCCAGGTAATCGAGCATCGAATCAGCTATGCATTTGAGTCAGTTGGTCATTACGTCCGCTTCACCAACGGCGGTTGGCTGCGCTACATCTTCAACGGCCAGGGCGACGTGATCGAGTTCTACATCATCGGCCTCGATGCCGTGCTGTCGGCCGAAGGCGAAGTCATTGTCCGACAGCCTCAGTCATAGGCTGAATCCTCTTTCCGACACGCTCGCGACAGTTCGCCCCTGCCCATGAAAACGTCCCTCAACCCCGCCCAGGTGCGCCGCCTGCGCAACCAGTGCAAGCTCAACCAAAGCGACTTCTGGTCTCGCTTCGGCGTCACTCAAAGCGGCGGCTCGCGCTACGAGTCCGGCCGCACCATCCCCAGGCCGCCAAGGCGCTAGGCTGGCCCAAACGCAGGGCTTCCGCCAAATAGCCCGCCTGCCCATGCTGGCGGCCGGAGAAGCGCCCCCAGCGCGCATCGAGCGCTCGCGTGCGCCGCGAGGCCGCCGTCGCCGCGAGCGGCCCAGGTGGCAAATGAGCGCCCTCGCGCGCTACCGCCTCACTGTCGAACCCTGGCTGGCGGAAGCCCGCTACCGCCGTGACTGCCGCATCCTCCAGGACAAGACCGCTGTCGAATTGGTCGAAGCCGTGTTGGCCGACTATCCGCGCCGCCGCCTCGAATTCCGGGTTTCCAGCCAGACCACCGCCAAGCTGCCGAAGTACGCCATCACCACGCAGTATCGAGAAACCGATCTCGATTTCATCCTGCGCGTCCTCGCCCGCGACGGCCTGTCGTTCTACTTCGAGCACGACCAGACGCAGGCCGCGAACGGCCAGGACGACAAGGGCACACCCCACAGCAAGCACACGCTGGTCATCGTCGATTCCACGTACCACTGGCCCGCCTGCGCCCAGGACAACATCCGCTTTCATCGCCTCAGTGCCACCGAAGCCGAAGACTCGATCCACACCCTGTCGACCAGCCGCGAAGTGCAACCCAACGTCGTCACCATCGCCTCCTGGGACCACCGCAACCTGATCGCCCACAGCGCCCAGGAAACCACCGTCGCCGACAACGGCGAACTGCCGACCCTGGAGGACTATTCCGGCGCCGGCCAGTTCCGCTACCAGAACGCCGCCGACGCCGAGCGCGTGGCCCTCAACCGCATGCAGTACTACGAACTGGTCAGCAAGACGGTGTACACCGAAGGCAGTGATCGCCAACACAATCCCGGCCATACCTTCAACCTCACCGAACACTCCGACTTTGCCCCCGGCGACAACCGTCTCCTCACCCGCTGGGTCGAACACGAAGCCGCCAACAACATCGAGCCGGGCATGCGCAACGTCGTCGAGCATCCGGGGGTGGAATACGGCAGCTACCGCAACCGCGCCGCCCTCGTCCGCGCCAAGATTCCGATCGTTCCCCAATGGCGGCCGACCCCAAAGATCGCGGGCCTGCATACCGCCCTGGTCGTCGGCATCGAAGGCGAACCCGTCAGCACCGACCGCGACTTGCGCGTCAAGGTCCAGTTCCCCTGGCAGCGGGGCGCACAGCCCAACCCTGGCGGGCTGGACGCGGATAAAGGCAACGCCCCCGGCAACGAGAAGTCGGGCACGTGGGTACGCGTTTCGCAGTCCATGGCTGGCACCAATTGGGGAGCCATCTTTACGCCCCGCATCAAAACCGAAGTGCTGGTCGACTTCATCGAGGGCGATCCCGACCGCCCCCTCATCGTCGCCAGCCTCTACAACGGCCAGGACGACCAGCCTTTCGCCGCCGGCATCGACTCCGGCGTCAATCATCCCGGGGTTATCTCCGGCTACCACACGCCGACCCTGGACGGCAGCGGCTACAACCAGTGGGTCACCGACGACGCGGGCGGGCAACTGCGCCAGCGCCTGATGTCCAGCACGGTATCCACGCAACTCAATCTCGGCTACCTCATCCAGCAAAACGCCAACTCCGCCAATCGCGGCGCCTGGCGCGGCGAAGGCTTCGAACTCGCCACCGATGGCTGGTCCTGCACGCGCGGGGCACAGGGGCTGCTGTATTCGACCAGCCCCCGGCCCAATGGCGCATCGACGCAGATGGACTGCGCCGAAGCCCTCTCGCAGCTCAAGGGCGCCCAGGACCTGGGCCGCGCCCTGTCCGACTCGGCCAGCGCACAGAAGGCGCTCAAGCTCGAAGGCCACGACCCGAACAAGGCCGTTGAGTCCTTCATCAAGATCATCGACCCGAAGCAGGAAGGCAAGTACGAGGGCGCCATCGGCGGGCAACCGGCGACCAAGCCGACCGGCAACGCCCGCAGCGGCGGCGATCCGGTCGAACGCTTCTCGCAGCCGATCATCCTGGCCGACACGCCGGCCAGCATGGTCTTCGCCTCGCCGGCCACTACTACGCTCTACGCCGGTCGCAACCTGATGGGCATCTTCCGCGACGACGCGCAGATATCGGTGGCCCATACCTTCTCGAATGTGTCCGGCAAGACGACCAGCCTTTACACCCACTCGGGCGACATCCAGGTCATCGCCGCCAACGGCCCGGTGTCCTTGCAGGCGCACACCGACAAGCTCGACGTGCTGGCCGACAAGAGCATTACGGTCACGAGCGTGAACGGCGAAATCGAACTGCTGGCCAAGACCATCCGCCTCGTCGCCGGCAATGCCGAAATCGTGCTCGACGGCGGCAACATCACCATGCGCTGTACCCATGTCTGGGACGCGAAGGGCAGCAATCATGCCTTCATGGGGCCGGCGAGCGAGGCGGCTCAACTCCCCGCCTTACCGCAGGGAACCGAGAAGATTCCTACCTGGATCGAGATCGCGCACCGAGATGCCGAGAGCGCGCCGTTCGCTGGGCAAGCCTACAAGATCTTCTTCGAGGGCAATCAAGTGGTCAGTGGCAAGCTCGATGCCAAGGGCTTTGCGCGCCATGAGAACGTGCCCAAGAACGCGGAGCGCGTCGAATATGAGCCGCGCCAGCCCGAGCCCGAAAAGCCCTGGGATGAACTTGCCAAGGCAGTCGCCGCCGCCAAGACCAAACTTGCCTGAATAAGAAGACCATGTGGGAAGAACTTACCAATGCACTGGCGTGGTTCAAGGCCGCGCCAGCCAGATGG
>JBGOZF010000146.1:0-5454 GCA_041480065.1 Rhodocyclaceae bacterium
CCGGGTGTGATGAATCACACGGGCACGGCGGGACAATGCTTTACCTGTCACAACGGCAGCTACCTGTCCGTGGGCAGCCAGGGCGCCCAGGCGAAGCCGACGACGCACGTGACGACAACCGCGCAGTGCGACACCTGCCACATGACGACGGCCTGGAAGCCGGCGACCTACAAGCACGACGCCGCCGCGACGGGCAAGTGCTCGACCTGCCACAACGGCACCACGGCGCTGGGCAAGGGCGGCACCCACATTCCGGACAACCGGCAATGCGACACCTGCCACACCAGCACGACCTCGTTCCAGACCCGGACGATGAACCACACCGGTCTGGCCGGCCAGTGCTCGACGTGCCACAACGGCTCCTACCTGAGCGAGAACGCCCAGGCCAAGCCGGCAACGCACGTCACGACGATCGCGCAGTGCGATAGCTGCCACAAGTCGACCACCAGTTGGGCGACGGCCACCATCGATCACAGCAAGTTCAGTCCGCCGGCGGTGATCGGTGATCACGGCTGCGCCAACTGCCACAAGACAGGCGGCTCCGGCCTGGCCAAACCGACCAGCCACATCCCGACCTCGGCCGCCTGCGACACCTGCCACAGCACCTTTACTGCCTTCAAGCCGTCGACGATGAACCACACCGGTCTGGCCGGCCAATGCATGACCTGCCACAACGGTGCCTACGTCGCAGTCGGCACGCAGGGGGCGTTGGCGAAGGCGCCCAGCCATATTCCGACCACCCTCCAGTGCGACAGTTGCCATGCCAGTTTCGTCGCCTTCAAGCCGGCGACGATGAACCACACGGGGACGGCGGGGCAGTGTTCGACTTGTCACAACGGTGCCTACGTTTCGCAGGGCAGCCAAGGTGCGCTGGCGAAGCCGGCGACGCATATTGTCACCAGCGCGCAGTGCGATACCTGCCACAAGACGACCGCATGGACGCCCGCTTCCGGCGCCCACGACGCCAGTTCGGTGGGCAAGTGCTCGACCTGCCACAACGGCACGACCGCGATGGGCAAGGGCGGGACGCACATCCCGGACAACCGGCAATGCGACACCTGCCATACGAGCACGACCTCGTTCAATATCCGGACCATGAACCATACCGGGCTGGCCGGCCAATGCTCGACCTGCCATGGCGGTGCCTACGTGAGCGAAGGCGCCCAGGCCAAGTCGGCCAGCCACGTGACGACTGCCAATCAGTGCGACGGTTGCCACAAGTCGACCACGTCATGGGCGACGGCCACGGTGGACCACTCGAAGTTCACCCCGGCGGTCGCGATCGGTGACCACAGCTGCGCCAACTGCCACAAGTCCGGCGGCTCCGGTTTGCCGAAGCCCGGCACGCACATCCCGACGTCGGGTGCATGCGATACCTGCCATACCAACTTCGTCGGCTTCCATCCGGCGGTCATGAACCATACCGGCACGGCGGCGCAATGCTCGACATGTCACAACGGCGCCTACGTGTCCCAGGGAAGCCAGGGTGCGCTGGCCAAGCCGGCGACGCATATCGTCACCAGCGCCCAGTGCGACGGCTGCCACGGCACCACCGCCTGGAAGCCGGCCACCTTCTCGCACTCGGGAGTGGTGACGGGCACCTGCGCAACCTGCCACAACGGGACCGCGGCGACGGGCAAGATCGGCGGGCATATTCCCACTGCGCAATCCTGCGATGTCTGCCACAAGATGATTGCCTGGCTGCCGCTGATTACGCCCTATGCCCATACTGGTGTTGCCATGGGTACGTGTTCCACCTGCCACGGCGGCGGCTATGCGAATGTCGACAAGAAGCCTGCGCTGCACATTCCGACTGCCGCGAGTTGCGACGGTTGCCACCGGTCGAGCGCCTGGCTGCCCCTGGTCATCCCGTATTCGCACACTGGTGTCGCGGCCGGATCATGCACCAACTGCCATACGAAGGCCTACCCGAACATCATGACCATGGACAGCAACCATATCCCGACGACTTTATGGCCGACAGGCTGCGACGCTTGCCACAAGAGCTACACCACGTTCACGGGCGTCAGGCTTCACTCGACCGTCTTCACGTCGGCGTCCCAACACCCCGGCACGTGCGCGACCTGCCACGAATGGGGCAATCCCTATGGCCTGAAAGGCAGGGAGCCGGGCGAGCACAAGTCGGGCAACAAGAAGACTCAGTCCTGTGACTACTCGGGTTGCCATACCGTGAAGACGTTCAACAAGTAATGCGGTCGGTGACTCGCTTCGGGCGCCTCTGCAGGGCTGTCCTGGTCTTTGCAGCACTGATTCTGCCGGGCACGTCTGCCTGGGCGCAGATCATGGACAGTATCGAGATCAACCGCGTCGGCAGCGATGCGGAGATCACCATCCATTTCTCGGAACGGGTCCAGTATCTGCGCCATGGCCCGCTGAAGCCAGGGAAGCTGTTGCGCGTGTTCATCCGCTCCGAGACACCCGACAGCGAGTTGATGCAGCAGACCCTGAAGTCGCCGCAAACGGATCTGGTGCCGCGCTTCACGGTGACTTTCCCTGAATTGAGCAACGGCATGGCCGTTGCCTTCGCCCAGGAGACCAGTTGGGAAGTGAGGCCCGGCATCGATGGCCGCAGCATCATCATCAAGGTGCCGGCCCTCCCCGGCTCGAAAGACGTGCTCGCAGAGATAAGATCCGTCGCCCAGGCCGAAGGGGAAGAGGCGTTGGAGGCTCCCACAAAGCCGGCGACAGCGGCGCCTGCCGTTACGACACCGGCAGCTCCCGCTCCGCCACCGCAAGTCGTCGCCGCACCGACCCCTGCGACCCCGACGCCCAAGCCGATCGCGCCAACGCCTCCGGTTGTCGCCGCGCCGGCACCGGCGGCGGCCCCGTCGCCACCGGCAGTTACCGCGCCGCCGAGCACGGCTGTTGCTGTGGCTCCGGCGCCGGCCGACTCCACCAGCGCCCCCGTGCTGACCGGCGAGCAGGTGGAAAGCATGGCCAGGACCTTCCTCGACGAAGCTCGCAAGGCGATCGCGGAGAAGGACATGGCCAGGGCCGTCAACCGCCTGAATCGAACTCTCGGTCTGCCTACCAACAGCCAGACCGAACCCGCGCAGGCCCTGATCGGCGAAGTGCGCGAGATGACCGGCGAGATCGCCAAGGCCCGGGCGGAGTACGAACTCTATCTGAAGGCATTCCCTGCCGGTCCGGCCGTTCCTCGTGTCAAGGAACGCCTGGCGCAATTGCCGGCGACGGCACCGCGGCAATCTCTCGGCAAAGCGCCGCGGCTTCAGGTGGGGCCAGCGGAGTGGACCTTCTACGGCAGCGTCTCCCAGTATCTGTACAAGGGCAACTCCCACATTGAGGTTGTAACTCCGCCGCCGCCGGGGCAGCTTACGTTTACCACGGACACGCTCTCGCTGACCGATCAGAACGCGCTGATCTCGACCATCGATCTCAATGCGCGCCGTCGCGACGGCGTCAACGACACGCGCATCGTCGTGCGCGACACCAACACGCAAAACTACCTGACAAACGCCACCACGCCGAACACCAACCGGCTTTACTCGGCTTACATCGAACAGTCGAGCCGCAGCGTCGGCTACCTGGTCCGCGTCGGCCGGCAGAACCCGACCGGTGGCGGCGTACTCGAGCGCTTCGATGGCATCACCGCCGGCTACAACATCGACGGTCGCTGGCGGGTCAATGCCGTCACGGGAATTCCGGTCGAGTTCATGACGCCGTACAAGAAGAGCTTCTACGGCTTCAGCCTCGACATGCAGCCCCAACCGGACCATGTGGGCGTGAGCGGCTACTATCTCCGGCAGAACATGGATGGGGTCGTCAATCGCGAAGCCGTGGGGTTGGAAACGCGCTATTTCGACACCCACATGACGATGTTCGGCATGCTCGACTACGACATTGCCTACAAGGATCTGAACACCGTGATGTTCCAGGGCAACTATCGCACCGACGCCGGCACCAACTATTTCACCTACTTCGATCACCGCAAGTCGCCGGCGCTGAGCCTGACCAACCCCACCGGTGTTCTGGCTGACTATTTCTTTTCCGTGAAAGACGCGCTCGCTGCCCTGGGGCTCAGTCAATTGCGCGATGATGCCAAGGCGCTGACGGCGACTTCGGACATGCTGGCGGTCGGTCTTACCCATCCGTATTCGCCGCGCTGGCTCCTCGGCACCGACTACCGTGCTTCGAAAGTTTCAGGGACCGATGCCGTCGGCCTCGTGCCGGCCCAGCCCGGGTCGGGCCTGAGCCACGTCATCAGTGTCCAGGCGATCGGCAACAGTTTGTGGACAGAGAACGACGTCGGCGTGGTCAATGGCAGCTACATCATCGGCCCCAACTACAACGGACAAGCGGCCGGTCTCAACTACGTATTCCTTTACGGCGACGCCTGGCGCCTCGACGGCAATCTGCGCTACTACCAGCAGAAGGACGATGCGGGCGAAAAGCAGAAGCGCTGGTCACCCTCGTTCAAGCTGGGCTTCCGATGGAAGCAGGTGACGCTCGAGGGCGAGTTCGGCATCGAGGACGTCGCCATCGACGGACCCGCGCGGACCGAGCGCTCGAACCGCAAGTACTTCTTCCTGGGCTACCGCTGGGACTTCAGGTAGTCTTCAATTTCGCATCGCCGGCCGGCGGCCGGCATCCTCAGATGGGCCTCGCTTGATCCCTGAAATCGCGCATTTCGCCTTGATCCTTTCCTTTTGTGTTGCCCTTTCGCAGGCAGCGCTGCCACTTCTCGGCGCCGCGCGTGGCAACGCCGAGTGGATGGCCTGGGGCCGCGTGGCGGCCCATCTTCAGGGGTTCCTGCTGGCGGTGGCCTTCTTTGGTTTGATGTGGAGTTTCTACCGCAACGATTTCTCGGTGCTCTACGTCGCCAGCCACAGCAACTCGGCACTGCCGCTTGCGTATCGCCTGAGCGCGGTCTGGGGCGGCCATGAAGGCTCGATCCTGCTCTGGCTGTTCGTGCTTGGCGGCTGGATGGCGGCCGTGGCCCGGTTCGGCGGCCGCCTGCCGCCTGCCGTGCTGGCGCGCGTGCTGGCCGTGATGGGCGCGGTGGCCGCAGGACTGACGGCATTCGTGCTTTTCACGTCAAACCCCTTCGAGCGCCTGTTGCCGGCGGCAGCGGACGGCCGCGATCTCAACCCGCTGTTGCAGGATGCGGGGATGGTGATCCACCCGCCGCTCCTGTACCTCGGCTATGTCGGCTTCTCGGTGGTGTTCGCGTTCGCGGTCGCCGCCTTGCTCGAAGGCCGGTTCGACGCAGCCTGGGCGCGGTGGACGCGGCCCTGGACCATCGCCGCCTGGTGTTTCCTGACGCTTGGCATCGCCGTCGGCAGCTATTGGGCCTATTACGAACTCGGCTGGGGTGGCTGGTGGTTCTGGGACCCCGTCGAGAACGCCTCCTTCATGCCATGGCTGGTCGGCACGGCGCTGCTGCATTCGCTCGCCGTCAGCGACCGGCGCGGC
>JBGOZF010000147.1:0-5241 GCA_041480065.1 Rhodocyclaceae bacterium
CGCCGACGCAGTTCAGTCATGTCGTTCTCCTCGTCAATTCGGGAACATTCCCGAAGGACAGGATCGAACAACTGAAACACCTGAAATGCAAAACGCGGCAGTGGATCGCCCCACCACCGCGTCAGCGGTTTAGTTCAACGTAAAGTCGACGACAAAAAGAGAAGTAAACAGGATATTGGACTGTCCAATAATCTCGGAGACGCGGCCAAGTCGCTGTATCGAATAGAGGTATTCGAGCGGGCTATTGGCGGTGTGTCCAATAACCTTCCGGGGCCCGTTCTTGCGCCTGGAACCCCTGCCTGGTCAATGCTCTGAGCAGGTCTAAACGCGCGCTCCTGCACTCTTCTTCTCCCTTGCTGCGCGGCGTCGTCCCGCGCCATGACGGCAGCTTACCTGTTGGCGGCCGGGGCTGCAACCGTCATCCGGCGCGGGCACTTCCGGCTGCCGATTGGGGGAGGACGGCGTTCTTTCTGCATCCGCTGATTGCGCGGCAGCCGGCAATGAACCGACCGCGCGGCGGCGACTCAAAGACTTTAGGCGAGGCTACTCGCGGCGATATGGCACTGCAGAAGGAGGATGACTATGCACACGATGACCGCCCTGTTCGATCAGCTCGGCCTGCCGTCTGACCAGGCAGCGATCGAGCGCTTTGTTGCCGCCCACGCTCCCATCGAGGGTGGCACCCGCCTTCATCAGGCGTCGTTCTGGAGCAATGCGCAAAGCGACTTCCTGCGCGACGAGATCCTGGACGACGCCGACTGGGCGGTGGTGATCGACGGGCTGGACGCAGACCTGCGCGTCGGCCCTGCCGGCGCTGCCGCGGGCATCGCCCGGCCGGTCAGTCGGTGACGTAGATGCGTTCGCTGCGCACCTGCACCATGCTGCCTTCGACGCGGACGGAAAAGGTAGCCACGGGCTCGTAGGCGGGCTCCGACAGCGCCGCGCCGGTGACGATGGAAAAGCGGGCGCCGTGGCGCGGGCAGGTGATCTCGCAGCCCTCCAGTTGGCCGGTCGAGAGGGTTTCCTCTTCGTGGCTGCAAACATCCTCGATCGCGTAGTAGCTGCCATCGACGTTGAAGATCACGATGAAGACGCCGTCCGCCTCCACCGTGCGGCAGGCGCCTGGCGGCAGTTCCGCCTCGCCGACGGCATCGATCCAGTCCTTGTGCGGGCTCATGGCATGCCCCTCATAACATCCCCAATTGCAGGCGCGCGGCCTCGCTCATCAGCTCCTTCGACCACGGCGGCTCCCAGACCAGTTCGACGCGCACGTCGGCGACGCCGGGCACCTGGCCGACCGCATGGGCCACGGTCTTGGGAAAGCTCGCGGCCACCGGGCAGCCGGGCGCCGTCAGCGTCATGCGGATATCCACCCGCCCGGTCGCGAAATCGGTCTCCAGCCCATAGACGAGGCCGAGATCGTAGATGTTGACGGGAATCTCCGGGTCGAAGACGGTGCGCAAGGCGGCGATCACTTCACTTCTCATCGCCTTGGCGCCCGCGGTCGCCTGCGTCTTCTCGCTCTTGTGCAGCCACAAGTTCATGTCGGCCCCGCTTCATTCCGTGGTCACCGGCCGCCGCTGGTCGGCGAGCGCGGCGCGCAGGGTATGCCAAGCCAGGGTGGCGCACTTGATGCGGCTCGGAAACTCGCGCACGCCCGCCAGCACCGCCAGCTTGCCGACGCCGGCGGCAGGCTCGGTGCCGGTGACGAGGGCATGGAAGTCGCCGAACAGCGCCTCGGCTTCCGCCTCGGTCTTGCCGCGCAGGGCTTCGGTCATCAGCGAGGCCGAGGCAGTGGAGATCGCGCAGCCGGCGCCTTCGAAACGCACTTCCCGGATCACGCCGCCGGCGACCTTCAGGTGCAGCGTCAGCCGGTCGCCGCACAGCGGATTGAAGCCCTCGGCGCTGCGGTTGGCTCCCGGCAGCGGGCCGAAGTTGCGCGGCCGCCGGCCGTGATCGATGATCACCTCCTGGTAGAGATCGCGCAGGTCGGACATCAGCGGAACACCTCCCGTACCTTGTCAAGGGCGTGGAACAGCGCATCGACGTCGGCGCGGGTGTTGTAGAGCGCGAACGAGGCGCGCACGGTGGCCGGCACGCCGAAGCGCTCCATCACCGGCATGGCGCAGTGGTGGCCGGTGCGCACGGCGACGCCCTCGCGGTCGAGTATGGTGCCGACATCGTGGGCGTGGATACGGTCGAGCACGAAAGAGAGGATGCCGGCTTTTTCGCGCGCCCTGCCGATCAGTTGCAGGCCGGGAAACGCCCTCGCCCGCTCGGTGGCGTAAGCCAGCAGGTCGGCTTCGTGCGCGGCGATGGCAGCCAGGCCGATGCGTTCGAGATAGTCGATCGCCGCGCCGAGGGCGATGGCGCCGGCGATGTTGGGGGTGCCGGCCTCGAACTTGTGGGGCAGATCGTTGTAGGTGGTGCCCTTGAACGACACCTGGCGGATCATGTCGCCGCCGCCCTGCCAGGGCGGCATCGACTCGAGCAGCGCCTTCCTGCCGTAGAGCAGGCCGATGCCGGTGGAGCCGTAGAGCTTGTGGCCGGAAAAGGCGTAGAAGTCGCAGTCCAGCTCCTGGACATCCACCGGCATATGGGGCACCGCCTGGGCGCCGTCGACCAGCACCACGGCGCCCTGGTCGTGGGCGAGTTCGACCAGGCGCTTCACCGGGTTGACGGTGCCCAGCGCATTGGAGACGTGCGCCACGGCCACGAGCCAGGTGGCGGCGGAAATCATGTGCGCGAATTCTTCGACGATCACGTCGCCGGCATCGTCGATCGGCGCCACCCGCAGCACGGCGCCGGTACGCTCGCACAGCATCTGCCAGGGCACGATGTTGGAATGGTGCTCCATGGCCGTGATCAGTATCTCGTTGCCGGGCCGCAGGCGCTGGCCGAAGCTGGCGGCCACGAGGTTGATGGCCTCGGTGGTGCCGTGCGTAAACACGATCTCCTCGCGCTGGGCGGCGTTGATGAAGCCGCGCACCTTGTCGCGTGCCGCCTCGAAGGCATCGGTGGCCTTCTGGCTCAGGAAGTGGATGCCGCGGTGGATGTTGGCGTTGTAGCCGGCGTAGTAGCCGGCCTCGCAGTCGATTACCGACTGCGGCTTCTGGCTGGTGGCGGCATTGTCGAGATAGACGAGCGCCTTGCCGTAGAGCATGCGCGCGAGGATCGGGAAATCCAGGCGCTGGAACTCGGCATCGAAGCCGGCACGTTGCAGTTCTTCGGCGGCCATTCTCATGACGCCGCCCGGCCGCCCGAAGGCGACATGCACCCCCCCGTGGGGGGCAGCGAACACAAGGCCAAAGGCCGCAGCACAGCCGAAGGCTGGTCTCGCGAAGCGAGATTCGGCGAAGCCGAACAAAAGTGAGCGTGGGGGGCCATCGTGTTCAGCCTCCTTCCATTGCCGGCAGGCGATGCTGCACCAGCTGCTCGACGCGCTGGCGCAGCGAGGCGACGCGGATCCGGTCGATGACGTCGCGGGCGAAGGCCATGGTCAGCAGTGCCCGTGCCGAATCCGCGTCCACCCCGCGCGAACGCAGGTAGAAGACCTGGTCGGGATCGAGCTGGCCGACGGTGGCGCCGTGCCCGCACTTGACGTCGTCGGCGTAGATCTCCAGTTCCGGCTTGGTGTCGACTTCGGCGCCGTCGGACAGCAGCAGGTTGTGGTTGGACTGGAAGGCGTCGCTGCGCTGGGCATTGGGATGCACGACGACCTTGCCGTTGAACACCGCCCGCGCCTCGCCGGCCATGATGCCGCGGTAATACTCGCGGCTGGTGCCCTTGGGCTTCAGGTGATCGACGCGGGTGTGGTGGTCGGTGTGCTGGCGACGGTTGGCGACATAGAGCCCGGTGAGTTCGCAGCTCGCTCCTTCGGCTCCGAGGCCGACGTCGATGCCGACCCGCGCCAGCGCGCCACCGAGGGCGACGGAGCCGGAGATAAAGCGGGTGTCGGGCCCCTGCCGCGCGCGCAGCGTGGCGATATGCGTGGCCGTCGGGCTCTCCTGTTGCAGCTTGTAATGCTCGATGCGCGCACCTGCCCCGGCGACGATGCGGGTCAGCGCGTTGGTCAGGTACTGGCAGCCGTCGATGCCGACGTGGTGTTCGACGATGCTGGCGCGGCTGTCCTCCCCGGCCACGATCAGGTTGCGCGGCTGCACGGCCAGGCCGGCGGTGCCGGTGACGAACAGCAGTTGGATCGGCGCCGCCAGGGTCGTTCCGGGCGGCAGGTACAGGTAGGCGCCGTCGGCCATGAAGGCGGTGTTGAGCGCATCGAAGCCGCCGCCGGCGTCTTCGGCGAGCAGTTCCTCCAACGCCTCTGGCGGATCGGCGAGTATGCCGGCAAGGCTGGTCAGGATCGTGCCCTTCGGCAACTGGCCGGCATAGGACAGCGTCGGTCGGAAGCGGCCATCGACGAACACCAGCAGGTGGGCATCGGGCAATGCCAGGTGGGCCAGGCCGGCGATCGTCAATGGCGGTTGCATGGCCGGCGCGGCCGAGTCGAATCGCTTCGCTTCCATGGCGCGCAGGCTGGTGTATTTCCAGTCTTCGTCGCGCGTGGTCGGCAGGCCGCTGCCGGCGAAGCGCTCGATGGCCTCGCGTCGCATCCTGGTCAACCACGACAGGCCATGGCCGGGCAGCGTCTTGGCAACCCGCGGGAACTCGTCGAGATAGTGGGCGACACCGGGGTTCATCATGGCCGCAGTTCCGGTCTGGTCTCGCCCGGCAGGCCGCCGTAGCCGGTCTTGTCCAGTTCCAGTGCCAGTTCGCGGCCGCCGGAGGCAACGATGCGGCCGCGCGCGAGCACGTGCACCTGATCCGGCACCACGTAGTCGAGTAGGCGCTGGTAATGGGTGACGAGGATCATGGCGCGCTCGGGCGAGCGCATCGCCTGGATGCCGGCGGCCACGACCTTCAGCGCATCGATGTCGAGGCCCGAGTCGGTCTCGTCGAGGATCGCGAGCCGTGGTTCCAGCACCGCCATTTGCAAAATCTCGTTGCGCTTCTTCTCGCCGCCGGAGAAGCCTTCGTTGACCGGGCGATAGAGCAGGTCCTCGGTCATGCTCAGGAACGCCAGCTTCGCCCGCACCAGGTTGAGAAAGTCCATGGCGTCGAGCGGCGGCTCGCCGCGGTGGGCGCGCAGCGCATTCAAGGCGGCCTTGAGCAGGTAGATGTTGCCGACCCCGGGAATCTCGACCGGGTACTGGAAGGCAAGGAACACGCCCTCCCGCGCCCGCA
>JBGOZF010000148.1:0-4982 GCA_041480065.1 Rhodocyclaceae bacterium
AGTCGAGTAGGCGCTGGTAATGGGTGACGAGGATCATCGCGCGCTCCGGCGAGCGCATGGCCTGGATGCCGGCGGCCACGACCTTGAGCGCATCGATGTCCAGCCCAGAGTCGGTTTCGTCGAGTATGGCCAGCCGCGGTTCCAGCACCGCCATTTGCAGAATCTCGTTGCGCTTCTTCTCGCCGCCGGAGAAGCCTTCGTTGACCGGGCGGTAGAGCAGGTCCTCGGTCATGCCCAGGAACGCCAGCTTCGCCCGCACCAGGTTGAGAAAGTCCATGGCGTCGAGCGACGGCTCGCCGCGGTGGGCGCGCAGCGCATTCAAGGCGGCCTTGAGCAGGTAGATGTTGCCGACCCCGGGAATCTCGACCGGGTACTGGAAGGCAAGGAACACGCCCTCCCGCGCCCGCACTTCGGCCGCCAGTGCGAGCAGATCGAGCCCTTGGTAGCGAACCTCGCCTTCGGTGACCGTATAGCCGTCGCGGCCGGCCAGCACGTGCGCGAGCGTGCTCTTGCCCGAACCATTGGGGCCCATGATGGCATGCACCTCGCCGGCCCGGACCTCGAGGTCGATCCCGTTGAGGATCGGCTTGCCGGACACGGCAACGTGCAGCTTGCGGATTTCGAGCATGTCATGCCTCCTGAAGGGCCGCCCCGAAGGAGCTCAGTAGCCAAATGAGGCCCCCTGTGGGGGCAGCGAACAAAGTGAGCGTGGGGGCCATCTCTTTCTCCTATCCGATACTGCCTTCGAGGCTGACGCCGAGAAGCTTCTGCGCTTCCACCGCGAACTCCATCGGCAGTTCCTTGAACACTTCCTTGCAAAAGCCATTCACGATCATGGACACGGCGTCTTCGGCCGAGAGGCCGCGGCTCTGGCAGTAGAAGAGCTGATCCTCGCCGATGCGCGAAGTGGTCGCCTCATGCTCGATGTGCGCGCTGGCGTTCTTCGCTTCCAGGTAGGGAAAGGTGTGGGCCGCGCAGCGGCTGCCCAGCAGCAACGAATCGCACTGGCTGTGGTTGCGGGCATTGGCCGCTTGGGCGCCGACGCGCACCAGCCCGCGATAGGCGCTCTTGCCATGGCCGGCGGCGATGCCCTTGGCGACGATGGTGCTGCGCGTGTTACGGCCCAGATGGATCATCTTGGTGCCGGTGTCCGCCTGCTGATAGTTGTTGGTCAGGGCGACAGAATGGAACTCGCCGACGGCGTTGTCGCCGCGCAGGATCACGCTCGGGTACTTCCAGGTGATGGCCGAGCCGGTCTCGACCTGGGTCCAGGAGATCTTCGAATCGTTGCCGCGACAGTCGCCGCGCTTGGTGACGAAGTTGTAGATGCCGCCGCGGCCCTGCTTGTCGCCCGGATACCAGTTCTGCACCGTGGCGTAGCGGATCTGCGCGCCTTCCTCCGCAATCAGCTCCACCACGGCGGCGTGCAACTGGTTCTCGTCGCGCATCGGCGCCGTGCAGCCTTCGAGATAGCTGACGTAGGCGCCACGGTCGGCGATGATCAGCGTGCGTTCGAACTGGCCGGTGTTCCTGGCATTGATGCGGAAGTAGGTGGACAACTCCATCGGGCAGCGCACGCCGGGCGGCACATACACGAAAGAACCATCCGAAAACACCGCCGAATTGAGACTGGCGAAGAAGTTGTCGGTGTGGGGCACGACCGAGCCGAGATATCGCTTGACCAGTTCCGCATGCTCGCGCACCGCTTCGGAGAAGGAACAGAAGATGATGCCAAGTTCGGCCAGTTTGTCCTTGAAGGTGGTGGCCACGGAGACGCTGTCGAACACCGCATCGACCGCGACGCCGGCCAGCAGTTCGCGCTCTTCGAGCGGCACGCCGAGCTTGTCGTAGGTGCGTATGAGTTCCGGATCGACCTCGGCCAGGCTCTTCGGTCCGTCCCTGCCGGACTTCGGCGCCGAGTAGTAGCTGATGCTTTGGTAGTCGATGGGCGGATGCACGATTGTCGACCACTTCGGCTCGGTCATGGTCAGCCAGTAGCGGTAGGCCTTCAGGCGCCAGTCGAGCATGAATTCGGGTTCGTTCTTCTTGGCGGAAATGATGCGAATCACCTCTTCGTCGAGGCCGAGACGAATGGCGTCGGTCGCCACCGAGGTGACGAAACCGTGCTCGTATTCGCGGCTGATCAGTTCGTCGAGATTGGGCAAGCGACTGGACATCAGGACCTCCTGCTGCGCGCTGCGGGTGCGGCTGCGGCCGGCGGCGGGCGAAAATCCGGGCGGGCGAAATCGGCCACGCTGACGTCGCTCAGGGTCTGCTGAATGATCCGGCCGAGCCGCCGCCAGTTGCCCTTGACGCCGCATTCCGACTCGCGGGCGCACAGGCCGGCGCCGCACTCGGTGACGTTGATGGGACCGTCGAGCGCCTCGATGACCTCGGCGATCGAAATCGACTCGGCCGGCCGCGCCAGCAGGTAGCCGCCATGGATGCCGCGCACCGACTGCACCAACTCGTGGCGCGCCAGCAGCTTGAGGATCTTGCTCGCGGTCGGAACGCCGATGCCGATCTCGGCCGCCAGCTCCGTGGCGCTATAGGTCCTGTCCGGCTGCCGTGCCATGTAGGAAAGCAGCACGGTCCCATAATCGGCCAGTTTGCTCAGTCGGAACATCGGTTGCTCCTTGTGAAACGCCAATATAGGACTATATTAGTACCATATTGGTTCCATCGACACCTGCGCAAGGAGCGAGCGAGTGACACGAAGCGAGCGCGACAGCATGGGCAGCGTCGAGATCGCCGACGAACGGCTGTGGGGCGCGCAGACCCAGCGCTCGCTCGAGCACTTCCATATTTCCGGCGAACGCATGCCGGACGAGTTGATTCGGGCCCTGGTCGAGGTCAAGCGTGCCGGCGCCGAGGTCAATACCGAGCTGAAGCTTCTTGACGCAGGCAAGGCCACGGCCATCGTCGCCGCGGCCGACGAGGTGCTGGCCGGCCGCCACGAGGGGGAATTCCCGCTCTCGGTCTGGCAGACCGGTTCCGGCACGCAGACCAACATGAACGTCAACGAGGTGCTGGCCAACCGCGCCTCGGAACTGCTGGGCGGCAGCCGCGGCGAAGGCCGGCGCGTGCACCCGAACGACGAGGTGAACCTCGGCCAGTCGTCCAACGACATCTTCCCGACCGCAATGCACGTCGCCGCCAGCCTGGGGCTCGCCAACAACCTGCTGCCGGCGCTGCGCCGGCTGCGGGCGACGCTGGCCGAGAAGTCGGCCACGTTCTCGGACATCGTCAAGATCGGCCGCACCCACTTGCAGGATGCGGTGCCGCTGACGCTGGGCCAGGAGTTCTCGGGCTACGTGGCGCAACTGAATCACGCCGAGTCGGCCATTACCGCCACACTGCCCTTCGTGCTGAAGCTGGCGGTCGGCGGCACGGCGGTGGGCACCGGGCTCAACACGCACCCGGAGTTCGGCAAACGCGTCGCCGCGAAGCTGACTTCGCGCCTGGGCCTGAATTTCGCCACGGCCGGCAACAAGTTCGCCGCCCTCGCCAGCCACGATCCGCTGGTGTCGACGCACGGCGCCCTCAAGACGCTGGCAGTGGCCCTGATGAAGATCGCCAACGACATCCGCTGGCTGGCTTCCGGTCCGCGCTGCGGCCTGGGCGAACTGAGCCTGCCGGAAAATGAGCCCGGCAGTTCGATCATGCCCGGCAAGGTGAATCCGACCCAGTGCGAGGCGCTGATCATGGTCTGCTGCCAGGTGTTCGGCAACGATGTCGCCATCACCGCCGGCGGCGCCTCTGGCAATCTGGAACTCAACACCTGCAAGCCGCTCGTAGCTTATAACCTGCTGCAAAGCGTGCGGCTGCTGGCCGACGCCATGGCGAGCTTCGACAAGCATTGCGTGCGCGGTATCGAAGCCAGCCGCGAGCGCATCGGCGAGTCGCTGAACGCGTCGTTGATGCTGGTCACCGCCCTGGTGCCGCACATCGGCCACAACAAGGCGGCGGAAATCGCGCGTTTGGCGCACCTGGAGGGCAGTACGTTGAAACAGGCCGCCGAGAAGCTAGGCTTGGTAAGTGCGGAGGATTTCGACCGCTGGGTGCATCCGGCGCGAATGACGTAGTCGACGACGTAACTTTTTTCGATATCGGCGCTCTAACCGGATACGTAGTAACCCTAACCGCAAGAGGGAGGTCGCATGAACAACATCTTCACCCAATATCAAGCCCGCTTCGAGGCCGGCAAGGAAGAGGAAATGTCGGTCCAGGATTACCTGGAACTGTGCCGCAACGATCCCTCGGCCTACGCCAGCGTGGCTGAACGCCTGCTTATCGCCATCGGCGAGCCGGAATTGGTCGATACACGCCACGATTCGCGGCTATCGCGCATCTTTGCCAACAAGATCATCAGGATTTACCCCGCTTTCCGCGAGTTTTACGGCCTCGAAGAGGTGATCGAGAACATTGTCGCCTACGTGCGACATTCGGCCCAGGGCCTCGAGGAGAAGAAGCAGATCCTCTACCTGCTGGGGCCGGTCGGCGGCGGCAAGTCGTCGCTGGCCGAAAGGCTGAAGTCCCTGATCGAGAAAGTGCCCTTCTACGCCATCAAGGGCAGCCCGGTGCATGAATCGCCGCTGGCGCTGTTCCGCGAAGAGGATGCCCACATCCTCGAAGAGGATTACGGCATTCCGCGGCGCTACCTCAATTCGATCATGTCGCCCTGGGCGGTCAAGCGCCTGCACGAGTACAACGGCGATGTCACCCGATTCCGCGTGGTCAAGCTGCGGCCGTCGGTGCTGTCCCAGATCGCGGTCGCCAAGACCGAGCCCGGCGACGAGAACAACCAGGACATCTCCTCGCTGGTCGGCAAGATCGACATCCGCATGCTGGAGACCTATTCGCAGAACGATCCGGATGCCTACAGTTACTCCGGCGGCCTGTGCCTGGCCAACCGCGGCATCCTCGAATTCGTCGAAATGTTCAAGGCGCCGATCAAGGTGCTGCATCCGCTGCTGACGGCG
>JBGOZF010000149.1:0-4963 GCA_041480065.1 Rhodocyclaceae bacterium
ACGTGGGTCAGAGTCGCCCAGGCCAGCGCCGGCCCGAATTGGGGCGCGAACTTCACCCCGCGCATCGGCACCGAAGTATTGGTGGAATTCATCGAGGGCGATCCCGACCGCCCGATCATCGTCGGCGGCCTCTACAACGGCCAGGACGACCAGCCTTTCGCGGCGGGCGTCGACTCCGGCGTCAATCATCCGGGCGTCATCTCCGGCTACCACACGCCGACCCTGGACGGCAGCGGCTACAACCAGTGGGTCACCGACGACGCGGGCGGGCAACTGCGCCAGCGCGTCATGTCCAGCACCGCCGCGACGCAACTCAACCTCGGCTACCTGGTCCAGCAAAACGCCAACTCGGCCAACCGCGGCGCCTGGCGCGGCGAAGGCTTCGAGTTGGCGACCGATGGCTGGTCATGCACGCGAGGCGCGCAGGGGCTGCTATTGAGCGCCTGCGCCCGCCCCAACGGCGCATCGACGCAGATGGACAGCGCCGAAGCCCTCTCGCAGCTCAAGGCCGCGCAGGACCTGGGCAAGGCCCTATCCGATTCGGCCAGCGCACAGAAAGCGCTCAAGCTCGCAGGTCACGACCCGAACAAGGCGGTGGACTCCTTCATCAAGATCATCGACCCGAAACAGGAGGGCAAGTACGAGGGCGCTATCGGCGGGCAGGCTGCGACGAAGCCGACCGGCAACGCCCGCAGTGGCGGCGATCCGGTCGAACGCTTCGCAAAACCGATCATCCTGGCCGACACGCCGGCCAGCATGGTCTTTGCTACTCCGGCAGCCACCACCCTCTATGCCGGCCGCAACCTGATGGGCATCTTCCGCAACGACGCGCAGATTTCGGTGGCGCACACCTTCTCGAATGTGTCGGGCCAGACGACCAGCCTTTACACGCACTCCGGCGGCGTTACCGCCATCGCCGCCAACGGCCCCGTCAGTCTCCAGGCCCACACCGACAAGCTCGACGTACTGGCCGACAAGAGCATTACGGTCACGAGCGTCAACGACGAAATCGAACTGCTGGCCAAGACCATCCGCCTTGTGGCCGGCAACGCCGAAATCGTGCTCGACGGCGGCAACATCACCATGCGCTGTACCCATGTCTGGGACGTGAAGGGCAGCAACCACGCCTTTACCGGGCCGGCCAGCGATCCGGCCAGCCTGCCGGCGCTGCCGCAGGGCGTGGCCGGCGTCGATCCGAACTGGATCGAACTGACCCACCATTACGACGATCTGGAACCCGTCCAGGGCGCGACCTACAAGGTCAAGTACGACAACGGCGCGATCATCCAAGGCGCTGTCGACGCCAACGGCTTTGGCCGCAAGGAGGGCGTGCCGGCCGGCGGCGGCTACGTCGAGTGGACCGAAGACGTGCGCAACTGGCTGGGCGGCAAGCGCACGGTCAATGCACACAAGGGCGGCGGCGCCGATCTGATGGATGGGCTGCTGTCATGAGCATCCCGCGTTCCCCGATCAAACCCATCGAGATCGACATCAAGGCGGCAGCGCGCAAAGCGGTCGAGGACATTACCAACTTCCTCGCAATCTGGTATCCGACCGACCCCATCACACAGACCCGCGCCGCCCTGGAAATCGCAGGCCGGTGGCTGTCGCGCATCGACGGCTTCCACGATGCCGACGACTTCAGCAATCTGGTGCGCGACTTCCTGCTCTACATCCAGAGCGGCGGCGAACGCTCGCGCATCTCCGACCAGATCGGCCATTACTTCGGCGGCTTCATGCCGACCTACGGGGCGGCCTGCATCTTCATGGACATGGTGGCGGATCGGCGGCCATGGTCGGAAGTGCAGGCCTTCATGCACACACTGAGTTACGGCGGCGCCCGGCGCTACATCGAGACCTACGACTGGAAGGGCAGCCAGAAGAAGGCCGACGCCGAGGTGAAAGCGTGGGTGGATATCCTCAAGGAGCAGGCCAGGACGCTCGACACCGCCATGGCCGATTCTCCGGTGCTGCTGGCACAGGCTAATCCGAAGCCGGCGCCTGTGTATGACGTGCCGCCCGCCAACGATCCGGTCATGCCGAAGCCCAGGCCGCCGCTGCGCGTGGTACCGCCCGTGAGCGGTCCGGGCGTTGGCGGGGCGGCGGCCGAAGCGGCAGAGCGCGCGGCGGGACGCGGCGTTCTTCTTCGTCTGCTGGCGGTCGTTCCGGAGATTCTGGTCGTCATCATCGTCTTCTGGCCGACCAGCACTGCCAGCGACGACACGATGGATGCCTACTACAAGGCCCATCCCGACAAGCTGCCCATCCCCGAGGACAAGGCCGAACCAAGCGCCGAGTCCAACACCACGAACAACGAGTGCAAGGCGCAGATCGAGGACAACCAGAAGAACGGCGCGACCTGCGAGATCGACGGCTACTGGCTGATGGAGCGGGTGCTGAACTACAAACGCCTCGTCGATCCGCCCAAGGGCAAGGGGCTGGACGGCCTCTTCGAGAAGCTGACCCCGTTCGGCGAACCGAATCCGATGCCGGAGATGGTCGTAAAACCGAAGCCGGGCAAACTGATCTTCCTGCCGCCCGCATCGACGCCACCGCAGCCCACCTATGACTTCACGGCCGGCGCGGAACAACGCGCCGCCGCCAACACCTATCCCAAATTCGTCGTCTTCGAGGCGAAACACATCTCCAAGACAATCGACGAGAATGACGGTAAGGGGATCACACAGGAGGCGAAGAATAGGCTGGGGCGGACCTGCGATGGAAAGCAGATGGGGGAGAAGTGGACAGACCGGCGGATACCACAAGCACTGGAGCGTCAGTATGGAAAAGACCTCAAGACACGAACAGACAAGGAAGAGGATATCAAGCAGTATCGCTTTGCGAGATGGATTTTCGTCTGCCTCCCCGGCCCGGTGGGTAACGCACAGATTACCCGGCTCTACGTGCTGATTGATGTAATCGGCTCTGGGATGGATCTCGAAAGCACACCGCCGAAGCCGCGCCAATCGAAGCCTTCTGCGCCGCCGAACAATGGATACTAGGAACTGATGATGGCATTTCGTGACGAGCGCAGGCAGAAGTTTCTCGACGAGACGTATTACAAGGAATCCGTTTCCGCATTGGAATACAGGACCGAGAGATTCCGCCCACGAATATTGGACAACAGTATTCTTTCTGAGGCTAGGTCCAGCTTCGCTTGGTCAGTCGCAACCAATTCACTTGAACTACTTGTTCTGCATTACACATCGGGCCAGCCGGTAACCACGCTTTGCGAGCAACTGCAGGGTGTGGTTGCCGCATTCGATGTATTCGTTTCATTAGAAGAATCACCGGTAAAGAAATCCCCACCCGTTAACGAGGCCGACACCCTCGAAATCACCCAACTCGAAGCGTACGTCTATGTCATGTGGCTGCTCGCCCTGTGCCGATTGCTTGGCCACGCGGAGTTGGTTCCCAAGGTGATCGGCTGGCTCGACCGCAACGCCGAGTTCAACCGGGGCCGTGACGGCCTGTTCGAGTCCGTCGTTGAGAAACTCACGGGTAGCCGCTACGAGACAGGGCGGGTGTTGCTTCACCCGGATGCCTATCGTCCTCTTGCCAAAGCCACGGTTCCCGACGCCGCCGACCGCCCCGCGCTGGTCAAGGAGTTCCTGGAGAACTGGTACAAGCACATGGGTGACTGCTACTGGCACGGTACCCATACCGACAAGGAAGGCTCGTCCTACTTCGGCTACTGGTGCCTTGAAGCGGCCTTGGTGACCTTCCTTTGGGACATCGACGATACGAGCTACCGCGATCATCTCGTCTACCCGAAAGACCTTGTCGCCTACGCCCGCGAGAACTTCCCGTTACGCGATCCGTCAGCCCCGAGCGCCGACAGCCGCCTGCGCTGCCCCGCCGGCCAGCCGTGCCCGAAGGCCGGCTACTGGCTCACGCCGGCCAAGGCCGATTCGCGCCGCCTCTTCAAAGCCGGCGAGATCATGCCGCGCTTCGAGGGCGACTACGGCGAAACGATCTGGCAATGGGACGAGCGGCAATGACCCCGCAACCCGGCGCGCGACAAGTTACGCTACCACTGCACCTTGGCGGCGTAGCCAACCTCGACGACGAGGGCAACATCGAGGTCGACCGCACGCGCATCCGCACGGTGGGCGTAGCCAATCTCGCAGAGGTCGTGAACTACCGCATCATCGCCATCGCCGATTCGATCTCGCACTACGTCCGCTTCCACAACGGCGGCGAGCTTTACTACGTCTACAACACGCGCGGCCAGTTGGTCGAGTTGACCGCACGACATGTGCGCATATCGGTAGATGCCGAAGCGGCCTATCTCTTTCGCGCGCTCTGAACAGCCGACCTCGAAACCGATTCACGTCATGGAAAAGAAGCTCGACCTCACCCAAGTGCGCGACCTACGCCAACGCCACAAGCTCAGTCAAAGCGATTTCTGGCCCCGCTTCGGTGTCACCCAAAGCGGCGGCTCGCGTTTCGAGCGTGGCCGTTCCCTGGCGAGACCGGTGGCCCTGTTGATCCAGCTTTGGCGCTCGGGCGACATTAGCGACGCGCAACTGGACAAGGCCGCCAAGACGCTCGGCTGGCCCAAACCCAAGGCGCCGGCCAAATAGATCGCCTGCCCATGCTGGCGGCCAGAGAAGCGCCCCCTTCGCGCATCGAGCGCTCGGGTGCGCGGGCTTGGCTTTGTCGTCCGTTGGACAAGGGTTGGCAACTGAGGCCCACGCCGCAGAGCAAGCATACCCTGGTCATCGTCGATTCGACCTACCACTGGCCCGCCTGCGCCCAGGAGAACATCCGCTTTCACCGCTTGAGCGCCACCGAAGCCGAAGACTCCATCCACACGCTCAGCACCCGCCGCGAAGTGCAGCCGAACATGGTCACCGTCGCCTCGTGGGACCATCGCAACCTGATCGCCCACAGCGCCCAGGAAAGCACCGCCGCCGACAACGGCGAGCTTCCCACCCTGGAGGACTATTCCGGCGCCGGC
>JBGOZF010000150.1:0-4879 GCA_041480065.1 Rhodocyclaceae bacterium
CAGTCGGCGACCACGCTCTCGGGCGGCGAGGCGCAGCGCGTGAAGCTCTCGCTCGAGCTCTCCAAGCGCGACACCGGACGCACGCTGTACATTCTCGACGAGCCGACCACCGGCCTGCACTTCCACGACATCGAGATGCTGCTCACCGTGCTGCACCGGCTGCGCGACCACGGCAACACCATCGTCGTCATCGAGCACAATCTCGACGTCATCAAGACCGCCGACTGGCTGCTCGACCTCGGTCCCGAGGGCGGAGACGGCGGCGGCCGCATCATCGCCGAAGGCACGCCGGAGGCGGTCGCCGAAGCCGCCGGCAGCCACACCGGCCGCTACCTGGCCAGGATCCTGGCGCCCGCACCGAAACGCAAGAACGGCGTCAAGCCGGCGCCCGTCGCACGCTCATAGCGCCCCGGGGCGTTCCGATACCCCTCACGATCCAGGCCTGCTTTCGGCCTGGTCGGCGTAGGCCTTGCGCGTGCTTTCGTCGTGGTGAAGCCTGGTCCGCCGCAAGCCGGCCAAGTCGCCATTACCGCGTTGCCGGTCCGCTCCCGCTCTGGAGCCTGGCCGCCAGATACGTCACCACGTCGTCGAGGCTGACCAGCTTCGCGTAGTCCGCCTCCGGGATCTCCACCTTCAGCTTCTCGTGCAGCCCGAGCAGGAAGTTGAGCCAGTCCATGGAGTCCAGGTCGACCTGATTGCGCAACGGCCTGTCTGGGTGCAAATCGGCCTCGTCGATCTCGGGGGCGATGCTCTTGAGGGTCGCCAGGGCGATGCTGCGGATTTCGGCATTGGTCATTGGTTCAGTTCCTCGGGGCGTTGCAGCAGTTCGCGCAGTTCGACCAGGAACAGGGCGCCGCGATGGCCATCGGAAACCCGGTGGTCGGCGGAGAGGCTGGCGCTGACGGTGGGCATGACCTTCAGAGCACCATTCTCCGCCCAGGGCCGCTCGACGATCCGGCCGAAGCCCACCAGCGCCACCTGCGGCGGATAGATGACGCCGAACACCTGTTCCGTACCCTGGTCGCCGAGGTTGGTGACGGTGACCGTGGGCTCGGACATTTCGGAACTCCGCAGCGATCCGGCGCGGGTACGCTTGACGAGATCGGTGAGCTCCTGCATCAGTGGCGTCAGCGGCTTCGTGTCCGCGTCGAGCAGCGCCGGCGCGATCAGGCCGCCCTGACGCAGCGAGATGGCGACACCGAGGTGCACCTTCGCCGCGGCCCGGAAAGCGCCGTCCGTGAAGAAGCCGTTGAGTTCGGGATAGCGCTTGAGGGCCACCGCCACAGCCTTGAGCAGCAGCGCCGCAGGCAGCAGGCGTTCGGTCATGGCGCGCTGGGCGTTCTCCGCCTGGAGCCAGGCCAGGGCGCGGGCCATGGGGATGGTCTCGGCCACGTAGTAGTGCGGTATCTCGCGCTTCGAGCGTGCCATGGCCGCGGCGATGGCTTTGCGCATTTCGCTTGCCTTGTCGGTCGGGGCGGCTGCCGCACCAGGCTTCGCGGCCTTGTCCACGTCGTCCACGGTCACGGCGCCGTGGGGGCCGGTACCCGTCACCATATCGATGTCGACACCCAGTTCCTGCGCATGCTTGCGCGCAGCGGGCGAAACCATGCGGCGCTGCGCCGGCGCCGCGGCCGCGGCCGCAGGCGGCACAGCGCCGGGCTTCTCGCCCGGCTCGAGAAAGGTCGCCAGCACCGTGCCCACGGGGATCTTCTCACCGGGCGCGACGATCAGTTCGGCAACGGTGCCCTCCTGCCAGATTTCCACATCGACCGCCGCCTTGCTGGTGTCCACGATGGCGACCACCTGGCCCTTCTTCACCGCGTCGCCGGGCTTCACCTTCCATTCCAGAAGCGTGCCCTCGTCCATGTCGGCACCCAGCGAGGGTAGTTTGAAGTCGATCATGCCAAGAACCTCAGTTCATTCACCGCAAAGGACGCCAAGGACGCAAAGGAAGGCGATCTTGAGATGAAGCGCTGACCACCCACACGGTGAAGGTATCGAGGAACCAAGCCTCTCGTTTGCCTTGGCGTCCTTTGCGTCCTTGGCGGTGAAAATGCTTTTCCCAGGATCATGCCAAGAGCCCCTTCACGGCGGCGACGATCTTGTCGGCCTGCGGCAGCGCGGCGTCCTCCATGTGCTTGGCATAGGGAATCGGCACCTCCTCGGAACACACCCGCGCCACCGGCGCATCGAGCTCGTAAAACGCCTGCTCGAAGATGCGCGCCATCACCTCGGCCGCGAGGCTGCCGCTGCGCCAGCCTTCATCGACGATCACCGCGCGACGGCACTTGCCGACCGAGGCCATGATGGTCGCGTCGTCGAGTGGGCGCAGCACGCGCAGGTCGACCACTTCCGCCGAAATCCCCTCGGCCGCCAGCGTCTCCGCCGCCTGCAAGGCCTTGAACAGCGAACCGCCGTAGGTGAGGATTGCAACGGCCGAACCCGCGCGCCGCACTTTCGCCGACGCGATATCGACGCGGCAATCGTCGGGCAGTTCGCCTTCCATGTTGTAGAGACCGGCATGCTCGAAGATCACCACGGGGTCCGGGTCGGCGAGCGCCGGGGCAAGCATGCCGCGCGCATCCTCGATGGTGGCCGGTGCCAGCACCTTGATGCCGGGGATGCCGGCGTACCAGCCCTCGAAGCTGTGCGAGTGCTGCGCCGCCACCTGGCGCCCGGCACCGGTGGCCATGCGGATCACCAGCGGCACCGAGAACTGGCCGCCGGACATGTGGCGGTAGAGCGCGGCCGTATTGACGATCTGATCGAGCGCCAGCAGGCTGAAGTTCACCATCATCACTTCGACGATGGGACGCATGCCGCCGAGCGCCGCGCCGATGCCGGCCCCCGTGAAGCCCAGCTCGGACAGCGGCGTGTCGCGGATGCGCTCGGGGCCGAACTCCTCGAGCAGGCCCTTCGATACCGCATAGGTGCCGCCGTAGCGCCCCACGTCCTCGCCCATCAGAAAGACGCGCGGGTCGCTGCGCAGCGCTTCCTGCATGGCCTCGCGCAGGGCTTCGCGGTAGCTCAGTTTGCGGCTCATGGCACCACTCCCGCCGGGGTATGCACGTCGCGCAGCAGATCTTCCACGGGCTCCCACGTCCCAGCCTCGGCGAACGCCACGGCCTTCTCCACTTCCGCACCAACCTTCGCATCGAGCGCCAGGAACTCCTCTTCGCTCAGCTTGCCCTCGGCCTTCAGGCGCGCCGTGAAGGTGTGGATGGGACCGCGCGTCTTCCATTCCTCGACCTCGGCCTTCTGCCGATAAAGCTCAGCGTCGAACATCGAATGGGCGCGGAAGCGGTAGGTCCGGAACTCGACGAACATGGGGCCGCCGCCGGCGCGCACCTTGGCAACGGCCGTCTTCGCCGCCTCATGTACGGCCACGATGTCCATGCCGTCCACGGCCACCGCCGGCATGTTGTAGGAAGACGCCTTGATGCACAGATCGGTCTGGGCTTCGTAGCGCTCCAGGGCGGTGCCCATGGCATAGAGGTTGTTCTCGCAGCAGAACAGCACCGGCAGCTTCCACAGTGCCGCGAGGTTCATCGACTCGTGGAAAGCGCCTTCGGCCACGGCGCCGTCGCCGAAGAAGCAGGCGGTCACTCGGGATTCATTGCGCATCTTCGCCGCCAAGCCGAGGCCCACGGCGACCGGCAAGCCGCCGCCGACGATGGCGTTGCCGCCGAAGAGCCGCCTCGTTTTATCGAACAAGTGCATCGAGCCGCCACGGCCGCGCGCACAGCCTTCGCGCTTGCCATACATTTCGGCCATCAGCACGCCCATGTCCATGCCGCGCACCAGCGCGTGGCCGTGTTCGCGGTAGGTGGCAACGACGTTGTCCTCGGGCGTGAGGGCATGCAGCGCGCCGACGCCGACGGCCTCCTCGCCGATGTAGAGGTGCAGGAAGCCGCGGATCTTGCCCTCGCCGTAGGCTTGCGCGCACTTCTCTTCAAGCCGGCGGATGCGCAGCATGTCGGTGAGCAGCTTGAGTGCAAAAGACTTGGCGTACGGAACCGGGCCGGACGGCGGCGGCGGAGCCGGGTGATCGACAGACATCAGGCACCTCCTTCCAGAGTGGACGTGTCCCCCTCGGGCAGGCCGAGTTCGCGCGCCTTGAGCAACCGGCGCATGATCTTGCCGCTGCGCGTGCGCGGCAGCGAAGGCAGGAAGGCGATCTCCTTCGGCGCCACGGCCGCGCCCAGGCGCTTCCTGGCGTGGCCCAGCAGTTCCATGCGCAGGGCCTCGCTTTCCTCGAAACCCTTCTTCAGCGAGACGAAAGCCTTGACCACCTCGCCGACGATAGGGTCGGGCTTGCCGATGACGCCCGCCTCGGCCACGGCCGGATGCTCCATCAGCGCGCTCTCGACTTCGAAAGGCCCGATCAGGTGGCCGGCCGACTTGATGACGTCGTCGGCGCGGCCGACGAACCAATAATAGCCGTCGGCATCGCGCTGCGCGAGATCGCCGGTCAGATACCACTCCCCGGCGAAGCATTTTCGGTAGCGCTCCTCGTTGTGCAGGTAAGCCCGGAACATCGAGGGCCAGCCGGCCTTGAGGGCCAGTTCGCCTTCGGTGTCCGGCGTATCGATCACTCGCAGCGGGCCATCCTCCTGCCGCTGCACGATGGCGGCCTCGATGCCCGGCAGCGGCCGGCCCATGGAGCCGGGCTTGATGTCGAACGCAGGCGTGTTGGCGATCATGATGCCGCCGGTCTCGGTCTGCCACCAGTTGTCGTGGATGGGCAGGCCCAGCACCTCCTTGCCCCACCAGACGGCCTCCGGGTTCAACGGCTCGCCGACGCTGGCGACGAAGCGCAGGTTCGGGAAACGGTACTTCCTCGCGATGTCGCCGCCGGCCTTCATCAACATACGGATCG
>JBGOZF010000151.1:0-4390 GCA_041480065.1 Rhodocyclaceae bacterium
AACCTCGTGACCATGGGCCTCGATGACTTCGCGCAGACGCCGGCTGATGGCAAGGGTATGGCCGTCGGTGGTCGAGTACAGCAGCAGAATCTTCGCCATGGACTGGAACCTGAGGTGGCAGCATCGCGCCCATTGGCGTAGCTTCTGATCATTATCTGCCAAACGGCAATCGAGCCGAGCACTTCGCCGCCTTGGTTCAAGGAATCGGAAGCCGCGGGGTTGCGCACCGTGGCTTCCGCAACTGCGGTACGAGAATCCGCCCGTTCGGGTCCAATGGCTCTATGGAGATGCGGTCAGGCGTCGTCGGGGCGCTGGCGGCTGCATGCCTTATGATGCGCGTCCCTATCCAATTCGTTTGATCGAACGTCACCATGGACACGCACAACTTCCTGATCATGGCGATCCCCGCCGTGGTAGCCCTTGGCGGCGGAATACTCGCTTCCGCCTGGAACCCCGGCCAGCAGGCGCGCAGCCTGATTCAACACTTCGCCGCCGGTGTGGTGCTGGCGGCACTGGCGGTCGAGCTGCTACCCGAGATCGAGCGCGAACAAGCGCCGGGAATAGTGCTGGCGGGTTCCTTCGCGCTGGGTAGCCTGTTCATGTACGGATTGAAGCTGTGGACCATGCGGATCGAGCATAAGGCCTCGATCTCGGGAGATGCTGCCGGACTGAGCACCGGCCTCCTGCTGGCGACGTTCATCGACGTCGCCACCGACGGTTTCATCATCGGCGCGGGGTTTGCGGCCGGAGGACAGACAGGGACAATCCTGGCTCTCGGCTTGTCGGTCGAACTGCTCTTCCTCGGCTTGGCACTGGCTTCCGCGGCGACAGCGGGCTGGCGCATCATCGCCATTTCCGGCGCCCTGGGCGCCACCGTGCTCGTCTTTGCGCTGATCGGCAACGTGCTGTTGTCGGGCGCGTCGCATGCCGTCATTGGTGGAGCGCTGGCCTTCAGCGCGGCGGCATTGCTTTATCTGGTGACGGAAGAACTGCTGATGGAGGCACACGAAGTCGAGGAAAGGCCGATCTCGACTTTGGTCTTGTTCGGCGGATTCCTCGCATTCTGGAGCATTCAACTGCTGGGGCGTTGAGCCGCCCGGATTGCGAAGCCGGTCACTGTCGACCGGCTCCGCGAATCGCACTATGGACTACGTCAGCCCGCGTAGTTCGCCTTGAACTCGGACAGCGCGCCGCCACCCTTCAGCATCGGGATGTCCTTCGGTCCGAACGCCGGCTTGAGCGGGATCTTCTTGCCGCCGACTTCCATCGATAAGGATCCTTCCAGGTCGGAGACGTCGATCGTGATTTCTTCGTTCTGCTTGATCTTGTCGTAGTCGGCGCTGTCGGCGAAGGTGAGCGGGACGATGCCGAAGTTGACCAGGTTGGCGACGTGGATGCGCGCGAACTGCTTGGTCACCACGGCGCGTACGCCGAGCCAACGCGGGCACAGCGCCGCGTGTTCGCGCGAACTGCCCTGGCCGTAGTTGTCGCCGGCGACGACGACGCCATGGGCGCCCTTGTCGCGCTCGGCTACTGCGCGCTTCGAGAACGTGGTGTCGACCTGATTGAACGTCGCCTGCATCGCGTATTCCTTGACGTTCGAGCGCAGAGGCAGATAGATGCCGGCGGGCTGGATGTCGTCGGTGCTGATGTTGTCGCCGAGCTTGAGCAGCACGGAACCCTTGAGCTTCTTCGGCAGTGGTTCGAAGTCCGGCAGGGCCATGATGTTGGGGCCGCGCACGACTTCCACCTTGTCGGCCTCACTCGCCGCTGCCGGCTGCCTGAAGGCGGCGCTGTCGATGACTTGCGGTGACAGCTTGATCTGTACCGGCTGAGTGGGAACGGTGATGACGCCGGTCAGGGCACTGGCGGCGGCGACCATCGGGCTCACCAGGTGCACCTTGGCTGAATCCGTGCCCGAGCGCTTCGGGAAGTTTCGGTTGAAGGTGCGCAGGCTGATGCCGTTGCTCACCGGCGAGCCGCCCTGGCCGATGCAGGCGCCACAGCCGCTTTCCATGATGCGCACGCCCGATTGCAGCATCGAGGTGAGATAGCCGGATTCGGCAAGCTGCATCTCCACCGCCCGCGAGCCGGGGTAGAGCAGGGTGTCCACCACCACGCGCTTGCCCTTCAACATTTCAGCAAAGCTGGCGATGTTGGCAAAGGAGCTGTTGGTGCAACTGCCGACGCAGATCTGATGCACCTTGGTACCCGCGTGGGCGGCGACCTGCTCGACATTGCCGGGCGACGGGTAAAGTGCGATCAGCGGCTGGAGTTCGGAGAGATTGATCTCGATGGTGCGCGCGTACTCGGCACCGGCGTCCGCCGCCAGCGGCTTGTAATCGCCGCCGCGACCGCGGCTTTCGAGGTAGTCGCGCGTGCGCTCGTCGCTGGGGAAGATCGAGGTCGATGCGCCCATTTCGGCGCCCATGTTGGTGATGGTCGCGCGCTCGTTGACCGACAGCGTCGCCGCGCCGGGGCCGCCGTATTCGAAGATGATGCCCTTGCCGTCCTTGACGCCGATGATCGACAGCATCTTCAGGATGACATCCATGGCCATGACGCCAGGGCCAAGCTTGCCGGTGAGTTCGACGTGTACCACCTTCGGCATGGCGATGGTGTACTCGCCGCTGGCCATGGCCAGGGCGACGTCGTAGCCGCCGGCGCCGAAGTAGATGGCACCGATGCCGCCGGCATTGACGGTGTGGCTGTCGGCGCCGACGCCGGTCATGCCTGGTTTGACGAAGTTCTCGACGTTGAGGAAGTGGCAGATGCCGGTGCCCGGCGGCGAGAAGACGATGCCGAGCTTCTTCGATACGCTCTCGAGATACGCATGGTCGTCGGGATTCTCATAACCCTGCTGCAGCATGCTGTGGTCGACGAAATTGACCGACAACGGCTTGACGCGTTTGACACCCATGGCCTCGAGCTGCAGCATGGTCATGGTACCGGTGGCATCCTGCGTGAATGCCTCATCGATCCTGATGGTGATGATCTCGCCGGCCTTCGGCAGTTCGCCGCCGCCGACCAAGTGATCGCGCAATATCTTCTCCGTCAAATTCAACGTCTTCATCTGTCTCCTCCTTTATCAGTTTTTGGTACCGCTGTTGCCTGCCGTAAACTGCTGTCCTGCGGCGATGGCGGATATGATTGCAAGCTGCTCCGGAGCCGCAAAATAGCCGCCTATCGATTCGTCCGCCACCCGAATGGATTGATCGCCGCATAAGCGCCATGCATTCTTATTGCATAGCAGCATGCTTATGGAAACGATAAGAAATCCTTACGCATGAATCATTGCCATCGGGCATATAGTGATAGCACAAATCAAGAGAAAAGTTCTCCCTCCCTACAGAGACAGCAGCCGGCGGTTCGATCCGTCGGCCCGAACAACGCAGCAGCACGCGAACTAATTCGAGACGGCCATCCGGCTTTCAGTCGTTGATTCCGGAATGGCAGCGGTGGAGGAGAGCAGTTGGTGGATCGTCATTTTGCTTCGGCAGGTGATGCGATGCGGTTCGTCGCGTCCGGCCACGACAGCATTCGGAACGGGCAGGCGAGCGCCTGCCCGGCCGGTGTGCGCGGCGGTCCCAAGTTCTCCTCAGCCTGTCGTTTCGCTTCGTCGTTCCACGGCGCGTCTATTGTCGCGCCGAAGCAAACGGAGACAGCGTCATGAGTTCGAAGCGGGTGGAGCATCCCGACACCAAGGGCACGGCGGCAGCCGAGGTTGAGAAGCCCGTGAGTCCCCAGGCGCGCATGGTGACCGTGTATATCATGGGCAAGCGCGCCGTCGTGCCCGAGCACGCCACGATCATGCGCGCCATCGAATACACCGGCCAGCAGATCATCCGCGGCGCCGGCTGCCGCGAAGGCTTCTGCGGCGCCTGCGGCACGCTCTACCGCCTGCCCGGCGACTACCGCATCCACACCGGTCTGGCCTGCACGACCCTGGTCAAGGAGGGCATGTCGCTCACCCAGATCCCGGCCGTGCCGATGGAAAAGGCGATCTACAACCTCGAGGAAATCGAGCCGACGGTCGACACCATCAAGAGGTACTACCCGGCCATCTTCCGCTGCGTCTCGTGCAACACCTGCACCAAGACGTGCCCGCAAGGCCTTCAGGTCATGGACTACGTCAATGCCGCGATGCGCGGCGACGTCGCCGAGGTCATGGACCTGTCCTTCGACTGCGTCTCCTGCGGCCTTTGCGCCCTGCGCTGCCCGGCCGAAATCGTTCAGCACAAGGTCGGCATTCTCTGCCGCCGGCTGTACGGCCGTTACCTGCGCAAGGAAAGCAAGGAACTCGATGCGCGCATCGAGCAGATTCGCAACGGCGACTACGACACCGAATACGCCGAGATGATGGCGATGGGCAAGGAAGCCCTGAGCGAGA
>JBGOZF010000152.1:0-4248 GCA_041480065.1 Rhodocyclaceae bacterium
CAGCCGCTCCAGATCGGCAAGATCCTCGGGCGTGATCTGCGGATCGAAATCCGGAATCGACTTGGTCAGCAGTTCCTCGCGGCTGTAGCCGAGCGACCGGCAGGCTTCCTCATTGACGTAGACGATTTCGTAAGTGTCTTGACGGTGCAGGAAAGCAGCCTCATGCACGTCGTTGAGGGCAAGACTCATCAAGCCCAGCTCATGCTCGGCGCGTTTGCGTTGGCTGATGTCCTGCCCGGTACCCCGGTAGCCGAGGAATCTGCCGTCGCCGGCGAACACCGGTTCACCGTTCACGCTGAACCAGTGCCACACGCCATCGGCGCCGCGGATGCGATACTCGAAGTCCTGATACGGCTGGTGCGCCTCGAGTACCGCCCGGTGGGCGGCCCATTGGGCGGGCGTCAAATCGGTCGGCAATTCCCAACGGCATTTGCCGATGACCGACGACGACCCGAGTTTCCGCCGCGTAAACTCGCTCGACATCGCGGTGAAGCGGAACTGATCGTCCTGTTCCCAATACCAGTCCGAAGACAGGGACGTCAGCGAACGGAAACGCTCCTCGCTCTGCCGCAACTCCTCGGTCATCGTCCGGGCCAGGACCTCCGCCCTTTGCCGGCCGCTCGCCAGCATGTGGATCAGCGCGGCACCCGCCAGGGTGACGAGCCAGCCGACCAGCAGTATTCCGGTCGACCGCTGGCGGTCTATCCTGCCGACATATTCGGGCGTCGCCGCCACGTCGAGGCGCCAGGCGTGCCCGCCGAAGACGAAGCCGACGCGCTCGCGGAAAGCATCGTCCGAGACTTCGGCGGCGCGGCTGGACCGGTAAGCCAGTTGCGGCGTTGCGGCTTCCATGTCGAACAGCGACAGCACCTGGTAATCCTTTCCCGCGCCCGCCAGGCTGTCTATCAAATGGTCGAGCCGGAACACCGCAAGCGCAAAACCCTTCAGGAGCGCGCGCCGCTCTTCGGGCGCGATCGGCGTCCGATCGCCGAAATAGAGCGGATACAACATCAGAAAACCGGGAGGCTTTCTCGACTCGTCGGTGAAGCCGATGGCGATCAGCCCGGTCATGCCGGCACCACCGCTTTCCGCGGCCTGATCCATCGCCCTGCGGCGGGTGGGTTCGGACGCGAGATCGAATCCGCGGGCATACCTGGAAACGACCTCGGGCTCGACATAGGTCACCGGCCAGTAGGGCCCGGGTCCGTTGCGGGGGAATACCCGGATGCCACCCTGGCCTTCGCGAACCATGCGCTCGGTGAAACCATCGAGGGTAGCCTCGCTCACCCGCTCGGCGACACCGTAGCCCACCAGCCCGGGCGTGCTGTCGAAGGGCCGCAAGTCCTGCACGAAGCTGCGCCAGATGCCGGCATCGAGCCTGGGCAGCGTGCGGATCACCGCGGCGGCGGTTGTCGGCAGGGCCGCACTGCGTCTCAGCGCCTCCTGCAGGCCGGCGACCACGTTCTCAGCTTCGGCCTGGAATCCGGTGGCGGCCAGCGTCGTCTCGTGCTGGCGCTGAATCGAATAGAGCGCGGAAGTCAGGCCACCGCCACCCAGGACGATGGCAACCAGCAGGAAACGGCTCGAGAACCGTTGCATGAACGGCGTGCCTGGCGCGACCATGCATCCAGTCTATCAGGGCTGGGCTGATCCTCCCGGTATGTCCGGGCCCGGTCCTCGATGCGATGGATATTCGACTTTCCGACCGCGCGCCGGGAGACGCGGGCCGACGTGATCAGCCGCAGCGGCTGCTTTCCGTTTCGGGCACGCCGAACATCTTGAGAATGCTGTCGAGCGGACAGAAGCGGGTGAAACCGCTCTGGAACAGGTTCGCACCGACGAAGAGCGTGAACCAGAGCCAGGACAGCTTCGACAGGTCGACCTGCCCGTAAGCATGGGCGAGGCCAAGCGACAGCATGATGAACAAGCCGGCGACGATGCGGACGATGCGATTGATGGTCATTGCGTGTTTCCTTGGGGTTGAAGGCGGCTCTGCATGGCCGCGTAGTAGAGAACCGGGATCACCACCAGCGTCAGCACGGTGGACACCAGGATGCCGAAGATCAGGCTGATGGCGAGACCCGAGAAGATCGGGTCGTCGAGAATGAACAGCGCACCGAGCATGGCGGCCAGCCCGGTGAGCGCGATCGGCTTGGCGCGGATGGCGGCCGACTGCACCACTGCCTCGGCGAAGTCCATGCCGCTCGCAACCTGCTCGTTGACGAAGTCCACCAGCAGGATCGAGTTGCGCACGATGATGCCGGCGAGCGCGATCATGCCGATCATCGAGGTCGCCGTGAACTGCTGCCCAAGCAGGGCGTGGCCGGGCATGACGCCGATGATGGTGAGGGGAATCGGCGCCATGATGATCAAGGGCACCAGGTAGCTCTTGAACTGCGCCACCACCAGCAGGTAGATCAGGATCAGGCCGACGGCATAGGCGGCGCCCATGTCGCGGAAGGTCTCGTAAGTCACCTGCCACTCGCCGTCCCACTTGATCGCATAGCTCGCGTAGGGGTCTTTCGGCTGCTTGATGAAATACTCGCCGAGACCCTCGGGCAGTTTCGAGCGGATGTCGAACATGCCATACAAAGGCGAGTCGAGCTTGCCACCCATGTCGCCGACGACATAGACCACCGGCAACAGGTCCTTGTGATAGATGACCTTCTCGCGCAGCGTCTTCTTCGCCTCGACGACTTCCGAGATCGGCACCAGGTTCCCCTCGCGGCCGCGCACCTTGAGCTTCAGCAGCTGGTCGAGGCTGGACTGGCGCTCGGCCGGCAGCGTGATGCGCACGGGGATCTCGTACTTGGCGTCGCCGTCGTGCATCGGCGTCACGTCCTCGCCGGTGAGACCCATGCGCACGGTGGCGACGACATCGTTCTGCGCCACACCGAGCAACGCTGCCTTGGCCTGGTTGACGCGCAGCACGACCTTGGGCGCATCGGCATCGACCGAGTCGTCGACGCCCAGGATGTCCGCCGTACCCTCGAAGGCCGCCCTCACTTTCTTGGCCGTTGCGATCTGCCCAGGGTAGTCCGGGCCATAGACCTCCGCGACGATGGGCGAGAGCACCGGCGGGCCCGGCGGCACTTCGACCACCTTGGCGTTGCCGCCGGCAGCCTTGGCTACAGCCATGATGCGGCTGCGCACGCCGACGGCGATTTCGTGGCTCTGGCGATCGCGATGATGCTTGTCGACCAGGTTGACCTGGATGTCGCCCATCTCCGGATTGGCGCGCAGGTAGTACTGGCGGACAAGGCCGTTGAAGTTGATCGGGCTGGCGAGGCCTGCATAGGCCTGGTAGTCGCGCACCTCGGGCACCTTGGCGATCTCGGCCGACATGTCGTGCAGCACGCGCGCCGTCTCCTCGACCGGCGTGCCGACCGGCATGTCGAGAATCACCTGGAATTCGCTCTTGTTGTCGAAGGGCAGCATCTTCAGCACGACGAGCTTGAAGACGCCCAGCGACACCGACGCGATGATGGCGACGACGATGCCGATCCACAGCTTGCGCCGCGCGGCGCTGCCCGTCCGCTCGTCCAGAAAGCGCGGCAGCACCGCACGGAAAAGCCTTTCCACCGCAGAGAGCGCAGAGGACGCAGAGGAATTCACGTCCTGGCCTTTCTCTGCGATCTCTGCGCTCTCTGCGCTCTCTGCGGTGAAATGCCTTTCGCCTTTCATCAGCTTCAGCGCCAGCCAGGGCGTGACGACGAAAGCGATGGCGAGCGAAATGAACATGCCCATCGAGGCGTTGATCGGAATCGGGCTCATGTACGGCCCCATCAGGCCGGTGACGAAGGCCATCGGCAACAGCGCCGCGATGACGGTGAAGGTGGCCAGGATAGTCGGCCCGCCGACTTCGTTCACTGCACCGGGAATGATTTCCGCCAGCGCCTTGTCGGGATGCAGCGTATTCCAGCGGTGGATGTTCTCGACGACGACGATGGCGTCGTCGACCAGGATGCCGATGGAGAAGATGAGCGCGAACAGCGAAACGCGGTTGAGCGTGAAGCCCCAGGCCCAGGAGGCGAACAGCGTCGCCGCCAGCGTCAGCGTCACCGCCGTGCCGACGATCACCGCCTCTCGCCGGCCGAGCGCGAAGAGCACCAGCAGGACGACAAAGCCGGTGGCGAAGACCAGCTTGCCGATCAGCTTCTGCGCCTTCTCAGTGGCCGTCTGGCCGTAGTTGCGGGTGACGGTGAACTCGACGCCATCCGGAATCACGGTTCCCTTGAGGCTCTCGGC
>JBGOZF010000153.1:0-4141 GCA_041480065.1 Rhodocyclaceae bacterium
CTTGAACGCGCCGCGCTTTTCTGTAACGGCCAGCGAATGAATCAGTGCTGTACCCACCAGCCAAGGCATGAATGAAGCGTTCTCAACGGGATCCCAGAACCACCAGCCGCCCCAGCCGAGTTCGTAGTAAGCCCAGTAGCTGCCCAGCGCGATGCCCAGCGTGAGGAATATCCAGGCCGCTATCGTCCACGGCCGCGACCAGCGCGCCCAGGCGGCGTCGAGCTTGCCGGTCAGCAGGGCGGCGATGGCGAAGGCGAAGGCGACCGAGAAGCCGACGTAGCCCATGTAGAGCATCGGCGGGTGGAACACCAGGCCGGGGTCTTGCAGCAGCGGGTTGAGGTCGCGGCCATCCTGGGCGGCGGGCAGCAGGCGGTCGAAGGGGTTGGAGGTCGTCAGGATGAACAGCATGAAGCCGCTGGCGACCAGGCCGAGGACGCCGAGCACGCGGGCCACCATGACTTCCGGCAGTTGCCGGGACAGCACCGATACGGCCATCGCCCAGCCGGAGAGCATCAGCATCCAGAGCAGCAGCGAGCCTTCGTGGCCGCCCCAGACCGCGGCGAAGCGGTAGAGCGCCGGCAACTGCGAATTCGACTGCTGGGCAACGTACTGCACCGAGAAGTCGTTGACGTTGAACGACCACGCCAAGCAGCAGAAGGAAACGGCGATCATCAGGAACAGCGCCTGGGCGGCGGGTCTGGCCAGGGCGATCCACAGGGCGTTGCCGCGCTGGGCGCCGAGGATGGGCATGACACCCAGCGTGATCGCTGCCAGCAGGGCGAGGATGAGTGCGAGGTGGCCGAGTTCGGGAATCATGTCGCCTCCGTCGGGCCGCCCCAAGGAGGCGACGAGTCAACGGCATGGAAGCCGCGCAGCGGCAGAACCAGCGTCACCCCCCTTCCTTGGGAAGGGGGGGTGGGGGGGATGGGGGACTTAATCATTGCATTAAGGTCTTCTGGGCCTTCTTGGCCTGATCCATGGCGGCCTTGGCTTCGGGCGGCATGTAATTCTCGTCGTGCTTTGCGAGCACCTCGGTGGCGGTGAAGGTGCCGTCGTCGGCCAGCCGCCCCTGGATCACCGCGCCCTTGCCCTCCTTGAACAGGTCGGGAAGGATGCCTGTGTAGGCGACCGGGATGTCCTTGGCGGTATCGGTGATGACGAAGTGCACGGTCAGGTTGTCGCGCCTGAGCGAACCATCGCGGACCATGCCGCCGATACGGAAGGCCTTGGCTTTCGGCGCCTTGCCGGCGGCGACTTCGCTCGGAGTGATATAGAGGGCGATGTTGCTGTCGAGGGCATTGAGCACGAAGGCGGCGGCGATGCCAATGGCCGCGAGGCCGCCGACGATGATGGCGATACGCTTGTGTCTGGGTTTCATTGCTTGTCGAGTTCCTCGGCGATTCTTTCGCGCCGCAGCGCGCGCAAAATAACCTTCTGACGCCTTCTCGTCAGGATCGGTTCCATGACCATGGTAACGACGCAGACAATGACGCTGCCCCATACGTAGAGCGCATAACCGCCCATGGCGAAGAATTCGGCCGGCGAACTCCAGATCATTCCTTCACCTCGTTCAGTTCCTTTATCCATTCGGTATGCGCTTCGCGCTCGAGGATGATCGCGCGCACCCGCATCAGCGCTACCGCAATCGAATACATCCAGAAACACAGGGCCATTAGCAGCATCCCCCAGAGCATGGTCTGGGCCATCGACGGCGAGCGGGTCATGGAGACGGAAGAACCCTGGTGCAGGGTGTTCCACCATTTCACAGAGAAATAGATGATCGGCACGTTAACCACGCCGACCAGCGCGAGTATAGCGCCGGCCTTGTCGGCGCGGCGCGGGTCGTCGATCGCCGCCTGCAAGGCGATGAAGCCGATGTAGAGGAAGAACAGGATCAACTCCGACGTGAGTCGCGCGTCCCACACCCACCAAGCGCCCCACATCGGCTTGCCCCAGAATGCGCCCGTCCACAGGCTCAGGAAGGCCATCAGCGCGCCGGTTGGTGCCAGCGCCTGCGCCATCATGCCCGAGAGACGCGTGTTGAGCGCCAGGCCCAGTCCGGCCCAGGCCGCCATGACCAGGTAGATGAACATGGACATCCAGCTTGTCGGCACGTGCAGGAAGATGATGCGGTAACCCTCGCCCTGCTGGGCGTCAGTAGGCGCGACAAAGAAACTGATCCAGAGCCCGACGGCGCCGAACATGGCCGCCAAAGCCCAGAACCAGGGAATCATCTTGCCCGCCAGCGGGTAGAAACTCTGCGGCGAAGCGAACCTGAACCAGTTGATGAGTCGGTTATTCAAGAGCAATCCTCAAAGCCGCCGTGGTCGCCCACGGTGCGAAAAACGCAGCCAGCGCCAGCATCGCGGCCAGCAACGACAAATGTCCGCCGGCGGACATGCCGGCGATGTGCGCCTCCACTGCGCCGGCGCCGAAGATCAGCGCCGGTACGTACAGCGGCAATACCAGCAACGACAACAATACACCGCCGCCGCGCACCCCCAGGGTCAGGGCTGCGCCGATGGCGCCGATCAGGGACAGCAAAGGGGTGCCGAGAAGGAGCGCCACGACCAGGACCCCCAGGGCCTCGACGCTCAAGTCGAACTGCAATCCCAGCACCGGTGCCAGCAGAACCAAAGGCAGGCCGGACGTGAGCCAGTGCGCGGCTATTTTACCGGCAACCAGCAGCCCGAGGGGGGTGGGGGAGAGCACCAGTTGCTCGAGCGTGCCGTCGGCGTGATCGGTGGCGAACAGGCGGTTCAGCGACAGCATGGTGGAGAGAAGCGCTGCAACCCAGAGCACGCCGGGCGCGATCTTCTTCAGCAACTGGGGCTCGGGACCGATACCGAGCGGAAACAGGCTGACCACGATGATGAAGAAGAACAAGGCCGTCAGCACCTCGCTCTTGCGGCGCATGGCCAGCAGCAGATCGCGGCGGATGACGGTCAGGAACGCATTCATCCCAAGAATCTCATTTCATTCACCGCAAAGGACGCCAAGGACACAAAGGAAGGCAATTCTGAGAGAGGCACGGACCAGAGACGCGGCACAACCCGGAGGAATCAGCCGCCTTGTTTCCCCTTGGCGTCCTTTGCGTCCTTGGCGGTGAACCTGCTTTTCCCAGGTTCATAGCCGCACCGCCTTGCCGCCGGCAATGGGCATGGTCTGGTGGCTGGTCAGTACCGCCATGCCACCGGCCGCGATATGCTCGCCGATGAGTGCCGACAGCATGTCGACTGCCTTGACGTCGAGGGCGGTGAAAGGTTCGTCGAGCACCCAGAGTGGCGCGTTGCGGGTGACCAGCCGGGCCAGCAGCACGCGCCGTTTCTGCCCCGCCGACAGGAAGCGCACGGGCAATTCCTCGCGGCCCTTGAGGCCGAAGCGGTGCAGGGCCTCCATCGTCTCGCGCTCGTCGAGCTTGCGGCCGTCGAGCGCCGCGGCGAGCTTCAGGTTCTCCAGCGGCGTCAGTTCCTCTTTCACCGCGCCGTAGTGGCCGAGGTAGAGAATCTCGCGCCGATACTCCTCACCAAGATCGCGTATCGGTTCGCCGCGCCAGCGGATCTCGCCTTGGTCCGGGTGGGAAAGCCCGACCAGGGTTCGCAGCATCGTGGTCTTGCCGGCGCCGTTCTCGCCCTGGACGTGCAGCCACTCGCCCGCTGCCAGGTCGACGCAGACGCCGGAGAACAGGCGGCGCTCGCCGCGGACGCAGGAAAGATCGGAGACGGAAAGCATGGAAGGGCGCATTGTGCCCGATTTGGCGGCCAACCGGAGGGGAGACCGGAAGGGCTCGGACCGGAGTCCCGGGGCCCTTCCTCCCCGGGACTCCTCCAAGCTCCTGCGCTACCCCCCCAGGAAACCGATGATGACCAGGACCAGCAAGGTCAGTCCGATGGTAATGAGCGTCAGGCCGAGAACCTTCGAGCCGGTGGTCATCTGGCGCGGCGGCTCATCGACCAGCAAGCTTCCGAGTTCGCCGGAATCCCGCAGCCGCAGGTATTGCGCCGGGTGGTCGCGGCGGAACTCGTCGATCGACTGCGTGCCGGTGAACATCACCACATCCGGCGGCGGCAGCTTGTCCGGCCGGAAGTGGTTGTTGAAGAAATGCACTGTGAAGAGGAAGACCGCGGCCAGGAAGGCTTCC
>JBGOZF010000154.1:0-4019 GCA_041480065.1 Rhodocyclaceae bacterium
CGTCCCAGACATGGGTACAGCGCATGGTGATGTTGCCGCCATCGAGCACGATTTCGGCGTTGCCGGCGACGAGCCGGATGGTCTTGGCCAGCAGTTCGATTTCATCGTTCACGCTCGTGACCGTGATGCTCTTGTCGGCCAGTACGTCGAGCTTGTCGGTGTGGGCCTGGAGACTGACGGGGCCGTTGGCGGCGATGGTCTGGATGCCGCCGCTGTGGGTGTAGAGGCTGGTCGTCTGGCCCGACACATTCGAGAAGGTATGCGCCACCGAAATCTGCGCATCGTCGCGGAAGATGCCCATCAGGGTGCGGCCGGCATAGAGCGTGCTGGCGGCCGGCGTGGCCAGGAGCATGCTGGCCGGTGTGTCGGCCAGGATGATGGGCTGTGAGAAGCGTTCGACCGGATCGCCGCCGCTCCTGGCATCGCCGGTCGGTTTCGTAGCGGCCTGCCCGCCGATCGCGCCCTCGTATTTGCCCTCCTGCTTCGGGTCGATGATCTTGATGAAGGACTCCACCGCCTTGTTCGGGTCGTGGCCGTCGAGCTTGAGCGCTTTCTGTGCGTTGGCGGAGTCGGACAGGGCCTTGCCCAGGTCCTGCGCCGCCTTGAGTTGCGAGAGCGCTTCGGCGCTGTCCATCTGCGTCGATGCCCCATTGGGTCGGGCGCAGGCGCTCAATAGCAGCCCCTGCGCGCCGCGCGTGCACGACCAGCCATCGGTCGCCAACTCAAACCCTTCGCCCCTCCATGCGCCCCGGTTGGCCGAGTTGGCGGATTGCTGGATCAGGTAGCCGAGGTTGAGTTGCGTGGACGAAGTGCTGGACATGACGCGGCTTCTGAGTTGTCCGCCGGCGTCGTCGGTGACCCATTGGTTATAGCCGGCGTTGTCCAGGGTCGGCGTGTGGTAGCCGGAGATGACGCCGGGGTGGTTGACGCCGGAGTCGATGCCCGCCGCGAAAGGCTGGTCGTCCTGGCCGTTGTAGAGGCTGGCGACGATGATGGGGCGGTCGGGATCGCCCTCGATGAATTCCACCAGCACTTCGGTGCCGATGCGCGGGACGAAATGCGCGCCCCAGTTCGGGCCGGCCATGAGTTGGGAGACACGTACCCATGTGCCGGACGCCTCGTTGCCGGGGGCGTTGCCCTTCTCGGCATCCAGTCCGCCAGCGTTGGGCTGTGCGCCCCGCTGCCAGGGGAATTGCACCTTGACGCGCAAGTCGCGGTCGGTGCTGACGGATTCGCCTTCGATGCCGACCACGAGGGCGGTATGCAGGCCCGGTATCTTCGGCGTCGGCCGCCATTGCGGAACAATCGGAATCTTGGCGCGCACCAGGGCGGCGCGGTTGCGGTAGCTGCCGTAGTCGACGCCTGGATGATCGATTACCGAACGCATGCCCGGCTCGATGTTGTTGGCGGCTTCGTGTTCGACCCAGCGCACCAGCAGGCGATTGTCGCCGGGGGCGAAGTCGGGATGGTCAAGAAGATTCTGGCAGAAGCCGGCAGCCGCTTGCCGGCTGCTGGCTTCGGCGTACACCGTCTTGCTGACCAGTTCGTAGTACTGCATGCGGTTGAGGGCCACGCGCTCCGCGTCGGCGGCGTTGGTATAGCGGTACTGGCCGGCGCCGGAATAGTCCTCCAGGGTGGGAAGCTCGCCGTTGTCGGCGACGGTGCTTTCCTGGGCGCTGTGGGCGATCAGGTTGCGATGGTCCCACGAAGCCACCGTCACGGCATTGGGTTGCACCTGACGCTTGGTGCTGAGGGTATGGATGGAGTCTTCGGCTTCGGTGGCGGCTTCAGGAATTGCGGTTGGCGGTCGATTTGCGGTAGAGATAGTCGCCCGCAGCCGAAATGGCGACTTGCAGGGCGTGCGAGCGGAGTTCGACGATTTGCCCGCGCCGGTTGAAGACGTAATAAAGCTCGCCGCCGTTGTCGAAACGAACGTGATGGGCGATGGAGTCGAAGATGCGCGTGATGCGATGCTCGGCGACTTCGGTCAGATCGGCGACACCGATAGTGCTCGGGTTCGGCAACCCGGCGCAAACGGGGCGGCCAGCAGTATCGATCGCGGTGGTAGCGCCCAGGCCGAAGGTGCGTGGTTGATCCTGGCTGCCAGATCCACGCAGGGTCATTGCTGTTCGTCCCACTGCCAGATCGTCTCGCCGTAGTCGCCGCCGAGCGAAGGCATGACTTCGCCGGCCTTGAAGAGGCGGCGCGAATCGGCCTTGGCGGGCGTGAGCCAGTAGCCGGCTTTCGGGCACGGCTGGCCTGCGGGGCTGCGCAGGCGGGCGGCAGGCGCAGCCGGCGAGCCCGCTTTGCGCCTCTCTGCCGTTGGCCAGTCGCTGTTCTCGTCGAAACGGCGCATCCAGCGCAGCGAGCTGTCGTATTCGAAGCGCGGGTTGGGGTCGTCCATCCACGGGTCGAGCGTCAGCAGGTTGAGGTAGTCGCAGCGGATCGGGCGAATCAGACGGCTGGCCTTGACCAGCAGATCGGGCACGCCCTTTTCGACGGGATGAAGATCCAGTTCGCCCAGGCGTATCCACAGGGCCGGCTCTCCGTTGGGGTTGTGGGGGCCGGCGGCATAGGGAATCGTGGTGATCTCGATGCGCGGATCGTCGAGTTCGGCGCGGATGTCGGCTTCGGTCTTGGCGAGCTTGGCGAGCCAGACCGGCGAGAGCAGGAAACACCATGTCGGGGTGCGCAGGCCGGCACCGAGATTCGAGGGGTTGGTGAACTTCTCAGGCAGGTTCTTGCGCCCTTCAATCAGCTCTGGACAGAAGATCGGATCGTCGCGGTGATAGCGATAGCTGTGCGATCCCATTACGACCGTATGGTCGATATCCATGCCGTAGAAGTAGTCCGCGCAGATGCGCTCCAGCACGTCGGACTCGTAGGCGCCGAGGATGCTGAAGCCGCCGTTGCCGACCTCGAAGCCGCTGTAGCAGTGCTCGGGTTGCAGTTGGGCGATGCACTCTTTCACGAATGCCTGCCAGCGCGCCCTATTCTGGTTGTACCACTTGTGGCGGAAGGTGAGCTTGAGCGTGGTGTAGCGCATGCCACCATCACAGATTTCGCCGTCGATCGCCCAGCGCGCTGTGGTGGCCGGGCTCTCTTGATCGGTCGCCCTGATCCAGAATTCCTCGCCCACCGCTAGATGCTTGCGCGCCAGTGCTGGCAGGTCCTCTAGGCTTGGCAGGCGCTTGTCGCCCGCCGGCAGCCAATCCTGCGTGTCGTCCTTCCAGACGATTTGGAAAGGCTCATCGATCAGCTTCGAGAACTCGCCGTAGATGGCGATCATTTTTTCGGCGAGGGGAAGGTAGTCGTCCGGGAGGTGGTAGATGTAAAAAGTGATGTAGGGGCAGAGGCCGATTTCGCTGCCCTCGTCGCCAATCACGAACAGTGTGTCGGTTGCCAAGGTGTCGCGGATGAACTCCTCGACATCCTCCGGTTCCAGAAATAATTCGGCTGTGCTCATAGTGCCTTCCCTTCGCCGCTCATCGGCCTTTGCCCCTCTTGCCCGTCTTGCGTTTCTTCTTCTCTTCCTCGGTTTCCTCGGTCGGCTTGTCCAAGGGGTAGCGGAAGAGCGCCAGCCGGCCGCCGGAACTCACCGGCTTGTTGTTGTGGCGAATGGGGCTGCGCTCGGTCTTCACGTTGGCGGCTTCGCCAAGTAGGTCGCGGTATTTCTTGAATTGCTTCTCATCAAGCTTATCCCCCTCGAACTTGATCTCGACGATGGCGAAGATGTTGTTCTTGTCGGTGCGTTCCTTGCGGTATTCGTTGATGATCAGGTCGGCCGCGATACTACCGTGCCGGTTGTTCGGCGGGGGGAAGGGATAGAAGGGGCTGACCTTGCCGACCCGCTTGAGACGGGTCGCGCCCTCGACCGGGTGATCGGAATAGTCCGGCTTCGGCCCGAAGGTCACTTCGGCCTTCAACGGGCTGGCCCAGTCGAGGCAGTAATCGACGAACTCGAACATCAGGCTGGCGGCGAACTGCTTCAGGCGGCAAAGGACGAAATCGTCCAGATC
>JBGOZF010000155.1:0-4008 GCA_041480065.1 Rhodocyclaceae bacterium
CTTGGGGCTCGACATTCGGCGCTTGGCGCGGGCACGCAACGACCTCATCGGACTCGACCTGATCGCCTACGACCCGCCGCTCTACCAAGTGCTCAGCCTGCCCGAGCCGGTGCCCGTCGCCGTCCGCTTCGAGCGCCTGCATACCATCCTGGCAGGTCGGTCATGATCGGCTATGCGACCTGGTGCGCCATCAAGGACGGCGTCGACCGGCACCTTACCCCGATGCAGCTCGCCGACAGCCTGGGCCTGGACGTCAAGACCGTGCGCCACTGGATTGGTCGGCCCTATGCGCCGCGCCAGAAGATCCCGCGCAGCAGCAAGCTCGATCCCTTCAAGGGCCGCATCGTCGGCTGGCTCGATACCTATCCACTCTCCGCCCAACAGGTGTTTCAGCGCCTGCGCGACGCGGGCTACGGCGGCGGCATCAGCATCGTCAAGGACTATGTGCGCACCATTCGTCCACGGCCGCGCGAAGCCTTCCTGACCCTGGCCTTCGCGCCGGGCGAGGCCGCCCAGGTCGATTGGGGCGAGTTCGGCACCATTGCCGTCGGCGACACCCGGCGCCGCCTGTCCTTCTTCGTCATGGTGCTGGCCTACAGCCGGCAGATGTACGTCGAATTCACCCTCTCCCGGACCATGGAGCAGTTCCTGGCGGCCCACGTCAATGCCTTCCATGCGCTCGGCGTGCCCCGCAAGGTCATGGTCGACAACCTGCGCTGCGCCGTGCTGCGGCATGCCCGTGGCGAACGCGCCGAATTCAATCCGCGCTATCTCGACTTCGCCCGCCATTACGGCTTCGAGCCCGTCGCCTGCGCGGTCGCCAAGGGCAATGAGAAGGGCCGCGTCGAGCGCGGCGTCGGCTACGTCAAGGGCAACTTCCTCGCCGGCCTGGAACTGCCGGACTTTGCCGCGCTCAATCCGGCGGCGCAGGTCTGGCTGGAGTCGGTGGCCAATGTCCGGCTGCACCGGGAAACCCATCGCCGGCCGGTGGAGTTGTGGGCCGAGGAACGCGCCCACCTCCAGCCGGTCAATCTCCGCCCCTTCGATGTTGGCCGGGTGCTGACGGTGCGTGCCAATCGCCAGTTCCGGGTGAGTTTCGAGGGCAACCGCTATTCGGTGCCGGCGCGCTTTGCCGGTGCCCAGGTGACGCTCAAGATCTATCCGGATCGGCTGTGCGTCTATCACGGCGAGGAATTGATCGCCCGCCATAGCCGCTCCTTCGAGCGCCACCGCGATATCGAAGATCCGGATCACCCCAAGGTGCTGGTGGCGCAACGCCGCCATGCACGCGATGCCGCGATGCTCAAGCGTTTCCTCGGGCTGTCGCCGCTGGCGGCGAAGTACCACGCCGGCCTGCAGGAGCGCCGCGGCCATGCACTCGTGCATGTGCGCAAGATCGTGGCGCTGGCGGACATCCATGGCGACGAATCGGTCGCGCGGGCGCTGGCCGACGCCTTGGCGTTCGAGGCGTTCAGCAGCGAGTACATCGCCCATTTGATCGAGGCCCGCACGCGGCAGTTGCCCCAGGCGAGCCCGTTGGTGTTGATGCGCCGCCAGGATGTGTTGGAACTGGATTTGCCGCCGGCGGATTTGTCGGCGTATGCGACTGTGATGGGAGATGACGATGGGAATGTCTGAGACGATCTTGCTCAACCACCTGAAGCGCTTGCAGTTGCCGTATTTCGCCGCTCACCAAGCGCCGTTGATGGCGCAGGCGGCGCGCGAGTCCTGGCCTCATGGGCGCTTTCTCGAACACTTGGTCGCCGGTGAGGTAGCTCGCCGCGACGAGGCGTTGATCGCCCGCCGCATCAAGGCGGCGCGGCTACCCGGCATCAAGACGCTCGACGGTTTCGACTGGACTTGGCCGAAGAAGATCAACCGCGCACAGGTCCAGCATTTGTTCCGCCTGGACTTCATCCCCCAGCACGGCAACGTCATCCTGCTCGGCGGCGTTGGCGTCGGCAAGACCCATCTGGCCATCGCTCTCGCTCATACCGCCTGCCTACAAGGATCGACCGCGCTCTTCACCAGCGCGGTCGATATCGTCAACGCTTTCGCCGCCGCCCAGGCTACCGGCGGCATCAAGCGCGAGATGGCGCGCCTGAAAAAGCCCGCCCTGCTCGTGATCGACGAACTGGGCTATCTGCCCATCGACAAGTTCGGCGCCGACGCCCTGTTCCAGGTCATCAGCCAGCGGTACGAACGCGGCGCCACGGTCATCACCACCAACCGCGCCTTCAAGCATTGGCCCGAAATCTTCAACAACGACAGCACGCTGACTTCAGCCTTGCTTGACCGCCTGCTCCACCATGCCGAGTCCGTCGTCATCGAGGGCCGCAGCTACCGCATGCGTGACCAGGCCGACGCCTGATACCCCTTCTCTCGGCAATTGCCCCCACCGGCCACTCGGATGACCGGCGGTGGCCTATTTCCGTTCTCGGCTTCCCTCGATGCGCCCCCACCAAACCCCTGATCGCTCCGGTTTCACATCGTCAGATTTGCTCCAGTTTCGCGCCGACGCGGACAGGCGCACACACTTCGGTCGAGGGGACGGCCCAGAAGCTGCGCTTCTCGGTACCCTCGCTTCGCTCGGCAGCCCCTCAACTCAAACGTTGGGCGTCATGAATGTTCCACCGTTGCAAGATGTTCGCGTTTTTGCTAACCTTTGCCCATGACCTTCGAGATCGAGTACTTCCATGAGCGCGTCCTTGCCGAAATCGAATCTTGGCCTGTTGACGTTCTCGCGGACTATGCTCGTTTGGTCGAACTCCTGATCGATCACGGCCCGAGCCTCCGACTCCCGCATTCCCGCGCACTCGGCGAAGGGCTCTTTGAGCTAAGGCCACACGGCCATTCCGGGATCGGTCGGGCGTTCTACTGCTTTCTCCTGGGCAAACGCGTAGTGGTTCTGCATGCCTTTATCAAGAAGACTCAGCAAACCCCTGATCGAGAGTTGAAGTTAGCGCGCAAGCGCGCAAAGGAGATACAACATGGCTGAACTGAAATTCAAGCCCATCCGTCACGACCACAAGGCTTTCCTGGCGAAAGCGTCTAACCGCAAGGGCTTCGTCGAGGCCTATGACGCACTTGCCCTCGAGTACCAAGTGGCAGGCCAAATGCTCAAGGCGCGGTCCCGTGCCGGCCTCACGCAGGACGCTGTTGCCGAGCGCATGGGCACAACCAAGAGCGCAGTCTCCCGCCTCGAGTCAGCGGGCAAACATGCTCCCTCGCTTGCGACGCTCAAGCGCTATGCGAGCGCTGTCGGTTGCGAGCTTCAAGTACGTTTGGTGCCTCAGAAGGCGGCGTGACGCCCAATCGGGTAAGGGTGGGCTTTTAGCCCACCCTCCCCACACCACCCGGCATGCGGGTCCGCACCGGGCGGTTCATCAAGAGGCTTACACGCCGCTCACGTATGTCCGTGCTCGAACGCGAATGGCTGGCGACATGACACAACGCCGTCTGCAACTCACCCGGTCGGGTTCAACGTCCAGATCAAGTTGGTCACCGCTCCTCCCTTCTCTTCATGTTCGGCCCTTCGCCGCTTCCCTCTTGTGAAGGGTTGGGCTGACTACTACGACCTCTGCTGACTTCTGTCCGGTCACGACGAGAATCCCTTCCCGCCGCGCTATGCCGCTGCTCCGTTTGCTGCCTGTTCGCTCGCTTGCAGCTGGCAACTCGCCGCAGCGCCCGGGCCTTGGTGATCCAGTTGCGCCCTTTCTGGATTTACGGTTCAGCACTGCATCGCTACGCCCGACAGATCTCCCCAGGTAAGGACATGAACCTTCCGCGCACAACCGCTGCATTTACCTTGTCCGCTGCACCCGCCGGGCTTCGTCGTGAGGTGCCAACTCGCCCGCAGACCAGGCCTTCTATGCAATTTCTGTCCGTCAGCCCCCCGTGCCAATATGACCTGAGACACCTACCTCTGACCAATTAGAGTAGAAAGGTAGGCTTGGATCATGACAAAACGAATGAAGGACCTGATGACTGGACGCAATGCAGTTGAGA
>JBGOZF010000156.1:0-3918 GCA_041480065.1 Rhodocyclaceae bacterium
GCTCCCCGATTACGCTTCCTGAATGGCCGGATGCGGCGCCTTTCCGCTTCCGGCCATGAAGACCATCGCGACGCTTCTTCATCAATATGCCAAGGGCCTGCTGTTCTATGCAAAACTACCCATGGATTCCCCGGACGAACCCCTTTTCTTGGTGGAGAAGAAGACTCGCTTCTAGACCAGCTCACCCCACTCTTGGGAGATCGTGTTGCACTTAGTATGTGAATTCGCCAGGCTCGCTGTCAATCTACGAACAGGAAAGGAAATACGGCTGCCCCCAGAGTCTTGGCGTGGCGATGTGTGCACATATTGAAGGCTCTCGTTGCGCGGTCGATATCTTGTCGAGTCAGTATTCAATTTGCCGCGGCCTAAGCCTGCGCGGCCAATCCGACGAAACGCCCTAACGGGCTGTTGCAGAGGCCAAAGGGGCCAGACTCGAAATATTCCGGCAAATTGACTAATTATATAGCCAACTCCCCCTCTCCCGCATCCTGACCCGCCAAACCATACAATCGCGATGCGCGCGAGCGCGATGATCCGCTTCTTCACTTTCAATCCCCTTTTAGGCACACGGCGCAACAGGCAAATTGCGCCCCAACTATCACAACACTGCCATTACCAGCCTCACCAAGCCGGCCACTCGTCTTCTCTTGTCGGATAGCCGCCTTGAATCGGGATCAACGGATGCTTCCGCAATCATCCGGCTAGGCGGCTTGTTTGAATTGAGTTGCAGTGTACCCGTCGGCGTTATGCCGATCAATTGAGCGAAAGACATAGGACCAGCATCATCCACCGCCGTCGGTCAACGGCGGTCACGCCTAAAGTCTTCCGTCCGCAATGCATCGCCAATTGCCGCGGCCATACAATTGCCCGCTTCCGCGGCGCAAGGAAAGGCCTCGGGTCGAACGCACCTGACAGATCGGTACGTTCCTGGTCGGTGTAGCTCGGAAGAGTTGCCGGAGCGCTCGTCGTATTGGCGGCGGTCAACTGGGCATTGCCGCCTTTGCCTGAGGGCTCGGGCTCACCACTCGACTGACACAGTTACGTGGATGTCGGGCGCGATGGATAGTGAGAACGTGATCGGCTGGAAGACGGATGGCCGCGCTTACAGCGGCTGGACTTCTTGGCGTGCGCATCGGGATGGCCGCGCGGTCGAGGCGGACGTGGCGCTCTACGCGAACATCCTTGACGATTATCGCCGCCGTGGCATCGATGCGAAGCTGGAGTTGCGCAAGACGGTTGTTCACGAGTTGGGGCATGTGCTTGGGCTCGGGCATTCCGATCAGCTTGGGGATGCGATGATCGTCAAGGTGCGTACGCGGCCGGAGTGGAAGCTGCCTTCGGCCAACGACTTGTTGCGCTGTCGCGCGCTTTATCCGGACCAGCGATCTGCGGCGAAGGCTGCATCGGTGTCGAGATGAAGATCCTGTTCGTCCACCAGAACTTCCCCGGCCAGTACGTGCACCTCGCGCGCCATCTGGCGGGCGTTCCCGGCAACGAGGTGGTGTTCGTCACGCAGCGCCGTGGCGTGGGCCTGCCGGGCGTGGGCAATGTCGTGTATCGGCCGGCGCGCAAGGTGACGCCGCACCAGCACCATTATCTGCGCGATGCGGAGGCCGGTGTCCTCAACGCCCAGGCAGTGATGCGGATCGCGCTGGAGCTGAAGCGCTCCGGCTTCGTTCCGGACCTGATGGTCGGCCACAACGGCTGGGGCGAAATCTGGTACCTGAAGGAGGCTTTCCCGCAGACGCCCCTGCTCGGCTACTTCGAGTTCTTCTATCGCGTTCATGGCGCCGACGTCGACTTCGACCCGGCCGAGCCGATGGTGTTGGACACGGGGCCGCGCATACGGACCAAGAACGTCGGCAACCTGCTGGGGCTGGATGCGGCGGATTGGGGCGTGACGCCGACCCGGTGGCAGAAGTCCACCTATCCCGAACGCTACCATCCGATGCTGCGGGTGATCCACGATGGCATCGACGTCGATGCGGTAATGCCCGATGGAAATGCAACGTTGCGCCTGCCGCAGGCGGAAGTCGAACTTCGGGCCGGCGACGAGGTGGTGACCTACGTGGCCCGCAACCTGGAACCTTATCGCGGGTTCCCGAGTTTCATGCGCAGCCTGCCCTCGATCCTCGAACGGCGGCCGAAAGCGCAGGTGGTCATCGTCGGCGGAGACGGCACGAGCTACGGGCGCCGCCCGCGCGACGGCAAGAACTACCGGCAACGGTTGCTGGAAGAACTGGGCGGCGGGTTGGACTGCTCGAGGGTGCACTTCCTCGGCCGCGTTCCCTATCCGACATTCCTGAAGGTGCTGCAGGTGTCGCGGGCGCACGTCTATCTCACCTATCCCTTCGTGCTTTCCTGGTCGATGCTGGAGGCGATGGCGGCGGAATGCCTGGTGATCGCATCGAAGACCGCGCCGGTGCAGGAAGTGATTCGGGACGGCGAGAACGGGCTGCTGGTGGATTTCTTCAGCCCGACGGAAATTGCCGATCGGGTGGTGGCGGCGCTGGAGGATCGCGAGGCATACGCGCCGATAAGGCAACGCGCCAGGCAGACGATCGTCGCCGACTACGATCTGAAGACCAGGTGTCTGCCGGAGCAGATACGTCTGGTCGAGGAGTTGGCGGGCCTCCCGCGCTGACGCTGGGCAGTGCTGGGCAGTCTTCCGCCGGCCGCTGCACCCTTTTTTCGACCGACAGCGGTGGTTCGATAGACGCCCCGGAGCCACCAACCTATAATCGAGCTAGCTATGTCACGCCCGAGGCCCTTGAGATGAAAACCATTGCTGTTTATGAGGCCAAGAACCGCCTTTCCGAAATCCTCGCTGCTGTCGAGCGTGGTGAGGAATACACCATTACCAAGCGCGGCGAGCCGATCGCGCGCTTGGTGCCGCCGCTCGCCGGGGATCAGGTTGGCCGCGACATCGCGGTTCTGATCGCCAGGATTCGGTCAACCCGGGTCAAAGTGCCTTTCTCCGACGACGAAATCCGCGAAGCTATCCAAGAAGGCCGGGATTGATGGCTTACGTGCTGGATAATTCCGTCGCCATCGGTTGGTATTTCGAGTCCCAGGCTACGCCCTATACCGAGGCGGTGCTTGACGCAATGGGCACGGAAACGGCCTATGTGCCAGCTCTTTGGCCGCTGGAGTTCTCCAACGTGCTGCGAAAAGCGATTGCCGGCAAGAAGATGTCACGCGAGATTGGGGAAGGCTTCATAGCCGACATAGCCGGGCTCGACATCCGAGTGGACTCGACTGCCCCGTTACCTGGGGTGATTCTGCGTCTCGCCCTCGCCCATAACCTGACCAGCTATGACGCCGCCTATCTTGAACTGGCAATGAGAATGGGGCTCCAGATTGCGGCCAAAGACGGCCCGTTGATTGATGCCGCAATTACCGCGGGAATTGGCGTCTTCCAACCGTAGCGCAATGGGGCAAGAGGCCAAGGGCTGCGGTCGAACTATTTTCTTCGGGGCAAGGGGGCCGGATTGCTCCGGGCCTCAGCAAGCCGGGCGATGCGTCGGTTGCGAATAGCCTCGCGCAGCAACGATTGCAGACTCGCGGGATCGAGCAGGCCCAATCGAGCCGCTTCCTGGGCAAGGTTGTCCGGCAGATCCAGTTTCAGTTCCAGGGTCGTCGTGACATGACTCCTCAATAAGGGGCAGTTCAAGCGCGCCTATGCGAGCCATCTTGCCGGAGTCGAGATCAAACGCCTTCGGCTGCCGACTGCGCCAGGACTGAGCGCCTAAGGCGTCCTGTCGCAGGCGATGCGCAGATTGCCCTCGCTCAGCTCAGGACCATGTGGTTGTCGGTCATGCCTTCGATGCGGAAATAGCGCTGCCTGGAGCCGTAAAGCGTGAGCATCTCGCCGGCGACCGAATAGCGCCCGCCGAGGGCGCGATCCAGTTCCGACCC
>JBGOZF010000157.1:0-3686 GCA_041480065.1 Rhodocyclaceae bacterium
ATCCAGAACGATATCCTGAAAGAGTTCATGGTGCGGAACACCTATATTTATCCGCCCGGGCCATCCATGCGCATCGTGGCCGACGTGATCGCCTATACGGCCAAGCACATGCCGAAATTCAATTCGATTTCGATTTCCGGCTATCACATCCAGGAAGCCGGGGCGACACAGACGCTGGAACTCGCCTTCACGCTTGCCGACGGCATGGAGTACGTGCGCACGGCGGTGAAGAGCGGCCTCGACGTCGATGCCTTCGCAGGCAGGCTCAGTTTCTTCTTTGGCATCGGCATGAACTTCTACCTGGAGGTGGCCAAGCTGCGCGCGGCGCGCCTCTTGTGGTGGCGGATCATGAAGGGCTTCGAGGCCAGGAACCCGAAGTCGCTGATGCTGCGCACGCATTGCCAGACCTCGGGCTGGTCGCTGACCGAGCAGGACCCCTACAACAACGTTGTGCGCACTACCATCGAGGCCATGGCCGCGGTGTTCGGCGGCACGCAGTCCCTGCACACCAACGCCTTCGACGAAGCCATCGCCTTGCCGACCGAGTTCTCCGCACGCATCGCCCGCAACACACAGATCCTGATCCAGGAAGAGACCCACGTCTGCAATGTCATCGACCCGTGGGCGGGCTCCTACATGATGGAACGGCTGACCCAGGACATGAGTGAGGCCGCCTGGGCGATCATCGAGGATGTCGAGAAGATGGGCGGCATGACCCATGCCGTGGAGTCCGGCTGGGCCAAGCTCCAGATCGAGAAATGCGCCGCCGAGACCCAGGCGCGCATCGATTCCGGCAAGGACGTGATCGTCGGCGTGAACAAGTACAGGCTCGCGAGCGAAGCAGCGATCGACACCCTCGAGGTGGATAATCACGCCGTGCGCGACGCCCAGATTGCGCGCCTGAAGAGCACCCGCGCCGCCCGCGACCAGGGCGCCGTGACAAAGGCGCTGGCCGCGCTGACCGATGCGGCGAACACCGGGACCGGCAACCTGCTCGATCTGGCGATCAAGGCGACCCGCCAGCGTGCCACAGTGGGCGAGATTTCCGATGCCCTGGAAACGGTCTGGGGCCGTCATCGGGCAAGTCACCAGACTGTGAGCGGCGTCTACACTGCCGCTTTCGGTGGAGAGGGAGCCGTGAGAGAAATCCAGGACGAGATCGAAAGCTTCATCGCCCGCGAAGGCCGCCGGCCGCGCATCATGGTCGCCAAGCTGGGCCAGGACGGCCATGATCGCGGCGCCAAGGTCGTTGCCACGGCCTTTGCCGACCTCGGCTTCGATGTCGATGTCGGCCCTCTATTTCAGACGCCGGAAGAGGCCGCCCGCCAGGCCATGGAAAACGACGTTCATGCCATCGGCGTGTCCACGCTCGCCGCCGGTCACAAGACACTGGTGCCGCAATTGATCGCTGCGCTGAAGAAGGAGGGGGCCACCGACATCGTCGTCTTCGTCGGCGGCGTGGTACCGCCGCAGGACTACGATTTCCTCGAAAAGGCGGGTGCTGCGGGCATCTTCGGACCCGGTACGCCGATTCCGGAAGCCGCAAGGAAGGTCCTGCGCGCCATCAGCAGCAAACACGCGCCGCCGACCGCCTGATGGTCGGAAGCGAAATCCGCGACGAAGACAAGCATCTCGCCGAGGGCGTGCTGCAGGGGCGTCGCCGCGCTCTCGCCAAAGCCATCACGCTCATCGAGTCGACGCACCCCGAGCATCGGGCGCGCGCGCACGCGCTGCTCGAAGCGCTGCTGCCGCACACCGGACGCTCGCTGCGCATCGGCATCACCGGCGTTCCCGGCGTCGGCAAGTCCACTTTCATCGAGGCCCTGGGCCTCTACCTGATCGGTCAGAGGCGTCGCGTTGCCGTGCTGGCTGTCGATCCCTCGTCGTCGATTTCCGGCGGCTCCATCCTGGGCGACAAGACCCGCATGGAGCGCCTGTCGCAACGGGACGAAGCCTTCATCCGACCCTCGCCGGCCGGTGGGTCGCTCGGCGGCGTCGCCGAGAAGACCCGCGAAGCACTGTTGGTCTGCGAGGCGGCCGGCTTCGACGTCGTCATCGTCGAGACCGTCGGCGTCGGCCAGAGCGAGACCGCGGTCGCGGGCATGACCGATGCCTTCGTATTGCTGCAACTGCCGAATGCCGGCGATGACTTGCAGGCGATCAAGAAGGGCGTTGTCGAGTTGGCCGACCTGGCGGTGTTCAACAAGGCCGACATCGACCGCCAGGCCACCCAATTGGCGATGGCGCAAATGCGCTCGGCGCTGGCGATGCTGCGGCCGAATTCGCCCAACTGGCAGCCGCCGATCCTGAGCGTCAGCGCGCTGCGCAACGAGGGCATCGCCGAATTCTGGCAGGCGATCGACGATTACCGCCGCATCCTTGGCGAATCCGGCGAACTGGCGGTGCGGCGTCGGCACCAGGCCCAGGCTTGGATGTGGCAACTGATCGACTCGGGCCTGCGTCAGCGATTTCGCGAACATCCCGGCGTCAAGGCTGCGCTGCCCGACCTTGCCCGCGCCGTCAAGGAGGGCGTCACCATGCCCACCGCCGCCGCCCACCGCCTGCTGAATCTGCTGAACCGATATTTCTAGGAGAAGATATGGCCCCCACGCTCACGTTGTTCGCTGCCCCCACGGGGGGCGCTGCCTTCCTCGGGGCGGCCCTTCAGGAGGCATGACCGTGCACGACATCATCGAAAGACTCGACGAAAAGCGCGCCGCCGCCGGTCTCGGCGGGGGCCGGAAGCGCATCGACGCCCAGCACAAGAAAGGCAAACTTACTGCGCGCGAACGCATCGAGCTTCTCCTCGATGCCGGCACTTTCGAAGAGTGGGACATGTTCAAGGAGCATCGCTGTGTCGACTTCGGCATGGCCGAGCAGAAGGTGCCCGGCGACGGTGTCGTGACCGGCTACGGCACCATCAATGGCCGGATGGTGTTCGTCTTCTCGCAGGACTTCACGGTCTTCGGCGGCGCCCTGTCCGAGGCCCACGCCGAGAAGATATGCAAGATCATGGACCACGCGATGAAGGTCGGTGCGCCGGTGATCGGGCTCAACGACTCCGGCGGTGCGCGCATCCAGGAAGGCGTGGCGAGCCTCGGCGGCTACGCCGACGTCTTCCAGCGCAACGTGATGGCTAGCGGCGTCATCCCGCAAATCTCGCTGATCATGGGCCCCTGTGCCGGCGGCGCGGTGTATTCGCCGGCCATGACCGACTTCATCTTCATGGTCAAGGACACCTCCTACATGTTCGTCACCGGTCCCGACGTGGTGAAGACGGTGACCAAGGAGGAGGTGACCGCGGAGCAGCTCGGCGGCGCGGTCGTGCATACGACGAAGTCGTCGATTGCCGACGGCGCCTATGACAACGACGTCGAGACGCTGCTGCAGATGCGCCGGCTGATGGACTTCTTGCCGTCCAGCAACCTCTCCGGCGTGCCCGAACTGCCCACCCGCGATCCTTGGGACCGCGATGAGCATTCCCTCGACACGCTGATCCCCAACCACCCCAACAAGCCTTACGACATCAAGGAGCTGATCCATAAGGTCGTGGACGAGGGCGACTTCTTCGAGATCCAGGAGGCGTTCGCGCGCAACATCGTGGTGGGCTTCGCCCGCATGGAGGGGCGCACCATCGGCATCGTCGCCAACCAGCCGATGTTCCTGGCGGGCGTGCTCGATTCAGA
>JBGOZF010000158.1:0-3570 GCA_041480065.1 Rhodocyclaceae bacterium
CGGATGCCGCGGCCACCGTTCTGATGCAGGCTGGAATAGTCTTCGGGGAGAGCGGTGCTGTCGGCGAAGAGGATCAGTTCGTTGAGGGGGTCGGGGCCGACCAATGCGGGCGCTTGCGCCCGCGTTCCACCCCTTGCGCAACGCCGACATCGGCCCCGCGCACGCGAGCCCTCGAAGGGCGAAGCGGGCGCTTTTTCGTGACTGTGGCCGGAGGCCCTCGACTGCATTCGCCGTTGGTCGTCTATGCCAAGGCTGATTGCCGGAACCCGACGTGATGCAGCCAGGCGATGGCTTCGCCGACGGTCATGGAGGAACGGGCGGGCAGCCGTGGAAAGGCCAAAGCCATAGGCGCTGCGGCGAGCGCCAGCAGAAGCCAACGGCGGCGATGGTCGATCCCGCTCATACGGCACCTGGACGAAGACGGATGGAGTCGACGATGGCGTCCCAGAGTTGCAATGCCTCGTCATCATCCTTGAAGGGAGGCGTGGGCGGCGGGGGGGTCTGTTCGAGAAGGCCGAGTTCGACATTGAGGTTCGGCAACGCCAACGACTTGGCCTTGCCGGGTGCTTCCCACTTGAAGGCGTAGGTCGTCTGCCCTTTTTCCCTGCCGGCGATCAGAAACTCTTCGGCCTCGATCGGGCCGACCGGACGCTTGCGTTTGCGGAGAACGCTCAGGCCTGCGAACTTGCCGAGGAATCCGGCCACTGCCGAGTCGGTTCGTTCAAGCAATGGCTTGTCCGGTTCGCCGACGACGTACCCGGAAATACCGAAGGACACATCCGGATGGCGGGGGAACCCGAGGCTGACGCTGAACTCTTCGTCCATGAACTCGCTGCCGGCGATGTAGCCGCCGTTGATGCAGAAACCCGGTTCGGTCGGGATTTCGTTGTCAGCGCGGGCGTGGAGGGCGTTTGAAACTCTGTCGTTGTTGGCAAGCGCAATTGCCAGTCGATTGACGCTGATGTCCCCGTTGTACCGATAGACCCGATAGGGATGAGGAACCACGAAGTAGGTTTCACCCAAGTACATCTTGTCGTAATACGGCTCACTCCATGACACCAACGTCGTCGAACCATTCGGATGCGCAGCGCGTTGCACGAACATGCTGCCCTTGGTCTTGTGCTTCTGGGCCTTCAGTTCTGCTTCGCGCTTGTCGATTTCGGCCTTGAGCATGTCGGGCATGTAGCCCTTCAACCAGACGATTTCGTCGTCCCAAATCTTGTACTTCGCCGTCACCCTCGCATCGGGCGGCAGGTCGACGAGGTAGCGTCCGAAACAGTGAGTCTTCCAGCCGGTCTTGTCCATCTTGAGGTTCCTCGATGCGTTTGCGGGCATAGCATGGCAGGCCGCCAGCAGGGGCAACGCCAGCAGCAGGCGGCGCCGCCGATTGATCATTCGTGCCAGTCCGCCTTCTGGGCGATCTTCACGATGCCATAGAGCGCGGCGAACGCCGCTCGTTTGTCCAGGTAGCTGTTCTGGTGGTCGTAACAGAAGTCCTGGTTGTGCTTCTGGGACTGGCCCTGCTCTCCCTCCTGTTGGCCGTGACGGAACATGGCTGCGACACCTGGCTTGCCTGTTGGCGCGGCGCCCGAAATCCACGGCACAGTGCCATCGCCCGGACAGTCCGGCGCGGCGATTTCCAGCGTCTTGCCGTCGGCGAGCGTCAGCTTGCCATTGAGATCGTCCTTGGCAACCGTGACTGCCGTCGGATCGAAGCCCGAGAGCTTGTCGCCTTCCCAGACCACATCGCCCCAGATGAAGCGGTCGCCGCCGAAACCGCCGCCCTGCTTCTTGCCCTGGCGGCCGTAATGCGCGTAGGTTGGGTTGCAGTATTTCTCGGAAATGTCGTGGTGGAATTGGGCGACTTTGGCGATGGTCTTGTCGAACTCGTCGCGAGCAGTCCGTTTGCCACCTCCTTGCTCCTGCTTCCCCTTCCCCGGCTCCATCAGCTTCTCGTTCGCCGCCGGAATCAAGCCGAACCACTCGGTCGACTGATATATCTCGGAGTAGGGGTCGCGATTGGTCGGCAAGGCCATGTACTCTTGCGAATTGGCATCGGCATTGGCTTTCGTCTTCTTGTCGCGCACCTTCAGCCAGGCCTTGCCGTCGTTGTAATCGAAGGCAGGCAGCAGTTCCAGTGGCCCGGGCGCGGCGGCCAGGATGGCCGTCACATCGGCGGCATCGCGGCCGAGGATCACCTGCTCTGCTCCCTCGAAGCCGGCGCGCATGCGCTTGAAGGCGCCGCCGGCGCCCGTGGCCGGCTGGACGCCGTGGATGACGCCCATCACCTTGTCGCAGGTATGAAGCTCGGTCAGCGCCCGGCTGACCAGTCCGCCCATCGAGTGCGTATAGACGATGACCTTGTCGGCGCGAAGCTTGTTCTTCTTGTACCAGGGCAGGATGGTTCCCTCGATCAGGGTCTTGATCGACCGCCCGGAGTCGCGGTTCGAGGCCAGCCAGTTGTAGCCGCCGCCCCAGACCTCGAAGCGGTAGCAGGCGACGTGCATGAGGTCATCTTTCGTCAGCGCCGGCTGGCCGGAGACCTCGCCCCAATCGGCGGGATCGTCCTGTCCCTGTTCCTTCGCCCATTTTGTCAAGGCACCGCATTGCGCGACCGCCGAGAGCATCGTCTGCACCTGGCCCATCATCGGGTGATAGCAGGCGCGCATTACCCCGCCCCAGCCGCGCTCGCGCAGAATCTTCTCGGGCAGGCCGGTATCGGCGGTATCGATGGGCCCGCGCAGGTCGATTTCGACGGCGTCCTTGGCCAGGTCTGCCTTTCTTTGCTTGGCGGTCTTGAAGAGGTAAGTGACGAGCGCACCGACGACTTCGAAGGCGCCGCGCATGTCGGCATTGGGCGGCCGCCAGACGACCTTGCCGTCCTTGCCGCTCATCTTCAGGTTCGTCCCCATGAGCCCCGGCAGGAACACCACGGGGATGATGTAGGGCGGAGCCGCCATGATGTTCTTTTGCTGCGTGTCGGTAACGTCGGTGAGCGGCGCCTGGACAATGGGAATGCCATTCGCATCGAACTTGGTGGGGTAGTGGAGCACCCCGTCAATCTTGGTTTCTTCTTCGCTCATGGCGTTTGAGATTGGTTAGGTTCGTCCGCTCAGACGGCCTTGCCTATGATGCGCAGGCCGACGATTTCGATGAACTGGCTTTGTTGGTTGGGCAGCTTGCCCGCGCCATCGGTGACGAGCTTCAGCACGCTGCCATCGGCACGAGTGACTTCGACTTGCGTATTTGGCATTGGTTTGCCAGTGTTCTGATTGAGGACCACGAAGGCGTCGTCGAAGCTGGTCTTCGGCCAAGTGTTCATGTCCTTCGACAAACTCGTCGGCCCACTAAAACTCTTCTGACTCGCCTGCACCAGTATCGTGTCGGGCGCCTTGAAGATGATGTTGCCACCGCTCATATCCATGCAGGCTCCGCCTGCCGTCCTGATCACGATGCGCTTCGCCGCCACCCAATCGATATGGGCGTTGGCACTCATGACGTTCACCTCATCCTTGGCCTGGACACTGATGGTGTCCGACTGCGCCTGAAGATCGATCTTGCCCTGCGCCG
>JBGOZF010000159.1:0-3536 GCA_041480065.1 Rhodocyclaceae bacterium
CCTGATGGAGTTCACCCCGCTGACCGGCGAGATCCTGGCCGAGCCGCAGCAAGTAGACATCTACCCGGCCAAGCATTACCTGGCGCAGGAAGACAAGGTGAAAGAGGCCATCGCCGATATCGAGCAGGAACTGGCCGAGCGCGAGGCCCTGTTCAAGGAGCAGGGTAAATTGCTCGAAGCCCAGCGCATCGAACAGCGCACGCGTTACGATTTGGAGATGCTGCGCGAAGTGGGCTACTGTTCCGGCATCGAGAACTATTCGCGGATCCTCGAGGGCCGGGCGCCGGGCAGCAGGCCGCACGCGCTCCTTGACTTTTTTTCCCCGCCGTTCCTGACGATCCTTGACGAATCGCATGCCACCATTCCGCAGGTGGGCGGCATGTACAAGGGCGATCGCTCGCGCAAGGAGAACCTGGTCAACTACGGTTTCCGGCTGCCCTCGGCGCTCGACAACCGGCCGCTCAAATTCGAGGAATTCGAGCGCCTGATGCCGCAGACGGTCTTCGTTTCAGCGACCCCGGCCGGCTACGAACAGGAACATCAGGGACAGGTGGTCGAGCAGGTGGTGCGGCCCACCGGCCTCGTCGACCCCAAAGTGATCGTCCGCCCGGCTTCGACCCAGGTGGACGATTTGCTGTCGGAAATCAAGCGGCGCGTGGCGAAGGAAGAGCGTGTGCTGGTAACGACGCTGACCAAGCGCCTGTCCGAACAACTGACCGATTTCCTCGGCGACAACGGTGTTCGCGTACGTTACCTGCATTCGGACATCGACACCGTCGAACGCGTCGAGATCATTCGTGACCTGCGCCTGGGCGAGTTCGACGTCTTGGTCGGCATCAACCTCTTGCGCGAGGGGCTGGATATTCCCGAGGTTTCGCTGGTCGCCATCCTGGACGCGGACAAGGAGGGCTTCCTGCGTTCGGAGCGCAGCCTGATCCAGACCATGGGCCGCGCCGCACGCCACCTGAACGGCACCGCGATCCTCTACGCCGACAGGGTTACGGATTCGATGCGCCGCGCGATCGCCGAAACCGAACGACGCCGGGCCAAGCAGATGGCCTACAACGCCGAGCACGGCATCACGCCGCGCGGCGTGGTCAAACGCATCAAGGACATCATCGATGGCGTGTACGATAGCGACACGGCAGTGCGCGAACTGAAGGCAGCCCAGGAAGCTGCGAGATACGAAGCCATGAGCGAGAAAGCGCTGGCGAAGGAAATCAAACGCCTGGAGAAGTCAATGCAGGAGCATGCGAAGAACCTGGAATTCGAGGAAGCGGCCGCTGCGCGCGACGAGTTGTTCCGTTTGAAGAAGATGGTTTTCGGCGCCGAATTGCATGATCACGATGGCGGGCAGCCTGCATGAAGACCCGCATCCTGCTAGTCTGCATGGGCAACATATGCCGATCGCCGACCGCCGAAGGCGTGCTGCGCGCCCAATTGGAGCGGGCCGGTTTCGCCGCCAGCGTCGAGGTCGACTCGGCTGGCACCCTCGGCTATCACGCCGGTGAGCCGCCCGATCAGCGGGCGCTGAAGACGGCGGCCAAGCGCGGCTATGATATTTCCGGTCTGCGCGCGCGCCGGGTCAAGGATGCCGACTTCCTGCGCTTCGACATGATCCTGGCCATGGACAGGGACAACCTCGAGTCGCTGAGGCAGGCCTGCCCACTGGCGCAGCGGGATCGGCTCGGGCTGTTTCTCGAGTACGCGCACAACTTCGCCGAAGAAGAAATGCCGGACCCCTATTACGGAGGGCCCGAGGCATTCGAGTACGTGCTCGACCTGACCGAGGACGCCGCGATCGGGTTGATCGAGCTGCTGCGACAACAGAAATGAAAACGGCCGCTGACGCGGCCGTTCCGTATCACCGAGTTGGCGATTCTCAGTCCTTTCGCGTCTCCACCATCTGGAGAGGCTCCTCAAGAACCACCGCGACGGGTTTCGGCTTGCGACCGAGCGGTTGTACCGGGATCGCGGCTGGCGCCGGCGCTGGCTTCGCACCTGAAGTTTCGATCAACACCAATCCTGCCTGCGCGAGATCCGCAGTGAGATCGACGGGCGCTGCAGGAACAGGTTCGGGCTGAACGACTGCCGGTGTCGGCTCGGGTCTGGCCTCGACTTGCGCGGGCGCCGGCGCTGCGGGTTCCGGCTCGACGGCTGCCACCGGCTCGGGCACAACGGCCGCAACAACCGGTTCGGGCATCGGCATCGGGACTGGCCAAGGCATCGGGCGGCTAATGGCCGGCTGTTGCGGCACGGCTTCCGCCGCGGCTACAGGTTCGATTCTGGCTTCGATCGCGGCCTGGGGTTGCACCGCTGTCGTGGTGGAAACGAGTGCGTTGGCGGCGCCTTCAGTTGCAACCGGTGCACCTTCCTCTCGCCGCTCGCCACGACCTCGACCGCGGCGGCCACGCTTGCGGCCGCCTTCGCCGTTGCCTTCGGCGGGCGTCGGTGCGCCGCCTTCGGCCACTACCGGGGCAGTGGTTCCGGCTGCCGCGCCGCGCGGGGCTCTTGGCGGCCGCGGTTCGGCAGTGCGATCGTCACGCTTCTCGCCGCGGCGGCGAGTCTCTTTCGGTGGCACGCCCTCGACCTGTTCCTCGCGACGCTGTTGCTGGCCGCGCTGGCCCTCGCCGCGCTCCTTGCGTTCGGTCTGCTCGCGCGGTTGGCGCTCTTCGCGTCCTTCGCGACCCTCTTTGCCTTCGCGCTCCCGTCGGCCACGGCCGCCGCGATCGCGACCGCCACGATCAGAACGTTCGCCGCGTTCTCCACGCTCGCGGCGGGCCGGTTTGGAGGACTTGGTTTCCGGCTGCGCTTCGGGAGCAGCCTTGTTGCCGCGGAACCAGGCGAAGATTTTGGCGATGATGCCTTCTTCCTGCCTGGGTTCGGGCTTGGCCGGGGCCTTGGGTTCGACGATGGGCGCCGGCTGGTCAGGGGTGATACCCTTGACGGCGGCTTCCTGCTTTGCCGGCCGCGGTTCGGTCTGCGCGGAAGGCGGCTGGTAGGGCTCCTCGAGCGCCTTCTCGGCCATCTGGTAGCTGGGCAGGGTGACGTCTTCGGTGTTCAACTGGTCGTGACGCAGGCGGGTGATCTCGTGCTGCGGCGTTTCCAGTTGGCGGTTGGGGACGATGACCAGATTGATGCGGTGGCGAACCTCGATATGGGCGATATCGACGCGCTTTTCATTCAGCAGGAAGGTGCCGACGTCGACGGGAACCTGAGCGTGGATGGCGCCGGTGTTCTCCTTCATCGCCTCCTCTTCGAGGATGCGCAGGATGTGCAGCGCCGCCGACTCGGTCGAGCGGATGTGGCCGGTGCCCGTACAACGCGGGCAGGTGATGTAGCTGGTCTCGGCGAGGGCAGGGCGCAGTCGCTGGCGCGAAAGTTCCAGCAGGCCGAAGCGGCTGATCTTGCCGGTCTGCACGCGGGCGCGGTCGTAGTGGAGGGCGTCGCGCAGACGGTTTTCCACTTCGCGCTGGTTCTTGGTGCTCTCCATATCGATGAAGTCGATGACGATCAGGACGCCCAAGTCGCGCAGG
>JBGOZF010000160.1:0-3368 GCA_041480065.1 Rhodocyclaceae bacterium
ACGTCTTCTCCGGCCGCATCCTGGAGATCGAGGGCCTGCCGGACCTCAAGGTGGAACAGGCATTCGAACTCTCCGACGCTTCCGCCGAGCGCTCCGCCGCCGGCTGCACGGTGCGCCTGAACAAGGAGCCGATCGCCGAGTACCTGCGCTCGAACATCACGCTGATGAAATGGATGATCGCCAACGGCTACGAGGATGCCCGCACCCTAGGCCGCCGCATCAATGCCATGGAAGCCTGGCTGGCCAAGCCCGAGCTGCTGACGCCGGACGCCGACGCCGAATACGCCGCCGTCATCGAGATCGATCTCGCCGACGTCAAGGAACCGCTCCTCGCCTGCCCGAACGACCCGGACGACGTCAAGCCGCTCTCCGAAGTCGCCGGCGACAAGATCGACGAAGTGTTCATCGGCAGTTGCATGACCAACATCGGCCACTTCCGCGCCGCCGGCAAGATCCTCGACGGCAAGAGCGACATCCCGACTCGTCTCTGGGTCGCGCCGCCGACCAAGATGGATGCCATGATCCTGAACGAGGAAGGCTACTACTCGATCCTCGGCAAGTCCGGCGCGCGCATGGAAATGCCCGGCTGCTCGCTCTGCATGGGCAACCAGGCTCAAGTGAAGAAGGGCAGCACGGCGATGTCCACCTCGACGCGCAACTTCCCCAACCGCCTCGGCATCGACACCCGTGTCTACCTTGGCTCCGCCGAATTGGCGGCCGTCTGCGCGCTGATCGGGAAGATACCCACCGTCGCCGAGTACATGGAGATGGTCAAGTCGCTCGACGCCAAGGCTGCCGACGTCTACCGTTACATGAACTTCGACCAGATCGGCGAGTTCAAGGAAGCGGCGGCTACCGTCACGGTTTAAGGCTCAAAGGATCGCCGGCCTACGCGCCGGCGCTTCTCCGCGCCCCGGTCGAAAAGACCGGGGCGTTCTTCTCTTGCACCGGGTGTCAATAAGCGGCTGACCAAGAGCATTACTTTTCGCTGATCTACGCGGCGGCTCGGCTGGCGAAAGTGACGCTTGTGATCGACGGGCTGTCATAACCAAGCCTGAAGTCCAGCTATTGTCAATCAGATAATTGACAATACATGAATACTATATTGACAATCACCGAGTATTTATTGACAATATACCTTATGAAGATTGATAAATCAGCCCTTAGAAGACGTGCCCTGGCCCTGGCAGACGCCGGCGGGAAGGATGTCGCCGCCACATTGATGCTTGAGTTCGGCATCAGCCGGCAAGCGGCGAACAACCATCTGTCAAAGATGGTGGCCGCTGGTGACTTGCTACCAGAAGGGGCTACCAGAGGCCGCATTTACCGCCTCGCTGTTCAGCGGGAGGCTGTCGAGGGGTTCGTCCTCGACGGACTTGCGGAAGATGTCGTATGGCGAACCGTGTGCGCGCCGGTGGTCCTCGACTTCCCGGAAAACGTTCGCGACATCTGGCACTACGGCATGACCGAGATGATCAACAACGCCATCGACCATTCCGGGGGCAAGAACGTGAGCGTCGGAATTCGCCGTACCGCACTGCATACCGAAGGCTGGGTCCTCGACGACGGGGAGGGTATCTTCCTGAAGATTCAGCGGGCCCTCGGATTGTTCGATCCTCATGAGTCGATCCTCGAATTGGCCAAGGGCAAGCTGACGACCGACCCCGCAAATCACACCGGCGAAGGGATCTTCTTCTCGTCGAAGATGTTCGATGCGTTTGATATTCGATACGGCAATCTCCATTTCATGCATGGAGATGGGCTGCCCGATTTCCTGCTTGAACGTCCAAGAGACGCTCCTGGCACGTTCGTGATCATGAAGATCGCCAATGACAGTGAACGGACGTCCAGAGAGATATTCCACAAATTCGCGGCCCCTGACGAATTCAACTTCGATCGAACAGTTGTGCCAGTTCGGTTGGCTCAATACGAGGGGGAAAAGCTCGTTTCCCGTTCGCAAGCGAAGCGCCTGACGATGCGGTTTGAGCGGTTCAAGACGGTCATCCTTGATTTCACTGGCATCGAGTCCATTGGCCAGGCATTTGCTGACGAGGTGTTCAGGGTGTTCGCTGCGGCCCACCCTCAGATCGAACTGATCCCGATGCACATGGCGCCGGCTGTACAGGAAATGGTGAATCGGGCGCTCGCGGGAGCGAATGCGCAGAGGTCGATGGAATAGAGTTTTCCGCTCCGGCCGATTGCCGTAAAGCGCGTCGACACGACGCGCCAACACCGCGCCGGCACCGAGCGTCAAGAATAGCGAGCCCGTCGTACCCGGTCTTTGTCCGCCGAGCAGCGACTTCGGCAGGGGCGATTCACAGAGATGGCTATGGACGCTGACCTTACTCCTTCAGCGATGCCAGCGGAATCGTTGCCTACAAGGCGTCGCGTAACAGCAAAGCCACATGCCGAGGACGCCTGCCGGCGCCCTCCTCGATCTGGTGGCGGCACAATTAAAAGCAATTAAAAGAACAATTAAAAGGGGCCAGGCTCATATTTCCAGCCCAAGCTGCCCTTCAGGCCCCGTAACGTCGGAAGTTTGCTTTCTCGGCCGACCGCGCGGCTTTGCCTCGCACCGCTGCCCGGTAACCCGCTCGATACGATCCAGAAACCGCGAATTGCCCAGCGGCTGCCCCTGGTTCAGCGATTAAAGGGGCCAGGCTACAATGGCACTACCTTAAGAAATAGCGTCTATAAACCAATGAGATAGAAGTGGGCTGACGAACTCGAAACGTTACGATGCGGGTGTCGAATCCGTGTTGCATAACGCAGGAGGGTCAGCCCAAATGGATGCTACCAAGGTCAGGCGTTTCAGGGAACAAATCAAACGGTTCCGAAATCGATTTGCACAAGGCTGCGCAGGGGCGTTGGGCAATTTGCTTGGGCAGGCGGAACTTGAGCGCTGGATTTCACGACATAGCGAGGGATGTCGCCAGCGCATCTACTCGCCATTGATCACGCTGGGATTGTTCGTCGATCAAGTCATGAGCGCCGATCAAAGCTGTCAGGACGCCGTGGCGCGGGGCGTGAGCGCACGGATATCGCAAGGCGAGAAGCCATGCGGATTGAACAATGGCCCGTACTGCAAAGCGCGGCAACGGCTGGCGCCGGCGTTGCTCACCGAACTCTGTGATGCGATGGGACGGCAGCTGGTGAAGGCGCAACCGTCGTCGTGGTGCTGGCGTGGTCGGGAAGTCAAGTTGATCGACGGCACGACGATGTCGATGCCAGATACCGTGGCGAATCAGTGGGCGTATCCGCAAGTGTCGCAGCAGAAAGCGGGGCTGGGCTTTCCGATAGCGCGCATGGTCGGCATCATTTCGTTGGGTTGCGGTGCCATCATCGAGTGGGTGGTGGGGCCGTGCGAA
>JBGOZF010000161.1:0-3003 GCA_041480065.1 Rhodocyclaceae bacterium
AAGAAGGCGGGCGTGCAGTATCCCCCGCAGCAGATGACGGAGGGCTGGATCGCGGGCATGGTGATCTAGGCGGCGCTCAAGGCCACGGCATGGCCGCCGACCACAGAGAAGCTCGCGGCAGCCATGGCCAACCTGAAGGTCGACACCAAGGGCTTGCGCGGCGGCCCGATCGAGTGGACCAAGGACAACCACTTCCGCACCAAGCTCTATTACCGGATCTACAAGTGGGAAGGCGACAAGATCGCCCGTGTGCAGGACTGGAAGACTTATGACGTGAAGTGAGTGCGCATATCTCTCGCGCATACATTCCGGAGCGCGAGCGACGCTCGCGAGCTCGGAATCCAGAACCACCACCGGGACCATGGCCGGGTTCGGCGCTTTGCGCCGGGCCGGAATGACGCTCTACTAGACTGAACCCCAGCGGACATCTTTCGCCTTGCAACTCTTCGTCAACATTGTTGTCCTTGCCTCGATCTACGCGCTGATCGCCTGTGGCTATGTGCTGATCTACCGCGTCAGCCGCGTGCTCAATCTAGCGCACGGCGAGTTGATGATGCTCGGCGCCTATGCGGTGCTGGCGACGGCCTCCTTGTTCTCCGGCCACCCCGCGATGGCGCTAGCGGCGGCGGTTGTCTTGAGCCTCGTCGTCGGCGTGCTGGTTTATGTCTTCCTCATGCGCAAGATGACCGGCGAGATGGCGCTGGCCGCCATTCTCACTACCGTCGCGCTCGGCATTCTGATCCGCGGCGTGGTGTTGCTGGTGTGGTCGGCGCAGCAGCAATATCCGGCGCAGGCGCTGGCGCTGCCCAATCCGTCGTTGATGTTGCCGGGCGGCGCGTACATCTCGCTGTGGTCTGCCGCGCTGGTCGGCACCAATCTTGCCGTCTACGGCGCGCTGTTCGGCTTTTTGCGCTTCGGCCGCTGGGGCATGCGCATGCGCGCCGCCGGGCAGAACCCGCTGCTCGCGGCCCAGCGCGGCATCAACCTGCACAGGGTCTACGCGTTAGCCTGGAGCCTCTCGACGCTCACCGGCGCGCTGGCCGGCATCCTGATGGCCCTCGATTCGGGACTGACCGCTACCATGCCGGTAATCGGGCTGAAGGCTTTCCCCGCCGCGCTGGTCGGGGGCCTCGACAGTCTCGTCGGCGCACTCTTCGGCGCGCTGATCGTCGCCGCCGCGGAAGTATTGCTCATCTATTACGTCGATCCGCTCTTGTCGGACGTGGTGCCGTTCCTGGTGCTGATCGCGATGCTGGTCGTACGCCCGTGGGGACTGTTCGGCACGCGCGAGGAGCTCGACCGTGTTTAGGCCCCTGCCCCGCGCCAGCGGCTATTTCCGGACCGACTACGCCGACGAGATCGCCCTGATCCAGACGCGCGGCGAGCGCGTGACCCTTATCGTCTTCGCGCTGGCCTTGGTCGCCCTGCCCTTCATGGCTTCGCCCTTCCTGCTCGACTTGGCATGCCAGGTGCTGCTCGCCTCCATCGGCGCATTGTCGCTCATGCTGCTCACCGGCTACGCCGGACAGATCTCGCTCGGCCACGCCGGGCTGATCGCCGCCGGCGCCTTCACCACCGGTATCCTGTCGCGCGAGATCAACGCCCCATTTTGGGTGACGTTGCCCGCTTCGGCGCTCACCGGCATCGTCCTCGGCCTGATCTTCGGCCTCCCATCATTGCGGCTGCGCGGGCTCTATCTCGCGGTCAGCACCCTGGCGCTGCACTTCATCGTCATCTATCTCGGCGGCGAATACGAGACCAAGCGCGGCTTCTCGACGGGCATCACGGTGGGGAAACCGCGGATCGCCGGTATCGTCCTGAACGACGGCCGCATCTGGTACTTCATTCTGCTCGCCTTCGCCGTGGGCAGCCTGCTCATCTGCATCAACCTCCTGCGCAGCCGCAGCGGTCGCGCTTGGCGCGCCATCCATGCCAAGGAAACGGTGGCCGAAGCGCTCGGCATCGGCGTGGCCGCCTACAAGCTTCTCGCCTTTGTGATCTCGTCCGCCATGACCTGCGTGGCAGGTTGTCTGTTCGCCTATTACCGCGGCTTTGTCTCAATCGAAGCCTTCGATCTGTTCTTATCGATCCAATATGTCGCCATGATCATCATCGGCGGTATGGGTTCGCTGCTCGGCGCGCTGTTAGGTGCGGCCTTCGTCACCGTTTTTCCTTACGCGATCGAAAACCTGCTCAAACTGTTGCCGAACGCGAAAAGCCTCGCCGGCGATATCTTCGCGGTCAACTACGCCTCCTTCGGCGTGGTGATGATATTGTTTTTGATATTGGAGCCGCTCGGGCTGGTCGGCATCTGGCGGCGGATGCAGAATTACTTTTTGCTCTGGCCGTTCAAGAAGAAGCCGCTAGCAGGGGTCCGTAAGTGAACGCCCCGCTGTTGCAGGTCGACAAGATCGAGGTCGTCTACAAGCGCGTCATCACCGCCGTGCAGGGCGTGACGCTGGCCGTTCCCGACAAGCAGATCGTCGCGCTGCTCGGCACCAATGGCGCCGGCAAGACCACCACCCTGCGCGCCATTTCTGGCTTCCTCGGCATCGACGACGCCCGCGTCACCGAAGGCAGTATCGCTTTCCAGGGCGCCCGGCTGGAGAACCGGCCGCCGTACGAGATCGCCGGCCGCGGCGTGGTGTTGGTCCCGGAGCGGGAGAAGGTGTTCCCCAACCTCACCGTAGCCGAGAACCTGATCGCGCCCGTGCCGCGCGCGGCCAGTGCCGCGGAACATAGGCGGCAGGAGGAGATCGTCTTCCACTTCTTCCCGCGCCTCGCCGACCTGCGGGCGCGCATCGGCGGACTGCTCTCGGGCGGCGAACGGCAGATGCTGGCGATCGCCGGCGCGCTGATGTGCCGGCCGCAACTGCTGCTGATCGACGAACTGTCGCTCGGCTTGGCACCGGTCGTGGTCGGCGAACTGAGCCAGCGCCTAACCGCCATTCGCAACGAGCTAGGCATCGCCATCCTGCTGGTCGAGCAGAGCGCGGCCACGGC
>JBGOZF010000162.1:0-2953 GCA_041480065.1 Rhodocyclaceae bacterium
CAAGCTCGCCCAGACCATCACCGAGGTCAACGCCACCACCGACACCATCGCCTCAGCCACCCAGCAGGTCTCATCCACCGCCCAGTCCCTCTCCCAGGCCTCCAGCGAGCAGGCGGCATCCGTCGAGGAAACCTCGTCTTCCGTGGAGCAGATGTCGGCTTCCATCAAGCAGAACGCCGAGAACGCCAAGATCGCCGACACCATGTCGGCCGAGGGTTCCGGCAAGGCTGCCGAGGGCGGCAAGGCCGTCACCGAGACCGTCGGTGCCATGAAGCAGATCGCCAAGAAGATCGGCATCATCGACGACATCGCCTACCAGACCAACCTGCTGGCGCTGAACGCCGCCATCGAAGCGGCTCGTGCCGGCGAGCACGGCAAGGGCTTCGCGGTGGTCGCCGCCGAGGTGAGGAAGCTCGCCGAGCGGTCCCAGGTCGCCGCCCAGGAGATCGGCCAGCTTGCCGGCAATAGCGTCGGCATGGCCGAGCGCGCCGGCAAGCTCCTCGACGAGATCGTTCCCGCCACCAAGAAGACCGCCGACCTGGTCCAGGAGATCACCGCCGCGTCCGAGGAGCAGAACATCGGCGTCGGCCAGATCAATACCGCCATGGGCCAGTTGAACCAGATCACCCAGCAGAACGCGTCCTCTTCCGAGGAACTCGCCGCCACCGCCGAGGAAATGACCGGCCAGGCCAGCAACCTCCAGGAACTCATGGCCTTCTTCACCGTCGCCGGGACCGCAGCCGGGACCGGGACCAGGCAAGCGGCGAAGCCGGCTGTCGCCAAGAGCCGTGTCCTGCCCACCGTGACCCATGCCGCCCCCTTCCCGCCCAAGAAGGGCGACGGCGCCGGCCAGGTCAATGAGGCCGAGTTCGCCCGCTTCTAGGGAGCCGTCATGGAATCCAACCTTTGATGCGATCGCCGGCCGGGAGCCTGGCACTCCAGGCTTCCGTCCAGCGGGTCATCGATCAGCACAGCAAAGCATGGCCAGGGCCACAACGCTGTCTGTGGAGGATTGGGGGCCATCCCCCATTTCTGTCTGCTGCCACGGCCTGAGTTGATACCTGCCAATTACATGAACTCATAGGACGGGGGAAACCACCATGTTCAAGAATATGCGCATCGCAATGAAACTCGGCCTCGGCTTCGGCGCCGTTCTTGTTTTATTGACCATTATTTCCGCCTTCGCCTACTTTCGTGTCGGTCAGATCAACGGCGCCATCGACACTGTCGTCGCGGACAAGTTTCCCAAGACGGTGCTCGCCAACGACGCCATCGACAACATCAACCTCATTGCCCGGACGCTGCGCAACGCCGCACTGGTCAAGGAACCCGACGCAATGGCCAAGGAACTCGATCGCATGCAGGCAGCCCGCAAGAAGATCGGCGAGGACTTCGAGAATCTCGACAAGAAGATGAAGTCTGCCGAGGGTAGAAAGCTATTCGACAGAGCCCAGGAAACCCGGGGGATTACCGACGCGAATCAGGAGAAATACATCGGCCTGCTGAAGACCGGCAAGAAGGACGAAGCCGTGGAAATGCTGATGACCGTCGTCCGCAAGAGCCAGGGCGACTACCTCAAGGCGGTCGAGGACATTGTTGACCATCAGGCCGATGGGATGAAGAAAGCCGGCGAAGAAGCGGGCCGCCTGTCAACCCAAACGGAGAACCTGGTTCTGGTGCTGGGCCTGGTCGCGGCCGCGTTGGCAGCGCTGTTTGGCTTCTGGGTCACGCGCAGCATCACCAAGCCGCTTGCCGCGGCGGCAAGCGCCGCCAACGCCATTGCCGCCGGCGACCTGTCGGTGAAGATCGAGGTGGACTCGACAGACGAAACCGGGCAGCTCAAGGCGGCGATGAAGAACATGAGTGCCTCGATCGCGGCGCTGGTGGCGGATGCCAACGGGCTTGCTGCCGCTGCCGTCGACGGCAAGCTCGGCACCCGCGCCGACGCCAGCAAACACCAGGGCGAGTTCCGCGCCATCGTCGAGGGAATCAACCGCACGCTCGACCGCCTGGTGGGTTTCCTGGACAACATGCCGGCGCCAGTCGCGCTGATGGACCGTGACTTCAACATTCAGTACATCAACAACGTCGGCGCCCGCGTTGGTGGCAAGACGCCGCCGCAGCTCGCGAACACCAAGTGCTACGACTTCTTCAGGACTACTGACTGCCGTACCGACCGCTGCGCCTGCGCCCGTGCCATGAACGGCGGCGAGCAATGCAGCAGCGAGACCCACGCCAGCCCCGGCAGCGCCAGCCTGGACATCGCGTATACCGGCCTGCCGTTGCGCGGCGCCGATGGCGGAATCATCGGCGTGATGGAAATGGTGACTGACCAGACGGCGGTGAAGCAGGCGGCCCGCGTTTCTTCGAAAGTGGCGGCCTATCAGGCGGCCGAGACCAACAAGCTGGTCGAGGGACTTGGCGAACTGGCGCGGGGCAACGTCGGGTTTTCCATCGTCCCGGCGGAAGCCGATGCCGAAACGCAGGCCGTCAAGGCGGCCTATGACGACATCGTGGCGGCGATCAATCGTAGCGCCGGCGCGATCCAGGCGCTGGTGAAGGACGCCAATCTCCTGGCTGCCGCCGCCGTCGAAGGCAAGCTGGACACGCGCGCCGACGCCACCAAGCACCAGGGTGACTATCGCAAGATCGTCGAGGGCGTCAATGCCACGCTCGATGCCGTCATCGGTCCGGTCAATGAAGTCATGCGCGTCCTCGTCGCCATGGAAAAGGGCGACATGACCCAGACGATCCGCCAGGAGTATCAGGGCAAGCTCCAGCAACTGCGCGACACGGTGAACAACACCGTCGGCAAGCTCGCCCAGACCATCACCGAGGTCAACGCCACCACCGACACCATCGCCTCAGCCACCCAGCAGGTCTCATCCACCGCCCAGTCCCTCTCCCAGGCCTCCAGCGAGCAGGCGGCATCCGTCGAGGAAACCTCGTCTTC
>JBGOZF010000163.1:0-2923 GCA_041480065.1 Rhodocyclaceae bacterium
GACCGTATGTCACATCCAATGAGGCTTTCGATGAATCGACCCGAAGTCCACTTTGTACCGCCGGCCTTCGCGGGTGCTGGCGGCCGATACGCGGCGTCTTCGCGCCCCCGCTTCGCGCCAATAGGCTCGGCTATTGGCTTGCCGCGGGATGCGCAAATCCACTCGCGTCTCGCCTCACCATCATCCCGCGATCCGGCGAAATGTTCGGGCTAGCCGTTCTTGATGCCGCTCACCACATGGCCGGTCGGGCCGGCGTGAAGCGCCGACTCGCAGTGGCCGGCTTGGTCGTCGAAGAAGAAGTCGGGCTGGAACTCCTTGAGAAACGGCCCCTTGGGCAGGCCGCCGAGGAACATCGCCTCGTCGACTTCGATATGCCAGTCCATCAGCGTGCGCACCGCGCGCTCGTGCGCCGGGGCACTACGCGCCGTGACCAGCGCCGTGCGGATGCGCATCGGCAGCGAGCCGGCGGCCGCCTGCAAGCGATGCAGCGCCTCCAGCAGCGGCTTGAACGGCCCCGCCGGCAACGGCCGGCGGACATGCGAGCGCTCGTGGGCGACGAAGGCCGGCAGACCGTCCTTCTGATACACCTTCTCGGCCTCGTCGGAGAACAGCACGGCATCGCCGTCGAAAGCAATGCGCACTTCCTGCGGATGCCGGTCGGCATCGACGAAGGACTGCGGGTACACGCGCGCCGACGGAAAACCGGCCGCCAGCGCCGCGCGCACGTCGCCATCGTCGGCGGAAAGGAACAGGTGGGCGCCGAGCGGATTCAGGTAGTGGTAGGGCGGCTGGCCGCGCGTGAACACGCCTCGCTCCACCGGCAGCCCGGCCGCTTCGGCCGAGCGGAATACGCGCAGCCCCGACACCGGATCGTTGCGCGACAGGATCACCACTTCGACGCGGTGCTGGCCGCCGGCGTTGAAGGCCAAGAGCTTCTTCACCAGCGGGAACGCCGCGCCCGGCCGGGCCGGCTGCTCCATGCGATCGAGCTGCACGGCCATGTAGGCCGAGTCGTCGCGGTCCTCGAAGACGCGGTTCTCCTCCTCGAAGTCGAACAGCGCCCGCGACGAAAGCGCGACGACGAGCTTGCCTTCGAGGGAGACGGGCATGGCTACTCTTCGGCGGCGGGCAGGCGCACCGCATACTGGCCGGGGCGCTCGTCCTTCACCACCACCAGCAGCTTGCGCTTCTGCGCATCCTCGACCATTTCGCCGAACGAGCGGTAGCCGTAGGCGGATTCGGAGAAGCCGGGCCGGCGCCGCTTCATGGTCTGCTTGACCATGGAGCCCCAGATCTTTTCCTCCTCGCCGCGCTCCGCGACCAAGGCCTCGACGGTCTCGACCATGAAGTCGAGAACCTCATGGCGACGGTCGTCATCCGGCTTCTCGTCTGCCTTCTCGTCCACCTTCCCGTCGGCCTTGGCCGCCGGCTTCCTGGTCTTGGCCGGCGCCTTCTTCTCGGCGCGCTTCTTCTTCGCCTCCTGCTCGCGCACCAGGTCGTCGTAGAAGATGAACTCGTCGCAGTTGGCCGAGAGCAGGTCCGAGGTGGAATCGCGCACGCCGATGCCGATCACGTACTTGTTGTTCTCGCGCAGCTTCGATACCAGCGGCGAGAAGTCGGAGTCGCCGCTGATGATGACGAAGCTGTCGACATGCGACTTGGTGTAGCAGAGGTCGAGCGCGTCGACGACCATGCGGATGTCGGCCGAGTTCTTGCCCGACTGGCGCACATGCGGGATCTCGATCAGTTCGAAGGCCGCCTCGTGCATGGTGGCCTTGAACTCCTTGTAGCGTTCCCAGTCGCAATAGGCCTTCTTGACCACGATGCTGCCCTTGAGCAGCAGGCGTTCGAGCACCTTGCGGATGTCGAACGGGGCATACTTGGCGTCGCGGACGCCGAGCGCGATGTTCTCGAAGTCGCAGAACAGCGCCATGTTGGTGATTTCGGGTTGGGTGGCCAAGGGCCGTCCTTTCAAATGTCAAGGCAATACGATGAGCCTGCCGATCGCAGTGTAGAACACTCCCATGCAAATCGGCAGTCCTTCGCCGGCGAACAGCGCCGCATAGCGTTCCAGTTGCGGCCGGTAGCGTTCGGCGTGGGCCACCGGATCGCCCTCGACGGCGGCCGTCTTGTAGTCGACGATCCAGCGCACGCCGTCTTCGACGAAAGTGCGGTCGACCACGTGCGTCGACGCGCCCTGCTCTTCCGCCCGCGCCAATGAAAGCTCCGCGCTGCCGGCTTCATGCCTGCCGAGCAGCCGGCGACCATCGTCGCTCGCCAGCGTCGTTTGCAGCATGACCACCGCGCGCTCGGCGCCGAGCGAGGTGTCGCGGTCGCCATGACCGCGCCGACCGAGCCAGACTTCCATCGCCGGCCGCAGGCGCGCGATGCGCTCCCCCGGCCAGGCATCGAGGCCATCGCCGACGATCATCTCCAGGTAGGCATGCACCAGCGTGCCGATGTCGGCGGCGTAGGGATCGGCGGTGGCGTCCTCGTCGGCTGCCGCCGGCGGCGCCACATCACCGGCGGCCGGCGAAACATCGATTATCACGGGCGCAGCCAGCCTGACGAACCGCGAGGCGAATTCTGCGTCCGCAGCAACCGCGTCGGCCGGCGCGTCGCTCACGGCGAGAAACTCGCTGCCGACCGTCGGCCACAGCAGATCGAGGAAGCTGCCCTTGGTCGGCTTGAGCTCGCCCTTCGAGTTGCGCTCGACGACGCCGAGCAGGTGCAATCGGCGCACGGCCCGCGTCGCGCCGACGTAGAGCACCCGCGCGGCTTCGTTGGCGCTGCGACGGCTCTCCAGTCCCGCCAGGTAATCATATGGACTTGGCAGCGTGGCGGCAGCGCCGTGGGGCCGCGGGCGCGCGGCCCCCCCCACGGGCGCGGCCCCCCCCGCCAGGATAACCACCCACCCCACCAA
>JBGOZF010000164.1:0-2892 GCA_041480065.1 Rhodocyclaceae bacterium
CGACCAGTCGAAGACGCTGACCATCCCGGAAGACAAGCCTGACGCCAGCGCCCAGACCAACACCACCAACAACGAGTGCCAGGCGCAGATCGAGGACAACCAGAAGAACGGCGCCGACTGCGAGATGGACGGCTACATGCTGATGGAGCAGACGCTCCAGTACAAACGGCTGGTCAATCCGCCCAAGGGCAAGGGACTGGATGGGCTGTTCGAGAAGCTGGCACCGAACAACCAGCCCGATCCGATGCCCCAGATGGTCGTCAAACCGAAGCCGGGCAAGCTCATCTTCCTGCCGCCCGAATCGAAGCCGCCGAAGCCTGCCTATGACTTCACGGCCAGCGCGGAGAAACGCGCCGCCGCGACTACCTATCCGAAGTTCGTCGTCTTCGAGGCGAAACACATCTCGAAGCAGTTCGGGGAGAATGACGCCAAGGGGATTACGCAGGAGGCGAAGAATCGGCTGGGCAGGACTTGCGATGGCAAACAGATGGGCGAGCCTTGGACCGAGAAGCGAATTCCACAGGCGCTCAAGCGACAAGATCCAAAGAACTTGGCGGTCAGGCAATCAAAGACGAACGAAATCACAGAAGCAGGATATGCGCGCTGGATATTCGTTTGCCTCCCCGGTCCCACTAGCAATGCCCAGGTTACCCGCCTTTACGTACTAATCGACGTGGTCGGTTCCGGGATGGACTTAGAAAGCACGCCGCCGAAAGCTCGCAAACAACCGAGCGGCGGAGCATTGTAGGAGCAGCATATGGCATTTCGAGATGAACGAAGGCAGATGTTCCTTGACGAGACCCACTACAAGGAATTTGACGAGGAACTGCAATATCGAATCGACGATTCTGCGAAGCACATCTGGAAGGAGAACATCCGCGATGGTGCACGAAGAAGTTTCGCGTGGAGTGTCGCATCCGAGAAGTTGGAGCTTCTCCTTCTCCACTACACCGGTGGCCTGTCGCTTGCACAATTGCACGACCAGCTTCCGTCGGTCATCACCGCCTTCGACACCTACATTCCCCTCGACAACCCCCGCCCCAACGAAGCCCACACCCTCGAAATCACCCAGCTAGAAGCCTACGTCTACGTCATGTGGCTGCTGGCCCTGTGTCGACTGCTTGGGCACGAGCGACTGATTCCCAAGGTCGTCGGCTGGCTTGACCGCAACGCCGAGTTCAATCGTGGCCGCGACACCATCTTTGAGCGCGTCGTCGAGAAGCTCACGGGAAGCATGCAGGACCCCGGCCGTTACTCCCTCCATGTCGATGCCTATCGCCCCCTGGGCCGCGCCATCCTGGCCGAAGACCCCGCCGACCGTCCCGCCCTCGTCAAAGAGTTCGTCGAGAACTGGTACAAGCACATGAAGGACTGCTACTGGCACGGCACCCACACGGACAAGGAAGGCTCTTCCTACTTCGGCTATTGGTGCCTCGAAGCGGCCTTGGTGACCTTCCTTTGGGACATCGACGACACGAGCTACCGCGATCACCTCGTCTATCCGAAAGACCTTGTCGCCTATGCTCGCGAGCATTTCCCGCTGCGCGATCCGTCCGCCCCGAGCGCGGACACTCGCCTGCGCTGCCCCGCCGGCCAGCCCTGCCCGAAGGCCGGCTATTGGTTCACCCCCGCCCAAGCTGATTCCCGCCGCCGCTTCAAGGCAGGCGAAGTCATGCCCTCCCTCGGCGGCGACTACGGCGAAACGATCTGGCAATGGGACGAGAAGCAATGAGCGCGAAACCCACTCCGCTACGCGTCGCCCTGCCCGACCACATCGGCGGCACAGCGACGGTGAGCAACGGCTGCATCCAGTTCGAGGGTGCCCGTATCGGCCGCGTCGGCATCTCGAACCTCGCCGAAGTCGTGGATCACACCATCGTCAGCATCGTCGGTTCGGTCGCCCATCACATCCGTTTCGTCAACGGCGGCGAGCTTCACTATGCCTTCAACTCGCGCAGCGAACTGGTCGACCTCGAAGCCCGCGCGATCAGCGGTACTGTCACACGCGATGGCACCTATCTTTTTGGGGCCTATCGCTCGCAACTCTGAACCGTGCCTCCCGTATCCAGCGACGGATCGCCCCGACCATGAAAAAGAAACTCGACCTCACCCAACTGCACGAGTTGCGCAAGCAGCGCCGCCTCAACCAACACGACTTCTGGTCCCGCTTCGGCGTTACCCAAAGCGGCGGCTCGCGCTACGAGACCGGCCGGCCGATTCCGAAGCCCCTGGCCCTGCTGCTCCACCTCTGGCATTCCGGCAAGATCACCGACGAAGACCTCGCTCTGGCCGCCAAGGCGCTGGGCTGGCCCAGGCGCAAAGCTACGGTCGGCAAGTAGGTCGGGGCAGTTCCCTCGACCGCCCGGCCATGTCAGCGACGAGCAATGCGCCCCCTTCGCGCATCGAGCGCTCGGTGGCGCGGGCTGGGCCTCGTCGTCCCGTGGACAAAGGGTGGCAACTGAGGACCCAGCCCCACAGCCGCCACACTCTCGTCATCGTCGACTCCTCTTACGCCTGGCCCGCCTGTCTTCAGGAGAACATCCGCTTCCACCGCTTGAGCGCCACCGAAGCCGAAGACTCGATCCACACGCTCAGCACCCGCTGCGAAGTGCAGCCGAACATGGTCACCGTCGCCTCGTGGGACCATCGCAACCTGATCGCCCACAGCGCCCAGGAAAGCACCGCCGCCGACAACGGCGAGCTTCCCACCCTGGAGGACTATTCCGGCGCCGGCCAGTACCGCTATACCAACGCCGCCGACGCGGAGCGCGCGGCCCTCAACCGCATGCAGTACTACGAACTGGTCAGCAAGACGGTGTACGCCGAAGCCAGCAGCCGGCAAGCGGCTGCCGGTTTCTGCCAGAATCTTCTTGACCATCCCGACTTCGCCCC
>JBGOZF010000165.1:0-2771 GCA_041480065.1 Rhodocyclaceae bacterium
CCTTGCCGTAGGTGAAGATGACGATGCCGTTCTCGACAGCGATGGATATGTTTTCCTGAGCGACCAGATTCACGTCCTGGCCGCTGGACAGCGTCAGCGTCAGGCCGGCGCTCATGACCACGTCGACCGGCGTGAAGGCGCTGATGCCGGCCGGTGCCGAAAAAACCAGCAGCGGGCTTGTCCAGGCCGGCACGGTGCCGGTACCGCCGCCCGTCGCGACGAATTGCCCGCCGGAGCTTTGGCCCTGCCCACCGCGATTGTCGGTCGCCTTGAGCGATTCTTCCGTCTTGCCCATCTGATCGACGGCGGGCAGCTTGTCCGGTGCCGCTTCGCCATCGAGCTTGGCGTTGTGTTTCTGCGCCGTGTCGGCCAGCGTCTTGGTCAGTTCCTTCGCCTGCGTCAATTGCGCGATGGCCTCGCGGCTGTCCATCTGCGTGCTGCCCGCGTTGGGACGGGCGTCGGCCGAAAGCAGCATGCCGTTGCTCCGCAGCACACCGTAGGCTTCCGTCGTGAGTTCCGCGCCGTGGCCGCGATTTGCCTGGCGGCGGTTGTCCGACTGCTGCTTGAGCCGACCGAGATTCAGTGCGGTGCTGTATTGGGTCGTCAGTAGCCTTGTGCCGGCCTGCTGTGGCGTGTCGTCGAAGATCAGCGCGTTGTGGCCGCCCTGGCCGCTCTGGCTGGCTTTAAGCTCTTGCGTCTTGAAGCCCGAGAAGACGGCCTGATGGGCATGGTTCTCAACATCCGAAGTGGATTGCCCATCGCCAGCCGCACCGGGGAACCACGCGGGCGCGTTGGCCGTCGTGCTGCCCACGCTGGCCCCCGTGCCGTTGGCCTGGCTGTTGTCCTGGCCCCGGCCGTTGTAGGTGGTGCCGACGATGACGGGGCGGTCGATATCGCCTTCGAGGAAGGCGACGATGACCTCCTGGCCGATGCGCGGAACGAAGTTGCCGCCCCAGTTCGATCCGGCCTGCTGGGTCATGATCCTGACCCACACGCCCGCCGTTTCGTTGGCGGGTGCGTTGCTGCCCTTCGGGTGCGCCTGATTGCTGTGGCTCCTGTCGCCGCGCGTCGAGTGAAACTGGATCTTGATGCGGTGGTCGCGGTCGGCGGTCAGCGGTGCGCCTTCGACGCCGACGACGATGGCGGTCTGCGTACCGCTGGCCGTGGGCCTGGGGTGGATGCGCTGGCCATGGCCGTCCTCGTTCAGGGGCCGCCAGGGCACGGCGACGGGGATGGCCTCGATGCGGCAGACGTAGAGCGGCGCTTCCTTGGTGCCGGCGGACTCGAACAGGCCCGTCAGGCCCGCCTTGTGGTCGGCCTTGACGTTGTTGGCGGCTTTGTATTCGACGGCGACGAAGGCGAACTTGGAGTTCTCGTCGTCGCCGGTGAATTCGGGATGGCCGCAGACGGTGGTACTGGTGCCGGCGCTGGCATGGCGCAGGGTGGCGGCCATTCGGTGAACCCTGGTGCGCACGTCGAGCGCTTCGATGTGGTTGCGGGCGTAGCGTTCGCCCTCCGCACTGTCGACGTAGGCGTACTGGCCGGGATGGTCGACGGTGGTGAGGTCGATGGATTCGTCGCTGACGGTAACGGCGGACTGGCCACCGACGGGGCGGGTGTGCACACCCCGGTAGTCGAAGCTGGCCATCTCGACGGCGTTGGTGGCGAGCCGCACAGTGCCCGAGATGTGCTGGATCGTGTCTTCCGATTCGGTGGCGTCCGCGCGCTTGTACTGCGAACGCGCTTGCGGGTTGGTCTTGAAGGCGCCGTTGTGGTCGGCGATGACCAGCGTATGTTTGCCGAACGGAGCGGCCGAGGAATCGCCCTCATGCTCGAACCAGAAGAACAAGCCTTCTTCGGCCAGCAGACGTAGGACGAAAGCAAGATCGTCTTCTTCGTATTGGGTCGTGAGGCTGCGCGGCTTGTAGATCGACGGGTCTTTGAGTTCCCATCGCCATGCGGGCACCAGCAGGCCCTCGCCCGCATAGTCGGCAAAAATGGCTTCGACGATCTGAACGACGGTGAGGCCCTGGAAGAGATAGGTATCACGCCGATGCGCGAGGAAGGCAAGCCAGGGTTCGACGGTGAGGCGATAACGCGCGAAACCGCCATCGGAGCCCAAGAGCTCGACACCGGTGACGTGGCCGTGGAAGGGGCGGTAGTCCGAGCGGCTCAGTTGCGTGAGCAGTTCGGTCAGCACCGGCTGGCCGAGCACCTTCTTGAGTTCGATGTGGGCGTCGGTGCTCACGAAGCAACCCCTTGTGCCGCGACGCGACGTGCGTTCCCCCGGCCTACGGGCGCCCCTCGACGGGGTGCGCGTGGGCTTCTCTGGGGTTGAATGTCGGCGTCGAACGACGCCCGGGACCATCGCATCGGCATGAATCATCATGCCGCCATTTTATGGGAATTGAATGGCTTCGGGCACTGTCGCTATTCGTGACGGTGCTGATAATTGTGGCGGTGATCGCGTTTCACGGCCGGCAGCATCGCCATCGAAAAAGTCTCCATGTCCGACGCAGGGCGCGTGTCGTGGCGTCGACAGTTGTCGCGCCGCTCGAAGTGCCCGTCAACGAGCCTTCGCGTGGTCGGCGCAAGCCCGATTGGGTGCGCGCCGAGGTGCTGCGCCTGAAGGCGCTCATGGGAGCGGTGGGTGTGCGCAAGGTGGCCGAGATGTTCAACCGCCTGTATAGCGAGCGCGCCACGGTGGGCAGAACCTTCGTTGCCGAGTTGCTGAAAGCGCATCGATACGAAATCGCCTGTCTCACACGCGA
>JBGOZF010000166.1:0-2584 GCA_041480065.1 Rhodocyclaceae bacterium
CTTGAGTATTTGACTGAACATGCTGCATGATGCTTTCACGTTGGGTCTCCTTCGGTCAGGTGTCGATGAGTTTGGTCGCTCACCGATACCCTACACCTCCGGATGACCCAACGTCATATCCTGTTTTGGACAACAGTGATCGGTTATATGGACTTCGACTTTGGCGCCAGCACTTTGACGCTCTCTTCAAACACCATGGGTGGTTGGTCGGGATTTGGACTCTATACGTTTAGCGGATTCGATGAGATTCTCACTTCAGTCTCCCTAGCTTCGAATACGGGTTTCGTTGCAGACTTCCTTACTGACTTTAGCTTCACGTCTGACAGCATCACCCTTAATATGAACCAAGGCTCGGTGAGTCAGTGGCTTTGGCCGGCGAGTGGCGATATTGCGGTTTTCGACATCAATTCGAACACCGTACCTGAACCTTCGTCATTCGCCCTGTCTGCCTTGGCGCTGGCCGGCATAGGCGCCGCGCGGCGCCGCAAGATCACCTGACCAATAGTTCAGCAATATCTTGGATGACGGGAGCTAGTGCTCCCGTTCTTCATTTGGCACATCGATTGACGAGTGACGGCCATCACTCTTGAGCCGGCATGGCAACTTCAGGCCGCCACTGGCTGCTTCTGGCCGGAAGCTGTCCTGCCAACGCTGGCTTTCGCTATAGAGCCGCGATTGCATCCGCGGTTCAGTTATCCCAATCGGCATCCAGGACGATACGGTAGCGCGCTTTGCCAGCACGCAGGTGATCGAGCGCATCGTTGACCCGGCTCATCGGAAAGTGCTCGACCTGCGGCTCGATGCCGTGGCGGGCGCAGAACTCGAGCATCCTCGCCATTGCTGCCGGTGAACCGGTCGGCGAGCCCGTAATGCTCTTCTGGCCATCGAGAAGCGAGAACACCTTTATTGGCACCGGCTCCAGCACAGCGCCGACGAAATGCAGTCGGCCATGCGGCCCCAGCGTGGCAATAATGGCCGTCCAGTCGAGGGGAACGTTGACAGTGACGATGACCAGGTCAAGGCAACCGGCGAGTTTGGCGATCTCTTGCGAGTCGTTGCTCACCACCACGCGGTGGGCACCCATCGCCCGGGCCTCCGCGTGCTTCGACGCGCTGGAGGTGAAGGCCGTGACCTCGCACCCCCAGGCCCGGGCGAACTTGACGGCCATGTGACCCAGACCGCCGATACCCACTACGCCTACACGGCTGGTCGGCAAGACACCGTACTCGAATAGTGGGCTGAAGACGGTGATGCCGCCGCAGAACAACGGCCCGGCCACCTCGGGACGCACGCCTTCCGGCAGCGGCACGGCCCAGATCCATTGCGCGCGCAGGCGCTCGGCAAAGCCGCCGCGGTTGGTTATCGTGGCCTTCGAGTCCTTGCACAGATGCTGATCGCCGCCGACGCAGGGGGAGCAATGCAGGCAACTGCTGCTGGTCCAGCCCACGCCGACGCGCTGGCCAAGCTGCAGGCCCATGGCCCGTGAACCCATGGCGACGATGCGGCCGACCGCCTCGTGGCCGGGCACCTGCGGATAGGCGCTGAAGCCCCAGGCGTTGTCGATCATCGACAGGTCGGAATGGCAGATGCCGCAATATTCGACCGCGATCTCGACTTCGTCGTCGGGCAGCGGGCCCGGATCGTACTCGTAGCGTTCCAGCCGCTGCCCGGCGGCCGGAGCCGCCCAGGCGCGAATTTTCCCCATCGTCGCACTCCTTTCGCAGGAATAGATGACAAATTCCGGTACTGTCCATTCGGCCTGACCAGTACATTGCTAGCATACGCCGCCCAGACAGCTGAGACGTTTCCAACGACTGCAAATGGCCGATGGCCGCCCGACGCAGCGGATCACGACGACTGGAATCGCTGTCGACTTGGCTGAACTGACGCAGGCACAGAAGGAGGAAGTCATTGTGGGCCGTCGGACGAGGTCGCAGCACCGCGCAGGGAAGGCGAGGAGCGGAAGGAAGTAGTGGCGAACCTGACAGCGGAAGTGTCCGGCCTGCGCGGGCAATTGGCGAAGAACAACCGCAACTCCGTCATTCCGTCCTTCGCCGAAGGCCTGAGCAGTCGGCGGCCCGGCAGGAAAACAAGACCCCGCCGCAGCGGGGTCGGATACAGCCATTTGGCCGGGGATTCAGGCGATAGGTCGTAGCTTGCGCCGGGCGACGAGCCGCATCAGCCCGAGTCCCGCCAGCATCAGCGCATAGGTTTCGGGTTCGGGAACAGGCGAAAGCAGATATGAGTGACCGTTCGAAGCATCGGCAACAATCTGTCCCATATCGTTGATCGCCGCAACCCATTGGAGAGAGACGCCCCCCGGCAGCGTAACCAAGGCATTGAGATCGGTGATGCCCACCCCGTTGGCGCCGGTGATGAATGAGTGGGGAACGGGACTGCCCGCGTTGTAGAAGACCCCCACCACCTGCCCGGCAGCGTTGATTGTCGCGGCCGACCTGAAACCGGTTCAAACGTGACGACGTGAAAGTGGAAGTTCTTGGTTGTTTTCTTCCGCGTGGCGTAGCGGAGCTGGAGTCTTCTTCGCTGTTTGAGGTGTTCTTCGGTGTTCTTCCGGGATCGTGTA
>JBGOZF010000167.1:0-2559 GCA_041480065.1 Rhodocyclaceae bacterium
ATGGTAGAAGTCGTTGCCCTCGCGGGTGCGCTCGCCGACGCCGGCGAACACCGAGTAGCCGCCGTAGGACTTGGCGATGTTGTTGATCAGCTCCATCATGTTCACGGTCTTGCCGACGCCGGCGCCGCCGAACAGGCCGACCTTGCCGCCCTTGGCGAACGGGCAGATCAAGTCGATCACCTTGATGCCGGTGGGCAGCAGTTCCACCGAGGGCGACAGTTCGTCGAACTTGGGCGCCTCGGCGTGGATGGGGCGCTTCTCGTCGCTGGCGATCGGGCCGGCTTCGTCGATCGGGCGACCGAGCACGTCCATGATGCGGCCCAGCGTGCCGGTGCCAACCGGCACGGAGATGGCGGCGCCGGTGGTCTTCACCTTCATGCCGCGGCGCAGGCCGTCGGAGGAACCCATGGCGATGGTGCGGACGACGCCGTCGCCGAGTTGCTGCTCGACCTCGAAGGTCAGACCTTCTTCGGCCATGCCGCCGCCGGGTTCGTCGAGGACAAGGGCGTCATAGACTTTCGGCATGCCTTCGCGGGGGAACTTGATGTCCACCACGGCGCCGATGCACTGAACGATGTTTCCGCTGCTCATAGTCGTTTCCTTAATGACTGAATTCGTTAGCCCGCAATCGCCGCGGGGCTGCGATTTGGTCTCGTCATAACGTTCGCTTCGCTCACGTTAGCCTCGCCCAATCAACCGGCAATGGCCGCCGCACCGCCGACGATTTCCGAAAGCTCTTTCGTGATCGCCGCCTGGCGGGCTTTGTTGTAGACGAGTTGCAGTTCCTTGATGACCGTGCCGGCATTGTCGGTGGCCGATTTCATCGCCACCATGCGCGCCGACTGCTCCGACGCCATGTTCTCGGCCACCGCCTGGTAGATCAGCGCCTCGACATAGCGGATCAACAGCTCATCGATCACCACGCGCGCCTCCGGCTCGTAGAGGTAGTCCCACGAACCTTGGGGAGTACCGAGACGTTCGCCGGTCAGCGGCAGCAATTGCTCGACCACCGGTTCCTGCTTCATGGTGTTGATGAAACGCGTGTAGGCGATATACACGCGATCAAGCTCACCGTTCTGGACCGCATCGATCATGACTTTCACCGGGCCGATCAGCTTCTCCAGGTGCGGCGTGTCGCCAAGATGGGCGACGTTGGAGACGACGTTGGCACCCATGCGCTGCATGAAGCCCAAGCCCTTGTTGCCGATGCAGGTGACGCGGATCTCGGTGGCACCCTCGCGCTCCCACCCGCGCATGGCGCCGACCAGCATGCGCAGCACGTTGGTGTTGAGGCCGCCGCACAGCCCCTTGTCGGTGGTCACCACGATCAGGCCGACGCGCGTCGGCGTGGCCTGCGCGCCTCGGGCCAGGAACGGATGCCGGTAATCGCTCAAGCTCGCCGCGGCGAGATTCGCCGCCAGACGGCGGATCGTCTCGGAATACGGACGGGCGGCGCGCATCCTGTCCTGCGCCTTGCGCATCTTGGACGCGGCCACCATTTCCATGGCCTTGGTGATCTTGCGGGTGTTCTGGACCGACTTGATCTTGGTCCGAATCTCTTTACCGCCAGCCATAATTTGTCTGCCTTATGCCCAGTTCTTCTTGAACTCGGCAATCGCGGCGGCCAGTTGCGCCTCGCCGTCCTTGTCGAGATCCTTGGTGGTTTCGATTTTCTCCACCAGCGCCGCGTGCTGAGCCTTCACGTACTTGTGCATCTCGGCCTCGAAGGCAAGCAGCTTCGGCACTTCGACATCGTCCAGGTAACCCTGGTTGATGGCGAACAGGGACATGGCCATCTCGGCCACCGACAGCGGCGAGTACTGCTGCTGCTTCATCAGTTCGGTCACGCGACGGCCGCGCTCGAGCTGCTTGCGGGTGGCCTCGTCGAGGTCCGAGGCGAACTGGGCGAAGGCGGCCAGTTCCCGGTACTGCGCGAGAGCCAGACGAACGCCACCGCCGAGCTTCTTGATGACCTTGGTCTGGGCGGCGCCACCGACCCGCGACACCGAGACTCCGGCGTTGATGGCAGGACGGATACCGGCGTTGAACAAGTCGGTCTCCAGGAAGATCTGGCCGTCGGTAATCGAAATGACGTTGGTCGGCACGAAGGCGGAGACGTCGCCCGCTTGCGTCTCGATCACCGGCAGCGCGGTGAGCGAACCCGTCTTGCCCTTGACCGCCCCCTTGGTGAGCTTCTCGACCCAGGCCTCGGAAACGCGCGCGGCGCGTTCCAGCAGGCGCGAGTGCAGGTAGAAGACGTCGCCCGGATAGGCTTCGCGGCCCGGCGGACGGCGCAGCAGCAGGGAGATCTGACGATAGGCCCAGGCCTGCTTGGTCAAGTCGTCATAGATGATCAGGGCATCCTGGCCGCGGTCGCGGAAGTACTCGCCCATGGTGCAGCCGGAATAGGGCGCGATGAACTGCAGTGCGGCGGACTCGGCTGCCGTGGCGGCAACGACGATGGTGTAGGCCATGGCGCCGTACTCTTCGAGTTTGCGCACCACGTTCATGACCGACGACGCCTTCTGACCGATGGCGACGTAGATACAGATCAGGTCC
>JBGOZF010000168.1:0-2531 GCA_041480065.1 Rhodocyclaceae bacterium
CGAAATGGGCACCAGCTACGTCCTCGACGCATTCATGGTCGTCGTGCTCGGCGGTGTGCAGAGCCTGTTCGGCACGGTCATCAGCGCCTTCGCCCTGGGCGAGGTCACAGGCGTGATTGCGTTCCTCCAAAACGACACCATAGCCAAGGCGACCGTCCTGATCCTGATCATCAGCGTCATCCGCTTCCGGCCCCAGGGCCTGTTCGTCGCAAAGGTGCGCGCATGAGCAAGCCTCCTCAGTCTCTTTCGCGCCAACGCGCAACCGGTTTCTGGCAACCGGAACTGATCGGTATCGTCATCCTTATCGCCGCCATGTATCTGATGCCCTATGTGCTGGTCAACGACTTCCTGATCAGTAAATACAGCCGCTATCTCGTGTTCGGTTTGCTGGCGATGGCGCTGTCTTTGTCCTGGGGCTATGGCGGCATCCTTAACCTTGGCCAGGCACTGCCATTCGGTCTCGGCTCCTACTGCATGGCCATGGCTCTCAAGCTCCGAACCATTCCGGTTCAGACTGGCGCCGAAGGCCTGCCGGACTTCATGGTCTGGAACAATGTCCAGCAGCTGCCCTGGTTCTGGGTGCCATTCTACTCGATGACCTTCGCCATCGTCGCCGGCATCGTTGTGCCCTCGGCGCTGATGGCTGGGCTCGGTTGGTTCATGTTCCGCGGCCGGGTCACCGGCGTGTTCGTGGCGATCACGACGCTGGCCATGCTAGTCGTCGTCAACTTGCTGATCATCGACCAGCAGCAATATACAGGCGGCTTCAATGGCATCACCGATCTGGCGCAGTTGACCATCGGCGGCATCGTGTTCGACGCTTACAACCGGACCACTTTCTATCTGATCGCCTCCGTCGCCAGTGTCATCCTCGTGTTCGGCTACGTGCTCTCTCGCACCAAATTCGGCCTCATCCTGCAGGCGATCCGTGACCAGGAAGACCGTGTGCAGTATTTCGGCTACGACGTCGCCAGCTACAAGATCACCGTGATGGCGATCTCGGCGGCGATCGCCGGTCTCGCCGGCATGCTCTACACGATCGTGATGGAGTTCGCCTCGCCGACCTTCCTCAACGTGCCTCTCAGCCTGTCGGTAGTGATCTGGTGTGCTGTCGGTGGCCGCGGCAGCCTGCCGGGAGCCTTCGTCGGCGCGGTGCTGGTCACTGGTATGCAGGGAGCTCTGTCGGAATCGAAGACCTTCCTCGACACATGGACCCTGGTGATGGGCGTCCTGTTCGTGCTGGTCGTACTCTTCCTGCCCTCCGGCCTCGCTGGCCTGATCGGCCAGTTGCTGGCGAAAATCCGGCCCGGCGACGGTCATGGCCAGAACGGAACCGTCGATACGAAATCGAGCCGTCCGAAGGAGATCGCATGAGCACCCATCTGGTCGTGCGCGATCTGGCCGTCAGCTTCAACGGCTTCATGGCCGTCAACGGGCTCGACTTGACCATTAACAAGGGCGAGCTGCGCTGCCTGATCGGCCCGAATGGCGCCGGCAAGACCACCTGTCTCGATCTGATCTGCGGCAAGGTCAAACCGACCGCCGGCTCGATCGTGTTCAATGGCAAGCATCTTGAATCGCTTGAGGAGTATACGATCGCCCGCTCGGGCGTTGGCCGTAAATTTCAGGTGCCGAGCGTGTTCCGGGAACTGACCGTGCGCCAGAACCTGGAAGTCGCCTACTGCAAAAAGCCGGGCGTGTGGACCAACCTGATGCGCGGGCCCCAGAACGACGACACCGCTGGACTGGAAGACCTTTGCGGCTTCGTCGATCTCATCGACCAAATGGAGGCGCCGGCCGCCTATTTGTCCCATGGCCAAACCCAGTGGCTGGAGATCGCGCTGCTGATGGCGCAGAACGCCGAGCTGATCCTGATGGACGAGCCGACCGCCGGCATGACCGTCCAGGAAACCCGCAAGACCGCGGAGATCTTCAACCGGCTGAAGGGCCGGCACACGCTGATCGTGGTTGAGCACGACATGGGCTTCGTCAAGGAAATCGGCGATTCGATTTCGGTTATGCATCAAGGCAAGTTGCTCGCGGAAGGCAGCGTCAGCGACGTCGAGACCAACCCGCTCGTGCGCGAAGCCTATCTTGGCTCGGGGGGCTTCGGTCATGCTTGAGATCAACAATCTCAGCGCCTTCTACGGCAATAGCCGCGCCTTGCAGAATGTTACGCTGGAGGTTGGCGACGCCGGCTTCCTCAGCGTGCTCGGACGCAACGGCGTCGGCAAGACCACGCTGCTGCGCGCCATCGTCGGGCTGATGGACAAGACCGACGGCAGCATCCGGCTCGACGGCGAGGAAATTGCCGCGACCCCGACCCATGATCGGGTCAGGCACGGCATTGGCTATGTGCCGCAGGGCAGAGGCATTCTGCCGCAATTCACAGTGCGCGAGAATCTGAAACTTGGCACCTTCGCCCGCCGCAATCCCGGCGACGCGGGCGTGCTCGAGGATGAGGTGTTCGACCTGTTCCCGGTGCTGAAGGAATTCCTGAATCGCCGCGGCGGCAATCTGTCCGGCGGCCA
>JBGOZF010000169.1:0-2500 GCA_041480065.1 Rhodocyclaceae bacterium
CAGTTCGATCGGTTCGCGCATGGAGACCAGCAGCCGCTGCGCGACCAGGTCCACGTCGGCCGGATCGTCCAGGTCCTCCATCAGCACCACGAACTCGTCGCCGCCCAGGCGCGCCACGGTGTCCGAGCGACGGGCGGCGGCCTTGATGCGCTCGACGACGGCGCGCAGCACGGCGTCGCCGGTGGCGTGGCCGAAGGAATCGTTGATCTGCTTGAAGCGGTCGATGTCGATGAACAGCAGCGCTACCAGGTGTCCCCTGCGCTCGGCATCGCGGCAGGCCTGGTCGAGCCGGTCGCCCAGCAATATGCGGTTGGGAATGCCGGTCAGGCTGTCGTAATGGGCAAGGTGGTAGAGCTCGGCCTGCCGGCGCTGGGTGATGACATTGAGCAGGTCGTGGCCGTTGGCGACGCCGAGGTAACGGCCTTCACTGCTGACCACGAAGCCGGTCACCATGTGATGCATGCCGGCATCGATGATCATCTGCGCCACGTCTTCGACGCTGCGGCTGTCTTCGACGATGATGGGGTCGGTGCTGCGGTAGTCGTCATGCGCGAGCAGATCGAGGATGCTGCGGCGGCCGAAGATCTCGCGGCTATAGGGCTTGCTGAAGAACTCGATGCAGTGCTTGCGATCCACCAGCGCGACCGGCCGGCCGGCGACATCGACGACCGGCAGCGCGTAGGTGGCGTCGTCGGCTAGAAAGCGATCGAGGATGTCCTGGCAGCGGTCGTCGGTACCGACCGGCTGCAGGAATCGCAGCAGGTGCCGCACTGTCGGTGCTTCCTGCAAACGTCCTTCGCTGACGAAGACGAACTGGCGTTGGGGTGCGCCGCGGGGAGGCGATCTCACTTCAACGGCTCCACTCGACGGCATGCTGCCGCCAACCGGACATCTCGAACAAGCGCCATCCTTCAGTCGCAGTAGTCGCGGTAGCGTTCGAACTGCCGACGGACTTCGAGCAGGGCCGCAAGCTCGTCGGCGGCGTCGACAAGCCCGCTGTCGACGAAAGCATCGAGAATGCGGTCGGGCAAGTCGGCGCCGACGAAGGTCAGCGCGACATGGCCCTCGGCTCGGACGCGATCAGTCGTCGCCCTGCCCATGGTGGAGCTTGCCGTCGCCGCGGCAGTCGCCGCGACAGAAGTCGAACAGGGTCATCAGGTCGCCGATCGCCGGCGCGTTGAGCGGGCGGTACCGGTTGTCGTCGTCCATGCGCGGGTTGGGCAGGCGATCGCGGCTGCGCGCGGAAAGCGGCGGCAGCCTCCAGTTGCGCTCGATGAACTTGAGGACCGAGGCGTGATCCTCGTAGACGTGATCGACATGGCCGCGGCGCGCATAGGGCGAAACGAGCAGCAGCGGAATGCGCGGACCGTCGCCGAAGAAGTCGAGGTTCTGGATGTCGCCACTGTCGAAGTAGCCGCCGCCTTCGTCGGTGGTGATGACGACCGCAGTATCCGCCCACAGCGCCGGATCGGCCTGGACGCGGGCGAGCAGGTCGGCGATGAACAGCTCGTACTTGCCCGGCACCGAGTAGCCGGGGTGGCCGCTGTCGAGGTTCTTGGGCACGACGAAGGACACTGCGGGCAGGGTGCCGTTCTTGATGTCGTTGTGCAGACTTTCGAGTCCTTGCAGGTTTGCCTTCAACGGCCCGCCGACGACATTGGCCGAGGCGTTGTGCGGATCGCCGATGCTGTTGTAGATCAGCGGCTGGGTCTGGGCGATGGCGATGGCGTCGATGACGGCATCGGGCGTGCCAGTCGGCATTTGCGCCGCCACCATCATGCGAACCAGCGGGAACAGGGAGTCGTCGGTCACGTCGGCGATGTCGCGGCCGCCGGTGTACCACTTCCAGGCGACGCCCTTGGCCGACAGCGCCTCGCCGATGGTCGGCACGGTCTGCGGCGGGTAGACGAACTTGTCGGCGCCGAGCGGCTTGGCCGTGCCGCCGATGGTGTAGGGCGGGTCGTAGTTGTTGACCAGATAGTAGGTGTCGCGTTCGCACTTGCTGTGGCGGCCTTCTTCGCGCAGCACCGACTGGATGGCGGCGACGCCGGGCTCGGCGGGGTCGGCGCACTTGACGTAGGAGCCGCCGGCATAGCCGTCGCGGAGGTAGAAGTTCTCCGTGCGCGGCTGCGGATCGGGATTCTCGATCTGGTTGGCCGGCGGTGTCGCAGGTCTTCCGTTCAAGCGGTAGGCGGCCATGTCGCCGGTGGCGAGGGCGAAGAAGTTGGCGCCGGTGCCGCCCATCACCGATTGGTGGTAGTTGTCGCTGATGGCGTAGCTCTGCGCCAGTCGATGGAAGAACGGCGCATCGCCCTGGGCCATGTTGAAGTAGCCCATCAGCTCGCCGCCCTGGCCGGGGTTGTCGGCGCTGACGTTGGCGTTGTCGCTGCCGGTGCCGGTGCCGGCGGTCGTGGCCACCCAGGCGAACATGTCATGGTGCCGATTGCTGCCGCCGGTCTGTTGCCACATCTGGAAGAAGCGGTGCGGCGGATCGCCGAGC